>NZ_JBAYPG010000027.1:0-52992 GCF_041677825.1 Castellaniella sp.
CGTCGCGATGCTCTTGCACTAGCCGCACCGCACGTTCACGAACTTCAGGGGAAAAAGATGATTGATTTGCCATAACTCCATTCTCTCAAAGTTTGGAGCCTCCTCAAAACCCGGGCGGATTCAATTTTGGGATCGCACCGGATTTTGCGTCTGAGCCAAGCGTCTGAAGCAGGGACACATCATCTCCAACTGGGCCCAGGCCAACACCCATCAGACGGACTGGAGCAGATTGAAGATCACGCCGGAAACATAACTGAAGACGAAGCTCTCCACCTGTGAGTCACAGCGCAATCTTTTTCGTCCGGATTGCGCAGTCATTACAATGACGGCACCATCCCGGCTTCACTCGACCTGCGACACTGATGACCCAGCCCGATCTCTCCAGCCACACTCCCATGATGCAGCAATACCTGCAATTGAAGGCACAGGCGGGCGAGCACCTGCTGCTGTACCGCATGGGCGATTTCTACGAGATGTTCTACTCCGATGCCGAACGCGGTGCGCGGGCGCTCGGCCTGACGCTGACGCAGCGCGGCCAGTCCAGGGGGGCGCCCATCCCCATGGCAGGCATACCCTTTCACGCGCTTGAAGGGTATCTGGCGCGCCTGGTGGGCCAGGGCATTTCAGTGGCCATCTGCGAACAGATCGGTGACCCCGCCCAGAGCAAGGGGCCGGTGGAGCGCAAGATCGTGCGTCTGGTGACGCCCGGTACCCTCACGGACGACGCCCTGCTGCCGGCCGCCGAAGACCGCAACATCGCTGCCGTGGTCCAGGCCCGCCAGGGGGGGCGCGAGCAGATCGGGCTGGCCTGGATGAATCTGGCCAATGGCCAGTTCCGCGCCTGCCAATGCGCCCCGGCCCTGCTCGAAGCCGAGCTGGCGCGCCTGGCGCCTGCCGAGCTGGTCTGTGCCGAAGGCAGCGCCGCCCCTGCAACCCAGGCAGCCATCACCCACGTGCCCGACTGGCATTTCGAACGGCACGGCGCGCGGGACACCTTGCTGCAGCACTTCGCAGTCACCGACACCGGCGCCTTCGGCCTCGATGACCAGCCGCTGGCCCTGCGTGCCGCTGGGGCACTGCTGCGTTACGTGCAGACCACACAGCGCCAGGCGCTGGCCCATGTACAGGGTCTGGCACAGGATGGCACGAGCGACTATGTCGTGCTGGACCCCATCACCCGACATAATCTTGAGCTCACCGAACCCTTGGGGCACGGTGCCGGGCCCACGCTTTTCAGTACCCTGAATCACGCCCAGAGCCCCATGGGCAGCCGCCAGTTGCGACGCTGGATTCAGGCGCCGCTGCGTCACAATCCGCAGGCGCAGGCCCGCCAGGATGCCATCACGCAACTGCGCAATGGTACCGCGCGCGGTGGTCTGGACCGGTTGCGCGAGGCCTTGCGCGGCCTCCCGGATCTCGAACGGCTATCGACCCGGCTGTCCATGCAGACCATACGCCCCCGCGAATTGGCCAGCCTGCGCGATGCGCTTGCGGCATTGCCCGGGCTCACGGCCCGATCGCAGGATGACTTTGCCGATCCTGCACTCTGGAGCGACGGCGCACCAGCCACCGATGGCCTGCTGGCCAGCTGCCTGGCCGACATTCCGGTGGATCCGGCCCTGCAGGCCATGCTGATACAGGCACTGGCTGAAGAGCCGGCGGTGATGGTACGCGAAGGCGGCGTGATCGCCGCGAGCCACGATGCTGAACTGGACGAGTTGCGTCAGCTGGCCAGCGACAGCGGCGCCTTTCTCCTGCAGGTCGAGGCGCGCGAGCGGGAACGTACAGGGATCGCGAACCTCAAGGTCGAATACAACCGTGTGCATGGCTTTTTCATCGAGGTCAGCCGCGGCCAGGCCGACAAGGTGCCGGACGATTACCGACGGCGTCAGACGCTCAAGAATGTCGAACGCTACATCACGCCCGAGCTCAAGACCTGGGAAGACAAGGTATTGTCAGCGCGCGAGCGCAGCCTGGCGCGTGAAAAGCTGCTGTACGAGCAACTGGTGGCGCAGGCGGCGGAATACGCCATGGCGGTGGCGCGCAGCGCCGCTGCCCTGGCCTGCCTGGATGCCCTTGCAGCACTAGCATGGCATGCCCAGCAGCACGGCTGGACCGCCCCGGTACTGGTCGAGGACAGCGGGTTCGACATCCGCTCAGGCCGGCACCCCGTCGTCGAACGCAGCATAGAAACCTATACCCCCAACGACTGCCTGCTGAACGCCACGCAACGCCTGCTGCTCATCACCGGGCCCAATATGGGTGGCAAATCCACCTACATGCGCCAGGTGGCCCTGATCGCCCTGCTGGCCCGGATGGGCAGCCACGTGCCGGCAGACCAGGCACGCATCGGACCCATCGACCGGATCTTCACGCGCATCGGCGCTGCGGATGATCTGGCGGGTGGACGCTCGACGTTCATGATGGAAATGATGGAAGCCAGCGTGATTCTGGGGGCTGCAACACCACGCAGCCTGGTGCTCATGGATGAGATCGGGCGCGGCACCTCGACCTACGATGGGCTTGCGCTGGCCTGGGCCATCGCCCGCCGGCTCCTGGGCCACAACCGCGCCCTGACGCTGTTTGCCACCCATTACTTCGAGCTGACCCAGCTGCCCAATGAAGATCCGGCCGCAGTGAACATACACCTGGCTGCTGCAGACTCAAGCCAGGGCGTGGTGTTTCTGCATCAGGTGCGGTCAGGGCCCGCCAGCCAGAGCTATGGCCTGCACGTGGCGCAGCGCGCCGGCATCCCTGCGCCTGTCATACGCCAGGCCCGCAAACTGTTGGCCGAACTGGAATCCCGCAACCGGATGCCGGCGCAGCTGAACCTGTTTGATGCGCCCTCCGATCCGGTCGATGACGCCGCCACGGACGACCTCGCCATGCCCATCGAAGCGGACCCTGCCGAAGACACGCCCGCGGCGTACGACCAGCACGCGCTGCACGAGGCGCTGCAGGCGCTGGACCCGGACAGCCTGAGCCCGCGAGAGGCTCTGGCTGCCCTGTACCAGCTGCGCGAACAATTTCTCAGCGCGTAGTCTTCAGGTTGTCGGCCAGTACGGCCAGAATGCGCTTGGCCGTGTCATCGGTGAGTGTCTGGCCGGCTTCATCCAGCACCGTGATCACGCTGGACCCGCCCTGGTCGGCCAGGTGGATGCGCAAGCGCAGGGGCTCTGCCGTGTTGCGCGAACCAAACAGGCGCCCGAACATGGTCTGCTGCTCGATTTCTTCGCCCGTATCGGTATCCAGATAGCGGATGTAGTAATCACCCGCAGACCGGTTGCGGTCTTCGACCGTGAAGCGCGCCGAATCGATGGCCACCCCGACGCGCCGCCAGGCCCGATCGAAGGGCTCATCGAGCATCAGGGCGGTCCGATCGGCGCTGATCTGCGCGGCACCCCCCTGCACCGTGCTCTCGCTGGCCGCGCGCACTTGTTCGGCCGCCTGCGTCTGTTCAGCCCCCAGATAGACCATGAGGCGGGCCAGCATGGCCGCGTTCAGGCCCGGGTCTTCCTTGGCGAACACCCACTTGAAGGCGGTGCCATCTGCCGTGGGGGTTTCTTCCATGTGCTGATGGCTGATATAGATCTCGGTGCGCGAACCATCGCGCTCGAGCCGGGTCGTGAAACGATCGCGCTCGCCGCTGTCGAAGACCTGGTCGAGCACCTTGCCCAGCGCGCTGCGCAGCCAGCCTTCGGGGATCTTGGCCCGATTCTCGGCCCAGTCGGTTTCGATCAGGCCGGCTTCGGGATTCTGCGTGTGAATGGTAAAGCCCTGCTCATTCCAGAATTCGATGATCTGCGGAAAGAGGATATGCGGCGATTCGTCGACCGAAAGCCAGCGCAGCGTGCCATCACGCAGAACCTGCATGCCGGCATTGCGAGGCAGGACGCGATCGGCCGGATCCAGACTCTGGCTGTGCTGGCGTGCCGCGTAGTCGCTCAGGCGGGCCACCCCTTCGGGGGCCACATAACGGGTGTTCTTGTTGGCTTGGGTGAGATCGGGCGGAATGGAGAGCGGATCACCCGACACCGCGCTTTTGTACTCCACGGACTCGGTGGTACCGGTGAGTTCCTCGAGTGAGGAACATGCGGCAAGCGACAGGACACTGAGCATGATCAGTGCCGGACGGGCAAAGGGCATGGAGATAGTCATGAAAGGCAACCGGCTTCGGACAGGGCGTCGCGCACAGTGGCGCGCAGGGAGTCGGACAATGGGGTGAGCGGCAAGCGATAGCCCAGGCGGATCAGGCCCATTTCGGCCAGCGCCCACTTCACCGGGATCGGATTGGCCTCGAGAAACAGTACATGATTGAGCGTGCACAGGCTGGCATTGAGGCGCTGCACTTCGGGTACGTTGCCCGCGAGTGCCGCCATGCAGAGTTCGTGCATGAGGCGCGGTGCCACATTGGCCGTCACCGAGATGTTGCCCTGCCCCCCCAGCAGGATCAGCGCCGCAGCAGTGGCGTCATCGCCACTGAGCACATGGAACCCTTCTGGCACCGCGGCAATCAGCCGACCCACGCGGGCAATGTTGCCGCTGGCCTCTTTCACGCCGATGATGCCGGGCACCTGCGCCAGGCGCAGAATGGTTTCGTTGGACAGATCGGCCACCGTGCGCCCGGGTACGTTATACAGAATGCTGGGCAGTTCCGATGATTCTGCGATGGCCCGGAAATGCTGATAGAGGCCTTCTTGTGTGGGGCGATTGTAATAGGGCACTACCGTGAGGCCTGCTGCCGCACCGGCTGCACAGGCGTGCCGTTGCAGTTCGATGGCTTCGGCCGTGGAGTTGCCCCCGGTACCGGCAATGATGGGCACCCGCCCATCGGCATGGCGCACGGCCAGTTCGATGAGTTCAGCCTGCTCTTGCACGGTGACCGTGGGCGATTCACCCGACGTGCCCACCACGCAGACGGCGTCGGTGCCTTGTTGCACATGCCAGTCGATCAGCCCGCGAAAGGCCTCGAGATCGAGCTGACCATCAGGATGCATGGGAGTGACGAGCGCCACCATGCTGCCCCGAAAGACGGGAAAATTGGAATCCGAGCCGGCCATGATGCGCTGTGCCTCCTGGGTACCGGGGTGCCCCGATGAGATAAAACCACAAGTTTACCGGATTCATGCCGGTGTTTTACATGAACCCGCCGACGAACCATTCGCCCAGGCGCAACAGGGGCATCATCAGGGGCCACAACCACCCGAGCAGCATGAGACCGATGAGGATGGGCAGGCCATAGGGTTCTATCTTCCCGTACTGCCAGGCCAGACGCCGGGGCAAGAGGCTGTACACGATGCGCCCGCCATCCAGAGGAGGCAACGGCAGCAGGTTGAGGGCCATCAGGATCAGGTTGATCTGTACCCCCGCCTGGGCCATGAGGGCCCAGAAATCATGCCCGCTGCGAACCAGGCCGGTTTCGATCCCGGCGCGCAGGAACAGCACCCAGAATATGGCCATGAACAGATTGGACGCCGGCCCGGCCAGCGCAACCCACAGCATGTCCTGCTTGGGGCGGCGCAGCCGGCCAAAATCCACCGGTACGGGCTTGGCCCAGCCGAACAGCAACCCGCCGCCCATCATCCGGGTCACGAACAGCAGCACCAGTGGCACCAGGATGGTGCCCACCGGATCGATGTGCTTCAGTGGATTGAGGGTGATGCGTCCGGCCAGCGCTGCGGTAGGGTCACCGAAATATCGCGCCACGTAGCCGTGCGCGGCCTCGTGCAGGGTGATCGCAAACAGCACAGGCAAGGCGTAGACCGCCAATGTCTGGATGAGCTGATCCATGCCTTATGACAGACCCAGGGCAGCCGGATCACCACGCCCGCGCCGCATCACCTGCGGGGCCGGGCCCGTGAGATCGATGACGGTCGTGGATTCGAACGGGCAGGCACCGCCATCGATGATGGCATCGAGCTCATGCGCATAGCGTTCGATGATGTCCTGGGCATCGTTCAGGGGCAGATCGTCGCCCACGGGAATCAGCGTGGTGGACAGCAACGGCGAGCCCGCCGCATCGATCAGGGCGCGCGCGACGCGATGATCGGGCACACGGATGCCGATCGTCTTGCGCGAGGGATGCGAGACACGCCGCGGAACGACCCGCGTGGCTTCGAGAATGAATGTATAGGGACCCGGTGTAGCCGACTTGAGCAGGCGGTACTGGGCATTTTCGACGCGCGCGAAATGGCTGATCTCGGCCAGATCGCGGCACAGCAGCGTCAGGTGGTGGCGTTCATCGAGACCGCGCAGGCGCCGCAGGCGCTGGGCAGCGTCTTTGTCGTCCAGCCGGGCCACCACCGCATAGCTGGAATCAGTGGGCACGGCGACCAGCCCCCCTTCGGCAAGCAGTTCACCGGCCTGCTGCAACAGGCGGGATTGAGGATTGTCCGGATGCACAACGAATATTTGAGCCATGTACGTATCCCTGAAAGCATGGGGCGGCACCCTGAAATGATGACAAGTCGGCCCCAGCGACACATTAACATGACGCAAACCGCAGCCACAATCCGTCAGACCAGGCCACGAACCTCTCCTGGCGACCGACGGCCGGCCGCCCCGGTATGCCGGACTCGACTGATGTCGGAATCCCGGCGCCTCGCGCGGACGCATTCGGCCTCGGGCCGGGCGCGTACCAGCAGAATTGGACGCGGCATATGGCTGCAAAAGAAATTGAAGCATGGTAGAATCGCCCTTCTTTCGGTGGTGACCGTAGCTCAGTTGGTAGAGTCCCGGATTGTGATTCCGGTTGTCGTGGGTTCGAGTCCCATCGGTCACCCCAGCATTTCCAGGGCAAGGCCCCCTTTCCGGGACGACCCGGTCTGCGATCCACCGACGGGTGACGGCACCCTGCCCTGCGCGCGCGCCAAGCCGCGCGCACCAGAACACCATGCAGATCCATCAGCGTTCGGGCGCGGAACGCCTGTTCCATGCGCTGGCCTTCGAAATCCTGGCCATCGGCCTGTCGGCCCCTCTTGCAGCCTGGATCACCGGGCACAGCATTTTCAGCATGGGCGTGCTCACCGCAGTCATCGCCACCATCGCCGTGCTCTGGAACATACTGTACAACTGGCTGTTCGACCATGCCCAGGCGCGCTGGCGCTTCGATCGCGACACCAGGGTGCGCATCCTGCACAGTTGCGGTTTTGAAGGCGGCCTGATCCTGATTGCCATCCCTTTCGTCGCCTGGTGGCTGGGCATCTCGGTCTGGCAGGCACTGGTGCTCGACATCGGTCTTGTGCTCTTCTACCTGCCCTATGGCTTTCTTTTCAATCTGGGCTATGACAAAATCCGTGCGAGGATGATGTCATGACCGAGGCCACCCCCCGTTTCGCTTCCCAGTGTCCCGACTGGTCTCTGGCGCCTGCCGGTTTCAACTGGTGCGCGCAGGATGCCGACGGGCGCTGGTTCTGGTACCGCACCGAGCCCGTTCCCGGTATCGGCGGCGGGGTGTGGCGCGCCAATTCGCGCAACCAGCAAATGGCGGGCCAGGGCCGCCCGAACCCCGACTGGCTGGACACGCTCGTGCAGCGTCCGGTCCAAGGCTGAGCCCATGCCTGAGTTCAGCCATGGTTGATCTGCTCTGGACGTTTTTGCAGCAGTACTGGCCCCACCTGATCGCGCTGCTGTCGCTGATTTTCGGCGTGGTCGGCTCGGTGCATGCCGCCATGCACAAGGACGATGTGCGGGCGGCCATCGCCTGGGTGGGCGTGATCCTGCTCTCCCCCCTGTTTGGCGCACTGCTGTATGCGGCGGCAGGCATCAACCGCATCCGCCATGATCAGATCTCGGGGCAGCGCAGCCGGCTGATCAAGGACTACGTACACCATGCCCGACCCTTGTTTGGCGATGTCGGCCCGATCTCGGCACCCCAGTTTTCCGCCCTGCGCATCCTGTGCGACAAGGTCAGCCGCTTCCCGCTGCACGATGGCAACCACATCACGCTGCTCGACAGCGGCGACGAGGCCTACCCCGCAATGCTCGCAGCCATCGAGCAGGCGCATCATTGCATTGCGCTGCAAAGCTATATCTTCGACCATGATCGCATCGGCCTGCAGTTTGCAGAGGCATTGCGCCGCGCCCACGAAAGAGGTGTACAGGTTCGCGTACTGATCGATGCCATCGGTTCGAAATATTCGCATCCGCCCATCATCGATCTGCTGCGCCGCGATGGCATCCCGGCCGAACTCTTCATCACCAGCCTGCTGGGTCTGCGCACGGCCTACGCCAACATGCGCAGCCACCGCAAGGTCCTGTTCATCGATGGCCACCTGGGTTTCATGGGCGGCATGAATATCCGTGAAAGCTTCATGAAGTCCCTGGTGGGGCCCCACGCATCGCAAGACACGCATTTTCGCATCGAAGGCCCGCTGGCCGCACAGCTGTTTGCCGCCTTCGCCAATGACTGGGAATTCTCCACGCGCGAGCGCCTGCGCATCGAAGACTGGTGCCGCATCGTGCCCCTGGCCCCCGAGCCTCAGGTGCCGGCCCGCTGCGTGCGCTCGAGCCCGGATCGCTTCATCGCCGCCACGCACAACGTACTGCTTGGCGCGCTATCAGTCGCCCGGCACCACGTACGCATCCAGTCACCCTATTTCCTGCCCGACCAGACCCTGATGGGCGCACTGAACACGGCTGCACGCCGTGGGGTGACCGTGGATATCGTCATCCCGGGCCACAACAACCTGCGCCTGATCAACTGGGCCATGATGGCGCAGCTGGATCAGGTCATCGAGGGCGGCTGCCGCGTGTGGCGTTGCCTGGCGCCCTTCAACCATTCGAAGCTGCTCACCGTCGACGACGCCTGGTCGTACGTCGGCTCGTCCAACCTCGACCCACGCAGCCTGCGCCTGAACTTCGAACTCGACATGGAAATCTACGACCGTGCGATGGCCCAACAACTGGCGGCCCGCATCGATGCGCAGATTGCGCAATCCGAGCGCGTCACCGTCGAGGCCCTGCACGCCCAGCCGTACTGGGCCCGGCTGCGCAACCGGGTCATCTGGTTGGCCAGCCCTTATCTTTGATTCGTGCCCGGCCCTTGAATCATGCCTGGCCCTTGAATCATGCCTGGCCCTTGGACCGTGCCTGGCTTTGAACCTGAAACAGGCCAGACGCCCGAATCACGGGGCCCGCGCATCACACCCCATGCGGGCGCAACCATGGGGCCTGCCGGCAGCTGCCCGAAAAGCCCTGACGAAGGCCCTGAAATGGCCCGCCCTGCAGGACTCGAACCTGCGACCTGCCGCTTAGAAGGCGGCTGCTCTATCCAGCTGAGCCAAGGGCGGACGGCCGGCATGCCGCAACATGCCCGGCCCGCGCATTTTAACCTGATCTGTCCGGATGCCTGCTGCCGCTGTGCCTGCTGCCGCTGTGCCTGCCGCCACTGTGCCCGGGCCGCCTTGATTTGGCGCAGCGCTCTTCGATGCAGAGAAAACCCTGTGCTTCGTGGTAGAATTTGCGACTTGCATCGGGGCGTAGCGCAGCCTGGTAGCGCATCTGCTTTGGGAGCAGAGGGTCGTAGGTTCGAATCCTATCGCCCCGACCACCATTCGGGTCACCGTCATAGGAACCTTTCATGTCTTGTTCAACTTGCGACGACCTGGGCAAACTCGTCCTGCGCCTGAGTCTGGGCATCTTTCTGCTGCTGCATGGCGTGGCCAAGCTGGGCGCAGACCTCACCTGGCTGGGCAATACCCTGGCGGCCAAGGGTCTGCCCGGGTTCTTCGCCTACGGCGTTTATCTGGGCGAAGTCGTGGCCCCGGTTCTGATCATTCTCGGCCTTTTCACCCGCGTGGGCGCCGCCATCGCGATCATCAACATGCTGTTCGTGATCGGTCTGGTGCACGCCGCCGACCTCTTCACCCTGGGCCAGTCAGGGGGCCATGCGCTCGAGTTGCAAGGGCTGTTCCTGTTCGGCAGCGTGGCCATCCTCTTGCTGGGGGCCGGCACCTATAGTGTGGGCGGGCGCAACGGGCGCTACAACTGAGCCGGCGCGGCCTCGGGTGCCGGGCCGCCGCCCGGCAACTCGAGGATCACGCAGGCACCGCCCAGCCGCTCGCTGCGCTCGAAGCGCACCGCGCCACCGTACAATTCGGCCAGATCCCGCACGATCCCCAGGCCCAGCCCTGATCCAGGGGTTTTTTCATCGGCCCTGAGGCCACGCTCGAACACCCGTTCAAACTGACTCGGCGCAAGCCCGGGGCCATCGTCCTCCACCCGGATGTCCAGGCCATGGGCACCCGGACAGGCCGTCACCTGTACGCTGTGCCGGGCCCATTTGCCCGCATTGTCCAGAAGATTGCCCAGCATTTCCTGGAAATCCTGCGCTTCACCGCGAAATGCCAGGCCATCAGGCACCCCGCTGAGATCGTATGTCAGGCCACGCTCGGCATGAACCCGTTCCATTACCCGCACCAAGCCCTGCAGCAAGGGCCGAACCGGGCTGCGCGCCCCAGGCTGCTGCACGGCGGCCGCGGCGCGCGCACGCTTCAGGTGGTAATCCACCTGGCGCCGGGCCCGTTCGACCTGCTCAGTCACGAGATGGGGCAGATCGGCGTCCTGTACGGCGGCCGCATTGGCCATGACCGTCAGGGGCGTCTTCAGGGCATGCGCCAGATTGCCGGCCTGCATGCGGGCGCGCTCGAGCCCCTGGGCATTCTGCGCCAGTACCTGATTCAGATCATCGACCAGAGGCTGGACCTCCGATGGGAAGGCCCCATCGACATGCGCGGCCTGCCCCGAGCGCAAGGCCGTCAGGCGTGCACGCAACAGCCTCAGGGGATGCAGGCCGAACCAGACCTGCATCCACACGGCGGCCATCAAACCCAGCAGCAGGATACCCAGCGCCAGGGCCAGTTCGCGGTTGAACCGGGCCACGGGTTCCGCCCACAGGGCCTGGTCGGCAGCCGCCGAAAGCACCACCTCGCTGCGCGGGCCCTCGGCCGGGTATACCTTGCGCGCCCGCATCTGCAAGGGCTCATCGTATCCCGACAGCGACGTCGTGGTCTGCAGATCCCGACCCGGCTGCAGTTCGGGCCGTTCATCAGCCAGACGCGTATCCCACAACGAACGCGAGCGCAGCAACTGCGCCCGCAAACCCGCCTGGGCCGGTGCGGAAACCTGCCAGTACAGCCCTGAAAACGGGTTGTCGAAGCGTGGGTCGGCGGGCCGGGTCACCAGAGACACGGTACCGTCTGCACCCACTTGCATGGCGGCCGTCAGGTGATCGAGATAAATACCCAGTTCTGTTTGCAGCTGCGCCCGGATGTGCTGGCGAAACAGGGTCTGGATTCCCCAGCCTGCGGCCGCCACGCTCAGCACCACCCAGATGAGAGAGCCCGCAAGCAAACGCCAGCGCAAGGACGGATGGCCGGCACTCACCTTGCAGCAGCCGTGCCCGGACACGCCAGGCGATAGCCCAGACCCCGCACGGTCTGGATGAGATCGGCCGGGATCTTGCGACGCAATCGGGCGATGAAGACTTCGATGGTGTTCGAATCACGGTCGAAGTCCTGGGCATAGATGTGCTCGGTGAGTTCTGTGCGTGACACCGTTTCATCGCGATGCATGAGCAGATAGGCCAGAACCCGGTATTCATGGCTGGTCAGTTCGAGCGGCGCATCATCCAGCCAGATGCGCGCCTGGCGCGTATCCAGGCGCAACGGCCCACAGCAGATATCGGCCGAGGCATGCCCCGCTGCCCGGCGCAACAGCGCGCGCACACGGGCCAGCAATTCTTCGGCATGGAACGGCTTGGCAAGGTAGTCGTCCGCGCCGGCATCGATGCCCACCACCTTGTCATGCCAGTTGTCGCGCGCCGTCAGTATCAGCACCGGCATCGACTGGCCCGCCTGACGCCAATTGCGCAGCACGGTCAGGCCATCGCGCCCGGGCAGCCCCAGATCGAGCACGACGAGATCATAGGGCTCATTCAGGCCCTGATACTCGGCCTCGAGGCCATCCTGTGCCCCATCGACCACGTAGCCGGCACCAGTCAGGGCATCCCTGAGCTGGGCAGCCAACAGGGGCTCGTCTTCGACCAGGAGCAGCCTCATCAGTCTTTTCCCCGGTCTTTGCGGGCGCTCTTGCGGGACACCTTGACCACTTTGCCCGTGCGCGCATCGGCCTTGAGCTTGATCAGTTGCCCATCCTCTTGAAGGATCTTGAATTCATAGATCCAGCGCGTGTCGCAATCGCGGCCTTTCTTGCGCTCATGCCTGCAGTGGTCGTCTTCTTCGAATTCGACCTTCAGTACCTGGCCTGGGTAGGCCCGCTGCACGCTGGCCAGAACCTGCTGCAGCGGCAGCACTTCGCCCATGGCCTGCAGCTGCTCGGCCCGGTCACGATCATGGTCGCCGGCACGCGTACTGGCTGCGTACAGCCCGACAGGGCTTGCCAGGGCTGCGATCAGGATATGTCTGCGATTCATCTCGGTGTCCTTCGGGATTCTGGATATCGCCACGATACGCGTACTGTCCTGAACGGCAGATGAATGGCGCGCGCCCGAACGACCAGCCAGAGCACCCGGCCAGCTCGGCCACCGGGCTGATGGACGATGAATGACGCACGTCCGCCGAATGACTAGCCAAAGCGCCCGGTGATGTAGTCTTCGGTCTCTTTGCGCCGCGGCTTGACGAAGATCTGGTCGGTGGGGCCATATTCCATGAGCTCGCCCAGGTACATGTATGCAGTGTAATCCGAGCAGCGGGCCGCCTGCTGCATGTTGTGCGTCACGATGACCACGGTGTAATCCCACTTCAGCTCGGCGATCAATTCCTCGACCTTGGCCGTGGAGATGGGATCCAGGGCCGAACAGGGTTCGTCGAGCAGGATGACTTCGGGTTTGATGGCCACCCCGCGCGCGATGCACAGACGCTGCTGCTGGCCGCCCGACAGGCCATTGCCATTCTGGCCGAGCTTGTCCTTGACCTCGTTCCACAACGCCGCCTTGGTCAGGGCCCACTCGACCCGTTCATCCATCTCGCCCTTGCTCAGGCGCTCGAACAGACGCACCCCGAATGCGATGTTGTCGTAGATGCTCATGGGAAATGGAGTGGGCTTCTGGAACACCATGCCCACCTTGGCGCGTATCAAAGAGATGTCGCGCTTCGAATTGAGCAGGTCTTCGCCATCGAGTGCGATCGTGCCTTCGGCCCGCTGCCCCGGGTAGAGCTCGAACATGCGGTTGAACGTGCGCAACAGCGTGGATTTCCCGCAGCCCGAGGGGCCGATGAAGGCGGTGACCTTGTGCTCGAAGATATCCATGTTGATATCGTGCAGCGCATGGAAGTTGCCGTAATAGAAGTTCAGGTTGCGCACCGCCAGCTTGGTGCGCTCGTCGGGCAGGGGCGATAGAGGTGTCATGGCTTGGGCTGCGGGCATCATTTGCGAAACAGGCTGCGGGCGGCAATATTGATGGCCAGCACCAGCAGGGTGATCAGGGCGGCTCCGGCCCAGGCAAGATGGTTCCAGTCTTCGAACGGGCTGGCGGCATACTGGAAGATCACCACCGGCAGATTGGCCATGGGCGCGTTCATGTTCATGGACAGAAACTGGTTGTTGAGCGCGGTGAACAGCAGAGGCGCCGTTTCACCGGCAATGCGGGCAACGGCCAGCAGGACGCCAGTGATGATGCCCGAGCGCGCCGCCCGATAGGAAATGAACAGCACGATGCGCCACTGGGGGCAACCGAGTGCGGCTGCCGCCTCGCGCAAGCTATTGGGCACCAGACCGAGCATGTTGTCGGTGGCCCGCACCACCACTGGAATGACCAGAATGGCCAGCGCGAACGCACCGGCCCAGCCGGAATAATGTCCAACTTGCGCAACATACACCGCGTAGATGAACAGGCCGATCACGATCGAAGGGGCCGACAGCAGAACATCATTCAGGAACCGGGTCACCGGCGCCAACCAGCCACGCTGGCCATATTCGGCGAGATAGGTGCCCGCGAGAATGCCGATCGGGGTGCCGATCAGCGTTCCCACGCCGGAAATCAGCACGCTGCCGACGATGGCGTTCAGAAGACCGCCTGCTTCACCCGGAGGCGGCGTACTCTCGAGCAGCAAGGCGGGTGACAGCGCGGCGCCCCCCTTGATCAGCAGGGTCACGATGATCCAGGCCAGCCAGAACAGGCCCGAACCCAGCGCCAGACCCGAGAGGCCGAGCATGACCCGGTTGATGAGGCGTCGTCGCCGATAGAG
The DNA here is from genome assembly GCF_041677825.1 of Castellaniella sp. Classification (GTDB taxonomy): domain Bacteria; phylum Pseudomonadota; class Gammaproteobacteria; order Burkholderiales; family Burkholderiaceae_B; genus Castellaniella. The sequence goes on from NZ_JBAYPG010000027.1 coordinate 14,208, forward strand.
CGGATTGCCCGACAGGGCGGAAGCAGGTGTGGCAGCCATGTCAGCGTGTCCCTTCCTTGCGCGCCAGGCGCAGCAGCATGAGCTTGGACAACGCCAGCACCACGGTCGTGATCAGAAAGAGGATCAGCCCCAGTTCGAGCAGGGCCGACTTCTGCAGACCACCCGCCTCGTTGAATTCATTGGCCAATGCCGACGCAATCGAATTGGAGGGTGAAAAAATCGAGGACGGCAACCGGAACGCATTGCCGATCACGAACGTGACCGCCATGGTTTCACCCAACGCCCGCCCCAGACCCAGCATGATGCCACCGATGACGCCCTGCCGGGTGTAGGGCAACATCACCTTCCAGACCACCTCCCAGGTGGTGCTGCCCAGCCCATAGGCCGACTCCTTGAGCATCGCCGGCACCTGTTCGAAGACATCACGCATCACCGCCGCGATGAACGGCACGATCATGATGGACAGGATCAGGCCCGCCGTGAACAGCCCGATGCCCATGGGAGGCCCGGCAAACAGGTGCTCGAGCACCGGCACCCCGGCGAACAGGTTGACGATGGCGGGCTGGATATGCGCCTGGAAAATCGGCACGAAAACGAACAGACCCCACATGCCATAGATGATGGACGGGATGGCGGCCAGCATCTCGATGGCAATGCCCAAAGGACGCCGCATCCACATCGGGGCCAGCTCGGTCAGGAACCAGGCGATGCCAAAGGATACCGGCACGGCAATCAACAGGGCGAGAAAAGAACTGATCAAGGTACCGGCGACCGTCACCAGTGCGCCGAAATCCTGTTGCACGGGATCCCATTCGCCCCCCCACAGGAACGCGGGCCCAAAAGCCGTGATTGAGTCCCAGCTGCCATGCACCAGTGAACCCAGTATGCCCAGCAGCAGAACGAAAACCAGAAAGGCAAACAGGCGTGTCAGCTGCCTGAACCCGGCATCGGCCCACTGCTGGTGGTGAACACGTTTCATGAAGCCCCCCAGAGCGCCCGGATGCGCTCGACGAGCGGCTCGGGCAATGGCACGTAATCGAGGCTGCGCGCCATGCCGGCCCCCTGGCTGAAGGCCCAGTCGAAAAATGCAAAGACCTGCTGGTTGTGTTCCGACCGGTTCGGGTGCCTGCGCACCAGGATGAAACTGGCCGAGGTAATGGGCCAGGCCTGCGCGCCCGGCTGATTGTCCAGCATCAGCGCCATGCCCGGCGTCTGGTCGTCGCTGGCGGCCAGCGCCGCCGCCGCAAAGGTGTCCTGGGAGGGCTGCACGAAGTGCCCTGCCCGGTTTTCCAGTTGCGTCCACGACAGGCCATTCTGATGGGCATACGCAAACTCGACATAACCGATGGAATTGCGGATCTGGCGCACGTAGGCCGCCACCCCCTCATTGCCCTTGCCGCCGTGGCCAGTGGGCCACTTGATCGCCTTGCCCCGCCCCACCCCCGCAGCCCAGAGCGGCGAGACCTGGGACAGGTAATGCGTCCAGACATAGGTGGTGCCCGAGCCATCCGCACGATGCACGACAACGATGTCGCGCGCCGGCAGCGCGAGCCCCGGGTTCAGCGCAGCAATGGCCGGATCATCCCAGCGCTCGATCCGCCCCAGGAAAATATCCGCCAGAACCGGCCCCGTCAGCCGCAGCTCGCCAGGTGCCACACCCTGCAGATTGACGATGGGCACGATGGCGCCAATCACGGCCGGGAACTGCAGCAATTCATGTTTCTGCAACTGATCCTGCGGCATGGGGTCATCCGTGGCGCCAAAATCGACCGTACCGGCAATGATTTGCTGCTGTCCACCCCCGGAGCCGATCGACTGGTAATTGACCCGATGCCCGGTGTCCTTGTGATACTGTGCGGCCCATCGGGCATAGATGGGGTAGGGGAACGATGCCCCGGCACCGGTCAGGTCGACGGCATGCGCCACCGGACAGGCCAGCAGAAACAGGCTGATCTGGATGCTCGACAGCCAGCGCAGACGCATGCTCACTCCGTACAGGAGGTGCCCTCGGGCACCGGTTCAGGCCAAACTCGAATGATAGGACATCAACATGACAAATTGATGACAATTTCTGCTGCGGTGCACACGCCCGATCCCGGTGGGCCCGCGTGCAGGCCATGACCACCCGGGCCAGGCGCGTCATCCGGTGCGGGTGCGCTCAGGCCGGGCCCGCCATCAGATGCAGACACGCTCACGCCAGGCGCGCCATCAGGTGCTGGTGCAGATTGAAGGGCGCGCGGCGGTTGCGCACCCGCAGGTAGCGGCCATCGGCCTGCACGGCCCAGGCGAGCTGATTGTCGCGCCAGGCGAAGGTGAAGGCCTCGTCGATCACGCGCCTGCGCAAGGCCTTGTCCAGAACCGGGAAGGCCAGTTCGACCCGGCGCAGGAAATTGCGGTCCATCCAGTCTGCCGATGACAGGTACAGAGGTTCGGCGCCATCCTGATAGAAATAGAAAACCCGCGAATGTTCGAGAAAGCGCCCGATGATGGAGCGCACGCGGATGCGCTCGGACAGCCCGGGCACCCCGGCTTGCAGGGCGCAGGCACCGCGCACGATGAGATCCACGCGCACGCCCGCCTGGCTGGCCTCGTAGAGTGCCTGGATGACGGTGGGCTCGAGCAGTGAATTCATTTTCGCGCGGATCCGGGCGCGCTTGCCCGCGCGCGCAAATTCGGTTTCACTCTGGATGAGGCGCAATACGGTCTCGTGCAAGGTGAAAGGCGATTGCAGCAGCAGCTTGAGCTCACGGCGCGCGCCCAGGCCCGTCAGCAAGGAAAAGATCTGGTCCATGTCCTCGCAGATCTGCTGATTCGCCGTGAGCAGGCCAAAGTCCGTATAGACGCGCGCCGTGCGCGAATGATAATTGCCCGTGCTCAAATGGCCATACCGGCGCAGACGGCCTTCTTCGCGGCGCAACACCAGAGCCATCTTGGCGTGCGTCTTGTGGCCGACCACCCCGTAGCTGACGTGCGCACCGACTTCTTCGAGACGGGCCGCCCAGTTGATGTTGGTCTGCTCGTCGAAGCGCGCCATGAGTTCGACCACCACGGTGACTTCCTTGCCCGCCCGGGCGGCCGACAGCAGCAACCCCATGAGTTCGGAATCCTCGCCGGTACGGTAGATGGTCTGCTTGATGGCCACCACCTGGTTGTCGAGTGCCGCGCTGCGCAGAAACATGAGCACCGGCTGAAACGACTGGTATGGATGGTGCAGGAGGTGGTCGCGCGCAGCAATGGCGGCGAACATGGCCTCGGGCCGCTGGACTTCGGCATCGAACGGTTCGGGCACCCGGGGCCGGAACACCGGATATTCCAGGTCGGGGCAGTTGACGCGATTGCACAGCTGCATCAGGCGCCCCAGGTTCACCGGGCCATTGACGCGGTAGGTATCGGCTGGCCCCAGGTTGAATTCACGCTGCAGGAAGACTTCGAGCTCGGGGGGCATCGCGTGGGCAATCTCGAGGCGCACCGATGCTCCGAAATTGCGTTGCGAAAGTTCGCCCTGCAGGGCCTGGCGCAAGTTGGTGATCTCTTCTTCGTCCACATACAGGTCGCTGTTGCGCGTCACGCGCCACTGGTAACAGCCCAGCACCTCCATGCCCGGGAAGAGTTCACCCACGAATGCATTGATGACCGTGGTCAGCAGCATGTAGCCGTCGGGGATCCCGGCAATTTCCGCCGGCACCTTGATCATGCGCGGCAGGGCCCGGGGCGCCTGGACGATGGCAATATGGCCCTCGCGCCCGAATGCGTCTTCGCCGGTGAGCGAGATGATGAAGTTGAGGCTCTTGTTGTAGACACGTGGAAAGGGATGCGCCGGATCCAGGCCAATCGGCGTGAGCAGCGGCATCACGTCGCGCTGGAACAGGCCATGAGCCCATTCGCGCTGCAGATCGGCCCAGCCCGTGGAGTAGATCAGGCCCACCCCCTGTTCGAGCAGCCTGGGCATGACCTCACCCGTGAGCAGCCGGTTCTGCCGATCGACCAGCACGTGGGCGGCACGTTGTACCCGGTCGAAGGCCTCGTCGGGCGTCAGGCCGTCGACACCGCGCAGTTCGGGTGTCTGCCGCTGCTGTTCCTTGAGGCTGGCCATGCGGATCTCGAAGAATTCATCGAGGTTCGACCCCACGATGCACAGATAGCGCAAACGTTCGAGTGGCGGCACATCGTTGCGCTCTGCCATGGACAGGACGCGTTCATTGAACTTGAGGACAGAAAGCTCGCGATTGAGCAAAGGTGGCCATTCTGCTGCGCCCACGGGAAGGCTCCATAATCTGGGGGATCCTGAGTGAACCACTATAATCGCACAGTGTGGCACTTTCAGGTATGCACATGAGCGAGCGGCTGGCCTCGATCGACCTCGGATCGAACACTTTTCGCCTTTCGATCGGCCGGGTCGTTCGTCAGGGCAATTGCGCCCAGGTCTATACCGAAGACCATCTGCGCGAACTGGTGGCCATGGCCGACGGCCTGGATGAACACCAGCGCCTGCGGCCGGCCGCGGTGGAACAGGCATTGGCGACCCTGCACCGCTTTGGCGAGCGCCTGCGCGACTTCCCGCCCAGCCATGTACGCTGCGTAGCCACCAACACCTTTCGCGTGGCACGCAATGCGGCCGAAATCCTGCCGGCCGCCGAACGCGCACTGGGCTTTCCGATCGAGATCATTTCGGGGCTCGAAGAAGCACGCCTGATCTACCTGGGGGTCATACACGATTTGCCGCCCACCAACCGGCACCGGCTGGTCATCGACATCGGCGGGGGATCGACGGAATTCATCATCGGCCGGGGCAAGACACCCGTGCAACTGGCCTCGCTCGAATTGGGCTGCACGACCCTGACACGGCGTTTCTTTCCCCAGGGCCGGATCACCGAGGCGCGCATGCAGCAGGCCATCCTGGCGGCACGCATGGCCATCGTGGGGATCGCCAGCCGTTACCGCCACACCGGCTGGCAGGACGCCTACGGCTCGTCCGGTACGGCCAAGGGCCTGCTGGCCATCCTGCGCGGCAACGGCCTGAGCCAGACCGGCATTACAGCCTCGGGCATGCAACAGTTGCGTGCGGGCCTGGTGCGCAAGGGCCGGGTACGCCTGGAAGACTGGGACGGCCTGAAGCCCGAACGCGTCTCGGTTCTGCCGGGCGGTCTGGCCATCATGATCGCAGCCTTCCATGAATTGGGCATCGACCGCATGCAAACGGGCGATGGCGCCTTGCGCACCGGCGTACTCCAGGATCTGCTCGGACGCGACCAGCACCAGGACCAACGAGACGAAACCGTACGCCAGTTCATCCGGCGCTACGCGCTGGACGAGACGCAGGCCGGGAATGTCTGCCGGTTGGCGCTGGCCTTGTTCGACCAGCAGGCTGCGAATGCCGACGCCATCCAGCGGCTCGAATTGCGCCGCGCGCTGGCCTGGGCAGCGCGCCTGCACGAGGTCGGCCTCGCGATTTCACGGCACGACTATCACAAACATACCGCCTATATCCTCGAACATGCCGACATGCCGGGGTTTTCACACGACGACCAGAAACTGCTGGCATTCCTTGCACTCGGCCATCAGGGGCGTCTGGCCAAGGTACGCACTTACCGGCCCGATGCAGCGCGCTGGCTGGCCCTGCTGTGCCTGCGCCTGGCCGTACTGTTTCTGCGCAGACGCAATGCGACCGACATTCCAGCCGTGAGCCTGCAGGCCGTCTACCCCCAGGTGTCCATGACCCTGGATGCACAATGGCTGGCCGAACGGCCACTCACCCGTTTCCAGCTGGCGGCCGAAACCCGGATCTGGCACAAGGTGGGCATCACCCTCGATATCCGCGAGGCCGGCGCTCAGAGCATGCCGAAATGACGCTTGTAGCGGATGTCCAGCCACTCGAGATCCAACAGGATGGGGAAATCCGCCGTATGAAAGTCCCGATCCCAGGCCGGCTCCCCGCAGATGGTGGCCCCCAGATGCAAGTAGCCCTTGATCAGCGGCGGCACGCGGGCCGGCTCGTGCCGGTTCAGGCGCTCGAGCGGCCAGGGCAGCAGCGGCTGGATGCGCGGCACATCCGGATGGCGCTCGAACAGCACACGCGCGCGGCGCCAGACCTCGGACGCGGTCACACCGTCATCGCGCAGGCTGACGCTGGCACAACCCAGCATATAGCGATAACCGCCTTGCATCATGATCTGCGCCAGGCCCGACCAGAGCAACATGATCGCCGTACCGTGACGATACCCGGCATCGATGCACGAGCGCCCGACTTCGACCAGCAGCGGCCGGAACGCCTGCATGGGCGCCAGGTTGAACTCGGACTCTGAATAATAGCCACCCGCCTCTACGGCAGATTCTGGCGTGAGCAGGCGATAGGTGCCGACCACCCGACCTGTCCGGGTATCACGTACCATGAAATGCAGGCACCAGGGATCGAAGCGGTCGACATCCCGGTCGCCCTGGGCGTCCGGGAAATGGGCACCCAGTTCTTCGGTAAAAATACGCAGGCGCAGGCGCTGCAACTCGGCCAGTTCGGCCTCGGTGCGCGCCAGACTCAGGGCCAGGCCACCGACCTCGAGCCCTTTCCAGTCGAACTGCTTCATGATCACGTCACACCAGGCGAACCGCCAGCAGCTGGCGCACGCCTTCATCGGCCTGGACGGGATCGGATGCTTCGACCATCAGGCGCAACTTGGGTTCGGTACCCGAGGCCCGTACCAGGACCCTGCCCTGATCGGACAAGGCGTGTTCCACCGCCCGTATCGCAGCCTGCAAGCCATCGTGCGCCTGCCAGTCGAGCCCCGGGACCAGCGGGACATTGACCATCTTCTGCGTGTACATGGACAGATCGGCGGTCAGATCCGCCAGTTGCCAGGTTCCGGCATGGCGCAGTGCGGCCAGTACCTGCAATGCGGCAACGATGCCATCGCCAGTGGAATGACGGTCGAGGCACAGCAGGTGCCCGGAGCTCTCGCCCCCGTACAGCCAGCCACGCTGATGCAGACGCTCGAGCACATAGCGGTCACCCACCTGGGCGCGCTCGAAGGGGATGCCCAACTCGCGCATCCGGTGCTCGAAGCCGAAGTTGGTCATCAGGGTGCCCGCCACCCCGGCGACCGCGTGATCACGGGCCCGGTCACGCACGATGGCATACAGCAGTTCATCGCCGTTGAACAGGCGCCCGCCTGCATCGACCATCTGCAGACGATCGGCATCCCCATCGAGCGCAATGCCCAGATCGGCCTGCTGCTCGGCCACGGCCTGCTGCAGGGCTTCAGGATGCGTGGCCCCGACCCCTTCATTGATGTTGAAGCCATCGGGCTGGCAGCCGATGGCGATCACCTCGGCGCCGAGTTCGCGAAACACATGGGGCGCGATGTGGTACGCCGCCCCGTGCGCCGCATCGACCACCAGCTTCAGCCCCTGGAGGTCGAGCTCATTGGGAAAGGTGCTCTTGCAGAATTCGATGTAGCGCCCGGCTGCATCATTGATGCGCCGGACGCGCCCGAGGCCGGCTGAACTGGCACAACCGGGAGGCTGCTCGAGACAGGCTTCGATCGCCGCTTCGGTGGCATCGGGCAGTTTGGTGCCCGCGGCCGAGAAAAACTTGATGCCGTTGTCGTAATGGGGATTGTGCGACGCACTGATCACGATGCCGGCGGCCAGACGCCAGGCGCGCGTCAGGTAAGCCACGGCCGGCGTGGGAATGGGCCCCGCCAGCAGGACATCCACGCCGGCCGCCGACAGCCCCGCCTCGAGTGCGGACTCGAGCATATAGCCCGAAATACGCGTGTCCTTGCCAATCACCACCGTCGGGCGGCCAGCGACCGCATTGGCCGCCTCGCCAGCGAGCACCCGGCCGGCGGCATAGCCCAGCCGCAGGGCGAACTCGGCATTGATGCAGTCGCCCCCCACAATGCCTCGCACCCCATCGGTGCCAAAATACTTGCGCCTGCTCATGGGATGGCCCCCAGGGTTGCCGCCCTGACCTTCAGGGCATCCACAGTATCGGCCACGTCGTGCACCCGCACGATGCCGGCACCCCGCTCGACCGCCAGCAAGGCGGCCGCGATGCTGCCGCCCAGGCGCTCGGTCACCGGCCGCCCGGTGACGGCGCCGATCATGGACTTGCGCGACAGCCCCACCAGAACTGGATAGCTGGGGTCGATGACCTGGCGCAAGCCGTGCAGCAAAGTGTAATTATGCGCGACTGTCTTGCCAAAACCAAAACCAGGATCGAGCACGATGCGGTCGGCCGCCACCCCGGCCCCCTGCAGACGCCTGGCGCCGCTCGCAAGAAAATCATGCACCTCACGCACCACATCCTGATAGTCTGGCGCATCCTGCATGCTGCGCGGCTGACCCTGCATGTGCATGATGCAGACCGCGCATGAGCTGGCCACAACGGCCTCGACCGCCCCTTCTGCCATGAAGCCGCTGATGTCGTTGATCATGTCGGCCCCCGCCTGCAGCACCACCTGCATGACTTCGGGCTTGCAGGTATCGACCGACAAGGGCAGGCCACAACCCTGAAGCGCCTCGAGCACCGGCAGGATACGACGCAGTTCTTCTGCAGCCGGGACACCCAGCGAGCCGGGCCGGGTGGACTCGCCACCGATATCCAGCAGATCGGCGCCTTCTTCGCACAGGCGCCAGGCATGCGCGATGGCCTGGTCAGCCTGAAAATGGGCATTGCCATCGGAAAACGAGTCGGGTGTGACGTTCACCACACCCATGACCAGCGGGCGCTGCAGGGATAGCCTGTAACGCCCGCACAGCAGGGTGCCCGGAAGGTCGCCACCAGACACGATCAGACGGGTGTGGTGGCCGGGTCTTGATCGCTCTTGGCACCCGCCTGGCCCGCTGCGGGTGGCGTACTGTGCGGCGGGGTGCCGCCCCCGCCGGACGCCTGTGGCGGGCGGGGCGGGCGGCCTTCCATGATGTCGTTGATCTGTTCGGCGTCTATGGTTTCCCACTCGAGCAGGGCCTTGGCCATGGCATGCATTTTGTCCTGGTTGCTTTCGATGAGTTCGCGGGCCACGCGATATTGCTCATCGATGATGCTGCGGATTTCGGCATCGACCTTCTGCATGGTGGCTTCGGAGACATGCGTGGTCTTGGTGACGCTGCGCCCCAGGAAGACTTCGCCCTCGTTTTCGGCATAGACCACCGGGCCCAGCGTGTCTGTCATCCCGTAGCGGGTGACGATGTCGCGTGCGATCTGTGTGGCCCGCTCGAAGTCGTTGGAGGCGCCGGTGGTCATTTGGTGCATGAAGACTTCTTCAGCGATACGCCCACCGAACAGGACCGCGATCATGTTGAGCAGGCGTTCCTTGTCCATGCTGTAGCGGTCGGTTTCCGGCAACTGCATGGTGACCCCGAGTGCCCGCCCGCGCGGAATGATGGTGACCTTGTGCACCGGGTCGGTCTTGGGCAGCAGGCGCGCCACCAGGGCATGCCCTGATTCATGGTAGGCCGTGTTGCGGCGTTCTTCTTCGGGCATGATCATGGAACGCCGTTCGGCCCCCATGATGATCTTGTCCTTGGCCTTTTCGAGATCGGCCATGTCGACCGTACGGCCATTGCGGCGTGCGGCAAACAGCGCGGCCTCGTTGATGAGGTTGGCCAGGTCGGCACCGGAGAACCCCGGGGTGCCGCGCGCCAGCACGTTGGGATCGACATCAGGTGCGATGGGCACCTTGCGCATGTGCACTTTGAGGATCTGCTCGCGCCCGCGGATATCGGGCAACGAAACAACCACCTGCCGGTCGAAGCGCCCCGGGCGCAGCAGCGCAGGATCGAGTACGTCAGGCCGGTTGGTGGCCGCGATCACCAGCACCCCCTGGCCGGTTTCGAAGCCGTCCATTTCGACCAGCAGCTGGTTGAGGGTCTGCTCGCGTTCGTCGTTGCCACCGCCCAGGCCTGCGCCCCGCTGGCGCCCGACCGCGTCGATTTCATCGATGAAGATGATGCACGGGGATTGCTTCTTGGCGTTCTCGAACATGTCGCGCACGCGCGCCGCACCGACACCGACGAACATTTCGACGAAGTCGGACCCTGAAATGCTGAAGAACGGCACCTTGGCCTCGCCCGCGATGGCCTTGGCCAGCAGGGTCTTGCCGGTACCCGGAGGCCCCACCATGAGCACGCCACGCGGAATGCGCCCGCCCAGGCGCTGGAACTTGGTGGGGTCGCGCAGGAAATCGACCAGTTCCTGGACGTCTTCCTTGGCCTCGTCGCAGCCGGCCACATCGGCGAAGGTGACATTGTTGTTGTTTTCATCGAGCATGCGGGCCCGCGACTTGCCAAAGCTGAATGCGCCCCCCTTGCCGCCGCCCTGCATCTGCCGCATGAAGAAGATCCACACGCCGATCAGCAGAAGCATGGGGAACCATGAGATGAACAGGCTGGTCAGGAACGAAGGCTCTTCGCGGGCCTTGCCGGAGACCTGGACGCCATTCTTGACCAGTTCGGGCACCATCCAGAGGTCGCCCGGCGACGTCAGGCTGTAGGAACGCCCGGCATCGGGGGTGACGTAAAGCGTGTCGCCCTGGATGTCGACCTTGCTGATGCGCCCGGCACGGGCATCATCCATGAACTGGGTGTAGCTGACTGCATCCCCGCTGCCTGCAGGCCGGCCATCGAACTGCTTGAACACCGTGAAGAGCACAAGCGCAATCACCAGCCAGACTGCGACCTTGGAAAACGAGTTGTTCAATGCGAAATCTCCGTGGTTTTACGCTGCGCGCCCTGCCCTGGTGCCAGACAGGAATGCTTCAGGCGTATCTGGATGTCATTTTACCTGATATGGGCGTCGACCAACCCGCCCCCTGACAGGGTTACCCGCCATGCGGCCGGGTGGCCGGTTTCAGGCCGATGCCGATCAGGTAGGTCTCGGCCGATTCGCTGCGCGACGCGGCTGGCTTGCGCTCGAGTACCCGCACGAAATGCTGCTTGAACGCCTGCACGATCTGCGAGAAGCCGCTGCCATGAAACGCCTTCATGATCAGCGCACCCCGTGGGTGCAGGTGCTGGCAGGCAAACTCGAGCGCCAATTCACACACGTGCTCCATACGCGCTGCATCGGCCGAAGCCACACCTGACAAGTTGGGGGCCATGTCTGAAATCACAAGATCCACAGGCTGCCCGGCCAGCCGGTCGCGGAGCTGTTGCAGAACGGCTTCGTCGCGGAAATCACCCTGGATGAACTCGACACCGGCCACCGGCTCCATGGGCAGCAGATCCAGCGCCAGAATGCGCCCCTGAATCTGGCCCTGCGCGCCCGTCAGGCGTTCACGCACCACTTGCGACCAACTGCCCGGCGTCGCGCCAAGATCGACCACAAGCGCCCCTGGACGCAACAGGGACTCGCCCTCGAGCAGCTGGATCAGCTTGAAGGCCGCACGTGCCCTGTACCCCTTCTGTTGCGCCATTTTGACGTATGGATCCTGAATGTGGCGCTGTACCCAGGCTTTGGAGAATTTTTTCTTGGCCATGCGATTACAATTGATGAATGACAAGACTGGACATCACACCGGCCCAGCGCCGTGCACTGCGCGCGCAGGCCCATGCCCTGAATCCCGTGGTCCTGGTGGGCGACCGGGGCTTGGCACCCTCTGTGCTGGGCGAAATCGAACGCAGCCTGCAGGCCCATGAACTCATCAAGATCCGCATCCCGGGGGCCGAGCGAGATCTGCGCGAGACCATGCTGGCGCACGTCTGCGACGCCCTTGGGTGTGCACCAGTGGGCCATCTGGGCAAGGTCCTGATCGTATACAGGCCCCGCCCCGTGGCCGCACACGAACCCGTCGAACCCTTGCCGCCAGCAGCCCGGCGCAACGCCCAGCGGCTCAGGGCAGCACCTGCCGGCAGCAGCGCGCAGCCCCGTGCTTCAGGGCGCACTGCATCGCGGCCCGGCGAACCCGCGCGTGCTGCACGCCGGCCCGTGCGCGGCACCACCGCAGCCCCTCGCGCCAGACGCGTGGTGGGCAGCGCGCTGTCATTGCGGGCCGGCCGTCGCAGCAGCCGGCCTAAGCGTAGCTGACCGCACGGATTTCGTATTCGCGCAGCCCGGCCGGCGCACGCACTTCGACCACATCACCCGCACTCTTGCCGATCAGGGCTCGTGCGACAGGGCTGGACACCGATATGCGATTGGCCCGGATATCGGCTTCCATGTCGCCCACGATCTGGTACACAAGGCGTTCGCCCGAGCCCAGATCTTCGATTTCAACGGTGGCGCCAAACACCACCTGGCCATCGGCATCGAGTTCGGCCGGATCGATGATCTGCGCGTTCGAAAGCGTGCCTTCGAGTTCTTTGATGCGCCCTTCGATGAAGCCCTGACGTTCGCGGGCGGCATCGTACTCGGCATTTTCGGACAGATCACCCTGAGCCCGCGCTTCGGCAATGGCATTGATGACATCAGGACGTTCAACCGTCTTGAGACGTTGCAGTTCGGCTTGCAGGCGCTCAGCCCCGCGAGCGGTCAGGGGGATCGCAGACATGGTGTGGACTCGAAAATGAAAACGCCCCATGCGCGGGACGCCTTGCTTTTATGGATACATGCGAAAAACCCCGGCAGAACCCGGGGTGCTGTGATGTATTGTGGGCATTCCGTTTGAAAAAATCAAGCCCTGCCGCGCAATATGGCATGCAGAAAAATGGCCCCGAAGGTGGCGGTGCCAATGCCATCGAGGCGAAACCCGCCCAGTTCGAGCGCAAAGTTGCCAGCCCCGAGGATCAAGGTGACGGCGGCCACGATCAGGTTGCGATTGTCGCTGAAGTCGACCTGGTTGACAACCCAGATGCGCGCCCCGGCAATCGCGATCAGGCCAAAGACCACGATGGACATGCCACCCAGCACCGGCCCCGGAATGGCCTGTATGACCGCCCCGAACTTGGGCGAGAACCCCAGCAGGAGCGCCACCAGCGCCGCCACCACGAACACCAGGGTCGAATAGATCCGGGTGACGGTCATGACGCCGATGTTCTCGGCATACGTGGTGACCCCGGTGCCCCCGAAGGAGCCGGAAATCATGGTCGCCACCCCGTCACCCAGGAAGGCCCGGCCCAGATAACGGTCGAGATTCTGTCCGGTCATCGCACTGACCGCCTTGATATGGCCGAGGTTCTCGGCCACGAGGATGATGGCCACCGGCGCAATCACGCCTATGGCGTGCCATTCGAACACGGGCGCGGTCACCTGGGGCAGGCCCAGCCAGGGCGCGGCGCCGATCGCCGAAAAATCGATGGGCGCGCCCAGACCCATGACGTTGGCCAGCACGGCATAGAGCACACAGGCCACCAGCAGCCCTACCAGAATCAGCAGCCGTTGCACCAGGCCGCGCGTATACACCGCCACGCCGCCGACGCACAGAATGGTCAACAAGGCCATGAGGGCCTCGAACAGGCTGCCGCCCATGGCACCCTTGGCGGCAATCGGCGCCAGGTTCAGGCCGATGACGGCCACCACCGCGCCCGTCACCACGGGGGGCATCCAGCGGTCGATCCACTCGGCGGCACCCCCCTGGCGGGCATTCACCCACATCACCAGCAGCCCGATGAGCGCATACAGGAAGCCGCAGACCACGATCGCCCCCAGCGCCACGCCCATGTTGACGTTGGGGCCGCTGCCGGCGTAGCCCGTAACCGCCAGCACCCCCCCGATGAAGGCGAAGCTGGAGCCCAGGTAACTGGGCACCCGCCCACCCACGAACAGAAAGAAGACGAGCGTCCCCACGCCGGACATGAGGATCGCCATGTTGGGGTCAAAGCCCATGATGAGCGGCGCGAGAATCGTGGAGCCGAACATGGCCACGACATGCTGGGCCCCCATGGCCACGGTTTGCGGCAAGGGCATGGTCTCATCGGGCTGGACCACTGCCCCCCGGGCCGTACCGGAGACCAGGCGCCAGCGGGGAAAATAGTTCTGTGACATAGGGACGTGCTCCACCGGGATCGATTCAAAAAGCCCCGCCACAATGAGCGGGGCCGATGCCATGGGAATGGTACGGTATATCGGCTGCCAGTAGGGATATTTCTGGCAGGGCGGCTGGCCTTCGGGGCGGACTGGCAGACGCTGCCCTCGGATGGCCGGCGCTGCCTTCGGGTGGCAGATGCAGCCCTCAGCCCGCGTGCATGGCCTGCAGCGCATACACGGTCAGGCCATCACCGTGGCGCAGGTACTGCAGGCCCTCGACCGCCGCGCAAGCCCCCGCAATGGTGGTGAAAAACGTGACCCTGTTGGCCAGTGACTGGATGCGTATGGTGCGCGAGTCGGCGATTGCATTGCGGCGCTCTTCGACCGTATTGATCACCATGGCGATCTCGCCATTCTTGAGCATGTCGGCAATATTGGGGCGGCCTTCAGTGACCTTGTTGACACGTTTCACCGCCAGGCCAACCGCTTCGATGACATCGGCCGTACCGCGCGTGGCCACCAGATCGAACCCCATGTCGGCCAGGCCGCGGGCCACCTCGACGGCGCGCGGCTTGTCCTGGTCGCGCACGCTGATGAACACCTGGCCGGCTTCGGGCAGCCAGGCGCCGGCTGCGATCTGCGACTTGACGAAGGCCTCGCCGAAGGATTCGCCCACCCCCATGACTTCGCCCGTGGATTTCATCTCGGGCCCCAGAATCGTATCCACCCCTGGAAACTTGATGAAGGGGAAGACGGCTTCCTTGACGCAGTAGTAGCGGGGCTCGGGCACCGCATGCACCCCTTGCGCCGCGAGGCTGCGGCCCGCCATGACCCGCGCGGCAATCTTTGCCAGCGCGCTGCCAGTGGCCTTGGAGACAAACGGTACTGTGCGCGAGGCCCGCGGGTTGACCTCAAGGACATACACTTCGCCCTCCTGGATGGCGAACTGCACGTTCATCAGCCCCTTGACGTTCAGCGCACGCGCCATGAGGGTGGTCTGGCGCCTGATTTCCTGCACCGTGTCGGGCGACAGCGAATAGGGTGGCAGGCTGCAGGCCGAATCGCCCGAATGTACGCCAGCCTGCTCGATGTGCTCCATCACCCCGCCGATGATGACATGCTCGCCATCGGCCAGGCAGTCGACATCGACTTCGGTGGCATTGTTCAGAAAATGATCCAGCAGGACAGGCGAGTCATTGCTGACCTTGACGGCCTCGCGCATGTAGCGTTCGAGATCCTGGGGTTCGTGCACGATTTCCATGGCGCGCCCGCCCAGCACGTAGCTGGGGCGCACCACCAGCGGATAGCCGATCTCTGCAGCCAGCGCCAGGGCCTCGCCTTCGGTGCGGGCTGTGCGGTTGGCCGGCTGGCGCAACCCCAGCTTGTTGAGCAGCTTCTGGAAGCGTTCGCGATCTTCGGCCACGTCGATCGAATCGGGGCTGGTGCCGATGATGGGCACCCCGTTGGCCTCGAGCGCACGAGCCAGCTTGAGGGGCGTCTGGCCCCCGTACTGAACGATGACCCCCAGCGGGTTTTCCTTGTGCACGATTTCGAGCACGTCTTCCAGCGTCAGCGGCTCGAAATACAGGCGATCGGAGGTATCGTAGTCCGTGGAGACCGTTTCCGGGTTGCAGTTGACCATGATGGTTTCGAAGCCATCTTCGCGCAGGGCGATGGCCGCATGCACGCAGCAGTAGTCGAATTCGATGCCCTGGCCGATCCGGTTGGGCCCGCCCCCCAGGACGATGATTTTCTGGCGGTCGCTGGGGCGGGATTCGTCTTCGTCTTCGTAGGTGGAGTACAGGTACGCGGTGGTCGTGGGAAACTCGGCCGCGCAGGTATCGACCCGCTTGTAGACCGGGCGCACGTTCATCTGGTGCCGCTGCTTGCGAACTTCGGCCTCGGTCGTATCGAGCAGCCAGGCCAGACGCCGGTCGGAGAAACCACGACGCTTGAGCTCGCGCATGGTGGCTTCGTCGATTTCCGACAGGGTGCGCGGCTCGAGCGCCAGTTCGATGTCGACGATTTCCTTGATCTGTGCCAGAAACCAGGGGTCGATACGCGTGAGCTGGTGGACTTCGTCGAGGCTGAAGCCCTGCGCGAAGGCATCGCCCACGTACCAGATGCGTTCGGGCCCGGGCTCGCCCAGTTCGATCTGCAGGCGCTCGCGATCGGTGGTCATCTGGTTCAGGCCATCCACCCCGACCTCAAGCCCGCGCAGTGCCTTCTGGAAGGATTCCTGGAAGGTCCGGCCGATGGCCATGACCTCGCCCACCGATTTCATCTGTGTGGTCAGGCGAGAATCGGCCTGCGGGAATTTCTCGAAGGCGAAACGCGGCACCTTGACCACCACGTAATCCACGGCAGGCTCGAACGAGGCCGGCGTGGCCCCGCCCGTGATCTCGTTGTCCAGTTCATCGAGCGTGTAGCCCACGGCCAGACGGGCCGCCACCTTGGCAATGGGAAATCCGGTTGCCTTGGAGGCCAGGGCCGACGAGCGCGAGACCCGTGGATTCATCTCGATCACGATCAGCCGGCCGTTGTCGGGGTTGACCGCGAACTGCACGTTCGAGCCACCCGTATCGACACCGATCTCGCGCAGGATGGCGATCGAGGCATCGCGCATCACCTGGTATTCCTTGTCGGTCAGCGTCTGGGCAGGCGCCACGGTGATCGAATCGCCCGTATGCACCCCCATGGGATCGAGGTTCTCGATCGAGCAGACAATGATGCAATTGTCAACACAATCGCGAATCACCTCCATCTCGAATTCTTTCCAGCCCAGCAGCGATTCTTCGATCAGCAGCTCGTGCGTGGGAGACGCTTCGAGCCCCCTGCGGCAGATGGTCTCGAACTCTTCGGCGTTATAGGCGATGCCGCCGCCCGTGCCGCCCAGGGTGAAGCTGGGGCGCACCACCATGGGAAAGCCGGAATTGCCCAGCTCGGCTGCAATCCGCTTCTGTACGGCCCAGGCGTCATCCATGCTGTGCGCAATGCCCGA
Source organism: Castellaniella sp. (assembly GCF_041677825.1). Classification (GTDB taxonomy): domain Bacteria; phylum Pseudomonadota; class Gammaproteobacteria; order Burkholderiales; family Burkholderiaceae_B; genus Castellaniella. The sequence goes on from NZ_JBAYPG010000027.1 coordinate 31,106, forward strand.
CTTGGCCGACTCGAGCCCGATGGCCGTCATGGCATCCTTGAACTTGAGGCGATCTTCGGCTTTTTCGATGGCCTCGGCATTGGCGCCGATCAGCTCGACCCCATGGCGCTCGAGCACCCCGTGACGGGCCAGATCCAGGGCGCAGTTCAGGGCCGTCTGGCCACCCATGGTGGGCAGCACCGCGTCGGGCTTCTCGATGGCAATGATTTTTTCGAGCGCCTGCCAGGTGATGGGTTCGATATAGGTGACGTCGGCCGTATCGGGGTCGGTCATGATGGTGGCCGGATTGCTGTTCACCAGAATGGTGCGAAAACCGTCGGCCTTCAGGGCCTTGCAGGCCTGAGCGCCTGAATAATCGAATTCGCAAGCCTGGCCGATGATGATGGGGCCGGCCCCGATGATGAGGATGCTTTGGATGTCTGAACGTTTGGGCATGTGGGATGGCCGGGATGCTTGATCGGGATGCTTGTGCTTGATCGGGATGCTTTGATCGGGATGCTTATGCTTGATGCGCCGCCTGGGCCTTGTACTGCGTCATGAGTTCGATGAATTTGTCGAACAGCACATTGATGTCGTGCGGCCCGGGGCTGGCTTCAGGGTGCCCCTGGAAGCAGAACACGGGTTTGTCGGTGAGTTCGAAGCCCTGCAGGCTGCCGTCGAACAGCGACACATGGGTGACGCGCGCATTGGCGGGCAGGCTGTCGCCATCGACGGTGAAACCATGATTCTGGCTGGTGATGAACACGCGCCCGGTGGCCAGTTCCTGTACGGGGTGGTTGGCCCCATGATGGCCCGATTTCATCTTGACCGTGCGCCCGCCCAGGGTCAACCCGAGCACCTGCTGACCCAGGCAGATGCCGAACAGCGGAATACCGCGCTCGATGATGGCCTTGCTGGCCTGTGCCGCGTAGTCGCAGGCCGCCGGATCACCGGGCCCATTGGACAGGAATACGCCATCGGGCTGGCGGGCCAGGACCTCTGCCACCGGCGTGGTGGCCGGCACCAGCGTAATGCGGCAGCCCCGGTCGGCCAGCAGGCGCAGGATGTTGGCCTTGATGCCATAATCGTAGGCAATGACTTCGTAGAGCGGCTGGCCCGATGCCTGATAACCACCGCCCAGTTGCCAGGTGCCCTGTTCCCAGGTGGCTGCGCTGGGGGTGCTGACCTTCAGGGCGAGATCCTGGCCTTCCATGCCACCGAAACTGCGTGCCAGTTCGACAGCCCGCTCGATATCATCACCAACGAACAGGCAGGCCCCCTGGGCCCCGCGATCGCGCAAAATGCGCGTGAGCTTGCGCGTGTCGATACCTGAAATGGCGACGATGCCTTCGGCCTGCAGATATTCGGGCAGACTGCGCACCGCCCGAAAATTCGACATCCGGGCCGGGCAATCGCGCACCACCAGCCCGGCTGCGTGGACGCGATCGGATTCCACGTCTTCGTCATTCACACCGGTGTTGCCGATATGCGGATAGGTGAATGTGACGATCTGGCCACTGTAGCTGGGATCGGTGAGGATCTCCTGGTAGCCCGTCATGGCCGTGTTGAAGACGACCTCGGCAACGGCATAACCTTGCGCACCTATGGATACGCCCCGGAATATGGTACCGTCAGCCAAGGCAAGAATTGCTGGTGAGTGACCGGCAGGCCCCTCGGGAAAGATTGACGGCAGCAAGATATGACCCCGGATGCGAAACGGATGTTAAACCTTCGCATTATACAGTGCGCCCGATGCACTCCATCGGTTGCCCCGCGTAGTCCGGCGCTTGCCCATTGAACAGTTTTCAAATCACAGGTTTATTGCAACATGCCCCATCAACTGGATGCGCTGCGCGCACTGACCACCGTGGTCGCCGACACGGGCGACTTCGACGCCATGCAGGCCTGGCAGCCCACCGACGCCACCACCAACCCGACGCTGATCCTGAAGGCCGTGCAGCAGGAACGGTACCGTCCCCTGCTCGACCAGGTCCTGCGCGATCACCACACGGCCAGTCTGTCCGAACAACTCGATCACCTGCTGGTGGCGTTCGGGCGTGAAATCCTGGCCATCGTGCCCGGCCGGGTCTCGACCGAGGTTGACGCCCGGCTGTCCTTCGACAGCCAGACCAGCATCGAGCGGGCGCGCCACATCATCGCGCTCTACGAGGCAGCCGGCATCACCCGCGATCGGGTATTGATCAAGCTGGCCTCGACCTGGGAAGGCATACAGGCGGCACGGGTACTTGAAACCGAAGGCATACACTGCAACCTGACCCTGCTGTTTTCATTGCCACAGGCCATTGCCTGTGCCCAGGCTGGCGTCACGCTGATTTCGCCGTTCGTGGGCCGCATCTACGACTGGCACAAAAAGGCAGCCGGGGCCACCTGGGATGAAGCCGCGCATGCCGGCGCGAACGACCCCGGCGTACAGTCCGTCACCCGCATCTACCATTATTTCAAGGCCTACAACCTGGGCACCCAGATCATGGGGGCCAGTTTCCGCAACATCGGCCAGATCCGCGCGCTGGCAGGCTGCGATCTGCTCACCATCAGCCCGGCGCTGATGGCCGAACTGGCGGCCAGCACCGATCCACTGCCCGCACGGCTCGGTGCCGATCAGGCCAAGACGCAGGCGCCCGAGTGGCAGGCCAGCAACGAAGTGGCTTTTCGCACGCAACTCAACCAGGATGCCATGGCCACCGAAAAACTGGCCGAGGGCATCCGCCTGTTCACGGCCGACGCCCTGCAGCTGGATGCTCTGCTGGGCGCAGGGCGCGCAACAGGCCCTTGAACCCGCCCGCCCGCCACCCACCTGGGTTTCGCGCTATACCAACGAACCCTTGAGCCCGTTCAGGTTCCGCGCCGCTCCATCAGGGCCCAGGCCAGGGTCCCGGCATCCACGTATTCGAGCTCGCTGCCGCTGGGTACGCCACGCGCCAGGCGGCTGACCTTCAGCCCCTGGGCGCGCAGCATGTCGGCCAGGTAATAGGCGGTAGTTTCGCCCTCGGCCGTGAAGCTGGTGGCCAGAATGACTTCCCGCACGACACCATCGGTCGCCCGGGCACGCAGTTCGGCAAAACGGACCTGTTCGGGGCCCACCCCTTCGAGCGGCGCCAGCCGCCCCATCAAGACGTAGTACAGGCCGTCATAGCCATGGCTGGATTCGATCACCTGCTGGTCAGCCGGGCTTTCGACCACGCACAGCAATGAGGCATCCCGTTCGGCATCGCGACAGACCGGGCACACCGGCTCCTGCGAAAACGAGTGGCATTGCTGACAGTGCTGCAGGCCTTCGACCGCCCCCTGCAAGGCAGCACCCAACTGGACCGCAGCCTGTGGATTGTGCTGCAGCAGGTGGTAGGCCATGCGCCTTGCGGTGCGCACCCCGACGCCGGGCAAGGCACGCAGGGCCTCGACCAGTACCCGCAGGGGTTCGGGTTCGGACAGCGGAGCGGGCATCAGAAGGGCAGCTTCATGCCTGCGGGCAAGGACATGCCGGCGGTCACGGAGGCCATCTTTTCCTGGGCCGTGGCTTCTGCCTTGCGCTGGGCATCATTGAATGCGGCGGCCACCAGGTCTTCGATCATGTCGCGGTCGTCATCGAACAGCGTGGGGTCGATGGTGACCCGCTTGACGTCATACTTGCAGTTCATGCTCACCTTGACCAGCCCACCGCCTGCTGCGCCTTCGACCAGGACATCAGCCAGGGCATCCTGGGCCTTCTTCATGTTTTCCTGCATTTGCTGCGCCTGGCGCATCAGGCCGGCAATCTGGTTCTTCATCATTTCAGGGTTCTCGTGTCGTTCGACTAAAAATGGGCCATGGCTTCAGGCCGGGCGTACCGAGCCAGGAATGATCCGGGCGCCAAACTGCTTGCCCAGAGCCTGTACCAGGGGGTGGCCTTCGGCGGCACGCTCGGCATCATCCTGGCGGCGGGCCTGTTCCGCCTCGCTGACCGCATGCGCCGTATCCTCGCCCGTTTCACCGTATTCGATGGCGAGGCGCAGGACGCGCGCGTAGTGTTCGGAGAGGACCGTACGCAGGCGTTCCTGCCCGCCCCCGCCCGATAGCGTGCGAATCGCCACCCGCAGACGGATCTGCGTGTCATCGGCCGCCACCCATTCACTGTTCAGGGCGAGCGCGCGGGCGGCACCGGTCACGGGCAGGCGCGCAGCCAGTTCGGGCCAGGCCTGCGGGGTCATGGCAGCGGGGTCTGGAGCCGGTTTCTTCGACCGTACCCGGCTGCGCCGGCCCCCTGCAAGTTCGGCAGACAGCTCGGCAGACCGGATCGGCAGATCCACCGGGTCATCCGGCATGGCTGCAGCAAAATCGGCATCCGGGATCGGGTCGTCATCCAGATCCCAGGGCGGGCCATCGATTTCTGTGGGGGCGTGCTGGGCTGGAGCATGGCCTGGAATGGGCTCGACGGTGATGCCCTGAACTGCAACAGCGCGCTCGGGCGGTTCGACGGCGATGTCCCGAACTGGAGCAGCATGCTCGCGGGGCGCTATCCGGACGGGGTCCGGGCCTGCAGAATCCGGGCCCAGAGAATGCCCGGTATCAGCGGCGTCTTTCGACGCTTCCTTTTCGGCTGTAGCCTGCTCTGACGGCGGGATCTGCGCTGACCGTGGGGTCTGCCTGGCCCGGGATGGCCCGGGCAAGGGCGGCTCGGGCAAAGCTCGACCTGGAGGCATTTCAGCCGTATCGGCGCCTTTTGTGGACGCCACTGTAGAACCGTCAGGCTTACCGGACGAGATGGGCGATTCAGACGATTCAGACGATTCAGACGATTCAGACGATTCAGACGATTCAGACGGTTCAGACGGTTCGGATGACCCGGGATGCTGCCCCGCATTGGCCATATCCGCGGTGGCGGCTTCTGGTGCCGGCACCAGGGCCAGCATGCGCAGGCAGGCCATGACAAAGCCGGCATATTCGTCGGGCGCCAGGGCGAGCTCGGCCCGGCTGTGCACGGCAACCGTGTAGAACAGTTGCAGGACATCCGGCGAGAGGCGCCCGGCCAAAGCCATGAGATCATCGGCCTGCGGGTCGTCTGCGGGCGCCTGGCCCAGTTGCCGGGTCATGGCCACCCGCGACAGCAAGGTGGCCAGATCGCCCAGTGCAGCCCGAAAGGACAGACCGCGCGCCAGGAGATCATCGGCCACGGCCAGCACACCGGCCGCATCATGTGCCGCCAGTGCCTGCGCCAGCCGCACCAGCTGATGCTGATCGAGCGTGCCCAGCATCTCGCCCACCACAGCGGCCGTGAGCGGGCCCGCCGCATATGAAATTGCCTGGTCGGCCAGCGACAGGGCGTCGCGCATGGAGCCTGCCGCCGCCTGCGCCAGCAGGCGCAGGGCCTGGGGTTCGGCCTCGATGGATTCGTCTTCGAGCACATGGGCCAGGTGCTCGGCCATGGCCGGCACCGTCATCTGCTTGAGGTTGAACTGCAGGCAGCGTGACAGTACCGTGACAGGAATCCTCTGGGGATCCGTGGTGGCCAGGATGAACTTGACGTGCCCGGGCGGCTCTTCGAGCGTCTTGAGCATGGCGTTGAAGGCATGGCCGGTCAGCATGTGGACTTCGTCGATCATGTAGACCTTGTAGCGCCCCGCTGAAGGCGCATAAATGGCCTGCTCGAGCAACTGGGTCATTTCATCGACCCCCCGATTGGAGGCGGCATCCAGTTCGATGTAATCGACATAGCGCCCGGCATCGATTTCGGTGCACGCCTGGCAATGGCCACAGGGCTGTGCGGTGACCCCCTGTTCGCAATTGAGCGACTTGGCCAGAATGCGCGACAGCGTGGTCTTGCCCACACCCCGGGTGCCCGTGAACAGCCACGCATGGTGCAGCCGACCGGACGACAGCGCATGGGTGAGCGCACGGACCACGTGTTCCTGGCCAACCAGGGTCTCGAAAGTGCGGGGGCGCCATTTGCGCGCCAGAACGAGATAGCTCACAGGCGCCTTGCCAGAAGGAAAACAAAGAGGCGAGCCTGACTTCGGCACTGGTTCTGCACGGCTGTGGCTGCTTCGTTCCCGACCTGACCAGGTTGACCGCCGAACCATGCGAAGGGGCCCGCCAAACTGATTTTAACAGGGATATGCCGGCGGGTTCGGGGCGCCTGCCAGACGGCTCAATGAAAATCGCGACTCTTGCTGGCCCCGTCGGCCAGCCGCCCGAGCAGCGGGGTGAGATCGGCGAGACGCGTCGCCACCACATTGCACACCCCATCCTGACGCTGCCAGCGGCCATGCACCGCCAGCAGCCTGGATTGCAGCAGTTCGGCGCGCTGGCGTTCGCGCAGCGTCTGCCAGACGATGACCTGCACCACCCCGGTTTCATCTTCGAGCGAAATGAAGACTACGCCCTTGGCCGTGCGCGGCTGCTGGCGCAGCGTGACGATACCGCAGCAGCGTACCCGACTGCCGTTGGCCAGGCCCTGGAGTTCGTGTGCGCTTTGCAGGCGACGCTTGCGCAACAGCGGCCGCAGCAGCTCGAGCGGATGACGGCGCAGCGTCAGGCCCGTGCTCGCGTAATCGAACACAATTTCTTCGCCCTCTGGGGCGGGCGGCAATTCGAGGCCTTCTTCGACGATGGGCGCATCGCGCAAGAGCCGGGGGATGGCACTGGGCACCGAAGCGTCCCAGACCTGCTGGCGCCGATGGCCTGACAGGCTGGCCAGGGCGTCCGCCCCCGCCAGCCGGCGCATCTCGTGGGTGGCCAGCGCCGCGCGCCGGGCCAGATCTTCGGCGTCCACGAACAAGGCCTGGGCGCGCGCGGCCATGATGCGCCCCACGGCGGCCTGCGGCAGCCCGGAAACCATGCGCAAGCCCAGCCGCACCACCGGCGGATCCCCTGCCCCTTCGAGGGTGCAGTCCCAATCGCTTGCCAGCACATCGGCCGCACGCACCTGCACGCCATGCCGACGTGCGTCCTGCACGAGCTGATCGGGGCTGTAGAAACCCAGCGGCTGGCTGTTGAGCATGGCGGCCAGGAACTCGGCCGGGTGGTGCCGCTTGATCCAGCATGACGCATAAACCAGCAACGCAAAGCTGGCCGCGTGGCTTTCCGGAAAGCCGTATTCTGAAAAACCCCGGATCTGCTCGAAGATCGACTCGGCAAAAGCGCGTTCATAGCCACGGGCCAGCATGCCATCGACCAGCCGGGCATGATATGCATCGAGGTTGCCGCTGTGCCGCCATGCCGCCATGGAACGACGCAACTGGTCGGCCTCGCCGGGGGTGAACCCGGCCGCGAGCACGGCAACCTGCATCACCTGTTCCTGAAAAATGGGGACCCCGAGGGTACGGCCCAGCGCCTCGCGCAGGGCTTCGCCGGGATAGCGCACGGGCGCCCTGCCCTGGCGCCTGTTGAGATAAGGATGGACCATGTTGCCCTGGATCGGCCCCGGGCGGATGATGGCCACTTCGATGACCAGATCGTAGTAGCACCGCGGCCGCAGGCGCGGCAGCATGCTCATCTGCGCGCGGCTTTCGATCTGGAACACGCCGATGGTGTCCGCACGGCAGATCATATCGTAGGTTTCGGGGTCTTCGGCCGGGATGTCCTGCAACTCGAACACGCCACCCTTGCGCTCGCCGATCAGGGCCAGGGCCTTGCGGATGGCCGTGAGCATGCCCAGAGCAAGCACATCCACCTTGAGCAGGCCCATCTCATCGAGATCGTTCTTGTCCCATTCGATCACGGTGCGGCCTTCCATGGCGGCATTCTCGATCGGCACCATGCGCGCCAACGGCCCGCGCGTGAGCACGAAGCCCCCCACATGCTGGCCCAGATGACGGGGGAAACCCACCAGTTGCCCGGCAAAGCGCAATAGCTGGCGTACCCCGAGGCTATCGGGTGACAGACCTGCCTCGAGCAGCCGCTCGGGCGCGATCTCGCGACCATCCCACCAGCGCTGCCCGCGCGCCAGCACATCCAGAACGGCCGCATCGAAACCCAGCGCCTTGCCCACGTCACGGATGGCACTTTTAGGCCGGTAGCGGATCACCACGGCGGTCAGGGCCGCGCGCGTGCGGCCATACTTGCGATACAGGTACTGGATGACCTCTTCGCGCCGCTCGTGCTCGAAATCCACATCGATGTCGGGAGGCTCATTGCGCTCGCGACTGATGAAGCGCTCGAACAGCACGGCCATGCGGGCGGGATCCACTTCGGTGATGCCAAGGCAATAGCAGACCACCGAGTTGGCCGCACTGCCGCGCCCCTGGCAGAGGATCTGGCGCGAGCGCGCAAAGGCCACGATATCGGCCACGGTGAGAAAATAGGGCTCATAGCCGAGTTCGGTGATCAACGCCAGTTCGTGCTCGATCTGCCCCTGTACTTTGGCGGCAATGCCATCTGGCCAGCGCCGCCCTGCGCCTTCGTAGGTGAGGCGACGCAAATGGCTGGCCGGGGTGTCCCCTGACGGCACGACCTCGTCGGGATACTGGTAACGCAGTTCATCGAGATTGAAATCACAGCGTGCGGCCACCCTCAGGGTCTCGGCCAGCAGTTCGGCCGGATAGATCCGGGCCAGGCGCAGGCGCGAACGCAGGTGCCGCTCGGCATTCGGCTGCAGGCCGTATCCGCAGCGCGCAAGCGGCTTGCCCAGGCGAATCGCGGCAAGAATGTCCTGCAGCATCTTGCGCGAGCGCACATGCATGTGGACATCACCACAGGCCACCAGCGGAATGGCCGTCAGTGCACTGACTTCGTGCAGACGGTGCAGCCACATTTCGTCATCGAGGCTGCACAACAGCTCTGCCGCCAGCCAGCAGCGCCCCATGAAACGATCCAGCAGCCAGCGCGCCACCGCCAGAAGCTGTTCGGTCGAGGCCGTTCGATGGGCCGCAACGAGCACGACGCAATCTGCCAGGGCCTGCGGATCGACATCGTCGGCCCGCAACTGATATTGCCCCTTGGTTGGTGAGGCACGCCGCAGGCGGGTGATGAATTCGCACAGATTGCCGTACCCATTGCCGTTGCAGGCCATCACAACCAGCGTGAACGGACCGGGCGGCACGCTGGCACAGACCTCGAACTGGCTGCCCACCAGCAGTTTCAGACCATGGGCCCGGGCAGCCACATGGGCACGCACCATGCCGGCCAGCGAGCATTCGTCGGTCAGGGCCAGCGCGCTGTAGCCCAGTTGCCAGGCGCGTTCGACCAGTTCTTCAGGGTGGCTTGCACCGCGCAGGAACGAGAAGTTGCTCAGGCACCTGAGCTCGGCATAGCCTGGCAGGGCCGAGGACGCCGGCAGGAAGGACGATGCAGTGACCATGGGATCCTCAGGCAAATATCCCATGCAGGTACCAGGCGGTGGCATCCCCGGCCAGGCGCACCTGATAGATCCAGAGCACCCCCGCATACTGACTGAATGCCACCCAGTAATCGCGCTCGACATGGTGGTTGGTGGCCTCATCGACCCGATGCCACCAGCCGCCTTCGATGCGATGGGGCCCCGCCAGCAGCCTGAGCGGCCCCTGGTAGATGGGGCGGTTGCCGTGCACCGCGAGTTGCAGGGGCTCGGACAGGATGAAACCTGGCTGTGGTATCCGGGGAGGGGCAGCCTGGGGCCCGGGCACCGGCTGCGGTGCCGGCTGCCAGTGCTGCATCCATTCGAGACGATGGTCTTCGCACAGCACCGGCTGCCACACCCGCCCGGGGCCCAGACGGGCCGCAATACGCTCGAGCACCCGGGCCAGTGATCCGCCAGCCGCCTGCCCGTCGGGCAGCAGCGAGGCGCTGTGCGCCGGCAACGGCACGACCTCGAGCGCCTCGAGGGCCAGTTCACCCACCGGGGCCTGCAGCCTGACACGGGCCAGATGTTCGGCCAGCAGCCGGCACAGGTGTTCGACCTCGCGCATCGGCTGCGCCGTGCGGATGGTCAGTTCACCGGCTTCGCCTGCCTGATGTGCGCGCGCGACATCATGCGCCCAGTGCAGCGTGAACGCCGCAATGCCCGCATGCCGTGCCGCCAGCCAGCCGCACAGCTGCACCAGCAGGCGGCGCGCACCGAACAGCAATACCGGGGCGGCGTCTACGCGTGTGACCAGTTCGAGCCGAGCATGGAAGGTGTCCGGGAGTTCGACCCAGTGATGAACCTCGGGGCGCAGACCGTAGGCCTGGTCGAGCGCATCGAGAAGCACCCGGCCAAAACGCCGGTTGAGACCACCGCGTGGCAGACCGTGCACATCGCCCAGGGTATGACACCCCAGCTGCGCCAGGGTGAGCCGGTGCGGCCGGACGGCCGTCAATACATCCATGGGCAGGGGATCCAGAACCTGCTGCAGCGGCTGGCGTACCCCGTTGAGCACCCCGGCACGGACACAGGCCAGTGCAGCCAGGCTGTTGGGCGCCCAGGCAAGTGCCGCCATGCCCATCTCGCGGCCTTCGGCAGCGATGCGCTCGTGCAGCGCGCGGCGCCCGCCAAACAGGCGCGTGCTGGCCTCGGCTTCGAGGACCACGGCCTCATCGGCGATGGCAACCCGAGGGGTGAACTGCAAGGCCCAGATCGCCAGCGCATGCAGGGCCTCATTGGGCGGTGGGGTTGCGCCGGGCGTGCAGGGCAAGGACAGGGCAGCCCACAGCATGGACAGGTACCTCGCGGGAAAACGGCTGGCCGGGATGCAGCAGGCGGGGTGTGAGGACCGAGGCCAGGGCGCCGGGTATGGACGGCAAGGCAATCGGCTGGTGGAGCGTGGGGCCACGGCGCTTGAGAATGTGCAGCTGAAGCACCCAATCGGGCAGCAGGCCGGCCTGCACAGGAACACCAGCCCCTGATTGGACTGCGCACAGACCTGCAGGCGCCGGATGTGTTCGGGCCGCGCCTGTGGCAACCAGGCAATGATGGCGCCACAGGCATTGGCCCGGATCAGCTGCTCGGTGACCCAGAGCCGCTCGGCGGGCGTCTGTGCCTGGACCCAGACGAAACGGCGTGTCTCGAGCCCGATCTGTTGCAACCCCGGCAGGCCGGGCTGGTGAGGCGGCCCGACCACGACCACCTGCCCGCCCTGCGCGGCACGCTGGCGCAGCGCAGGACCCAGCAGGCGCCATTCGAGGATGGCAGGTTGCGCAGCCAGGACTTCGACGAGCGACTGGCAGGGCCAGCCGCCCCCTGGCAGTTCGCAATCCAGTTGCGCCCAGCCCGTAGGCACCACGGCGGCAGGCGCACGACTGATTTCGGTGCCACGCCACACCCCCTGGATGGCGGACACCGACTGCATGGCCCCTGCCACAGTGGCCGGGCGCGGTGCCGGCGCAGCAGAAAATGAAAAGGCAGCTTGATTCATGGTGGCCCGAATGGTGACGAATACTGTATGTATGAACAGTATTTTGCCACAGAATCACGAGGCGGGGCTATGCACCAGAAACCGGGCCAGCGGGTCTTCATGCGATAATCCGGGCATGCGGACGGCAGACTCTGATGGCGCTCGATCATTCCACCCTCACGGCTTTCCGGGATCACAACCCCGCCTGGCGCTTGCTGGCCTCGCCCCACGCCCCCCTGGTGGCCAGTTTTCTGCATCGGGTCTTCATCGTCCCCAACGTGCGCACCATGAGCGAAGCCGATCTGGCCGAAATGCTCGAAGATGAATTGTTCGCCCTGCGCGAACAGCTCGGCGCCGAGGCTTACCCAAAAAGTGCAACCGATTATCTGAATGACTGGTGCGCCCCGGACAAGGGGTGGCTGCGCAAGTTCTACAGACCGGGCACGGACGAAGCGCAGTTCGACCTGACGCCCGCCACTGAAAAAGCCATCGCCTGGCTGGTCTCGCTGACCGAACGGCCTTTCGTGGGAACAGAATCCCGCCTGCTGACGCTGTTTGCGCTGCTCGAACAGATCAGCACGGGCACCGAAACCGACCCTGCCCGGCGGCTGGCCGACCTGCGCCGCAAGCGCAGCGAGATCGACGGCGACATCGCCCGGGTACTGGCGGGCGATGTCCCCCTGCTGGATGACACGGCCATCAAGGACCGTTTCCTGCAGTTCCAGCAACTGGCGCGTGAACTCCTGAGCGATTTCCGGCAGGTCGAACACAATTTTCGCCAACTGGATCGCAGCGTCCGGGAAAAGATCGCGCTCTGGGAAGGCAGCAAGGGGGCCCTGCTCGATGACATCATGGGTAAGCGCGATGCCATCGGCGATTCCGACCAGGGCCGCAGCTTCCACGCCTTCTGGGATTTCCTGATGTCCAGCCGCCGCCAGGAAGAACTGTCCGAGCGGCTCGACCACATCCTCGGCCTGCCTTCAGTGCAGGCGCTGGAGCCCGAACCGCGTCTGCGCCGGGTTCACCACGACTGGCTCGAAGCCGGCGAGCACACCCAGCGCACCGTTGCCCAGTTGTCACAGCAATTGCGCCGGTTCCTGGATGACCGTGCCTTCCACGAAAACCGCCGCATTCTCGATCTGCTGCGCAACATCGAGGCCAGGGCACTGGCCCTGCGCACCACCCCGCCCAAAGGCAACGTGATGCAGATCGATCGCATGGGTGTGGACATCACCCTGCCGCTCGAGCGCCCCCTGTACACGCCCGGCATCCGCCCCCGGCTGGCAGAAATCGTGCTGCAGGCCGGCGATGCCAGCGAAATCGACACCACACGCCTGTTCGATCAGCACGTCATCGACAGGGCACGTCTGTACCAGACGGTACGGCACGCCTTGCGCCAGGAGCGCCAGATCACCCTGCGCGCCCTGCTCGAGACACAGCCCCTGCAACAAGGGCTGGCAGAACTGGTCGCCTGGCTCGAACTGGCCCATGGCCACCCGACCCGAACCGAAGGCCTCAGGGCCACCATAGATGAAAGCACGCAGGACACGATCGAATGGGTCACGCAGGATGCTGCAGGGTCAGACATCCTGCGCCGGGCCCGCATGCCGCGTGTGATCTTCACCCGCTGAAAGCCGTTTGCTGCACAATGAACCCATGAAAACCACGATGCCTTCCTCGCCCGACGACTTCCCCGACGGCCTCGATGCGCCCGATGACAGCGGCGCACTCGAGCGCAATGCGCCTTCTTCGGCAGTACCCGAGTTGTCGCGGCTGATGGTGCACCTGCTCAAGGGCGTGCTCTATCGTCAAGACGACCCGTTGCTGTGGTCCAGCCTGATGGGTCTGCAGGCCCGTGTGCGCGAACAGGCGGCCGTGCTGCTGCTCGACCTGGTGCTCGATGAAGCCGAAGGGTACGCCTATTTCAGGGGCCGCGCGACACCGGAAGAGGGCGATGCCCGGGCGCCACTGCCGCGCCTGGTTGCGCGGCGAGCCCTGTCATACCCTGTCAGCCTCATGCTGGCCCTGCTGCGCAAGCGCATGGCGGAGTCCGACGCTGGTGGCGGCGATACCCGGCTGGTGCTGTCCCGCGAGGACATCGTCGAGCTGATACGGGTCTTCCTGCCTGATGGCAGCAATGAAGCCCGCCTGATCGATCAGGTCGACGCCACCATAGGCAAGGTGGTCGAGCTTGGCTTCCTGCGCCGGCTCAAGCCCACGGCAAGCCCGGGCCAGCAGGCACGGCATTACGAAGTCAGGCGCATCATCAAGGCCTTTGTCGACGCCCAGTGGCTGGCGGGCCTGGACGCACACCTGGCAAGCTACCAGAACCTCGTGGCCGGCCATGACGGCCAGTCCGACGTATCCGAGGCATCCGAGGCACCCGACGAGTTCGGCGAGCCCGGCGCGCAAGGCGATGCAGGCCGTGTCCCCCAGACCGGCAGCGTGCAGACCGATGAATAGTCCCCTGCTGCCGGAACTGGATTTCGTGGCCGATGACAGTCGCGTCGGATTTCGCCTGCAGCGGCTGGAAGTCTTCAATTGGGGGACTTTCGACCAGCAGGTCTGGAGCCATGAGCTCGATGGCCGCAACGGTCTGCTCACCGGTGACATCGGCTCGGGCAAATCCACGCTGGTGGACGCGCTCACGACCCTGCTGGTGCCGCCGCAGCGCATTGCCTACAACAAGGCCGCCGGCGCCGAGACCCGCGAGCGCTCGTTGCGCTCCTATGTGCTGGGCCACTACAAGAGCGAGCGCAGTGAAACCACCGGCAGCACGCGCCCCGTCGCCCTGCGCGATGCCTCCAGCTACAGCGTGGTCCTCGGGGTGTTTCGCAACGAAGGCTACGATCAGGTGGTGACCCTGGCCCAGGTCTTCTGGTTTCGCGAACCACAGGGCCAGCCGGCACGCCTGTTCGTGGCCACCGAAAAAAGCCTGTCGATTGCCAGGGATTTTTCCGGATTCGGCACCGACATCAGTGGCCTGCGCACCCGGTTGCGGGCCCTGGGCTGCGAGCTCAGCGACAGCTTTCCGCCCTACGGCGCCTGGTTTCGACGGCGCTTCGGCATCGACCACGAACAGGCGCTGGAACTCTTTCACCAGACGGTATCGATGAAGTCCGTCGGCAACCTGACGGACTTCGTGCGCCACCACATGCTCGAACCCTTCGAGGTGGCCGGGCGCATCCAGGCGCTACTGGGGCATTTTGAAGACCTCGACCGCGCTCACCAGGCGGTGCTCAAGGCCAGGCACCAGATCGACCTGCTGAACCCCCTGGTGGAAGACGGCCAGCACCATCTGGCCATCGCAACGGAAGTCGAGCACCTGCGCACCGGGCGTGAGGCCCTGCGTCCTTATTTTGCAGGCCTCAAGGCTGCGCTGCTCGAGCGCCGCCTGGAAATCCTGGACCAGGATGCCGCACGGCTCAATGCCCAGATCGATGGCCTGGGTACGCAGCGCGACCAGGCGCGGGCCACCCAGGCAAGCCTCGAACGGGCCCTGCGCGAGAACGGTGGAGACCGGCTGGAGCAACTGGCCGCCGAATTGCAGCGCCTCGACGCCGTCAAGACGCAGCGCGAGCGCAAGGCACAGGCCCACGCCGAACTGCTGGCCCGCATCAGCGAGACACCGCCGGCGGATGAAGCGGCCTTCATGACCCAGCAACACGCCATCGTCACGCGCGCCGAACACCTGCGCTCGGACCTTGCCGAACATGAAAACAGCGAACGGGAAGACGAATTCATTCTGCGCAAAGGGCGCGAGGAACACGCCGCCCTGACCACCGAGATCGACAGCCTGGCACGCCGCAAGAGCAATATCGATACCGTACAGATCCGGATCCGCCAGGCGCTGTGCGATGCGCTGGCCATCCAGGAAGATGAACTGCCCTTTGCCGGCGAGCTGATCCAGGTGCGCGATGATGAGCGCGACTGGGAAGGCGCGGCCGAACGCCTGCTGCGTGGTTTTGGCCTGTCACTGCTGGTGCCCGACCTCCATTACCGTGCCGTGGCCGATTGGGTGGAACGCCAGCATCTGGGCGCACGCCTGGTGTATTTTCATGTGCGTCGGCCCAAGACGCTGCCACAAGCCGGCCAGATGCATCCATACTCGCTGGTGCGCAAGCTGCTCATCAAACCCGACACGCCCCACTACGAGTGGCTGGAACACGAGTTGCAGCGCCGCTTCGACGTCGCCTGCTGCGACGACCTCGACCAGTTCCGCCGCGAGGCGCGGGCCGTGACCCGGGCCGGCCAGATCAAGGACCCAGGCGGGCGTCACGAGAAAGACGACCGACGCCGCATCGACGATCGCAGCCGCTACGTGCTGGGCTGGAGCAACGCCGACAAATTGCGCACGCTGCGCGACGAACGCACGCATCTGGAGCAGCATCTGGGCGACACAGGCCAGCGCATCGCACACGCACAACAGCAGCGCCGGCAGTGCCAGAATCAGCTGGAGGCCCTGGCCAAACTCGAAGTGTTCACCCACTACAGCGAGATCGACTGGCAGGGTCCGGCGCATGAAATCGCCCGGCTCACCGAGGAACGCGACCGCCTCAAGGCCGCTTCCGATACCCTGAGGGAACTGGAAAACCAGCTGGCACAGGCCCGGCGTGATCTGCAGACACTCGAGGACGATCTCGCCCAGGCACAGGGCAGGCGTGGAGAGATCCGCAGCAAACGCGAAACGGCCCACGCACTGCATGTCCAGGCCACCGAACTGCGCGCCCAGGCGCCACTGGACGAAGCCTTGCTGGCCCGCCTGGATGGCTGGCGCGCCGAGGCACTGGGCGAGCACCAGCTCAGCGTCGAGTCCAGCGAAAATCGCGAGCAGGACGTGCGCAGCTGGCTGCAGGGGCGCATCGACGCCGGAGACCGGCGCCTGGCGCGCCTGACCGAACGCATCATCAACGCCATGCGCGGCTTCAAGGAAGCCTTCAGGGCGGAAACCACCGAAATCGACGTCAGTCTGGCGGCATTGCCCGAATTCGAGCGCTTGATGGCAGATCTGCAGCGCGATGACCTGCCGCGCTTCGAAGCCCGCTTCAAGGAACTGCTCAACGTCAATACCATCAATGAAATCGCCAATTTCAATGCCCAGCTTGCACGTGAGCGTGAAACCATCAAAGAGCGGGTCGACCTCATCAACCAGTCGCTGCAGGCCATCGACTACAACCCGGGGCGCTACATCCGGCTGATGGCCCAGACCAGCCCCGATGCCGAAATCCGCGACTTCCAGCAAGACCTGAGGGCCTGCACCGAAGGCGCCCTGAGCGGCTCGGAAGACGAGCAGTATTCGGAAGCAAAGTTTCTTCTGGTGAAAGCCATCATCGACCGCTTTCGGGGCCGCGAAGGCATGGCCGAGATCGACCGGCGCTGGATGCAGAAAGTCACCGACGTGCGTAACTGGTTCCTGTTTTCCGCCAGTGAACGCTGGCGCGCAGACGATGCCGAATACGAGCATTATTCCGATTCTGGTGGCAAGTCGGGGGGCCAGAAGGAAAAACTGGCCTACACGGTGCTGGCCGCCAGCCTGGCCTACCAATTCGGGCTCGAATGGGGGGCCGTGCGTTCACGCTCATTCCGTTTCGTGGTGATCGATGAGGCCTTCGGGCGCGGCTCGGATGAATCCGCGCAATACGGGCTCGAGCTCTTCCGGCAGCTCAATCTGCAATTGCTCATCGTCACCCCGTTGCAGAAAATCCACATCATCGAACCGTACGTGGCCAGCGTGGGCTTCGTGCACAACGAGGGCGGGCGTGAATCGCGGCTGCGCAGCCTGAGCATCGAGGAATACCACCGCCAGAAAAGCGCCGCCCGGGCAGGCACCCCATGAACTGGAGCCGTCCCGCTGATTTCCACACGCAACTGCAGCGCCTGTGGCAGCGCGGTGAGCTGCTGCGCGCCACGGTGTCCGACGACGCTATCGACTGGCCACTGCGCCTGTCGCTGAAGTCACCCTCGGCGGCCGACCTGCGGGATCGATTCGAGGCCGTGCGCACCTGGGTGCAGGACATCACCACCCAGCCGCGCCTGCGCATCGCCTGGCGCGAATCGATACACAGGGTGCAAGGCCGGCAACGCCTGCCCGAAGCCATCTGGGTCGATTCACTGGACGATGCCCTGGCCTTGCTGGGCAAGGCGAGCGAAGCCCGGCGGTTCCAGGCACTCTGGCAGCAGACCGCCGGCACGCAACCGGATGTGCTGCCGTGGCTGCAGCGCCACCCGCTGCAGGCGCTGGCCCTGGCCGGACAATGGTCGCGCCTGCTGGCCGTCATCGCCTGGATCCAGGCTCACCCGCGCCCCGGGGTCTACCTGCGCCAGGTCGACGCCCCGGGGATCGACAGCAAGTTCATCGAAGCCCATCGCAGCACCCTGGCCCAGTGGCTGGACCTGAGCCTGCCTGCCGAAGCCATCGATCAGGATGCCCGGGGCGTGGCCCAGTTTGCCCGCCGCTACGGGTTTCGCGACAAGCCCGTGCGCATCCGCCTGCGCCTGCTCGATGCCCGGCTCCCCAATCTGCCCGGCTGCACGGGCCTGTCCGACATCACGCTGGACGCCGACAGCTTCGCCGCCCTCGACCTGCCCATCGAGCACGCTTTCATCACCGAGAATGAGGTGAACTTTCTGGCTTTCCCCCCGATTGGGCACGCCATCGTGATCTTTGGCGCCGGCTATGGCTGGGAAGCGCTCGCCCAGGCCCGCTGGCTGAACCAGTGCCGCATGCACTACTGGGGTGATATCGACACGCACGGCTTTGCCATCCTGGACAGCCTGCGCAGCCGTTTCCCGCACGCCGCATCGTTGCTCATGGACCGGCCGACCTTGCTGGCCCATCAGGCACAGTGGGGCGAAGAGCCACCCGCGGCGCGCCACGACCAGGCCCTCTTGCACCTGACCCCGGATGAAGGCAGGCTATACGACGACTTGCGCCAGGATCGGCTGCAAGCACGCCTGCGCCTGGAACAGGAGCGCATCGGCTATGGCTGGCTGCGTGCGCGCCTGGCGACAATGGTCGGGCAGGCCCGAACTTCGTGACCATGAGCCCGCACCACCGCAGCGCGCAGGCAGCCCATTTCTTTTTTATTTTCTATCGGGTATTGATCTTTGTTCAGCGATTTGATTGATGATCTGGATGACCATTCGAGCGGGCCGGATCTGTTTCTCGATGTACCGTTCGTGCCCACCGATGAGGCCTTGATCGAGGCCATACTGGAATTTGCCGACGTGGGGCGCAAGGACGTACTCTACGACCTGGGCTCGGGCGATGGCCGTATCCCGGTGGCCGCCGCACTGAGCCGTGGCGCGCGCGGCGTTGGCGTAGACATCGACCCGCGCCGGGTTGCCGAGGCCATGGAGTACGCAGGGGATTCCAGGGCAGAATATCTCGTCGATTTCATTGAAGAGGACTTCTTCACGACGGATTTCAGCGAAGCCACCGTCGTGACCCTGTATCTGCTGGACTCGATCAATGTCCAGTTGCGGCCCCGGCTGCTCGATGAACTGCGCCCCGGTGCACGTGTGATCTCCCATGCGTTCGACATGGGAGACTGGAAACCCGACGAACGGCTCGAACTGGGCGGCACCAAACTCTACAAATGGATCATCCCCGCCCGCGTAGCGGGCCCCTGGGAATGGGAAGGGCCAGACGGGCGCCTGTACCAGATCGACCTGCAGCAAAAATACCAGGACGTCAGCGGCAGCGCATGGGTCGCGGGCAAAGAAGCCCATCTGCGTCACGCAACATTGCGGGGCGCCTGCCTGGCACTCGAGATCAAGACAGATGACGAGACATCATCGAGCCATTTCGTGCTCGACTTCGAAGACCACACGCTGGAGGCCGTGTCGTGCTGAGCACCCAACAGGCCACCCTGGATACCTCGCAGCAGACCCTGGAACTGCTACGCGGGCGCATACCAACACCGCAGTGCGACTGGTCGTGCTGCCAGGCATAGCGTATCCAAGTCAAGCGTCCGGCACCAAAGAGCAGTGCCGACAGCACGACGTGAGTATCGAGGACGACCCTGTGCATTACTGCCGTGCCCAGGCCACGGCATCCTCGACATCCTGCTCGGTGATTCCGAGCTTCTCCAGCTTCTCACGCACAGCCTGGGCTTTCAGGACCCGCACAGGTGTGAGGATGATCCGGCCGCCCTCGACGGTCACGTCGAAGTACTCTGTCGCATCGACGCCGGACACGGCCGCCTTGGGGCCCAGGGTTTCCAGAGCTTGCTGCGCACATCTCCTGACGCAGGGGATCGAAGGCGCTGCGGGCTACCCGATTTTCGAGCATTCCGCCTGGTCCAGGAGCAGCTGCGCGACCCGAAGGGGCTACCCATCAGCGTGCGGCTGCTGTGCGAGGCGCACCGGCTACTACTCGATGGCGCACGCGGTGCAGGCAAACAGCCCGGCGAACTGCGGCATTCGCAGAACTGGATCGGCGGCACGCGGCCCGGCAATGCAGCGTTCGTGCCACCGCCACCCGAGCGCGTACCGGAACTGCTGTCCAACCTGGAGCGGTTCATCCACGAAACCAAGGACGGCCTGCCACCTCTGGTCAAGATTGCACTGGTCCATGCGCAATTCGAGACCATCCACCCGTTTCTGGACGGCAACGGCCGCATCGGTCGCCTGCTGATTGCGGCCTTGCTGGAGCATTGGAAGCTGCTGGCCGAACCGTTGATGTACCTCAGCGGCTACCTGAAACAGCACCAGGCCGAGTATTACCGCCGCCTGTCGATCATCCGCACTGAAGGCGATTGGGAGTCGTGGATAGCGTTCTTCCTGGAGGGCGTGGCGGTTGCAGCCGCCGATGCCGAGCGGAACACCATCGCCGTCGCCAGTCTGATCGCCACCGACCGTCGCGAGCTGCTGCAATCGCCCAAGGCGAGCCCAGCCAGCTACCGGCTGTTCGAGTTGCTGCCGATGATGCCGCGCTTCACCATCGAGCGGGCTCGTCAGCAGTTGGATACTACCTTCCCCACAGCCAACGCAGCTGTGCAGATGCTGGAGCAATTGGACATCGTTGTCGAAGTGACCGGCCGAAAGAAAAACCGCAGCTACAGCTATCAAGCCTACGTTGATCTGCTGACGCGCTGACAGCGGTTGCGCATGATGCGCACCCTACGATGAGTTTGATCAGGAGTTTATTCCGTTGGCGCTACGGAATCAGGCCAGATCATGTATCAGCCCCGCCCTCTTGGGCAAAGGCCGGCTCGAAGTCCTGCAGGTCGGTGCCGCGCATGCCCAATCCCCAGACGTCGGGCGCGGTGTCCTCCAGCGCGAGGAAGAACGCCTGACGGGGATGCTGCACGCCCGCCACCGGCTGGAGATCCGGCGACAGCGTGAAGAAACGGGCATCCTGCAGCCAGCCTTCGTCGTAGCTGAACGCGCTGCGCCGGCCGCTGCCAAGATGCAGGCGCCCCACGACCAAGCCGCCCGCCCCCAGGTGGACTTCGAGGTTCGGACGTCGTGTGGGCCGAGGCGTTGCCATCAGAAGCCCTCCAGGTCATCGGCCGGCGCGGGCGCATCGCCTTTGGCAACGACGGGGGCTGCCTGCCGCTTCCTGCCGGCGGAGGTGCGTACCCGCTGCGGCAGTTGCTCCCGCATCAATTCCATGCCGAGCGCATCGTTCTCCAGGGTCATCGCCTGGGCCAGGTCATCGAGCCGGCCCAGCACGTGCAGCGCGCGCAGGAAGGTGTGCAGCGCGGTGCCGGGATAGCCACCTTCCATGCGCCTGACGGTGCTCAAGGACGTGCCGATGCGCTGAGCAAGGTCTTCCTGGCTCAGGCGGCGCATGCGCCGCGCCGCCGAGATATCCTGCCCCAGGCGGCGCAGCGCACGCGCGACAGGCTGCGGCATCGCCACCTGCGCATCAGAGCGCTTTTGCTCGGAAGAAGACATCTTTTATAGCCTCAAATATGATCTTATTTTGTAAATAATCGTTCATATTTGAACATATAAATGGAAAACAGCCAACCCAGCCAGGCCTGCCTCTTGCAGTGCTGGTGACCGCGTTGCGCCATTGCCAGCAGTCCCGTTCGGCAGACAAGACAGGGCTGATCTCGTGGCAGTCCAACAAATACTCTGTCCCGCTGGCTTGGCAGCGGGCCTGCGTGGGGGTGGCTGAGCAAGACGGTGCGCTGGCCATTACGGATCTGGAATCCGGGGCGGTGATCGCCACACTGGTTTGTCGCCCCAGCCTGACGGCTACGCAGCTGGAGCGTTATCTGCAGGCAAGCGCCTTGGCGCGCGCCCGCGGACGCACCGGTGCACCTCTTGGCAGGCCAGGCCACAGACGGCTGAGCGGCTGGATCTGGCCGTCTACACCCGGGTTGGCCAGCCGGATGGCCAGGAGGTGGACCGTGAGTGCGCTTGAGATGGCTTGCACCCAGTATCGCGCCTTGCGCTTGAATGCAATTGGCCATGACCTGGTGGATCTGGTTGCCCGGGCCGAGGCGGGTGAGCTGTCCTATCTGGACTTTGCCCACCTGTTGGCCGAAAGTAACCGGTCAGCCAGAGGCGTCATTCCCTGGCCTTGTTTCACGAGCGAGACTACTCGTCATGATCAACAGGGCGGGAGGTCCGGGCGATGGACAGACAGAGAACAGACAAGCAGCGGCGCAG
>NZ_JBAYPG010000028.1:0-48073 GCF_041677825.1 Castellaniella sp.
ACCCCACAGGTCCTCGAAGCCAGCCGTATCGCCACTCGCACCCAATTGCAGCGTGAGCGTGCTCTCGGCATCGACCGGGTTGCTCAGGCGCACCTCGAAGTGCACCGGATCACCCTCGTTGACCTGCTCGCCCTCGATGCCCAGCGTCGGCCGGTCATCGTCGGCGTACACCGGCGGCTCGTTGGGATCGTCCGGATCCACGGGCGGCAGCTGCCGGCCATCGTCCACGATCGTGCCCGTGCCCGTGCCTTCGATGCCATCGGGCAGTGGTGTGCCGCTGGCCGTCTCGCCCTCCTGGCGAACCACCAGCTGGAAATTCTCCGCGCCTTCGAATATCTCATCGTCCACGGTCTGAACCGTGACGCTCACCCCATCCACCGTGTTGGCCGGAAGCTCGAAGCTGAACGTGCCATCGCCATTGTCGGTCACCGGCACGGACACCCCGCCCACAACCACGACAGGCGGTACGTTAAAGTTCACATCGTCGACATCGGCCTGGCCGTCTCCCGATCCATACGCCAGACCCACGGTGACGGTCGTCGGATGGTCCACCGGCTTGCCGAAATCAACTTCGAATGTCCCCACGTCCCCTTCGCTGATGATTACATCGGAGACCGTGATCGTGGGCACATCATTGTCCAGCACGGTCGTGCTGACCGAGCCTTCGGCAATCAGGTTCTCAAAATTCCCGCCCGTGGCCGACTGAATGCCGACCGACTCATCGATATCCCCCTGCACCAGATCGTCGTCGCCGCGCGCGGGATAGGTCACCGAGCCGCTCGTGCGGCCCACGGGGATCGTGATCGTCTGCCCGTTGTCCAACTGGATGACAAGATCCGTATTCTGCGGTGGATTCGTTACATGCGCGACAATCGTGATGTCTTCACCCTCGACCACCGAGGCCGGCCCTTCGAGCGTGATCTCGGTGGGATCATCATCATCCGTGATGATCGTGGTCGTGCTGCCGCCCACCACGAGATTCTCATAATGGCCGCCCTCGATCGAGCCCACACCCACGGTGCGCGGCTCGTCGCCCTGGATATAGACATCGTCTTCCCGGCTGTCGACCGTGACCGAGCCTGTTGTTTCCCCAACCGGGATGGTAATGACGGCGCCGTTGGTGAGTGTGATGACCAACGGACTGCCGGTGACCGGATTGCTCACCGTGGCCGTGATCAGATATTGATTGCCTTCGACGACGGTGGTTGGCGAAGACAGGGTCAGCACCGTCTCGCCCGGGACGAGATCAGGATCCACGATATCGCCATCTTCCTCACCTGGACCACCCGCACCCGCCGTGCCCGCGAAAAGCCGGTCATCATCATCGCCCGGCGCCCCGTGAGAAAACGCGACACCCAGAGGCGTGGTCTCTTCGATGATGCGCATCAGGCGCACGAAGCCGCTGCCGGTACCGTCGACACCGGACGTGGTTGTCGTGGCCGCCGTGGGATCCAGCACATCGAAGGGATCCTGGTTGTCCCCGAGCAATGCAATCAGGCGCTCGGCCTCGGCATCGGCGGGCGGCACGACCGCGGCTTCGCTGGCATCGATGTCCAGCTGAAGCATGGAGGCATCGAGCTGCACGCTGCGCTGCTCACCGATGGTGACAGCAGGCACCCCTTCAGCGCTGAGTTCGAGCAAGGCCCCCTGGCCCGTTACCACTTCGGCATCGACCGGGATGCGCATCCCCTCGCGCAGCGGGTGCAATAGCCCATCCTGCCCACGAACCGAAGCCTCACCCACCAATTTGCTGACCAATACAGTTGCCATCACACTATTCCGTGTTCATCATTCGATGCCAGTATGCTAAACAGCGACCTTTCGGCAGACCATTGTCTGCGGCGACAGGTCACCATGAAAATCTTGCGGGATCATCCGGCCGCGCGGCCGGTTGCGGGTCTGCAGGCGCAGCCTCAGGCGGGGCTGACCGACGGCTCGATACCGTGGACTCTCAGCGTCAGCGACAGGCGGTCGCATACCCCGAGTTTTTCGAAGGACGATGACAGGTGTGCCCTGACCGTGCGTTCAGTAATGCCCAGGGCATCTGCAATGGCCTGATTGGCCAGGCCCCCGGCGGCCATGCGCGCCACTTCGGTTTCCCGATCGGTCAGGCCGTGCGCCCAGTTCATGGCCTCGACCCGGCTGTCGTCCAGTTGCCGCAGCAGCCTTTGGAGCAGCGAACGCCCCACCCAGACCTCACCCAGGGCAACGGTCTGCACGATATGGGCCAATGAGGTGGCCGGTACGTAGGCGTGGAAACAACCCCGGCCACCCATCTCGAGGATGCGTACCGCCTGTGCGTCATCCAGGCGGGTGCAGCCAACGATGATGCGAACATTGCTCGCCAATGCCTGCCAGACCGCATCGGACCAGTCGGGCAAACCCGGCAGGGCGGCATCCAGCACCACGATCTGCCGCTGACCCATGGCCCAGCGCCCGATGTCACGCAGGCTGTGCCCCCGTGCCGGCAACCAACCATGCGCTTCAATCTGGCGCCAGTGTTGCCAGAGGATGTCATCGTGGGTCAGCAAGAGTACCGACTTGGCCTGCATTCTTCTCTCCGGGATCACCACGATCCATAACCTTCATATGGTATCGGTTGAGCGATCTTCAACACCATTGTCGCCAGCGACAGATCCGCACTGTTTTCTGGTGCGTTTCTAGCGCTCTCGCAAGGCGTTCTCGCTGGCGCGCAGGATGGGTTTGAGCAGGTAATGCATCAGGGAACGCTTGCCGGTCAGGATATGGACCTCGGCCTGCATGCCGGGCAGTATGGCACGCTCTTCCTCACCGACATAGGCCGAATCGGTACGCACGTTCACCAGATAGTACGAATTGTCTTTTTCGTCCGTGATGGCGTCGGCGCCGATGTGCTCGACATACCCCTTGAGGCCGCCATAGATGGCAAAGTCATACGCCGTGAACTTCACGTCTGCGCCCTGACCCGGGTGCAGGAAACCAATGTCGCGCGGATTGATCTTCACCTCGAGCAGCAGCGTGTCATCGGAGGGGACGATATCCAGGATGTCCTTGCCCGGCTGGACCACGCCGCCTATCGTGTTGATCATCATGTTGTTGATCACCCCACGCACCGGCGAGCGCACTTCGGCCAGTTTCACGCGGTCCTGCAGGGCGACACGGGTCTCCTGCAGGGTCGCGAGCTTTGCCGTGGTGTCCTGCAGGTCACGATGCGCCTCGTTGCGCATGTTGAGTTCGGATTCTTCGATCTTGGTGCTCGCCTCGTCGATGGCCGCCTCGATCCGCGTGATCTGCGCCGCGGCCGCCTTGGCCTCGCCACAGAAACGGGCCACGTCCCGGCGCAGGCGCAGGACCTCGACCTGGGAGACCGCGCCGCTCTTGACCAGCGGCTCGGTGACGCGCAACTCTTGCGAGGTAAGGTTGCAACTGGTATTGGCCTGATCGAGATTGGCCTGGGTTTCGGCCAGTTCCTGCTGGCGCTGGCGCAGCTGCTCGTGGGCGATGCGCAAGGTGGCCTCGAGTTCGCGCGTGCGCGACTGCCAGACCTGCCGTTCGCTGTCAGCGATTTCTGGCGCCTGCTCGAGCACTTCTTCAGGCGGTATGAAATCCTCGCCCGAGGCCAGGGCCCTGAGCCGCGCAGCCTTGGCCAGCAAGGAAAGGCGTTCGGCCTGATTCTCACCCAGCGACGATGAGTAACGGGTAGGATCGATACGCAGCAGGACTTGCCCCTCGTCCACCCGTTCGCCCGGGCGCACCAGAATACTTTCGACAATGCCGCCATCCAGGCTCTGGATGACCTGAAGTTGACGCGAGGGCACCACCTTGCCTGTGCCACGCACAACTTCATCGATCAACCCGTAGGCTGACCACACGAGCAATGCCGCCACGACGATGAGCGACACCCAGACCAGCTTGCGCGCACCTCGGGCTTCCTGATGGCGGATGGTCCATTGTGCGTCAGCCACCAGATCTTCGGTCGCATAGCGCTGCGCATACGGATTGCGGCCATCGATCAGCAGATCGAACAGCTTCAGAAAAGGATAGGCCAGCCAGTAAAAAGGTCTGGAAAGCAGCCAGAACAGAACGCGGATGAGCTTCATGAACGCGCCTCTGCACGGCTGACCCGCCCCGCCCTGAGTGCCTCCATCACCTGGGCCTTGGGCCCGTCGGCCACGATGCGCCCGCGATCGACCACCATCAACCGATCGACCATTTCGAGCAATGCCGTACGGTGGGTGACCAACACGACAGTCTTGTCCTGGCCGGCTTCGAGCAGCCTGGCCCTCAGTTGGGCTTCGCTCTGGTGATCCATATTGCTGCTGGGCTCATCGAGCAACAATATGGGCGGGTCATTGATCAGCGCACGCGCAATGCCCACCGCCTGGCGCTGGCCACCCGAGAGCGAATCGCCCCGTTCGCCGATGGGCATGTCATAGCCCTCGGGGTGCAGGTAGGCGAACTCGTCCACCCCCGCGACTCGCGCCACATCGAGCATGTCGTCGTATGTCGCAAATGGTGCACTGAGCAACAGATTGTCTTTCAGGCTGCCATAGAAGAGCATTGCATCCTGAGCCACATAGCCGATATTGCGGCGCAGGTCGATGGGGTCGATCTGGGCCGCATCGACCCCGTCCACCAGCACCATGCCCGCTGTAGGCTGATACAGCCCCAGCACCAGTTTCTCTATCGTGGATTTCCCTGAACCCACCCGGCCGATCACGCCGACCTTTTCACCGGGCATGATCCTGAAACTGATTCTGGAGACCGCCGGCTGCTCGGACCCGGGATAGGTGAAGCTCACATTGCGAAATTCGATTTCACCACGCAAACGGGCACGCGGCACGAACTGCCGGCCCTCCGGGTGTTCGACCGGCATCTCCATCGCCTGATCGACCGAAGCCAGCGAAGTCTTGGCCTGGTGGTATTGAATCAGCAGTCCAGCCACCTGCCCCAGGGGGGCCAGGCAGCGGCTGGAGATCATCGAGGCGGCGATGATGCCGCCCAGGGAAATCTGCGACTCCGCCGCCAGATACACGCCGATCATGATCACCGCCACGGATACGAGCTGCTGCGCCATCTGCACGAAACCCACCGTGGTGGCGGAAATCAGCTTCAGCTGCCCGCCGATATGGGCCAGAAACTGCGTGGCCCCTTCGTACTTGCGCTGCATGTGGCTGCGCGCATTGAGCGTCTTGACGGGCTCCATACCCGCGAGCGCCTCGACCAGCACCGCATTGCGCTGGGCCGACGCCTGGAAGGTCTTGACAGTCAGGTCTTCCATGCGCACCTGGGCGGCCAGGGACACCAGAAAGACCAGGACCATGGCGATCACGGGCGGGATCAGCATGTATGGTGAAATCCAGGCCATGACCCCCAGAAACAGGAAAATGAAGGGCAAATCGACCAATGTCGTCAGGCTGGCCGAGGCGATGAAGTCACGCACCGACTCGAAGGCACGCAAGTTCGAGGCAAACGAGCCCACCGAAGCCGGCCGGTTTTCCATGCGCAGGTCGAGCACCCGTTCCATGATCAGCGCCGAAAGCTGCACATCGATGCGTTTGGCCGCCCGGTCGACGACATATGCACGGATGGTGGTCAAAAGATAATTGAAGACCAGCACCAGGCCGATACCGGTGGCAAGAACCCAGAGCGTCTCGACCGCATTGCTGGGCACCACCCGGTCGTAGACGTTCATGGTGAACAGCGGCATGGCAATCGCAAAGAGGTTGATCAACAGTGCCGCCACCACCACATCGCGATACAGGCGACGGTTTTCCATGACCACCCCCCAGAACCAGTGGCCACTGCGTGGCTTGACCCCCGCTTCATCGCGTTTTTCGAAACGGAATTCCGGCCGCACGAATGCCACCAGGCCGGTGTAGTCGCGCTCGAGTTCGGCCCGCGGCATGCGCACCGGCCCCCCGCCTTCGGGGAACTGAACCATGCAGGCATCCTTGCCCACCTCGAACAACAGGCAGGCGCGCTCATCGGCGAGCATGAGAATGGCCGGCAAAAGCCCCGAGGGCAGCTGATCGAGCGTGCGCCGTGCAAACCGTGCCGAGCAGTGGGCCCGCGCGGCGGCACGGGCCAGCAGCGAAGGTACGAGCCGGTGATCGACCAGCGGCAGGCCCTGAACCAGTGCCTGCGCAGAGCTTTCGACGCCGTAGTGCCTGAGTATCAGGACCAGGCTGTCCAGCAGGGGATCGTCATGCGTATCGCCGGAATGTACGCGCCATTGGCGTCTTTCGCCTGGCGATTTCGACGCCGTCCGCGGCGACGGCCCTGTGCCCTCGTGGCCGCCGTCATGCTGGCCGTTGTCATGCCCCGACACCCCGTCCTGCCCGGGCAACGCCGATTTTCTGGCTGCCGCATCAGATGATTTCATCGTCCTCGCCAATCAAATCCAAAGTCTCACGCAGACGGCGGCGAGCCTGTTTGCGCTGCGTCAGCTTCTGCTGGGCCTGTGCGGGCAGGTCTGTCAGGCGGATGGTGCCATTTTCAATCAGTACATCGATCAGATCTTCGAGAACGCGAACGAAGTCGATGTCCAGCGTATTCATCTGCTGCCCGACATCCGCCGACCCCGGCCCCTGAAGTGACTCAGGGCCTGACCTGTCTTTTGCGCCCGGGTCATCAACCATCGTGTCACCCCATGATTTGGTGAATCCCGCCCTTGGCATATTGATTGCGCCGGCCAGATCGTCCGATACGAAACCGGCATCGGGATCTGGCGGAAGCGGTGAGATTCGAACTCACGGATGGGTTGCCCCATCGCCGGTTTTCAAGACCGGTCCATTCAACCACTCTGGCACGCTTCCTCAAGGATCGCCAGTTTAGCGCATAATGCGCCTGCCGTTTCAAACGGCCTGCTCTTTTGGCGAGGTGCTCAGATCGACAGGTATTCGCGCCGTACCTGGTCATTGTCGACCAGTTCCTGCATCGACCCCTGAAAGATGATCTGCCCTTTTTCCAACACATAGCTGCGCTCGGCCACGGCACGGGCAAAATGCAGGTTCTGTTCGGACAGCAGGATGCTGACCCCCTGTTTCTTGAGTTTCAGGATCGCGGCGGCCATTTGCTCGACGATAATGGGCGCCACACCTTCGGTCGGCTCATCGAGCAGCAGGAGCAGAGGATTGCCCATCAAGGTACGGCCAATGGTCAGCATCTGCTGTTCGCCGCCGCTCATCTGCCCGCCCAACCGTTGGCGCATCCGATCCAGGTTGGGGAACAGGGCATACACCATCTCCGGGGTCCAGTTCGGGGCCATCTCGCCGTCGGGCCAGGCGCGCGGCGGCCGACGGCCAATGTCCAGATTCTGCGCTACGGTCAGGTCGGTGAAAATGCGCCGGTCTTCCGGGACGAAGCCCAGGCCGCGGCGGGCAATTTCAAAGGGACGCAGATGGCTGATGTCCTGACCCATAAACTGCACCAGGCCGCGCTTTTTTTCCTGCAGGCCCATGATGGACTTCAGGGTAGTCGACTTGCCAGCGCCATTGCGGCCCATCAGCGCCACGACTTCGCCCCGGCGTACGTCGAGGCCGACGTCGTACAGGATCTGGGCCTTGCCATACCAGGCATTCAGGCCGACCACTTGCAACACGATCTCTACGTCCATCGTGCCCTCCTCAGCCCCTGGTGGCAAGCGGGCCCGGCTCGGGCGTGCCACCGAAATACACTTCGCGCACCCCGGCGTGCTGACGGATAGTAGCCACATCCCCTTCAGCGACCAATTCTCCGCGCGCGAGCACTATCACCCGGTCTGAATACGAAAACACCACATCCATGCTGTGCTCGGTAAACAGGACGCCCAATTTGCGCCGCATCACCAGTTGCCGGGTCAACGCCATGAGCTCGTTGCGCTCGCGTGGCGCCATCCCGGCGGTCGGCTCATCCATCAACAGCAGGCGCGGTTCATTGGCCAGCGCCATGGCCAGTTCCACACGCTTGACATCGCCATAGGCCAGTTCACTGCACGGGCGGCTGGCCTGATCGGCCATGCCGACCTGCGCCAGCAGATCCATGGCCTGTTGACGATACTGCGCAGCGGCCCCGCGCAGAAACGAGAACGTCTTGCGGTGACAGGCCAGCAAAGCCATCTGTACGTTTTCGACAACCCGCATGGAGGCAAACGTTTCTGCAATCTGGAAGGTCCGCGAGACACCCAGCCGGGCGATGCGACGCGGGGCCCAACGCTCGATCCGGGTCCCCATGAAGGCTATGGATCCGGAACTGGGTTCCAGCTGGCCATTGATCATGTTGAAGGTCGTGGTCTTGCCGGCACCGTTGGGCCCGATCAAGGCCAGCAGTTCTCCTTCGCGCACATCGAAGCTGACATCGTTCACCGCCCGAAAATCAGCATAACGCTTGGAGAGGTTCCTGATTTCAAGCAAATTCATCCTGTCCTCCGGCCTTGCTCAGGACCGCCATCGATGGCGCAGATTCTGCATCAGACCCACCACCCCGCTGGGTGCCACAAGCACCAGCAACAAAATGACGCCACCGAACCAGGCGTGCCAGTAGCGGGTGGCCCCCATGAAGTAATCCTCGAGGACATGGAACACCCCGGCGCCCACCAGCGGCCCGCTGAGCGTCTGGATCCCCCCAAGCAGAACGATCACCAGCGCATCGACCGACTTGCCGATGCTGGCGGCATCGGGATCGATACTGCCCTTGGAAAACGCAAACAGCGCGCCGGCCAGGCCCGCAAACATGCCGGAAAGCACAAAGGCTGCCCACTGGATCCGCTTGACATCGATGCCCAGCGCCTCGGCCCGCACCGCGGAATCCCGACAGGCACGCATGGCCCAGCCAAATGGCGAGAACAGAATGCGCCGCATGAAGACTGCGGCGACAATCACCAGACCCGTGGCCAGATAATAATAGGCCACCCCATCCAGCCATTGCGGTGGCCACAACCCGAGAATCCCGTTGGAGCCCCCCGTCAGGTCATCCCATTGATAGACGATGGACCAGATGATCTGCGCGGCCGCCAGCGTCAACATGGCCAGGTAGACGCCCGAGAGCCGCACGCAGAACCAGCCCACGACCAGGGCCCCCAGGCCAGCGACCAGCGGGGCCAGCAGAATGGACCAGACCATTGGCACACCGGCCAGTTTCAGCAAGAGCGCCGCAGCATAAGCCCCCAGGCCATAGAACGCGGCATGGCCAAATGAAGGCATGCCACCGGGGCCCATCATGAAATGCAGGCTCAGGGCAAAGAGCGCGGCGATCGCGATATCCAGCAGCATCAGCGCCAGGACCGGATGATGCGGCAGCGCCAGCGGAACCAGCCAGATGAAAACAACCAGCAGCCCCAGCCACAGGCGCAGCCCAAAGGACGCCGGGCGCAGCGGGCTGCCGATCGGTTCGCTGCGCACGGCCCCGGTCTGACTGCGCCCAAGCAAGCCCCAGGGCCGGACAATCAGCACCAGCGCCATGAAGATGAACTCGACCACCAGCGTCAGCCTGGGAAAAGCGAAGTCGACCCCGAAAACATTGACTGTACCGAGCGCCACGCAGATGGCCTTGAGTTCCGCGATGATCAGGGCAGCCACATAGGCACCCGGTATGGAGCCCATGCCACCCACAACGACGATCACGAAGGCATCCACCACAACCGGGATATCCACCCCGAGGTTGGCCGGCGTGCGCGGGATCTGGAAGGCCCCCCCCAAGCCGGCCAGGAAGGCACCCAGCGCAAACACCGAGGTGAACAGCAGGGCCTGATTGACGCCCAGGGCACCCAGCATTTCGCGATCCTGAGTGGCGGCCCGAACGAAGGTACCCCAGCGCGTGCGCGTGAGCAACAGCCAGAGCAGCACCAGCACGAGCGGCCCCAGGAAGACGAGGAAAATGTCATAGGTGGGGACGTAGTACTCGAAGACCTTGATGGCGCCCTCGAGACCGGGCGCCCGGGGCCCGAGAAGATCTTCGGCCCCCCACAGCCACAGGGCCATGTCGTTGAAGATCAGCACCAGGGCGAAGGTCGCCAGCAACTGGAACAATTCTGGCGACCGATAAATGCGGCGCAGCAACAGGACCTCGATCAGGGCGCCCAGCACACCGATCACAGCGCCAGCCAGCAGCAGCGAGGCCCAGAACCCCAGCCCCGAATGGCCCATCGCACCCACCAGCGTATAGGCGACATACAGCCCCAGCATGTACAGTGAGCCATGGGCGAAATTCACGATCCGGGTGACCCCGAAAATCAGCGAAAGCCCCGCAGCCACCATGAACAGTGAGGAGGCTTCGGCAAGCCCGTTGAGGATCTGGACAAGAACGCCGGTCACGGTGTCACGCTCCGCAGCAACTGCTCGCCCGGTTACAGGCCCAGGACTGTAACCGGGCAGTGCATCAAGTTTTCAGGCACTGGCCATCAGCGTGCCGGACGCAGCCTGGCCACTTCTTCATCACTGGGCAGCACATCGGCGCCATCGACATAGCGGAAGTCGACCATGATGCCCTTGCCATCCTTGATGCCCAGTTTGCCGACATAGGCGCCGATGGTGGCCTGGTGGTCGCTTGCGCGATACGTGATGGGACCAAAGGGCGACATCAGTTCGAGGCCTTCGAATGCCTTTACCAGCGCTTCGGAATCCGTGGAGCCTGCCTTCCTGATGCCTTCGGCCAGCGATTTGACAGCCGTATAGCCCACGATGGAACCCAGCCGGGGATAGTCGTTGAACCTGTCCTGATAGGCCTTCAGGAAGCGGTCGTGCTCAGGGGTGTCGATCGCATACCACGGATAGCCGGTGACCACCCAGCCCACCGGTGTTTCATCACCCAGCGGATCGAGGTATTCGGGCTCACCGCTGAGCAGGCTGACCACATCCAGGCCATCAAAGAAATGGCGTTGCGAACCGGCGCGCACGAACTTGGCCAGATCGGCCGCAAAGAGCGCATTGAACATCGCATCGGGCTTGGCATCCGCCAGCGCCTGCACCACATTCGAGGCATCCACCTTGCCCAGCGGGGTTGCGATCTCGGCCACGAATTCGATGTCTGGCTGGCGCTGCTGCATGAGTGCCTTGAATGTGCGTACCGCAGATTGCCCGTACTCATAATTTGGATATACGAGCGCCCAGCGCTTCCGATTCATCTTCAGGGCTTCTTCGACCAGCATGGCCACCTGCATGTAGGTCGAGGCACGCAGCCGAAATGTATATGGGTTGCCCTGGCTCCAGGTGATGGCATCCGTGAGCGGCTCACCCGCCAGATAAAAGACTTTCTTGTGCCCGGCATAATCCGCCACGGCCAGGCCCACGTTGGACAGAAACCCCCCCATCAGCACATCGACCTTGTCGCGCGCCAGAAGTTCACCAACGGCGCGTACCGCATCCCCCGTATTGGAATTGTCATCGCGGATTACCAGTTCGACCTGCTTGCCGTTGATACCGCCCTCTTTGTTGATTTCTTCGACCGCCAGTTCCATGGCCTGCCGGTAAGGTTCGAGAAAGGCGGCCTGGGTCTTGTAGCTGTTGAATTCGCCGATTTTCAATGTATCGGCCGCACCCGCCTGCATGGACAGGGCCAGCAGTGCCATGGCCAGGACTCCTTTGATGGCGGACAGGCCTGGGGTTTTCATCATGTTTGCTCCTTGGATCATTGCGGCAGCAGTTTGCAATGGATTGAATGAAGTATACCCGCCGTGCCTGAATGCAACGGGCCCCCACACACAGCACACCGATCTTGCCGTACGTGGAGGCCCTGAGTGCCCGGGCGGGTGAATTCAGATCATACAGCCATCTGCCCTTACCCTGTGCACACGGTCTGTCAATGCCTCAGTCAGTGCCGTTCTGGGGCTTTGCCGAGGGCCCGGCGGGACCACCCTGGGCCTCTATGCCGCCAATCGCCTTGACCGAGAGACGCAGGCGCCCCCGATCATCCGCTTCGATCACCTTGACACGCACTGCCTGCCCGACCTTGAGCACGTCATTGATGTCGGCAATACGATAATTGGCGA
Organism: Castellaniella sp.; assembly: GCF_041677825.1. Classification (GTDB taxonomy): domain Bacteria; phylum Pseudomonadota; class Gammaproteobacteria; order Burkholderiales; family Burkholderiaceae_B; genus Castellaniella. Next base: position 11,945 of record NZ_JBAYPG010000028.1, read on the forward strand.
TCTCGGAAATGTGCAGCAAGCCATCCCGACCCGGCAGGACCTGAACGATGGCACCGAAATCGAGCAGACGCTGGACGCTGCCATCGTACTCCTGGCCGACCTCGACATCGGCCGTCAATTCCTTGATGCGCCGTTCGGCTTCGTGCGCCTTGTCGAGATCCGCGCTGGCGATGGTGATGCTGCCATCATCACTGATGTCGATCTGGCAGCCCGTTTCTTCGGTCAGGGCCCGGATGGTGGCCCCGCCCTTGCCGATGACGTCGCGGATCTTCTCCGGATTGATGCGGATGCTCAGCATGCGCGGCGCGAAAGTCGACAGTTCCTGGCGCGAGCCGTCGATCGCCGCGCGCATCTTCTCGAGAATGTGCAGCCGGCCATCACGCGCCTGGGCCAGGGCCACCTGCATGATTTCCTTCGTGATGCCCTGGATCTTGATATCCATCTGCAGCGCCGTGACCCCCGTGACGGTACCGGTCACCTTGAAATCCATATCGCCCAGGTGGTCCTCATCGCCCAGGATGTCGGTCAGTACGGCGAACTTGCCGCCTTCCTTGATCAGGCCCATGGCCACACCTGCCACGTGATCCTTGATGGGCACGCCGGCATCCATCATCGACAACGATCCGCCACAGACTGATGCCATGGATGACGACCCATTCGACTCGGTGATTTCGGACACCACACGCAAGGTGTACTGGAATTCTTCGGCGCTGGGCAACAAGGGGCTCAGGGCGCGCTTGGCGAGGCGGCCGTGACCGATTTCGCGACGCTTGGGCGCGCCGAACCGGCCGGTTTCGCCCGTTGCGAACGGCGGCATGTTGTAGTGCAGCATGAAACGGTCGCGATACTCGCCCATGATGGAATCGATGATCTGCTCGTCCTGCTTCGTGCCCAGCGTGGTGACCACCAGTGCCTGCGTCTCGCCCCGGGTGAACAGGGCCGAGCCGTGGGCGCGCGGCAACACGCCCAAACGGATGCTGATGGGCCGTACCGTGCGCGTGTCGCGCCCGTCGATGCGAGGCTCGCCATTGAGGATCTGGCCACGGACGATTTCCGATTCGAGCGCAAAGAGCAGATTGTCGACCTCGACCCCATCGGGGGCGTCCGCCCCGCGCGCCGCAGCGTGCTCGGCCAGTTTGGCCTTGACCTCGGTGGCCACCAGGCGCAGGCGCGCCGTACGTTCCTGCTTGTCGCGGATCTGGTAGACCACCTGGAGCGCATCGAAAGCCGCCGCACGCACAGCAGTGGCCAGCACCTCGTTGCGGGCCGGTGGCGTCCAGCCCCACTCGGGCTTGCCTGCTTCAGCAACCATCTCGTGGATGGCGTTGATCGCCACCTGCATCTGCTCGTGCCCAAATACCACGGCCCCGAGCATCACGTCTTCGGGCAGCTGTCGAGCTTCGGACTCGACCATCAGTACGGCAGCCTCGGTGCCGGCAACGACCAGATCCAGGCTGGACTCTCCACGCAATTGCGATACGTCGGGGTTGAGCACGTACTGGCCATCGACATAGCCCACCCGCGCGGCACCGACCGGCCCATTGAACGGAATGCCCGATATGGCCAGAGCGGCAGAAGCGCCGAGCAAGGCCGGAATATCCGGATCGATCTCCGGGTTGACCGACAGCGTGTGGATGATGACCTGCACGTCGTTGTAGAAGCCCTCGGGGAACAGGGGGCGCAGCGGCCGGTCGATCAGCCGGGATGTCAGGGTTTCCTTTTCGGATGGCTTGCCTTCGCGCTTGAAGAAACCGCCCGGAATCTTGCCGGCCGCGTAGGTCTTTTCGACGTAGTCCACCGTGAGAGGAAAGAAATCCTGCCCGGGCCTTGCGCTGCGGGCGGCCACGACGGTGGCCAACACGACGGTGTCATCCACGGTAACGAGCACGGCACCTGATGCCTGCCGCGCGATCTCGCCCGTTTCCAGCACGACGGTGTGCTGGCCGTACTGGAACGATTTGCTGACTTTATTGAACATTGCTTTATCCTATGTGATGGAGCGTGCCAACCATGCGCACTGGCTTGTGCCCATAACGACAACGACCGCAGCAGCCACAAAGATGCTTTGCGACAGCTGCGGCCGGAGCATGGGGAGCTACGCCCCTGGGCATTACTTGCGCAGACCGAGTTTTTCGATCAGGGCGCGGTAGGCGTCGGGGTTGCGACCCTTCAGGTAGTCGAGCAGCTTGCGCCGGCGGCTGACCATGCGCAACAGACCGCGGCGCGAGTGATGATCTTTCTTGTGTGTCTTGAAGTGCCCGGTGAGCTCATTGATGCGGGCCGTAAGAAGTGCCACCTGCACTTCCGGAGAGCCGGTGTCACCCTGGGCGCGCTGAAATTCGGTGACGATCTCTGACTTGACGATATCTGATACGGACATTTTCTGGTTCCTCGAAGAAACAGGCGGCAGCACCGAGGCAGCGCTGCCGTGAAGGTGAACACCCACGTAAAACGTGGGCGAATGTTCGATTATAGCGGTTTTCTGGCGTGAGCGATGGCCTTCTGACAGCTCTTTGTGTGTCAGCAGGCCGATCGCCCAAACAAAAAGATCGGATTGCTTGGGCTACAAACCGTGTTGCCGACGGCGCACGACGCAAATGAACAGCCCGACTGGCCATCGTTCATGATGATGATCTGAACCACGTAGGACAGTTTGCGTTTGCCAACCCACCAGTCAGCATCGATTGGCTTAGTGAATATCACTACCTCGCTGCGCTCGCCACCACATGACTACAGTTCGTCCCTCATCCTCGCCGCCTCGTGGGATGACGAATTCCAATTGCATGAACTGCTCCAGAACGACAATGGACAACATATGCTATGGCTTATGCGGTGCCTCTCCTTCTTGGATCAAGAACTGCCCAACTGATGCAGCCTGGCGAAACGCACTGACTTCCACATAGCCCGGATCCTTCAGCCACGCCTCTGCCCGGCTTCTATCAGGAAACTCGAGTATTACCATACGCCCGGAGAACTGCTCGCCTTCGGCTGTAATGACCGCACCCCCTCGGGTGAGATATCTACCTCCATGACGTTCGACAAATTCAGGAGCCCTGTCTGCGTATTTTTTATATGTAACTGGATCTGTGACATGTATTTTAGCGACGACATATGCGACCATAGCACCTTCCTTCGAAACAACTACATACCATTAACAAAAGACCATGCAGGAAAATTTCTTCGAGCGATCGATTACAGTTTATACCCTCTGGAGATTATCGATGGTATTTGGTAAATTTCACTAAGCACTGATCAATATTTCACAGGAAAAACGTATCGAGGATCTTCGTGCAAGGCCCAGTATTTTTCCGTAAGGGCAATCGTGACAGGGCCTGGTTTCCCCGATCCTATCTTCCTATGATCAATGGTCGTAACGGGAATTATCCCTCCGGCCGTACTTGTAATAAATATTTCATCAGCCTCGAAAATATCATCGACGGGTAACTCACCCTCAATCACATCATAGCCGCTGTTCTTGCCCAGTTCGATTGCTGTACGCCGTGTAATACCATCCAAAGTTCCACGACCCGGCGTAACAATCCTGTCTCCGCTGACCGCGAATATGTTGAAGCCAGGGCCTTCGGCAACATGGCCATCGATATCTTTCAAGATTGCACTTTCACCACCCCTATCATAGGCTTCGAACAACCCCATGGTCATATCAAGCCAATGAAAATTCTTTATCGTGGGGTCTACGGATGACGACGGTATACGATATTTTTCACTAATAATGACATGCAAGCCCTCCCTTTGTTTCTCAGGACTGGCAATCCAGATCATTGGCACAACGAAAGCGAAGAAATTATTTTTACAAGTTCTGGGGTCACGAGAACCGGATTCAGGTATACCTCGCGTACATATCATTTCAATAATTGCGTCTTTTATACCACTTCGCGAAACACACTCGATCAAAAGGCTTCGCAACCCATCAAAATCATATGGAATCTCCATTCTGAGCTTATCGATGTTTCTCAGGAACCTGTTGATATGATCGTCAAGCCGAAATATCTTGCCACGCCACACATGTGCAGCGTCATACGTAGCATCAGAATGGAGGAAGCCCCAGTCAAATATAGAAATTTTCGCCTGTGACGCCGGGACGAACTCCCCGTCAATATGCGCCATACCATTGGATAATGCCTGCATCCCACACACCCCTCATGCGATATTTTAACAATCCCACCAAACTGATTACATTGAAAATCCTGTATCTACCACAAACCCTGGTATCCGCCTGTGCTATCTCCTACTTGCACAAATAGTCGAAAACAGGCTCCGATACCGGTCGACCAGAACAGTTCATGAGGTGAGCCTTCAGGTATGCAGGCTTGCAATCAAGGATTTGCCATCCTGCTCGACCATATTTAGTACATCCAAACAAGGCTCACCAAATTTGAAATGTCAAGGTACGCTTACAGCCTCGTGCCTTGCCCTTCAGCTGTCTGCTGGTCTGGACTTCATGGCATGCTTCAAAGCATCAATAGCGGATGCCCAAGCATCAGCAGTCTGACTGACTTCACTTTCCCCAAGCGCAGTGCTGACATAATATTTAGTGTCACCCTTGAACAACCCACGCTCCCGTAGCAACCTATTGAACGTTTTGGTCAACCAGGCGTCACCACTAATTGTATCGCGGTAATTCTGTATTTCACCACGATGAAAAATCACATCGAACAACGGTTCGGCGCCAAGTACCTGCGCCGGAAGATCCGCGCGACGCAGCATTTCACCCAGCGTATCCATTAGCCTTCTGCCTGTAGCAAAAAAATTCTTATAGACATCAGGTTGATTGAGAACATTCAGTGTGGCCAGGCCGGCAGCAGCGGCAACCGGATTGCCACTGAGGGTCCCTAGCTGTACCAGGAACTGGTCATCACCTACTTTTGAGCGATCAAACAGGTCCATGATGTCTGCACGCCCTGCTATCGCTGCCAGTGGAAACCCCCCACCACACGCCTTCCCTAAAGTACACAGGTCAGGGGTGACATCAAAATACTCCTGAGCACCACCGTATGAAAACCTGAATCCAGTCACCACCTCATCAAAAATCAACACCACGCCTGTCTCCGCTGTGATTTCACGCAACGTCTCCAGAAATCCTGCCTGAGGTGCTATCAGGCGCTGGAATGGCTCAACGATTACCGCGGCAAGCTCCTCATGGTTCGCGCGAATGAAACTACGCATGAGTTCGACATCATTGAATGGCAAGACAGCAATGTCGGCCTGGATGCTGTCCGGAATGCCTGGAGAATCCGGAATGGGTTCAGGAAACGGCACGTCATGTGTGGGCATGAGGCTCATGAGGCTGTAGTCACTCATGCCATGATATCCACCCTCAAATTTAAGAATTTTGTCCTTTTTTCTATAGGCACGCGCCAGTCGCATAGCATAAAAATCAGCCTCTGTGCCGGAACATACAAACCTCACCTTTTCTGCGCAGGGTACTGCGTCAACGATTGCTGCGGCCAACCGAATTCCCTGCGGATTATTAGCGAAAAAAGTTGTTCCTCTTGTCAGTTGATCGGAAATTGCGGCAGTCACTTCTGGATGACAGTGTCCGACAAGCATTGGCCCCGAACCGAGCAAATAGTCGATATATTCATTGCCACTTTCATCCCAGACTCTTGCTCCAGCCCCGCGGGAAATTATTACTGGTTCAGGGATGTTTCCAAAGGTGCCGGCCGGTAGACATCGATCGGCCAGCGCTGCCAGATCGAGCTCGGACTGAGTACGTGCATTTGCAGTCCGGCGCCCCGGACTTGTCATATCACCTGCATAAGCTGTCATTTCTGAGTCCTCCAGTTAGTATATCAAAGCAGTTCAATATAATCCCTCTGGCTACAATAGCCAAAGGTTCCACAGCAAGAATTATCAAAATCCCAGCATCCTGGGCAAGAACAATGAAAAATCAGTCCAAAAAGTAACCAGCAAGAGAACCGGGATATTGACGAAAAAAATAAACTTCAGAATATATCCTATATATTTTTGCATAGGTACGTTGCCCGCCACCGCACTCGACATATACAGCAGCGGCGCCACTGGTGGTGTTATATTCCCCAAACCGAGATTCACACCAACAATGGCAGCGAACTGGAGCGGATCAACTCCAATATCCTGAGCAATCGGATATAATACTGAAGCCGCCACGATCGAGCCGGAAATATCATCCATGATCATCCCGATGACCAAGAGAATAAGATTGATCAGCAGCAGCGCCTGCCACTGTTCAAAATTGCTGGACACCATCTCTGCCAGTATAAAGGGTGTGCCTTCATAGACTAAAACAGTACTCAGGAGTATCAAGGCACTCACCATGATGACCAGTGAGCCCAATAGATTACCCGATGCTATGGTGGCATCAAAGAACTCCTTGAACGTCATGTTTCTATATACGAACAATGCCAATATTATTACGTATATCGTTCCCATCCCGGCCGCTTCTGTCGGGCTGGCAACGCCACCATAGATTCCTCCAAGCACGACAACAGGGAGAAGTAGAACTAAGGATGCACTCCTCGCCTTTTTCCTGAAATCCGCAATAAATACCGTCTTGCTGGTGTGCTCAACGGTTTTCACGGAAAAATTGCGCACGAAATATTGATTAAGTGCAATGTAACCAACAGCCATCACCAGACCAGGGACAAGTGTTGTCAAAAATGCAGCCCCTACCGAAATCTGCATCGTCAGCGCCAGAATCAGGAGAGGAATACTCGGAGGGATGAGCAAGGTCAAAATTGAGGAGCAGGCAACCAGCGATACCAAATATTCCCGTGGATAGCCAGATGCCTCGGCTCTCGGCATCAATACGGTACCTATACTTGCTATTGCCGCACTGCCTGCGCCAGAGATGGCGCCAAACAAGGCACAAGCAAGCACAATGACCGCGCCAAGGCCTCCCTTGAATCGCCCGATAAAGAGCTCTATGAAATTTACAAGCCGTTCCCCCTGACCGCTTTTCTCTGCAAGAATGCCCATGTAAATGAATAACGGCAAGGCAAACAGGGCTGGGCTGTTTATTCTAGATACCATGGTCGAGAAAATAGTCTCGATATCTATACCCAAAGCATAAGCAATCCCAAATGATCCCAAACCAAATGCCGCTGCGATTGAAACGCCTCCAAGCACCACCACAACCGAAATGGTGAGCCAGAGCACGACGGGAACCGATATCATATGACGTCTCGCTTACCTGAAATGGTTGTTCTTGCGCTCGGCACGCATCAGAATGAACACGATATTAAGACCAAATCCAATCACCAATGCAAACAGCGACAGTGCAACAGGAATATCGAAATACAATGTCCTGTAATTCAATGAAAGTGCTGTCATGAATATCCCAACGCTTGCAGTCAAGGCAATCATGGAAAACAGCAGTAGCCCAATGGAGGACAATATTCCTAAAAATTGTCTTATTGCAGCATTGGCGATCAGCTCATCCAGACCGCCTTTTATATGTGAATTGGTCAGCGTGGTATGCGCCATCCCCAGGAAATAGGACCAGATCGCAGCAATGCCGATGATTTCATCGTATCCAGAAATACTCACGCCAATATTCCTGAAAACAACCTGAAGGAAAGTCAGACCCACGACGATCAGAATGTAAAAGAATAGAAGCACCTGAATGATTTTTTCGATGTATCTCATGGCAGCTCTTGTCTTTTGGAAAACGGGCCACTAAAAGCGGCCCGTTTTCATTGATCAATCAGCAACGATTCTTTCAATCTTGTCCATGATCTCATCCCCTATCGTCTCACGTAGAACAGGCCATTCGCTCTCCTGCGTTATCTTTTTCACTTCTTCATACTGCTCCGCGCTCAGCCGAATAACCTTTACATTCTTGTCTTCGAGTTCCTTGAGGAATTTCTCTTCGCGAGCCTCGGCACCCTCCCATGCCAGCGTGGTTGCTTCATGCCCAGCTTCTATGAGAGCCTCTTTGTTTTCAACCGACAAACCATCAAACCATTTTTTGTTGACCGCAACTCCTATTATTCCTTCAAAATAATCCCGGCTATACAAATAGGAACCGATGATATCCGCAAACTCTTGAGCTGCTTCTTGCGCAGGGCACGCACCCTTCGCATCTATGGCCCCTGTCTGCAACGCCGTAAAGGTTTCAGAATAAGGCATGGGTACTGCACTGAACCCCAGACTTTCAAACCTGGCAATCATGCCCTTGTAGGGGGCCACCCTGACCTTGTATTTGGTATCTGATGGAAGAGTTTCTGGAGCCTCTTTCCTGAAACAAATTCCCCCAAACCCGGTAGGAGCCCACGCAAGCATCTTGTAGCCAGCCTCGTCCCCTATATCATTCATGACCTCTAGAAATGTTCCGTCTGGGCCATACAGCTTGTATGCTTGGTCGTAGTCACTCGCTACCCCTCCCATAAAGCCAATGGCGAGGCGCTTGTCGATCTCTGACGACATGACCACCACATCGAGCTTTCGCTGTCCGTTTGCAACTTGTTTGCTGATCTGATAAACGTCACCGAACGGGCTACCCACACGAACCTGAACGACAATATCTCCATTCGTCTTTTCCTTTGCAGACTCGGCAAATTTTTGCGTCATGTGAGTCAATACGTGGTCTTTGCCAAATATCGTACCAACAGGAAATGTTTCGGCATACGCTGGCACCGCATATTGAAACGCTCCTATTCCAGCGCACAGCGCAACCATCTTCCATTTGGAAAAATGACGATTTGAACTGATGGTCATGGTGATGTCTCCATTGAATTAATAATAATTACTGCTACTGCTACAGGATCATCTCCAGTCAAACGAAACGATCTACTGTTCTTCAACTGGGTTGCTTCTGCCGGCCAGCCTATATCATACCTCTGGATATTTATATGTCAAATTGAATACAGATACCCTCAACATCTGAAAAATATTTCAATTCAACACTGGGATCCGGAAAATCTAAATGTAATGAATTGCCCCATGAAACAAATCGCATCAAATCACAGGACCAGGTTACCGAAAAACAAAATCTTAAGATTCATCAATCACGGCTGATCAGCACTGTTTTCTTTTGCGTAAAATGATCAAGCATCGCTTCCATTGAAGCTTCCTTGCCCAGGCCAGACTGTTTGATCCCTCCATATGACAGCCCTGGCTGGGTCACAATGTTCTGGTTGACCTGCACGAACCCAGCCTGCAGCCTCTGCGTGGCATCCAGCGCCCTGGTCAGATCCTTTGTCCAGATGGTGGCGGCCAGGCCATAATCCGAATCATTGGCCATGGCAATCGCCTCTTCGTAGTCATCGAACGGGATAACGCATGTGACCGGGCCAAAGATCTCTTCGCGCGCCAGACGATGATCGTTGCTGACGCCTACAAAGACTGTGGGCTGCACATACAGGCCATCCCGCAACTCGGGATTTTGCGGCATGTTCGATAATTGCAGGGTCTGCACATTGGGAATGTTTCGGCCCAGTGCGATGTACGAACGTACTCGTTCAAGCTGTGCTGTCGAAATAATTGTGCCGATGTCGGTGTTCTCGTCCAGCGGATCGCCCATGATCATGGCATTGACTTTGTCACTCATGCGCTCGACAAACGCCTCGCGCAATGAACGATGCACCAGCATGCGCGAAGCCGCAGTACAACTCTGGCCCTGCCGGGTAAAGCGCATGCCCGCCACCGCGCCCGCCACCGCGCGCTCGAGATCGGCATCTTCCATCACGATCATCGGGCTCTTGCCGCCCAGTTCGAGCGTGGTGGGTATCAGACGCTCGGCGGCCGCATGCGCGATGATCTTCCCCGTCTCGACCGAGCCGGTAAAGGTGACCTTGGCAACCCGGGGATCGGCCACCAGCGGCCCGCCGCAGCCGGGCCCAAAACCGGACAGGATATTCACCACACCGGGAGGCAGCGAGCGGTTGAGCAACTCGACCACGAACAGAGTGGAGAGCGGCGCTTCTTCGGCAGACTTGACGACTACGGTATTGCCCGCCACCAGAGCCGGCGCAATCTTGAAGGCCATCAGCATCAAAGGTGCATTCCACGGCAGGATCGCGGCGACGACGCCGATGGGCTCACGCTGCGTGAACACCAGCATGTTCGGAGCAAAGGGAATGGTTTCTCCCTTGAGCTCGCTGCCCAGGCCGCCATAGAATTCGAAGCAGTCAGCCAGCACATTGGCTTCAACCCGGCTCTCGGTACGGATTGCCTTACCGGTTTCCAGTGCCAAAAGGGTAGCGATGGCCTCGCTGTGACTGGTCAGGCTGGCCGCCGCTTTCTGCAGGATCTTGCCCCGGGCGCGCGGGCTCAGTGCGACCCATTCTTTCTGGGCTGCCACCGCTGCGCCCACGGCGGCCGCAACATCCTGCGCATCACCGTCGGCCGCGCAGCCAATGGGCCGGCGGGTCGCCGGGCTGGCCACGGGAAATGTCCGACCGCCCAAAGGAACCTGCAGTTGACCCGCATACAGGTGCTGGCCCGACAGCCGGCGCGCATGCTCCAAGACCGCATCCAGTACCAACCCTGACTGACTCATGATCCTACCTCCTTCGATCCTTACTTCCCGCAAAACTGCGGCGCCCGCTTCTCCTTCCACGCCTGCGCGCCTTCACGCATGTCTTCCGAGGCCTCGGAATGCAGCACGGCGCGTGCATTATCGGCCTCGTCAAACGTGCCAGCGATGAGGCGATTGAGATCCTGCTTGATGCCCAGCAAGGCCAGGGGCGCCATGCCCGCCAACAACTGGCTCAGGGCATCGACTCGCGCGTGCAGCTCGTCCGGTGCAACCAGTTCGGTGAGAAAGCCAATGCGCAGCATCTCGTCGGCCTCGATCCGCTCGGCCGTCAGGAACAGGCGCTTGGCCGCATTGACCCCCAGGCGGGACAGATAACGACGCATGCCGCCTGGATAGAAGTGCAAGCCCAGGCGCGCGGCCGGCATGAACATGTTGGCCTGGGGCGTACCGATGCGAAAATCACAGGCCAGGCAAAGATCGGTGCCGCCGCCATACGCCCCGCCCTGCACGGCTGCGATTGTCACTGCGCGAGCGTTTTCCAGGAGATCCACGGTTTCGCCAAAATGCAGGGAACTGGGCGCCGAGTCGCTCGCCAGGGACGAGATGTCGTAGCCGCTGCAGAAATACTTGCCATCCGATACCAAACGCAGCACCAGGACGTCTTCTGCCTGATTCACGGCTTCGATATGCGTACGCAGTACGGCCAGATCCGCTGGGCTGAGCCGGTTGCTGAACGCAGGCTTGCGCAACGAGATCGTGGCAATACGCCCCTCGATCACCAACAGCGGCTGGGTGGGCTCGTCTGGGGTGGCGGTAGATACGCTCGGCATCAGGTGTGCTCCGATGAATCATTTGCCGCCTCGGCGTACCCGAACTGCTTCACCACATCGGTGCGCAGCAGGGCGTCGATCTCATTGGCCACCAAGCCGAATTGCAGCAGTACCTCACGCGTGTGCTCACCCAGAATCGGCGGCGGCCTGCGTATCGAGCGGCGCTGCGGATCATTGGAACTGCGGATTGGCAGCCCGACCTGCTCGAGTTCGCCGAGCAGCGGGTGAACGATGCTTTCAACCAGCCCGGCGGCCTTGACCTGCTCGTCGTTGAACACGTCTTCGAGATTGTTGATGGGGCCAGCCGGAATCTGATGGTCGATGAACAGGCGCGTCCAGTCCATGCGACTGCGGGTACGCAGGCGCTCTTCGAGCAGGCGCTTGAGCTCATGGCGATTCTGCATGCGCTCTGCATTCGTCAGAAAACGGGGATCTGCTGTCAGGTGCTGCAGCTCGAGGAGATCGCACAGCTTGAGCCACATGGCCTGTGTGGCCGGCGCCAGATTGATGGGGCCATCGGCCGCTTCGAACGTACCGTATGGCGCGATCACCGGATGCAGGTTTCCCGAAGGTTGCGGAATTTCACGCACGCTCAGGTAACGCTGCCCCTGCACGCTGAGCAGGCCCATGAGGCTGGCGAGCAGGGACGTGTCCACATGCTGGCCTCGACCCGTACGCTGGCGTTCGATCACCGCCGACAGGATTCCGATGACCAACCACATGCCGGAGGTCAGGTCTCCGATGGCCGTACCCACCCGCATTGGGCCCGACTCTGGCGTGCCACTCAGGCTCATGAAACCGGAATAACCCTGGGCGATCTGATCGAAGCCGGCCCATTCGCACGCCGGCCCCGTGCGCCCGAACCCGGAGATCGAAGCCATGATCAGGCCCGGATGCTCTGCCGCCAGGGTGTCATACGACAGGCCCATGGATTCCATGGTGCCAACCTTGAAGTTTTCCACCACGACATCAACCTGTAGCGCCAGGCGCCGGATCAGCGCCAGCCCTTCAGGCGCCCGGAAGTTGATCTCGATCCCGCGCTTGTTGCGATTGGCGCTGAGGTAATACACGCTGATATCGTGATCGAACGGCCCCCATTGGCGCACCATGTCGCCCCCCGGAGTGGGCTCGACCTTGATGACTTCGGCCCCCAGATCCCCCAGTATCATGGTGCTGAACGGCCCGGACAAAGCCCGGGTCAGATCCAGTACCCTGAGGCCCGACAGCTGCAGCGTCATTCCTGTCTCCTGATGTTTTGACCATGTTAGCCAAGCACAACCGGATGAACCAATATCGAATTATGATCCTGAAATAAGAAAATCTTATTTCACAGTGTACTCATCATGAACCTCAGACAGTTTTCATATTTTGTGCGCGTCGTCGAATTGCGCAACATGACGCGGGCCGCAGAAACCCTGCATGTGGCTCAGCCTGCACTCAGCCAGCAGATTGCTGCATTGGAAGAAGACATTGGCGTGCGGCTGCTGATTCGCGGCCCGCGCGGGGTGGAACCCACAGATGAAGGCCTGCTGCTGTACCGCCAGGCCCAGACCATACTGCGCCAGGTCGAATCGATACACGGCATCCTGAACCGGAAGGTCGAAACCATATCGGGTACCGTATCTGTCGCCATGGCATCCAGCACTGGACGCATGCTCGCGCTACCACTGATCCGGGCAGTGCGGCAGCACTACCCTGCCATCGAACTGGAGATCGTGGACATCCCGAGCGCCGACCTGACACGTATGGTGGAACAGGGGCGGGTCGATCTGTCCCTGTCACCCGATCAGGAAAATGCGCCGGGACTTTCAGTGAGCCCACTGGTGGTCGAGGAGCTGCTGGTCATGACTCATCCTTCCCTGGATTTGCCTGCAGAAGACCTGCACATCACCCACTTGGCTGATGCACCGTTGATCCTTCCGCGCCCCCCGAACAAGCTGCGCATGCGCATCGACTACGCGTTCATGAACGCCCATCTGCGTTATCGGCTGCTGGCCCAGGCCAGCACGGCCGCCATCCTGGTGCCGGCAGTACGCGATGGCCTGGCCGTCACCATCCTGCCCTATTCAGCAGCCTATCAGGAGATCAAGGCCGGCACCATCGTGGCGTACGATCTGAACCCGCGCCTGAGCCGAGAGATCAGCCTGTGCAACAGTTCGATGGCGCTCGAGCGTGCGGCGGTCAGAGCAGTCATGAACCTGATCCGGTCATTGACACGCACACTGGTGGAAAACGGCACATGGCGTCACTGTGTGCTGCACGATTCAACCTGACGGGAAGGCATTTGGATCGCAGACCAGCGGCGCCAGCACCGCGCGAAAAGTATCTGCCAAAGGCGCCGGCCGTCGGCTTGCACGATCGACATACACATGAACAAAGTGCCCTGCGGCACAAGTCAGTTCCGCCCCCTGCAAGAAAATGCCCACTTCGTAGCGCACGCTGCTGGTGCCTATGCGAGATACCGCGATGCCCGCTTCCAGGGCATCGGGGAACGATACGGAAGAAAAATACTGGCATCCGGTTTCGACCACCAGACCGATGGTCGCACCCGTATTGAAGTCCAGCACCCCCTGCTCGAGCAGATAATGGTTGACCGCCGTATCGAAATACGAGTAGTAGGTCACGTTATTGACGTGGCCGTAGACGTCGTTGTCCATCCAGCGCGTCTGGATGGGCAGAAATGCCCTGTAGGCGCTGCGGCTGCGTGGCTGCGGGCGGCTCATGGCTCTTGTGACGGCCCCGACGGGCCATCATGGCTGGCCGCGCCGCCCATTTCACGCATGCGCTGGCCGAGGCGCCGCGCCCGCCGTACCCGCCACAGCCAGAGCACCCAGCCGGACAGGCTGTAGAGGATGAACAGGCCAAACAGCACCACGGGCGGATCGCTGGACACGAAGACAAACACCCCGACGACCACGAGCATTACCCAGAAGGGTACACTGCGGCCCAGCGCAAATGTCTTGCCGCTGTAGAACGGCGCATTGGACACCATGGCCACCCCCGCATACACGGTGAGCGTGAATGCCGCCCACGGAACGACACCGTCCGACAATGACAGCTTGTTGTCCACCGACAACCACACAAACCCGGCCACCAGTGCAGCGGCCGCAGGGCTGGGCAGGCCCTGGAAATACTGTTTGTCGACCTTGCCGATATTGGCGTTGAAGCGTGCCAGCCGCAGTGCCGCACCGACCACGTACACAAAGGCGGCCAGCCAGCCCCAGCGCCCCAGGCCCTGCATGGCCCAGACGTATGTCACCAGCGCCGGTGCAAGCCCGAAGGACATCATATCGGCCAGCGAGTCATACTGTTCGCCGAACGCGGATTGCGTATTCGTGAGACGGGCCACACGGCCGTCCATGCTGTCGAACACCATGGCCAGGAAAATGGCGATGGCGGCCGTCTCGAAATGATGGTTCATGGCCTGCACCACCGCATAGAACCCGGCAAACAGGTTGGCAGTGGTAAAGGCGTTGGGCAGCAGGTAGATGCTGCGGCGGCGTTGACGTTCGTCTGGCATGGATTCAGGCGGGTACGCGCTCCGGATCATCGGGACCATAGCCCAACGCCTGGCCATCTGTAGAGCCCGCATCGGCAGAATCAGCACCTGCAGAGTCTGCATCGCGAGAAGGTGCAGGGCCACCCGCATCGGCGGCAGGCAGTTGCGCCAGCACGGTGCAGGTGGCCCGCACCTTGTCGCCAATGGCCACTTGCGGCCGTGCCCCCAGGGGCAAGTATACGTCCACCCTCGAGCCAAAGCGGATGAAGCCATAGCGCTGGCCCGCATACACGCTGTCGCCCTGATGCACATGGCACAGAATGCGTCGCGCGACCAGCCCCGCCACCTGCACGGCCGTGATCAACTGGCCATCGGGCCTTTGCAGAACCATGGCATTGCGCTCATTCTCGAGTGACGCCTTGTCGAGATCGGCATTCAGGAACTTGCCCGGGAAATAGGTGATGGACTGGATACGGCCGGCCACTGGCACACGATTCGAGTGCACGTTGAAAACATTCATGAAGACACTGATCTTCAGGCAGGAACGGCCACCCGCATAGGGATCGAGCGCCTCTTCGACACTGACGATGCGACCGTCAGCGGGGCACAGGACCAGATCATCGCCCGCCGGCGCATGACGCACGGGGTCGCGAAAAAACTGCAGGGCAAACAGGGTGAACAGCCAGAACGGCAGGGACACCCAGCCCCACCAGAACATGACCAGCAAGGACAACACCACGCTGCCGGCCAGAATGGGCCAGCCCTCGCGGGCCACGATGGGGTGTGGATAGGATGGTGTCTTCATGCTGCGCAAGCATAACCCGAAATGAATCCGGCCGGATACCAGAAGGCACCCGGCCGGGCTGGGCCCAGCGCCCTGCGTCTGTATCGGACTGCAAACGATGGGCCACGAACCGGCCCGTATCAGTTCTTGCTCTGATCAACCAGCTTGTTGGCGGCAATCCAGGGCATCATGGCCCGCAGGCGGCCCCCGACCTGCTCGATCTGCGACTCGGCATTGATGCGGCGCCGCGAGATGAGCTCAGGTGCGCCCGCGGCATTTTCCAGGATGAAACGCTTCGCATACACGCCCGACTGGATGTCGGTCAGCACCTGACGCATGATCGCCCGCGTGTCTTCATTGATGATGCGTGGCCCGCTGACGTACTCGCCGAATTCGGCATTGTTGGAGATCGAGTAGTTCATGTTGGCAATACCGCCTTCGTAGATCAGATCGACGATGAGCTTGAGCTCGTGCAGGCACTCGAAATAAGCCATTTCGGGGGCATAGCCCGCTTCGACCAGCGTATCGAAACCGGCCTTGATGAGTTCGACCGTGCCGCCACAGAGCACGGCCTGCTCGCCGAAGAGATCGGTCTCGGTCTCTTCCTGGAACGTGGTCTCGATGATGCCGGCCCGCCCGCCGCCATTGGCCATGGCATAGGACAGCGCGGTATCGAGCGCACGCCCCGAGACGTCCTGGTGCACGGCCACCAGCTGCGGTACCCCGCCACCATGGGCATACGTGTCGCGCACGGTGTGCCCGGGCGCCTTGGGGGCCACCATGATGACGTCGATATCGTCGCGCGGCACCACCTGGCCATAATGCACGTTGAACCCATGGGCGAAGGCCAGCGCGGCACCGGCCTTCATGTTGCCCTCGACGTGGTTCCGGTAGACCCCGGCAATGGTTTCGTCGGGCAGGAGCATCATCACCACATCAGCCCCCTTGACCGCCTCGGCCACCTCCTTCACCTCGAGCCCTGCGTTCACGGCCTTGCCCCAGGATGCACCCCCCTTGCGCAGGCCGACCGTGACATGCACCCCAGAATCATGCAGGTTCAGGGCATGGGCGTGGCCTTGTGAGCCATAGCCGATGATGGCCACGTGCTTGCCCTTGATGAGCGACAGGTCACAATCCTTGTCGTAAAAAACTTTCATGTAAGACTCCAGTATCCGTGATGGTAAAAGCTCAAAGTTTCAGAACCCGTTCGCCGCGCGCCACACCGGAGACCCCGGTGCGCACGGTTTCCAGGATGGCACTGCGATCGAGCGCGCCGATGAAGGCCTCGATTTTATCCTGCACCCCCGTCAGTTCGATGGTGTAGGTCTTGTCGGTCACATCGATGATGCGACCCCGGAAGATTTCCGCCATGCGCTTCATTTCTTCGCGTTCCTTGCCCACCGCCCGCACCTTGATCAGCATGAGTTCGCGCTCGACGTGGGCCCCTTCGGAAAGGTCGACCACCTTGAGCACATCGACCAGCCGGTTCAGGTGCTTGGTGATCTGTTCGATGATTTCGTCGGAGCCGATCGTGACGATGGTCATACGTGACAGCGTCACATCTTCGGTGGGCGCCACCGTAAGGGTCTCGATATTGTAGCCGCGTGCCGAAAACAGCCCGACCACGCGCGACAGTGCGCCCGGTTCATTTTCGAGCAGAATGGAAATGACGTGTTTCATGATCAGCCCCCTCACAGATCCTCGGAACCCAGCAACATCTCGGTCAGGCCACGGCCTGCCTTGACCATGGGCCAGACGTTTTCCGTCTGATCCGTGACGAAGTCCATGAACACCAGCCGGTCCTTGTACTTGCCGAACGCTTCGCGCAGCGCGGGTTCCACATCGGACGGGCGGGTGATGCGCATGCCGATGTGACCGTAGCTTTCGACCAGTTTCACGAAATCCGGCAGGGCGTCGACGTAGGACTCGGAATAGCGTGAGCCATATTCGATCTGCTGCCACTGGCGCACCATGCCCAGGTACCTGTTGTTCAGGCACACGATCTTGGGTGTCAGCCTGTACTGGCTGCAGGTGGACAGTTCCTGGATGTTCATCTGGATGGAGCCCTCGCCCGTGATCACGGCGACATCCCGATCCGGGTTGGCCATCTGCACGCCCATGGCAAAGGGCAGACCCACGCCCATGGTGCCCAGACCGCCCGAATTGATCCAGCGGCGCGGTTCCGGAAATGGATAATACTGGGCAGCCCACATCTGGTGCTGACCCACATCGGAGGTGACGAATGCCTGGCCGCGCGTGATCTCCCAGAGTTTCTGCACCACGAACTGCGGCTTGATGAGTTCGTCCGAATTTTCATAGTCGAGGCACTTGCGCGCCCGCCAGCCATCGATCTGCTTCCACCAGCCTTCGAGACGGCTGCCCTGTGCATCTTTCTCGGCCATGGCCTGCGCGTACAGACCCATGAAATCCTGCAGCACCTCCTTCACGTCGCCCACGATGGGCACATCGACGCGCACCCGCTTCGAAATGGAGGAAGGATCGATATCCACATGGATGATCTTGTGGGGCACCTGCGCAAAGTGTCTGGGATTGCCGATCACCCGATCGTCGAAGCGTGCGCCTATGCCGATCAGCACGTCACAGTTCTGCATCGCCATATTGGCTTCGTAGGTGCCGTGCATGCCGGGCATGCCCACAAACTGAGCGTCGGTGCCCGGCAAGGCCCCCAGGCCCATCAGCGTCGTGGTGCAGGGCGCGCCGGTCAGGCGCACCAGCTTGCGCAGTTCGTCGGCCGCATTGGCCAGCACGACGCCGCCACCCGCATAGATCATCGGCCGCTCGGCGGCCAGCATGAGCTGGACCGCCTTCTTGATCTGGCCATGATGGCCCTTGGTGACCGGCGCGTAGGACCGCATCACCGTAGGCCCACGGCGGGGCTGATACTTGCATGGCGCCACCGAGACATCCTTGGGAATATCGACCAGCACGGGCCCGGGCCGCCCCGACCGGGCGATATAGAAGGCCCGACGCATGGTTTCAGCCAGGTCCTTGACGTCACGCACCAGGAAATTGTGCTTGACGGCGGGCCGCGTAATGCCCACGGTGTCGCATTCCTGGAAGGCATCCTGGCCGATCGCATGGGTGGGCACCTGGCCTGTGATGATCACCATGGGGATGGAGTCCATATAGGCTGTTGCAATGCCGGTGACCGCATTGGTCACCCCGGGCCCGCTGGTGACCAGGCAGACCCCCACCTTGTCGGATGAGCGTGAGTACGCATCGGCGGCATGCACGGCAGCCTGCTCGTGACGCACCAGAATATGCTTGAATTTGTCCTGCTTGTAGATTGCGTCGTAGATGTAGAGGACCGCGCCCCCAGGGTAGCCGAACACGTGCTCGACCCCTTCTTCGATCAGACAACGCACGACGATGTCGGCGCCATTGGTTTCCATGATGATTTCCTTTTCGACCTGTGCGTTGCACCAGGCGGCCTTCATGGCCTGGGCCAGTGCC
Organism: Castellaniella sp.; assembly: GCF_041677825.1. Taxonomy (GTDB): domain Bacteria; phylum Pseudomonadota; class Gammaproteobacteria; order Burkholderiales; family Burkholderiaceae_B; genus Castellaniella. The sequence goes on from NZ_JBAYPG010000028.1 coordinate 31,009, forward strand.
GGCATCCCGCGGCATGATCCGATGGCTGGGCGATTCACGGAACCGCTGCGCCCGGACACCCCACGGAGCCCGCCTGTACCCCCTTGGCACAGTGCACGTTGCGCTGCCTGCAGCGCACAGTGGTTGAAACGAACGCCCGAGGCAAGGCTTGTGGCCCGGCTCGGAGCATGTAGAACGTGGCATTGCAGGTCTGGTGGATCACCCGACCCGGTGCCAGGCAGTTGACCCCTGCAGGATGATGCAGGGCAATGAGGTAATTTACCGCGTTGCAACATCGACTGCAAGTGGATGTTGCAGAAGGCCGGCGGGGATGGCCGGGCCTGAACTCAGGCCAGTATCCCGGCCGCCGTCACAGCACCACGACGCAGCGCGAGCGCGCTGAGGGGCGGGCGTTGCCGCGCGCAGGATCAGGAAGGATCCGCATACTGTTGCCGCAGCATGTTCTTCTGGACCTTGCCCATGGTATTGCGCGGCAGCGCCTGTATTTCGACAATCGCTCGGGGCACCTTGAAACGGGCCAGACGCACCTTGAGTTCGGCCTGCATGCTCGCCAGATCCAGCCCGGCGCCCTCGCGAGGCACCACGACCGCCATGACCGATTCGCCGTAATCGGGATGCGGCACCCCGAAGACGGCGGACTCCTGTACACCGGGCATGGCATCCAGGACGAGTTCGATTTCCTTCGGGTACACGTTATAGCCCCCGGAAATGATCAGATCCTTGCTTCGGCCCACGATGCTGAGATAGTGATCCGGGATCCCGGCACCCCCGAATACGCCAATGTCGCCAGTGCGAAACCAGCCATCATCGGTGAACTCTTCGCGTGTTTTTTCCGGCATGCGCCAGTAGCCGGAAAACACATTGGGGCCACGAACCTGCACATGGCCGGGCTGCCCGGCCGGCAAAGGCTGGCCATCATCACCGACCACCCGCACGGCCACCCCAGGCAAGGCCGGCCCCACCGTGCCGGCCAGGCGCTCGCCGAGGGCCGGATCACAGGGATTGGACGTGTTCATGTTGGTTTCGCTCATGCCATAGCGCTCGAGGATCGTCATCCCGGTGCGCGCGCGGAATTCTTTGAAGGTATCCTCGAGCAGGGGTGCCGACCCCGAGATGAACAGGCGCATGTTGCGGCACAATGCCCGGTCGAAGCGCGGATCGGCCAGCAGGCGCACGTAATACGTGGGCACCCCCATCATCATCGTGCAGCGCGGCAGTTCGCGCAGCGCCTGATCGATGTCCAGGCGCGGCAGCCAGATCATGCGGGCGCCCGCCAGCAAGGCCCCGTTGGCGGCCACGAACAGGCCGTGCACATGGAAGATGGGCAGCATGTGCAAAAGCACGTCATCCTGGCGCCAGCCCCAGAAATCCTTCAGGGTGAGCGCATTGGCGCCCAGGTTGCCATGTGTGAGCATGGCCCCCTTGCTGCGCCCCGTCGTGCCGGACGTATAGAGGATCGTGGCCAGATCACCCGGATTGCAGTGCACGGTTTCGAAGGCCGTGGGCAGGCCTTCGAGTGCGCGCATCAGGCTGCCGCTGCCATCGGCCTCCAGCGTATGCACGTGTTGCGCGCCATGCTGCAGGGCCAGTGGTTCGCACCAATGGCGAGAGGCCTCGGTGCAGATCACGACGGCAGGCTGGGCATCGGACAGGAAATAAGCGACCTCGGCCTCTTGGTAGGCCGTGTTCAGCGGCAGATAGACGAAGCCGGCACGCAAGGTCGCCAGGTACAGCATGAGCGCTTCGGGGGATTTTTCGACCTGGACGGCCACCCTCGAACCGGGTGCAATGCCCGTGGATGCCAGCCAGGCCGCCATCCGCCCGCTGAGGGACTCGACATCCTGCCACGTATGAACACGTGTGGGCGTTTCGATGGCCACTGCCTGGCGATTCTTGGGGAAACCCGATTGCAGCACCCCGTACAGATTGGCATTGAGCGCGCTCATGTCAGCCACCCCGCCGGAACACCAGACGGGCCTCATCCGACTGCGGCGCATGCCAGGCATAGCCCTCGGCAGCAAAGCCTCGCAGCTGTTCGGACGATTCGATCTGCTGTTCGATGATATGACGGGCCATCAGCCCACGGGCCCGCTTTGCATGCAGGCCGATCACTTTCCATGCCCCGTCTTTCAGGTCCTGGAACACGCACTCGATGACCCGGCCCTGCAAGCGTGGTATCTGGACCGATCTGAAATACTCGGCCGAAGCCAGGTTGACCAGAACCCGCTCCCCGGCCAGCGCATCGAGGCGGCGATTCAGTTCATCAGCGATCTGCCCGCCCCACCATGCGTACAGGTTCGCACCACGCGCCGTTTCGAGGCGAGTACCCATTTCGAGCCGGTGCGGCTGGATCAGGTCGAGCGGCCGCAGCACCCCATACAGGCCGCTGAGCAATGCAAGATGATCCTGTGCCCAGGCCATCTGCTGGCTGTCGAGCGAGCCCGCCTGCAGCCCCGCGTACACATCGCCGTCAAAGGCCAGCACCGCCTGACGCGCATGCTGCAGGTCGGGATCGGCCACCCAGCCGGCATAGCGGTGGGCGTTGAGCTCGGCCAGGGCGGCTGAAAGCTTCATGAGGCGCCCGAGGGCGTCAGGGCCCAGCGTCTGCAGACGGGCCGCAAGTTCGTTGGCCTGATCGAGGAACACCGGCCGTGTGTGCGCGGTCACGCGCAACGGGGAGTCAAAATCCAGCTTTTTCGCGGGCGACAGAACCACCAACATGATGTGACCTCCTTCGAGACAGGCCAGTGTACCGCGCCGCCTCAGGCCAGACGACGGTTACGGGCATGGCGCCGCCTTGCCACCAGCCGGCCTGCAGCCATCACCAGAATCGCCCCCAGGGCTTCTGCGCCCCATACCCCCCATGTGGGCAGGGGGCCATACCAGCGCTCCACTGCGGCATCACCCACCAGCATGCCGCCCGCAATCCAGCCCAGCAGCCCTGCCCCCAGGGTGACAATGACAGGGAAGCGGTCGATGCACTTGAGCACCAGCGTGCTGCCCCAGATGATCACCGGCACGCTGAACAGCAGGCCAAAGATCACCAGGCCAAGCTGATGCCCTTCGGCGGCCGCCTGTGCCGCGCCCGCAATGGCGATCACGTTATCCAGGCTCATGACCACGTCGGCAAGCACAATGGTACGTATGGCCGACAGCAGCGACGGACCCGCCTGGATCTCGCCATGGGGGTGGGCTTCCGGCAGGAGCAGCTTCACACCGATCCAGAACAGCAGCAGTGCGCCTGCAACCTTCAGGCCGGGGAACTCGAGCAGGGTCATGGCAAAGCTGATCAGGATGATGCGCAAAACGATCGCCCCGCCCGTGCCCCAGAGGATGCCCAATACGCGCTGGCGCTGCGGCAGCCGACGACAGGCCAGCGCAATGACCACTGCGTTGTCGCCCCCCAGCAGGATGTCGATGAGGATGATCTGGAAGACCGCCGGCCAGTGCAGGGTCAGGAAGAAATCAGATAAAGAGGCAATGAGATGGTGCACGAGGACTCCAGAAAAAAGCCGGACACTTCAGTGGCCGGCGTTTCCAGAAGTTGCACCTTGCCCCTGAACGGCAAGGTCTTGCCCGCAGCCTGAAACAGACTGCCCGTGCACCGGAAGCCCGCGATGGAGCAACGTATTGACGACACAACGGCGGGAGGGCGACTCCCCTTGTTGAGGAAAATTATAGACGAATCCGAAGGCCGATGGCATGATGGCATCTGCAAAACGAATTGCAAGACTGAATCTCACGGGGGTATACACATGCTGGGGCGTATCGGTATTCATCTGAATCAGGATCACACCTGCGAAAGGCGCATCGACATCGGCTTGCGGCTGGCGGCGGCCCATGGCGCCGAAGTGGTGGGCATCTACCCGGCATCGGGCGTCGCGGGGCTGCAGCAGGACGACAACATCCTGCCACAGGAAGTGCGCTCGGCCCTGCGCAGCCGCCAGGACGAGCACCGCGAGGCCACCCGCGCGCGCTTTCTCGAAAAGGCCCAGGCTGCTGGCGTGGCCTGCCAATGGCGCACGCCAGGGGGCGATGTAGACGACGCCCTGGCACTGCACGCACGCTATTGCGACCTGCTGGTCATGAGCAAGGTCGACCCGGCCGACAGTTTTTCATCGCTGCGCCCGAACCTGCCCGAAGCCGTCGTCATGGCCGCTGGCCGGCCGGTTCTCATGGTGCCCAACCATGGCCATTTCGAAACCATAGGCCAGCGTATCCTCTATTGCTGGGATCAGCGCCGCGAATCCGCCCGCGCCTTCACCGACGCCGCACCCTTGCTGCGCGAATGCAAGTCACTGGTCGTGCTCGAAATCGACCGCAACGAAAAACTGGCCACCGAACGCGACCTGCGCGATGACGACTTCGCCCATTACTGCCGCAGCCTCGGCTACCCGGAACCCAGGCACATGCTCAAGGAAAGCACGGGCTACGGCGTGGGCAACGTCATCCTGAACACGGCCGCCGACACCGACCGCGATCTGATCGTCATGGGGGCCTATGGCCATAGCCGCATGCGGCAATGGATCATGGGCGGGGCCACCAGCACCCTGCTGTCCAGCATGACCGTGCCCGTATTGCTGGCCAACTGACTTGTCGGCCAGCTGACAGCGCCGCGGGCCCGTGGCAACACACGGGCTGCAGGCCAGCACCGCCACAGGCGCAGGCCGGCGCCAATATTGCGCGCCGGCCTGCCGCTGCACACCAACCAGAATGGGCGCCCGCCTGCCGGTGCACACCAGCCAGACTGCGCGTCGGCCTGCGGCTCAGGCGCCGGCCAGCGCACCCAGATCGGGGCGCCGTTCGTGCCAGCGGGTTTCCTTCTGGTAGGCACAACCGATGCGCAGGGCCATGGCCTCGTCATACTGGCGGCACAGAACCTGAACCGAAGTGGGCAGGCCCAGTGCATCATGCCCATTGGGCAGCGCCATGCCGCAGAGGTTGAGGAAATTGCCAAAACGGGTAAAGCGCGACGGGCTGCTGTTCTCGTCGACCTCATCGAGCGGGATGGCGGTGCTGGCCGTAGTCGGCGTCAGCAGGGCATCCACTGAATCGAAGATCCGGTCGAAGGCCTCGATCGATGCCTTGCGCTGTGCCAGCGCCTGCAGATAGCCACTGGCCGTGATCTCACGCCCGGCAAGCACCCGGGCCCGCACGGCTTCATCAAGCGGCTGGCGCGCATCATCGACCATATCGTGCAACAAGGCATAGCTTTCGGCTGACATGACAAGGCCATTGAGGGTGGCCACCTCGGCAAAATTGACGGGCAGGGTCAGTGTGACGATCTCCGCCCCCATGCGCGCGAATTCATCCAGGGTTCGGTCATAGGCATCGAGCACGGGCTGCGTAACGCCGACGCGTTCGCTGTCGGGCATGCGTGCGAACCGCAGGCCGGCCACACCCCGGCCAGGCCCGGCCCGACCTGGCTCGGAGGGCAGGCCCAGTGTACGAGAGTCCAGTGGATCCGGGCCCTGCATGATCTGATACAGCAATGCCGCATCCTGCGCTGTGGCCGTCATCGGACCCGGAGTGTCCAGCGTCGGACTCAGATTCAGAACGCCGTAATTGCTGATGCGCCCAGCCGATGTCTTCAAACTGCTGATGCCGCACCAGGACGCCGGCAAGCGCACCGAGCCCCCTGTGTCGGTACCAACGGCCCAGGGTGCCAGGCCAGCGGCCACGGCTACACCGGAACCACTGCTGGATCCCCCGGGGATGCGCGCTCGCGACAGATCCCATGGGTTCCATGGGGCGCCCATGCCAGGATTGGTGCCCCAGCCGCCGTAGGCGAATTCGACCATGTGCGTCTTGCCGAGAATGATCATGCCCTGCCCCAGCAGGCGCTGGACGAGCGTGGCCGTGATGGATGAATGCCGCTGCCCCCACGCCGCGCAGCCGGCCGTGGTGATACGGCCATCGATCTCGACCAGATCCTTGATGGCCACCGGAATGCCATGCAAGGGGCCAAGAGCGTGCCCCGCGCGCAAGGCCAGATCGGCCGCCTGGGCCGCCAGCCGGGCGTCATCGGCATAGACTTCGGAATACGCGTGCAGCCTGCCATCGAATGCCGCAATACGGTCAAGATAGGCCTCGACCAGTTCAACGGCAGAAATCTGCCGGGCGGAAAGGGCCTCGGATTGCCGAGTGATCGACCAGCTTGTCAGGTCGGTGGATGTACCCATGGTGTCTCCATTTCGTCTTGGGTTTCAAGTACTGCCCACTCGCCGATACCCGCCCGCATAGGTGGCTGCAGTTCGTCGTCGAGCGTCAATCGTGATTGAATGTATCTGCCCTGCGGCTGATCAGCGATGCGCCACGGCATGGCGCTTTGAATCACGGCCGGGCCACCTCGGGATTGATCGGTGTATGCACCTTGCCTTCGGTCAGCCAGCCGATCAGGTTGTCACAGGCCAGATTGATCATGGCCTTGCGGGTAGGCACCGAGGCACTGCCGATATGCGGGGTCAGCACCACGTTGGTGCAGGCGAGCAGATCAGGATGCACACGCGGTTCGCCCTCGAATACATCGAGCCCGGCTGCAGCCAGCCTGCCTTCCTGCAGGGCGCGCGCCAGCGCCGCGTCATCGACCACGCCGCCGCGCCCGATATTCACCAGTGTGGCCGTGGGCTTCATGAGCGCCAGCTGGTCGGCGCCGATCAGATGGCGGGATTCTGCAGCGTAGGGCACCACCAGCACGACGTGATCCGCGCTGCGCAACAGATCGTCCAGCCCGAGATAACGCGCCCCCAGCGCCTGCTCGGTGCTTTCGGGCAGGCGCGTGCGGTTGTGGTAGACGACTTGCATGTCAAAGCCCCGCGCCCCCCGGCGGGCAATGGCCTGGCCGATCCGCCCCATGCCCACGATACCCAGCGTACTGCCATGAATGTCCTGCCCCGTGAGCATGTCCCAGGACCAGCGATCCCAACGCCCGGCGCGCAAATAATGCTCGGACTCGGTGATCCGCCGTGCAGCCGCCATGAGCAGCACGAAACCCAGATCGGCCGTGGTTTCGGTCAATACGCCTGGCGCATTGGTGGCCAGCACCCCGGCCGCCGTCATGGCGGGGACATCGAAATTGTCGTAACCCACCGACATGTTGGCGCAGATTTTCAGATCGGGGCAGCGCGCCAGCAACGCGGCATCGATGCGCTCGCCCCCCGTCGTGAAGGCCCCCTGCTTGCCCTGCAGGCGCTCGATCAGTTCTTCCTGGGACCAGAGCTCGTCGCCCTGGTTGGCCGTGACATCGAAATGTTCTTCCAGGCGCTCGAGTGCGGCAGGGAAGACAGCCCGGCAGACCAGTACGGCCGGGCGTGCGGATGAACGTTGCGTCATATCGTGGTTCCTGATGGCGATGCACAATGTTTCAAGCATATCAGCCTGTTGCGCGTTTTGCAGGAAAACCGGCACCGACGGCTCATCCAGCAGGGAGAATCGGCTGGCGCTCGAACAGAATGGACCCGCACCATGTAAATATGAATTGTATTGAGAACGCTTCTCGTTTAGAATTTATTTCGGATTGAATTCCAAATTGATCTTTGTCATCTTCGGAGACGTCCTTGAACAACATACCCGAACCCTCATCGGCCAGGCTGGGCGGCAGCCTGGCCACCGCACTGGCCACGCCGGCCCTGCTTCTCCTGCCCCAGACCGGTCAGGCCCAGAGCATGGAGCCCGCTGAATTGTCGCCCATCCGTGTACAGGGCGAAAAGCCGGCTCCATTCCGCGTGGACGAATCCGCCTCCAGCAAATTTTCCGAGCGCCTGCTGGATACGGCCCGCTCCGTGGAAATCATCCCCATGGAGGTCATACAGAGTCAGGCTGCCAGCACCCTGACTGACGTACTGCGCAATTCACCCGGCATCACATTCGGTGCGGGCGAAGGGGGCAACCCCCTGGGCGACCGTCCCTTCATCCGCGGCTACGACGCACAGTCCAGCACCTACATCGACGGCATGCGCGACATAGGCGCCACATCACGCGACATCTTCAATACCGAGCAAGTCGAAATCATCAAGGGCCCCGACAGCGTCTATGCGGGCCGCGGCGGTGCGGGCGGCAGCATCGACCTGGTCAGCAAGACCGCCAGGCTGCGCGATTTCACCGATGTATCGCTGGGCCTGGGTACATCCCGCTACCGTCGAGCCACCGTGGACAGCAACTGGATGCTGGGCGAGCACTCGGCCTTGCGACTCAACCTGATGGGCCACAGGCAGAATGTGGATGGCCGCGATTCAGTGGACTACAAGCGCTGGGGCGTGGCCCCTGCCATCAGCTTCGGCCTGGGCACGCCGACCCGGGTCTCATTGTCGTACTACCACATGCAATATGACGATACGCCCGACAGCGGCATTCCTTACACCAGGCCAGCCGACCCAGATGCCATGCGGCGTCCCTTCGATGTCGATCGCCACAATTTCTACGGTCTGGACAGCGACTACCGCAAGGGTCGAAACGACATGGCCACGCTGCGCGTGGAACATGACTTCAGCGACCGTCTCACGCTGATCAACCAGGCGCGCTACACCCACAGCACACAGAAGTATGTCGTCACCCAGCCTGACGACAGCAAGGGCAACGTCAACCATGGCCTGGTCTGGCGTCGGGCCAACACGCGCGACAGCCGGGTCGCCACCTGGGCCAACCAGACCGAGTTGCAAGGCTCATTGGCCACGGGCAGCATACAGCATCGCTTTTTGCTGGGCATCGAACTGTCGGAAGAAAAAGGTCGCAAAGACAGCCTGGACGTGAACCGCGGCACGGGCGACTGCCCGCCCGGCAGCGCAGGAGCGGCGTCCGGCTACAACTGCACCAGCCTGTGGAATCCCGACCCTTCCGATCCCTGGCGCGACATCGGCACAGGAGATCCCAGGGGTGAAAACAGCACGACCCGCACGTTGACGCGCTCCATCTATGCCTTCGACACGCTGGCGCTGAGCGAACGGTGGCTGGCCTCGGTGGGCCTGCGGCTGGACGACTACCGCACGCGTCTGACGCCCTACGGCCAGCACGGCGTAGACCGCCACGATACCTTGTTCAACTACCAGCTGGGCCTGGTCTACAAGCCAGCCGACAACGGCAGCATCTATGCCACGTTCGGTACGTCTTCCACACCGGCCGGGGCCACACTGGGCGAAGGCAGCGAGACCCAGGGGCTGACGCCCAACTGCCGCGGAGGCACCTGTAGGGGTGCAAATGCCGCCGACATGGCTCCGGAGAAAAACCGGATCTATGAATTGGGCACGAAATGGGATTTCCTCGACCGGCGCCTGGGCCTGACAGCCGCCCTGTTTCGCATCGAAACCACCAATGCCCGCGTGACACTGCCCAGCGGCGACTACGCGATGGCCGGTAAAAAGCATGTGGATGGTTTCGAACTGGGTTTCTCGGGCAGCATCACCCCCCAATGGCAGGCCTACGGCGGCTACACCTACCTGCGCAGCCGTATCGACGACGACGGCGCCAGCGGCGCGGCCTCCGATGAGGGCAATGACTTCCCGAATACCCCGCGCAGCAGCTTCAGCCTGTGGAACACGTACGCGTTCACGCCCACGTTTACCGCGGGGCTGGGCGCCTATTACGTCGACAGGCAGTACGGCAATACGGCCAATACCACCAGCATCCCTGCCTACTGGCGCTTCGACGCCATGGCCAGCTATCAGGTGAACAAGATGATCGATATCCAGCTGAACGTGAACAACCTGTTCAACAAGACCTACTATGACAAGGCCTATGCGTCGCATTATGCGACGGTCGCAGCGGGGCGTTCGGTGATCGGCACCGTCAACCTGCACTTCTGATGCTGATCCTGCGCTTTTGCCGCCCCCTGTACGCCCAGGCCGCCGCTTCAGGCCGCTCGAGCCGATTCGATACCCGGGCCATCAACCAGGCAGATCCGGGCACGCTGGCCAGGGACTACACCCGCTTGCTGTCCGGCCCTCCCGGACAGGCGGCCGCCGCCGTCAAGGCAGCGGCCGAAGGCGGCGTCATCCAGGCCCAGCTGATCTACGGCCAATGGCTGCTCGATGGCCACGGCGTCACCCGCAACCCCGAAGCCGCCGTGCAGTGGTTCACCCATGCCGCACGCCACGGTAACCCGATGGCACTGAATATGCTGGGCCAGTGCCATGCACACGGCTGGGGGGTCGCGCCCAACCCGCTCATGGCAGCGTACTGGTACCGCCTGGCCGCACAGGGCGGGCTGGACTGGGGCATGTACAACTATGCCACTGCCCTGGCCCTGGGCCAGGGGGTGACACGCGATCGGCGGGCTGCGCTGGGCTGGTTCAGGGCGGCAGTCGCACTGGGGCATGCCAAATCCATGAACATGATCGGCAGCTTCCATGAAGACGGCTGGGTCGTCCCCCGGGATCTGAACGTGGCACTGCATCACTACGAGCGTGCGGCACAGGGTGGCGACTTTCGCGGGCAATTCAATGCTGCGCGCCTGCTGTTGCGCCAGGGTCAGCTTCAGGAGGCCCGGGCCTGGCTGGAACGGGTACCCGAGACGGCCACCCCGGCCTTCCTGCGCCAGGCGGCAACCTGGCTGCAGGCCCAGCCCGGTTGTACCGACCTGGCGGGCCGATTTTTCGTGCAGGCGGCCGCCCGAGCCGATCAGGGCGCGGACCGGGTCCGCAATCCATCATGTTGATCACCCTGCCCGACCTGCTGGACCATGAACAGGTCCGTGCCTGCCGTCAGGCGCTCGAGTCAGCCAGCTGGACGGATGGCCGGCGTACGGCAGGCCACGTGGCCGCCCGCGTCAAGGCCAACCACCAACTGGCCACGGACGATCCCGTGGCCCTGCAGATCGGCACACGCATCAGGCAGGCCCTGAGCGCACATCCCGTGTTCCAGTCAGCCGTACTGCCGGTACGCATCCTGCCACCGCGCTTCAATCGCTACGCGGGCGGCGAGCACTACGGATTGCACATCGACAACGCCATCTTCCGCCTGCCCGACGACCCGGGCCTGATCCGCTGCGACGTATCCACCACCGTGTTTTTCAGCGATCCCGAAGAATACGAGGGCGGTGAACTGATCGTGCAGGACACCTATGGCGACCAGCGCATCAAGCTGCCTGCCGGTCATGCGGTGGTCTACCCTGGCACCAGCCTGCATCGAGTCACACCGGTCACCCGCGGCGTACGCTACGGTTCATTCTTCTGGACGCAAAGCCTGGTGCGTGACGACAGCCGTCGCAACCTGCTGCTGCAGCAGGACGTGGCAATCCAGCGCCTCATCCAGAGCCAGGGTGACCAGGCTGCCATCGACGCACTGACCGGCGTGTACCACAACCTGCTGCGCCTGTGGTCGGAGATCTAGCCATGACGCAACCTGAACCACGACAGCACGCCGTCCAGCGGGCTGTAGTCCAGAGCGAAGCGGGCCTGCGCACGCACCACGGGCTTGGCCCGGTAGGCGACCGAATAATAGGCCTCCTGCATCATGGGCAGGTCATTGGAACCATCACCCAGTACGATGATCTGCTCGGGTGCCGCCTGGAGCCGGGCGGCCAGTTCGCGCACATGGCGGGCCTTGGCCGCCCCGTCGACGATATCGCCCAGCACGCGGCCGGTGAGAACACCGTCCACCACCTCGAGGGTGTTGGCATGCGCCGCATCCAGCGCGAGGCCACGGCGCAGGCGTTCGGTAAAGAACGTGAACCCTCCGGACACCAGCAAGACCTTCAGGCCGTGCGCTCGGGCCACCTCGATGAGACGCTCGGCCCCGGGATTGAGCCTCAGGCGTCGGGTGAAGACCTCATCGAGTGCGGTTTCCGGCAGGCCACGCAACAAGGCCACGCGCCGACGCAGGCTGTCGGCATAATCGGCGACCTCGCCGCGCATCGCCGCTTCGGTGATGGCCGCCACCTGGTCCTTGCAGCCCGCAACATCGGCCAATTCGTCCACACACTCGATATTGATGAGAGTCGAATCCATATCCATCGCGAGCAGCCTGCAACTGCTCAGCAAATCCACCGTATCCAGCCATGCGGCATCCAGGCGGGCCGCCCGGGCCAGCGCCAGCAACTCTGCGCGGCAGGCATCGTCCACATTCAGCAAACGCACCACCGTAGGACCGAGCTCTTGTACCCCGCCCGCACTGGCCACGGCGGCCAGGCGCTCTACATCGGCATGCAGGATGCGCGGTGCCTGCAAGATCACGTGCGCCATGAATCGCACCCATCCATTGTTGTCGAAAGCGCCATTATCCCAGAGTTCCCCGCATGACCCCACCCTGCACACCCGCATCGTCTGCCGCCGGTGCAGACCGCCCGCCCCTGAACGCCAGCGACTATGCCGCCCTGGCCCGTGCCCGCCTGGACCCGGCCGTGCTGACCTGGCTCGACTCGGGCGGCGCCGACGGGTTGACGCTGCAGGCCAACCGCCGCGCCTTTGATGCGCAACGCCTGTCGGGCCGCGTGCTGCGCCCCCTGCAAGGCGCTCATACCGGTCTGACTCTGGCCGGCCTGCCCCTGGCGCATCCAGTCCTGATTGCCCCCATGGCCTGGCACGGGCTGGTACACCCCGAGGCCGAAGTCGCTACGGCCCGGGCGGCGGCAGCCACCGGAACACCGCTGGTGCTCAGCTGCCAATCGGGCACCGCCATCGAAACGCTGGCGGCCCTGCCGCGGCCTGCGCACCTGTGGTTCCAGCTGTATGCCCAGCGCGAACGGGCACACACCCTGGCCCTGGCGCGGCGCGCATTGGATTCCGGTGCGCGCGCCCTGGTGCTGACGGTGGACGCGCCCGTGAACGGCGTGCGCAATGTCGAGCAGCACGGCGGCTTTCGTCGGCCACGCAGCATACGCAGTGTCCATCTGGAAGGGCTGTCGCCCCCTGTAGCGCGCCCGGTTGCGGGCAGCGGCAGCCCCTTGTTCGATAGCGGCCTGCTGGATGGCGCCCCCACCTGGGAGGACCTGGCCTGGCTGCGTGCCGCCCTGCCGGAAGCGCCACTATGGCTCAAGGGCATCCTGCACCCGGGCGATGCCTTGCTGGCGCTCGACTGCGGCGTGGATGGCCTGATCATATCCAACCACGGCGGACGCTGTCTGGACACCCTGCCCGCCACCCTGGACGCGCTGCCGGCAGTGACGCGAGCCGTGGCGGGACGGGCGCCCCTGATGCTGGACGGCGGGATACGGCGCGGTACGGATATCCTGAAAGCGCTGGCCGCCGGCGCACAGGCCGTGCTGGTTGGCCGCCCCATCCTGCATGCCCTGGCGGCAGGCGGCGCGCCGGCCGTGGCGCATCTGATCCAGATTCTGCGCGGCGAACTGGAAGTGGCCATGGCCCTGACCGGCTGCCGCACCCTGGCCGACGTGGATGCCGGCGTGCTGTACGGATAGCTGCCGGACAGGCCTTGCCTGCCGGCCCTCATCAGGCTCCGCGGCCGGGATGATGGCGGCGCTTCAGCATGTACCGCCATACGAAACCGGGATAGCCGAGCACCAGGAACAAGGCCAGCGTCACGGCATAGAATTCCCAGCCCTGCGGGAACGCATTGCCCAGATTCAATTCAAAGGAAAAGCCCAGCGTGCCCACCAGTATGTAACCGACCAGCACCTCGAGAAAACGGTCCACGAAAGGTTTGCCTGCAGCCGGATCAGGCCGCCGGGCGATGCGCGAAGCCACTGGTTCGGCGGGCCGTTCTTCATCCGCACGCGACCTCCTACCCAACGACAGCCCGGGCAGCCACAGCAGGACGCCAGCGGCCGCGACGCTGACCAGCAACTTGATCAGGAACAGGACGGCCAGACCCCCACCGCCCGCGAATGCCCCACCCACCAGCCACAGCGTTGCCCAGACCCACAACGCCAGCAGCAGCAGAAAGGCCAGGCACAGCAGCCAGGCCAGCCCGCTGTTGACCTGCACATTGCGCGCAGAGGCGCGCCATGGCCAGGGTGCGAGCGGCCGATTGCAGATGAAAGGCAGATTTGCCATCACCAGTGCACAGACGATGACAACCCAGGATGCGCCCGTCAGGGACATGAATGCTCGACCTGCCTCAGAAGCTGAGCGAATTCTGGATCACATGCACGCACAGTGCCATCAGGCCGCCCGGCAGAATCCCCAGGCCGACCACCAGCAAGCCATTGACCGACATCACGCTGCGCGTGACCGGCGTGCCCGAACCCACCGTGATGTGATCCTCGGGCTCATCGAAATAGGCCATTTTCACGACGCGCAGATAGTAGAAGCAACCAATCAGCGAGCACAGCACGGCAAACACGGCCACAGCCACATGGCCTGCGCCGATCAGGGCCTGCAGCACCACCAGCTTGGCATAAAAGCCGGACAGCGGCGGAATCCCGGCCAGCGAGAACATGGACAGCAACAGCACCCCCGCCAGCAACGGGTTGCGCCGGTTCAGCCCTTTGAGGTCGGAGATTTCCTCGGCCTCGAAGCCCTGCCGCGACAGGATCAGGATCATGCCGAAGGTCGACAGGGTGGTCAGTACGTAAATGACCACATAGAACAGGGCCGAACCATAGGCGGCCACAGCCGCACCCGACTGGCCTTCATAGACCCCGGAGAGCAGCCCGAGGAACACGAAGCCCATCTGACCAATGGTCGAATAGGCCAGCATGCGCTTGAAATTGGTCTGGGCAATGGCCACGATGTTGCCAACGGCCAGCGACAGCACCGCCATGATGAGCAGCATGGGCTGCCAGTCGAAGGCAATGCCATGCAGCGCCTCGATGAGCAGGCGCAGGGTGATCACGAAGGCGGCAAACTTGGGCGCTGCGGCGACCAGCAGGGTGACGGTGGTTGGCGCACCCTGATAGACGTCGGGCGTCCACATGTGAAAGGGCGCTGCCGTGAGCTTGAACGCCAGGCCGGAGACGATGAACACCACCCCGAAAGCCAGCGGCAGGCTCTGGGCCTCGCCCTGGCGGATGACCGCGGCAATCTCGGCCAGGCCGAGTTCACCCGTGGCGCCGTAGATCATGGACATGCCGTAGAGCAGAATGCCCGAGGCCAGGCAGCCCAGCACGTAGTATTTCATGGCGGCTTCGGTGGCCACCAGATGATCGCGGCGTACGGCAATCAGGGCGTACAGGGCGAACGACATGAGTTCGACCCCCAGATACACCGTGAGCATGTTGCCCGCGGAAATCATGATGAACTCGCCCAGAAGGGTGAGCAGGGCCAGCGAATACATTTCACCGCCACGCGCCACCATGTCGCGGTGCTCGGCATAGGCACGCCCGTAGATGAGCGTCACACCCACCGCGATCGCGGACAGGATTTTCATGAAATGGGCCAGCGAATCGGTGACGTACAGCGAACTGAACGTGCGCCCCTGCGTGTCCTCGCCCCATTGCCCCCAGGATACGAAGATGACGATCAGGATGGTGCCCATGGTCAGCATGAACGTCATGCGGCGGGTGGGCTCATTGCCGAACGCATCGATGAGCAGCACGGCGCCGGTGAGCACCAGCAGTACGATCTCGGGCGTGGCCAGGGCGAAGTCGAACAGATTATGCATGGTGTATCAGGCCTACAGTTTCGAGATGGACACGTGATCGAGCAGGGCTTGCACCGACGGGTGCATGAGCTCGGTGAAGAACCGCGGGTAGATCCCCAGGAACAGGACGAAGAAAGCCAGCAACCCCAGGATCAGGAACTCACGGCTGCATAGATCGCGCATGCCGTCGACCTGCTCGTTGGCCACCGGCCCCAGTGCAACCCGCTTGAACATCCAGAGCGAATAGCCCGCCCCCCAGATGAGTGCCGTCGCCGCCAGCAAGCCGATCCAGAAGTTGTACTGCACCGCGCCCAGAATGACCGTGAATTCGCCAATGAAGCCGCTGGTGCCCGGCAGGCCGGCATTGGCCATGGAAAACAGCAGAAAGTATGTGGCAAAGCGCGGCATGCGGTTGATCAGCCCGCCATACGCATCGATGCGCCGTGTGTGCAGCCGGTCGTACATGACCCCGATGCACATGAACATGGCGCCCGACACGAAGCCGTGCGAAATCATCTGGATGATGGCGCCTTCCAGGCCGGTGATGTTGAAGAGGAAAAAGCCCAGCGTCACGAAGCCCATGTGGGCCACCGAGGAATACGCCACCAGCTTCTTCATGTCGTCCTGCACGATCGCCACCAGGCCGATGTAGATCACCGCCACCAGCGACAGGGCGATCATGATGCCCGCCAGGCTGTGGGCCGCATCGGGCGTGATGGGCAGCGAAAAGCGCAGGAAGGCATAGGCGCCCAGCTTGAGCATGATGGCCGCCAGCACGATGGAGCCCCCGGTAGGGGCCTCGACGTGCGCGTCAGGCAGCCAGGTGTGGATGGGCCACATCGGCACCTTGACGGCAAAGGCCGCAAACAGGGCAATGAAGATCAGGATCTGCTCGGTGTAACCCAGCGGCATGTTCTGCCAGGTGAGGACATCGAACGAACCCCCCGCGACATGCCACAGGTAGATGAAGGCAATCAGGGTGAGCAGTGACCCCATCAGGGTGTAGAGGAAGAACTTGAACGCTGCATACACCCGGTTTGGCCCACCCCAGGCCCCGATGATGATGTACATGGGGATCAGGGTGGCTTCGAAGAACACATAGAACAGCATGCCATCGAGCGCACTGAAGACGCCGATCATCAACCCCGAAAGGATCAGGAAGGCGGCCATGTACTGCGCCACGCGCGAGCGTATGACTTCCCAGCCGGCCAGAATCACGATGATGGTGATGAAGGCCGTGAGCAGGATGAACCATACGGAAATGCCATCGATGCCCAGATGGTAGTTCAGGTGGAAGGTCTCGATCCAGGGGGCGAATTCGACAAACTGCATGTCGGCCGTCGTGGGATCGAAACCGGTGTACAGCGGCAGGGTGACCAGAAAGGCCACGATGGCGCCCACCAGCGACAGCACACGCGCCGGCCCGGGGTTGTCGTCGCGCCCGATGAGCAGCACCAGCAGGCCGAAGAAGATCGGCACGAAGATCGACAGGGTCAGCCAGGGGAGTGTTGAAGACGCCATTTCGCTAGCCATCAGTGAACCATCAAGACGAAGAATGTGAGAAACACCATGATGCCCAGGATCATGGCGAAGG
>NZ_JBAYPG010000029.1:0-46884 GCF_041677825.1 Castellaniella sp.
TCAGTGGTACGATTTGGCATAGGCAGTCTCGTTTTGGTTGTGGTGTCGAATACCAGTAACCATAAGCCTTTGGCGCGAGATTGCCTACCCGTTTCTACAACAATAATGAAATTTCCGGGCTAGCCCCCCCTGGGGTCTGATGTCCGGCCCTGCGCGCGGGGCCATCACGGGGCAGCGGGAGGCCGACACCCGCGGGCTCATGGCCCCGCGCACGAGCTATGCGCGCGGGACGACACAGGTGCGCGCCCGCACCCACCCCTGCATGTCATCGACACTGAAGGCCAGGGCCGTGGGCCGGGCGGTTTCGAGTTGCTCGGGGCGATGAGCGCCATAGGCCACTGCGAGGCTATCGACCCCGGCGGCATGCGCCATGAGCACGTCGTGGGTGGTATCACCCACCATGAGCACGCGGCCGGGATCCAGCCGCAGTTCGTCGAGCAATTGCAGCAGCATGTCCGGATCGGGCTTGCCACGCGCCTCGTCCGCTGTTCTGGTCGCCTGAAACAGCGCCTGCAAGCCCAGCTGGTCGAGACTTGCATCCAGACCGACCCGGCTCTTGCCGGTGGCCACCCCAAGCACCACGCCGGCGGTGTGCAGCTCGTGCAGCAAATGGTCCTGCCCGCTGAACAACTGCACCTGGTGCAGCATGCGGGTGTGATGCACGCGATAGCGGGCAATGAACTGGTCCACGCGATCGGCCCCGAGCTCAGGTACCAGACGGTACAGCGCCGCCTGCAGGGACAGGCCGATGACCCAGCCTGCTTCGTCTGCAGGTGGCACGCGCAAGCCCAGATCGCGGCATGCGCCCTGCAGGGCGCCCACGATGTGGGCCGTGGAATCCATCAGGGTGCCGTCCCAGTCGAAGATGACTGCATCATAGGTCGCGACGGGAAGCAGGTCGGTGTCGTCGTGGGTGTTCATGGGGCATGGGCTCCGGTGGGATGCTCGCGTTCGAGCCGTTCGAGCAGGGCCTGGCAATCGGCCGGCAGAGGCGCCCGC
The DNA here is from genome assembly GCF_041677825.1 of Castellaniella sp. GTDB lineage: Bacteria > Pseudomonadota > Gammaproteobacteria > Burkholderiales > Burkholderiaceae_B > Castellaniella. The sequence goes on from NZ_JBAYPG010000029.1 coordinate 1,000, forward strand.
AGAAGCAATGGCTGACCACTGACCGGGTGGGGAATGTCGAGCCGTGCGGCATGCAGGAACATGCGGCGAAACCCCTGGGCAAAGAGGGCCTGGCGCACGGCATCGGGGCCGTATTTCTCGTCTCCGGCAATCGGATGGCCATTCGCCGCAAGGTGCACACGGATCTGGTGCGTGCGGCCACTGCGCAACTCGGCATCGAGCAGGGAGTAGGCCCCCCCGTAACGCCGCTGCAGCGTGATGATGGTATGCGCCGCCTTGCCCTGCGCATCGACCCGGACACGCCGCTCGCCGGTGCGTGTCAGGTACCTGAGCAGGGGCAGGCGGATGTGCTGGCGCTGGTTGACCCAGTCGCCCACCACCAGCGCCAGATAATGCTTGCGCCCGCCGCCGGCACGCATCATCTCATGCAGGGCAACCAGGGCCCTGCGGCTGCGGGCGATGAGCAGCACCCCCGAGGTTTCGCGATCGAGCCGATGGGCCAGTTCGAGCATGCGTTCGGCCGGGCGCGCAGCCCGCAACTGTTCGATGACCCCGAACGAGATGCCGCTGCCGCCATGCACCGCAACGCCAGCAGGCTTGTCGATCACCAGCAGATGCTCATCTTCGTACAGGATGGGAAAATGGCCCGGGGGCACCGGCGCGCGCAGCCCGGCAGCCGGCAGCCGCAGGGGCGGGACCCGCACCTGATCACCCTGCACCAGGCGGACATCGGCCCGGCTGCGCCCCTTGTTCACCCGCACCTGACCATCCCGAATGGCCTTGTACAGATGGCTCTTGGGCACCCCCCTGCACTCGCGCAGCAGAAAGTTGTCGAGCCGCTGGCCCGCCTGTTCAGATCCGACCAGGAGGTGTCGTACGACCGGTTTGTCTGCCGTGGGGACGCCCATTTTGCGCATGTGGAAAAGCAGCCTATAATTGCATCAGCCTTGAATGGCCTGAAGTCGCCAAACGTAGAGACGCAGATCCTGTATCTCCGTTGTGCAGCAGTCTCATTGTACTGCCCGGCTTTCGGCCTACGGGTTCCGGGTCGCCGGCATGGTTCCGCGTCTGTCAAAGGTGGCAGCGGCAACCGTCAACCTGTCGTGTGCGACACTGCAAGTTTCTGCTCGCTCTTCTGCACCGGGTGCCGCTTTTACAGGGCATCCGTCGTTCCCAGCAAACAAGTTCCGTCAACCATCACCATCGTGACCCTGACCATCCTCCTGCTGACCGAACCCGGCGACTCTGTGCGCCGTGTGCCCCCACCCCTGATAGCGGGCACGGTCTGATCCTGCCCGCCTGTCTGTTGCAGACTGCCGTGTTTCACACCCCGTGACCCGTGGCCGTGCGTCGAACCCGACGTACCCTGACCACGGAGAATACCGCTCATGAAACGCATGTTGTTCAATGCGACGCACCAAGAAGAACTACGCGTCGCCATTGTCGATGGCCAGAAACTGATTGATCTGGATATCGAAACAGCCGGGCGCGAACAGCGCAAAGGCAATATATACAAAGGGGTGATCACTCGCATCGAGCCGGGCCTCGAGGCCTGTTTCGTCAATTATGGCGAAGAGCGCCACGGTTTCCTGCCGTTCAAGGAAGTGGCGCGCAGCTACTTCAAGGAAGGCGTCGATGTGCGCAACGCCCGCATCCAGGACGCCCTGGTCGAAGGCCAGGAACTGATCATCCAGGTCGAAAAGGAAGAGCGCGGCAACAAGGGGGCGGCACTCACCACCTTCATCTCGCTGGCTGGCCGCTATCTCGTGCTCATGCCGAACAACCCGCGTGGCGGTGGCGTCTCGCGCCGCATCGAGGGCGAAGAGCGCCAGGAACTGCGCGAGACCATGGACCAGCTCGAAATCCCCTCGGGCATGAGCATGATCGCCCGTACGGCAGGCATCGGTCGCAGTGTCGAAGAACTGCAATGGGACCTGAACTACCTGCTGCAACTCTGGAATGCCATCGACGCCGCAGCGCGCGAGAACCAGGCCCCCATCCTGATCTATCTCGAATCCAGCCTGGTCATCCGTGCAATCCGCGATTATTTTTCGCCCGACATCGGCGAAATCCTGATCGACACCGACGACATTCATGATCAGGCCGGCGCATTCATGAGCGTGGTCATGCCCGACAACGTCAGCCGCGTGAAGCGCTATCGCGACGACATCCCGCTGTTCTCGCGATTCCAGATCGAGCACCAGATCGAAACCGCCTATTCGCGTACGGTACAGTTACCTTCGGGTGGTGCCGTCGTCATCGATCACACCGAGGCCCTGGTCGCCATCGACGTCAACTCGGCGCGCTCGACCCGGGGTGCCGACATCGAAGAAACCGCGCTGCGCACCAATCTCGAGGCCGCCGACGAAGTGGCCCGTCAGCTGCGCCTGCGTGACCTCGGCGGGCTGATCGTGATCGACTTCATCGACATGGAAGACAGCAAGAACCAGCGCGCAGTCGAGCAGCGCCTGCGCGATGCCCTGCATTTCGACAGGGCGCGGGTGCAGATGGGCAAGATCTCGCGCTTCGGGCTGATGGAACTCTCGCGCCAGCGTCTGCGCCCGGCGCTCAATGAAGGCTCGCACGTCACCTGCCCGCGCTGCACGGGTACCGGGGTGATCCGCGATGCCGAATCCAGCGCGCTGCACGTGCTGCGCCTGCTGCAGGAAGAAGCCATGAAAGAAGGCACGGCGGCGCTGTACGCACAAGTGCCTGTCGATGTGGCCACCTTCCTGCTCAACGAAAAGCGGCGCGACATCAGCCAGATCGAAAACCGCCTCAAGGTCAATCTGGTGCTCATCCCCAACAAGGCACTCGAGACCCCGCACCACGAAATCGAGCGGCTGCGCCACGATGACCCGCGCCTGGACGAATCCAGGGCCAGCTTCGAGCGTGTTCAGGAGCCCGAACAGAGCACCCTGTGGCAACCCCATCGGGCGCAGGATACGGGCACCCGCCAGGAGGCCCTGGTCAAGAGCATACAGCCCGCCCAGCCCGCCCCGCCACACATCGAGCGCGCGGCGCGCCAGGCGCCGGCCGCCAGCAGCCAGCCAGCCGCTGCTGTGGCGGCCCCGGCCCCCGGCAGCAGCCTGATCCAGCGCATACTGGGCTGGTTTACAGCCGCCCCGGCCACACCGGCGCCTGCGGCAGCCGACGCGCCCGCCCCGAGCATCGAGACGCCCGCACGTGAAGCCACGAACGGCCAGCGCAGACGCAATTCAGGGCAACGCGGCGGGCGCCGCAACGAACGGCGCGACAATCGCCATGAAGGCCGCGCCGAGGCGGATGAGGCCGTCGCAACCCGTGACGCCGCCGGCAAGCCCCCTGCAGGCCGGCGCAGCGCGGCACGCCGCAGCCACCCGGAGGATGCCACCGAGCAGCATGGCACCACTGGCAACGGCAGCGCAGGCACCGCGCCCGACGCCGCAGCGGCATCCGAAACGGTCGGCGAACCCGCACGCCGTTCACGCGGCCGCCGCGGCCGCGGGCGTACGCGCCAGGACGAAAACGCGCTGGCAGGCACCCAGGGCTCGGCGGCGGTCACCCCCGAAGACGCCACGGCCGCCAGCGTCCTTGCCGCCACAGTCACGGCGGATGCCGTATCCACACCCCCGGTGGCGCAGGCCACTGGGCCAGCGCCAGAGACCGACATCATCCAGGCCGACGTGGCCGATGAAGCCACCGAGGTGGCCGGGCCCGCGCTGGACAACGATACGGAATCCGATATGGCATCCGATACGGATCGCAGCAAGCGTCGCCGTCGCCGCGGCCGGCGCAGCCGACGCACCACGGATGAAGCAGCCACGGACAACCTGGCCAGCACGAAAGCCGGTGTCAGCGGCAGCGAACAGCCGCTGCAGACGCACGAAACGCCATCCTTCGACCCCGAGGTGCTGCAGCCCGAACCTGCAGTGACCCACGCCGTCGCCATCATCCCTGCCGACGAGACCGCCGAAGCATCGGCAGTCGAGGCGCAGGCGAAGACCGGTGCCGACGCGCAGCGGGCAATCCCGGCCGAAGGGTCCGAAGACACGGCAGCCCAGGCGTCCCCTGAAACGGACTCCAGCGTGCCCGAAGACGCCGCAGCCGCAGTGCCAGTCACCACGGCCGAAGCCAGTGATGACCACGCCGACCGTGTCGTGACGGCGCACCGGGATGCCGTTCAAGAAGCGCCGGCAGCACCCGCGCCCGAAACAGTCGCTGCAGGTCCAGAAGTGGCGGTTCCTGCAGATGCTGCGCCTGCATCGGGCCAGGCCGAGATGCAGGTGGCGATGGTGGCAGAGGCCACGGAGCGGGCTGCCGCAGAAGTGGCTATCGCAGACGCGGCTGTTCCAGGCGCTACAGTGCAGATTGCGGCCGAAGCGGTCGTTGCAGACACTACAGAGCAAATCACGGCCGAAGCGGTCACCGCAGAGGCCACGGCAGGCGTCGAGGACGACGTCATGGCGGCCACCTCGGCTGGCGATGCGCCCGAGCAGGCTGAAGAGCCAGGCACCGCGCACAGCGATCCGAACGGCCATGCGGCCATCGTTGTCGACCAGCTCGAGTCCGTGCTGGCGGCAGCCGGCATGGAGATGGTCGAGACCCGCGAGGTAGCCTACGTGCCAGCGCCCCCTGCAAAGCCATTGGGTCGGGCGCGCAAACCCGCAGTCACGGCCCATGAAGAGCCCCTCGAGCAAGTGGAAACAACCCACTGAGGCTGCACGGGCGCCCGAACCCCGGCAGCAGGGTGACCAGAGCCTGGATGCCTTCCTGGACACCCTGTGGCTGGAAGACGGGCTGGCCGCCAATACACTGGCGGCCTACCGTCGCGATCTGAATACCTTTGCCCGCTGGCTGGCCGCCAGCGGACGGGGCAAGCTGGCACAGGCCCGCACACACGACATCCAGGCCTGGCTGGCCGCCGAACATGCCCATACCCGTACCAGTACGGCCAACCGGCGCCTGGCCACCCTGCGGCGCTATTTTGTCTGGGCCCTGCGCACCGGCCGCTGTGCGCAGGATCCCTGCCAGGGCCTGCAGGGCGCGCGCCAGGCCACCCGCTTCCCCAGGACCCTGTCCGAAGCCCAGGTCGAGGCCTTGCTGAACGCACCCGATACCGCGACCACACTGGGCCTGCGCGACCGGGCCATGCTGGAGACGCTGTATGCCACGGGCATGCGGGTCAGCGAGCTGGTCCAGCTGCAGGTGCAGCACACCAGCCTGAACGACAGCGTGATCCGCGTGGTCATGGGCAAAGGGGCAAAAGACCGGCTGGTGCCCCTGGGCGCGGAAGCGCGCCACTGGATCGAACAATACCTCGCCGCATCCCGCCCGGCACTGCTGGGCGCCCGATCCTGCGAGGCGCTGTTCGTGACCGCCCGGGCGGCTGCCATGACGCGGCAGGCGTTCTGGTTGCTGGTGCGCAAGTACGCCAGCCAGGCCGATATCCACGTCCCCTTGTCACCCCACGTGCTGCGCCATGCCTTCGCCACCCACCTGCTCAATCACGGGGCCGACCTGCGTGTCGTACAGATGCTGCTTGGCCATGCGGATATTTCCACCACGCAGATCTATACGCATGTGGCGCGCGAGCGGCTCAAGAGCCTGCACGCCCGGCATCATCCTCGTGGCTAGACACCGGCATGCAAGGCGGCCATCTGAACCGTCCATCGTCTGAACCGTCCAGCATGCACAACGCCCAAGACCCGACTGACACTCGAACATCATGCGCAAGTCCAATCACGTGTCCGAAACCCCTGCGAGCCACTGGTTGCGCCAGCAGGCAATCCCGTTCGATGAATTTCCCTACGACTACGTCGATCACGGCGGTGCCCATGAAGCCGCGCGACAATTGGGCCTGCCCCTGCACCAGCTGGCCAAGACGCTGATCATGGAGGACGAACGGGCGCGTCCTTTGATCGTGCTGATGCACGGCGACTGCGAGGTCTCGACAAAGAACCTCGCGCGCCAGATCGGCGTGAAAAAAGTGACCCCATGCAGCCCGCAGACCGCACAGCGCCACTCAGGCTATCAGGTGGGCGGAACCTCGCCATTTGCCACACGCAAGCACATGCCGGTCTGGGTCGAGGCCAGCCTGCTGGACTTCGACCAGATCTATCTGAATGGCGGCCGGCGGGGCTACCTGATCCGTGTGGCGAGCGCCGTATTGACCACGGCCCTGGGCGCACGTACCGTGCAGGTTGCCTTGCCCTGAAAACATCTGCCCGCCCCGGGCACGCCCCACGCTGCGCATGGCCGGGCGTGCCGCGAGGCCGGGCCATCGGGGTGCGTCACTTGACGTTGCGCTGGGTAAACGCCTTGAACTCGCTGGTCTTCGGGTTCGAGAACATCGCCTCGGGTTCGCCTGTTTCCCAGATAGTGCCCTCATTCATGAAAACCACCGTGCTGGCCACCCGCCGCGCGAAATTCATCTCGTGCGTCACCAGCATCATGGTCATGCCATCGCGCGCCAGTTGCTCGATGACCTCGAGCACCTCTTCGGTCAGTTCGGGATCGAGTGCCGACGTGACCTCGTCGAACAGCATCACGCGCGGCTCCATGGCCAGTGCCCGGGCAATGGCCACACGCTGCTGCTGCCCGCCCGACAGGCTGTCGGGGTATTCATCGATCTTGTCGAGCAGGCCGATGCGCTCGAGCACCTGCTCGGCCAGGCGGCGGTTGGCTGCCTTGTCGACCCGCTTGACCAGGCCGGGCGCCAGCATGATGTTCTCGGCCACGGACAGGTGCGGAAACAGGTTGTAGCTCTGGAACACGATGCCCACGTCTTCGCGCAGCGCACGCAAGCGGGCGGGTTCATAGCTCATCTCGTGGCCGGCCACCTCGATGCGCCCGCTGTCGATGACCTCGAGGCCGTTCAGGCAGCGCAGCAGCGTGCTTTTGCCCGAACCGCTGCGTCCCAGCAGCGCCACGACCTGACCGCGCTCGACCCGGAGGGACACCCCCTTGAGCACCTCATTCTGCCCGAACCGCTTGTGAACATTCTCAACCGTTACGATAGACACGCGACTTCCCCTCCAGGTAGCGACTGGCACGTGACATCGGATAGCAGATTGCCAGATAGATCAATGCCACAATGATGAAAACCTTGAACGGCTCGAAGGTCACATTGTTGACCAGCTGGCCGGCGCGCGTGAGCTCGATCACGCTGACAATGGACACGATCGAGGTATTCTTGACCAGCTGCACCAGAAAGCCCACCGTGGGCGGCAGGGCGATCTTGACGGATTGCGGCAGAATGACGTAGCGGTATTGCTGCATGCGGGTCAGCGCCAGCGACGCAGAGGCCTCCCATTGCTGCCGATGGACCGACTGGATCGCCCCACGCCAGATGTCACCCAGATAGGCGCTGGCATAGATCGACAGGGCCACGGAGGCCGCGATGACTGGCGGCAGGTCCAGCCCCGCCTGGGCGAGCCCGTAATACGACAGGAACAGCACCATCAGCACCGGAATCCCTTGTATCACCGAAATATAGAGCCGGGCGACCTCTTTGAGCACGATGTGGACAGAGACGCGCGCAATGGCCAGGCCCAGCGCCAGCACACCGCCAAGAATGGAGGCGATGAGGGTCAGCAGCAGCGTCCAGCCGGCGGATTCGATCAGGAACAGGAACTCCTGCATTCCAAAGGGCCGTATCATGACGATATCCTCTTCTGGGCGGTGCCTGCGGGCCACCAGGTTCGGCGCTGCCGGCGAGGCGTGAACAGGTAATGCCCCAACACGGTCAGCATGCCCTTGAGCAGCAGCGACAGCGCCAGATACATCAGTGAAGCGACAATGTAGATCTCGAAGCTGCGGTAGGTCAGCGACTGGATGGTGTAGGCCTCACCGCTGATCTCCTGTACCGAGATGAACGAACAGATGCTGGAGCCCAGCATCGTGAGGATGATCTGGCTGACCAGCGATGGCCAGATGCGCGCCACGGCCGGCTTGAGCATGATGTGCATGAAGACTTGCCAGCGGGTCAGCGAGAGCGACATGCCGGCCTCGATCTGCGAGCGGTGTATGGATTCGATCCCCGCCCGGAAGATTTCCGTACTGTAGGCGCCCAGATTGATGGTCAGTGCAAGCAGACCCGCATACACGGCCGAAAGCCGTATGCCGACCACCGGCAGGGCAAAGAAGATGATGTAGAGCTGTACCAGCAACGGGGTGTTTCTGATGGTCTCCACGTACAGGTCGACCAGCCATCGGCTGTAGCGCGGCAGCATGATGCGCGCCGTGCTCGCCAGCAAACCCAGGGCGCAGCCCAGGAACACCGCACCAAAGGACAGCTTGAGTGTCAGCCAGAAGGCATCCAGCAGCGCTGGCGTGTGCGCCAGAATGGGCGCGAATTGAAGATCGAAGGCCATTGGTAGAGATGCTCTGGATCGGTTGGACGGATTGCACGCCGCCTGCGGCAGACTGAAGGGCACCGCAATGCGGCGCACCCCGGAGAATGCTTCGTACAGAATGCGGGCCGGGATGCCTCTTTCGGTATCCCGGCCCCTGCGGGCATCAGAAGACCGGCATGTCCTTGGGCATCGGACGGCCGACCCATTTCATGGCAATGGCATCCAGCTCGCCATTGTTCTTGACGTACGACAGTGTCGTGTTGAGCCATTGCAGCAGTTCGAACGAACCCTGGCGCACAGCGATCGACTGGAAGTCATTGTGGAAGGAAAATTCGACCTTGATGTCGGCATCCGGCCGGGACTTGAGGACTTCGGTGTAAATCGTCTCCGGGATGGCCACCGCATCCACCTGCTGGGTCAGCAAGGCCTGCGTGGCGGTCAGGTCGTCATCGAAACGGGCCAGTTGCACGCCTTCCGGAGAGGCCTTGACCAGCGCGGACTCTTGCGGAGTGCCGCGCGCAATGGCCACCTTCTTGCCGACCAGGTCATCCATGCTGCTCATCGAATCGGCTTTGTGAGCGGCGATCACCAGGGGGAACACGTTGTACGAGCCCGTGAACCAGACGACCTTGGCGCGTTCGGGCGTGGCGCCCAGCGTGGCGATCATGAAGTCGGTCTTGCCGGCTTCGAGGGCCGGAATGCGTGCTGCCGTGGTATAGGTGGAAATCTCGGCCGGCACCCCGATGTATTCGGCGATCAGGTTGGCCAGGTCGACATCGAGGCCGCGTGGCGTGCCATCGGTATCCACGAAGCTGAACGGAGGCGCGCCACTGTTGACGCCGATCAGCACCTTGCCGCGCTTGACGATGTCGTTGATGGACTGCGCATTGGCCGCCGCACTCATGATCAGCATGACCGCAGCGACCATGGCCCCCAATGCGATATTCTTGATTGGTTTCATTGATGTCTCCTGAGAGAAACGTGTGGATGTGTTTCGTGGATCCGTCGAGTGATCCGGACCGCATGTTCAGTGTTCGATAGGCCATCCTCCATGACAGTATCGTTGGCTGCTGCTGCGCCCGCGCCTGCGCCTGCGCGCGGCGCGGCCAGCTACAGCCTGGGAATCATCAAGCCGCCGTCGATACCCAGAGAAATTCCGGTGGCAAATGGAATGGCCCCCGTGGCCAGACTGACCACCGTCTGGCCAATGTCTTCGGGCTCCCCCCAGCGCCGTACGGGCGATGCGCCCTCGTCGATGATCCTGCCGTATTTTTCCCGCACTTCAGCGGTCATGTCGGTACGAATCAGACCAGGCTGGATCTCGTACACCATGATGCCGGCTTCGGCCAACCGGACAGCAAAGAGCTTCGTCATCATGGACAGCCCCGTCTTGGAAATACAATACTCTCCTTTCTCGACCGAAACCAAGTGTGCGTTCGAAGAAGACAGGACCACGATGCTGCGATGGCGCCCCGCGGCTTCATCCGCCAGCATGCGCCGTGCCGCCAGCTGCGTCAGAAAGAAATTGCCGCGCAGGTTCACGCCCAGGATCTCGTCGAAGCGCTCTGGCGTGACCTCGAGCAGATCGCCACGCTTGCGCACCTGGACACCGGCGTTGTTCACCAGGCAATCGAGGCGGCCGAAAGCCCGATACGCCTGCTCCACGATATGCGGGTGCGAGCCCAGATCCGCGACATCGGCATGCACGAATTCGACCCGGGCACCCCGGCTGCGAACGCCATCCAGCGTGGCGGCGCCCGCCTCGTCCTGGACGATGTCGTTGAGCACCAGATCAAAGCCCGCACTGGCCAGACCATACGCAATCGCGCGCCCGATGCCGCGCCGGGCACCGGTGACGATCGCCACCCTGCGGTTTTCGGTTAATGTAGTCATTGGACCCTGCCAACAGGTATCTCATCGGCCTTGGGCACCGTGGTGACGTTGCTGGCCACGAAGCCATCGATTTCGTCCTCACCGTAGCCCAGCCGGGCCAGGATTTCGCGGCTGTGCTCACCGGCCGCCAAAGCGACCGTGTGCAGCGCGGGCACCTGCCCGTCATAGCGCAGCGGATGGTTGATCAACGTACCGGCCTGGCCATTGATCTCGATGTGGCGGAATACCTGGTTATGCAGGGCCTGGGGATCGTTGCGCAGATCGTCGTAATCCTGAACCGGGGCATACCACAGCCCCAGCGGATCGAAGGCGGCGCTGAGTTCGGCGAGCGAGAAACCCGCCACGGCCTGAGCGACCAGTTGGGCGTAGTGGTCGCGCGCCTGGAAGCGGTCGGTGTCGGCCAGCGCGAGCAAGGCTTCGCTCTGCAAGGCCTTGGCCAGCGTCACGGGATCCGAGTTGGAAATGGCCACAAACCCGTCGCGCGCCTTGTAGATGCCGTAGGGCGCCTGATGGAACCACGTCGCCAGGTGTTCGTCGTGCTCGAGCCTGTCGCGCCTGAAGCCCCCGGAAAGATAGCCCGTGAGCGCCTCTGCCTGCAGGTCTATGCCGGCGTTGAACAGGCTGCCTTCGACCCGAGTGCCCTGGCCGGTGGACAGACGCCGCACATAGGCCCCGAGTATGCCCATGGCCAGCAGCGCAGCCCCGTGCTGATCGACGGCGGCGCAGCCCACTGCGGTGGGCCGTGACGGCACGCCCGTGACCGCCATGAGACCCGTACGCGCCTGGATGAGGAGATCCTGCCCGGGTTTGTCTACCATGGGGCCGGTGCTGCCGAAACCGGTGGCTGAGGCATAGATCAGATCAGGCTTGCGCTGGCGCAGTTGTTCGTAGCCCAGACCCAGGCGGTCGAGCACGCCCGGGCGAAAGTTCTCGACCAGTACATCGACCGTCTCGATGAGGCGAAAGAAGATTTCGCGCCCTTGTGCCGACTTCAGGTTGAGGGTGAGACTGCGCTTGTTCTTGTTGGCGCACAGGTAGAACGCGCTGACGCCACCCACGTAGACATCGGCCCCCGACCAGTCACGCTCGTAGGCGCCCCCCAGGGGTTCGAGCTTGATGACGTCAGCCCCCATGTCGGCAAGATACTGCACAGCCCCCGGGCCCTGCAGATAGTGACAAAGACTCAGGATTTTCATTTCACCCAACATGGGATGGCCTCGCAATCGAAAATGTGGACTCAGGCTGTACAGGTATGAAGATAACTGCAATCGTTTTCATGTAACGATCATATTATTCTGAAATCATGCCAGTCAATATAGGGTTTTTCCTAGGAGATGCTCAGGAATGGATTAGGGAATAAAATGTAATCGATCACACATCTGCTATGCTTCATCGCAGAACATTGCCCCCGCCATGCCGCAATGAACGACCGGCGATGGCCACAGCCCCCAGGAGAACACCATGTCGTCCAACCCGACTCAAAGCCCGGCAGCCCTGCTGAACATCGGCGACCACGTCCGCTTTTCCAAGACCATCAGCGAAAGCGATGTCTATCTGTTTGCCGGCATCACGGGCGACCTGGCGCCCGTGCATGTCAATCAGGCGTACATGCAGGATTCCTTCTATGGCCAGCGCATCGCCCACGGTGTGCTGCTCATGGGGTTCATGTCCACGACCTCGTCCATGATGGTGGCGCGCTTGCCCAGCGAAGGGAAAACCGCCGTGCCGGTCTCGCTCGGCTATGATCGGGTGCGTTTCCTCAAGGCGGCCCTCATCGGTGACACCGTGACGGTCGATTACCGGATCATCGCCACCGACGAGAGCCGCGCGCGTACTACGGCCGAGATCAGCGTGCGCAACCAGCACGGCGATACGATTGCGGTTGCGCAGCACATTCTCAAATGGGTATCGAATGACCGCACGGACTGAATCTGCCGCCAGAACCCACCGGCCGGACACCCGGCGCACGTCTCTGAAAGATGTCGCCAGAGCGGCGGGGGTCTCCGTGGCCACGGCCTCGCGCGCGCTCTCGCAACCTGACATCGTCAATGATGCCACGCTCAGGCGGGTCCACGATGCGGCCAATGCGCTGGGCTATATGCCTGACGGGGCTGCGCGCGCCCTGCGTTCACGTCGCTCGCGGCTGATCGGCACGGTGCTGCCGACTCTGGATTACGCCATCTACAACAACTTGATTGCTGCATTGCAACAAATCCTGGGCGAGCACGGCTATTCCCTGCTGGTCACCTCGTCGGGCTACAACCACGCTGAAGAACTGCGGCAATCGCGCACCTTGATCGAGCGAGGCGTCGAGGGTCTCGTGCTGATCGGCGGCAATCATCATCCCGACCTCTGCAGCCTGCTCAAGGCCCGCAGGATTCCGGTGGTCGATACCTACGTCTACAGCCCCGACTCCGAGCGTTCCTGCGTGGGGTTCGACAACGAAACCGTGGTCGTCAAGGTCATCAACCATCTGGTGGACATCGGTCACACGCGCATTGCAATGATCGCCGGCATCACGCACGACAATGACCGCGCCAGCGACCGTGTCGAAGGCGTGCGCAAGGCACTGGCGGCACGCGGTCTGGGTCTGCCCGATCGCTACCTGATCGAAAAGCCCTACAAGATTGCAGCCGGGCGTCAGGCCCTGCGCTCGCTGCTGGCCGCCGACCCCATGCCCACGGCCGTGTTCTGTGGCTCGGATGTGCTGGCCTTCGGGGTGCTGGCCGAATGCGCCGAACAGGGCATCCGTGTGCCTGATGAACTGTCCGTGGTGGGCTTCGACAACCTGGAGTTCTGTGCCCATTTTCATCCCGGGCTGACCACGATCGAAGTGCCCGCAGCCACCATGGGCCAGGAAACCGGCCGCCACCTGATTGCACGGCTGTCCGGCAAGCCCGAGGTCGAGCACGTCGAACTCGAGGCCAATCTCATTTTGCGTGGCACTACAGGACCTCCGCCGCGATAGCCTGCGCCCCCCTGCCTGTGCCACCCAGCCGTTCCCCTGTTTTTACCGGAGTCCCCCAATGCCCTCTTCAAACTACCTGCCGCACGGTGTCGTTCCGGCCGTGCTCATGCCCTTCGATCCCGAAATGCGCATCGATGAAGCGGCCTATCGGCAGCACGTGCGCGATTGCGCAGAAACCGAAGGTGTCACGGCCCTGACCATCAACGGCCACGCCGCCGAAGTCCATGCCCTGTCTTTCGACGAGCAGCAGCGCGCCCTGGATCTCACCATGGACGTGGTGGGCCAGCGTACGCCCATCATCTGCGGCATCTATTCCGAAAGTACCCGGCACGCGCAGCAACTGGCCCGCATGGCCGCCGCAGGCGGGGCCGCCTGCCTGCTGGCCTTTCCGCCCAATGTGCTCATGTTCCACGGGGCCGACCGGCCCCAGCTGTTCATCGACTATTACAAGGCCCTGGCTGACGCCACCGACCTGCCCATCATCCTCTTCCAGTTCCCCAAATGGACGAACCTGCAGCTTTCGCTCGATACGCTGATCGAAGTCTGCGAGCGCGTGCCCCGCATCGTGGCCATCAAGGACCTCTGTTCCGACCCGGCCCTGCACGAAACGCAGGTGCGCAGGCTGCATGCCCTGTCACGCCCGATCCGCGTCATGACCACGCACTCCTCGTGGCTGCTCGGCTCCCTGCCGCTGGGCGTGGAGGGCATCATATCGGGCGCGGGCAGCGTCATCCCCAACCTGCAGGTCGCCTTGTTCGACGCATTCCAGAGCAACGACCTGGCGCGCGCCAGGCAGATCGGAGACCGCATCTACGCAGCCGTACAGGCATTCTACGAGCGCCCGTACATCGACTGGCAGGCGCGCATGAAAGAAGCCCTGGTCGCCCTGGGCCGGCTCGAGAACCCCGCCGTGCGCCCTCCCCTGCAATCCACAGGCGACCCCGCGCGCCTTCAGCACTGGCTCGACCAGGCCGGCCTCACGCCAGAGACCGTGTACGCGACGGTGTCCTGAGACGGTGCCCTGAATGAATGACACCCCACCAACGAAGAACGGCCCTGCAGCAGGCAGCAGGCAGAGCCCGGGCGACAGCCATGACTCAGGCGACAGGCAGAGCCCGGGAGGCAGCCAGGTTTCAAGTGACGGACCGGCCCCTGGCTGCAACCCGGCGCCGGGCGATGGCCTGATCCTCGCGGATACCCCTCGCCCTGGTGTCCTCGTGCTGCGGCTGAACCGACCGGACAAGGCCAACTCGCTGAGCACGGAACTCATCGTCACGTTGTGCGGACATCTGGATGCGGCACAGCGCGATCCAGAGATCGGCGCCGTGGTCCTTACGGGCTCCGAGCGTATCTTCTCTGCAGGCGCTGATATTTCCGGGATGGTCGAACGGGGTGTGGACTGGTACCGCGATCCCGAGCGCCTGGGGCGCTGGCAGTCCATCCAGCAATTCTCCAAGCCCCTGATCGCGGCCGTGAACGGCCCCGCCATCGGTGGCGGCTGCGAACTGGCCATGCTGTGCGACATGATCATTGCGGGCGAGAATGCCCGCTTCGGCCAGGGCGAGATCAACATCGGCGTGATCCCTGGAGACGGCGGCACCCAGCGCCTGCCACGCACCGTGGGCAAGTCGCTGGCCATGTATCTGGTGCTCACAGGCGACCTGATCCCGGCGCACAGGGCCTGTGAGGCCGGCCTCGTGCTCGAGGTCGTGCCGGTCGACCAGACCCTGGGGCGCGCCATCGAGATCGCCGCACGCATCACGCGCCACGCGCCGATTTCGGTGCAGCGTGCGAAACGGTCGGTGCTGGCAGCGTTCGAGCTCCCGCTGGAAGAAGGTCTGGCCTTCGAACAGCAGCAGGTCATCGAACTTTTCAAGACGCACGACCGGCTCGAGGGAATGCAGGCTTTTCTGGAAAAACGCGCACCAAAGTATCGCGGATCGTGAGCGGGGCCGAGCATTTGGCCACCCGCGAGGCCGCAAAGCTCTACCGTGCAAGCGATTTTGAGCGGATCTGCGCAGCGATCATCAACCATGCCGCCCACTGCAGCGCTACCCGGAAATTTCGAACAACTGGGCTACTTGTCGCTGTCCTGCGAACGGTGCGCGACGCTCACGTTTTTTCCTGCAAAATAGCCACCTATGGCGCCAGAGATCAAGCCTGCACCGATCTTCATGATGTCAAGCACGAGTGCAGTGGCTCCGCTTACAATCGAGAACCCACAAAACAGCAAAATCACCACAAGGCAGACGGCCACAAAAATGTAGCGATTTTTGAGTATGCGGCTGTACTGAGCCCGGTTGTCCTGTCGATCTTTTGCTTGGGCGTCGATACTCGCTAGCGCGATCTGAAGATTTGCATCATTTTGCTGCGCTTGATTCTGCGCCTCCAAAATGCGCGCCTCCGCTTCCTTTTCCTGGGCACGAAAAAAATGCTCAAGCCCAGCTCTATCGGGCAGCTTCAGCCCAGCCTGTTGGCGCGGCTCTTGAGGATCAGCTACTTTAGACGCCTGGCACTAAACGCGCCTTAGAGAACTTGACTCGAAACGAGCCAAACGAGGCGCCGCCAGGTGCAGGCGGGCAGAACGTCGAGGAAACCACATCTTGCGGGCGTTCGCGCATAATGCGCACAAACTCCTGGGCGCTGATGACCTCTGTGTCCGTGATTTTTGCCTCAATCGGCGAGGGCGATCCTCTGGATGGCCTCACGCCAAATCCATGTGTCTTATACATGATCACCTCTCCTTGCGATTGGCACGCACTGTTGCATCACCTTCCAAATAATCATAGCCGTAAGGGAATTTTCCAGCAATGAGACAAGACCTTGTTCTGATCAGGAGCGCGGCAAACCACGTCCCTCAGGGCGTGGAAAGACACTTTTCGTTATCCCCACACCAAACAGATCAAGCTCGATCAGACCAATAGCCGCGTCTTCCTGCCCAAGTCGGGCTGGCTGCACTACCATTGGCGCCTCCTGCAGGAATCGAACCTGCAATCTTCCCTTAGGAGGGGAAAGTTATATCCATTTAACTAAGGAGGCCCAGGCTCGGTGCCAAAGCGGCGCAGGCCCGACATTATAAAGGACTGCACCGGGAAACGGCTTTCGATATACTCACAGCCTGTCCACCCACAGGATAGACATCGTGCATATCAAGAGCCAGAAGGACTTTTTCTCGGGCTTGTTGTTCATCGTGCTGGCGGCGGGCTTTGGCTGGGGTGCCCTGGGCTACCGTCTGGGGACCAGCGCCCACATGGGGCCCGGGTATTTTCCACTGCTGTGCAGCATCCTGCTGGCCCTGATCGGGCTCATCCTGTGCATCAGGGCCATTGCGCTGCGCCAGCCGGATGAACCCATCGGGCGCTGGCGCTGGTGGCCCGTGCTGCATGTGGTTCTGGCCAATGTGCTGTTCGGCATTCTTCTGGGCGGCTGGCCGGCCCTGGGGATCCCGGCCTTTGGCCTGTTGTTCGCGACCTTCGTACTGATCGTGGTCGCCGCGCGGGCCGGGCACGAATTCCGTTGGCGCGAAGCCCTGATCCTGGCCACCGCGCTCACTGCAGGCAGCTGGCTGGTGTTCGTATGGGGCCTGGGCATGCCATTTCTGACGTGGCCACCGTTTCTGGGCACCTGACGCCCCGACACACCCTCCAGGACACACCCCATGGACATCTTCGAACACCTGGCGCTCGGATTCAGCGTTGCCCTGACCTGGCACAACCTGGCCTACGCCTTCATCGGTTGCCTGCTGGGCACGCTGATCGGCATCCTGCCCGGCCTGGGGCCCACAGCCACCATTGCCATCCTGCTGCCCGGTACCTTCGCCCTCGACCCCACCTCTGCACTCATCATGCTGGCCGGCATCTACTACGGGGCAGCCTACGGCGGCTCGACCACGTCCATTCTGGTCAACCTGCCGGGTGAAATCTCGTCGGTGGTGACCGTGCTCGATGGCTACCAGATGGCGCGCAAGGGCCGGGCCGGCCCGGCTTTGACGGCGGCCGCCGTAGGCTCCTTCGTGGCCGGCTGCTTCGGCACCGTGGTCATTGCTGCCTTCGCCGGGCCGCTGACCGAGCTGGCCTTCAAGTTCGGGCCGGCCGAGTACTTTTCACTGATCGTGCTCGGCCTGCTCGGTTCGATCGTCCTGGCCTCCGGATCCATCGTCAAGGCACTCGGCATGATCGTGCTGGGGCTGTTGCTGGGCATGATGGGCACCGACATCAATTCGGGTGTGCAGCGCTACAGCTTCGGCATCCCGCAGATGGCCGACGGCATCGATTTCGTGGTCATCGCCATGGGGCTGTTCGGCTATGGTGAAATCATCTCCAACCTGTCCCAGCCCGATGTCCGGCGCGATGTCTTCAAGGTGCGGCTGGCCAATCTCTACCCCAGCCGCACAGACTGGCGCCGCATGACACCGGCAATCGGCCGTGGCACCCTGATCGGCGCCTTTCTTGGCATCCTGCCGGGCGGCGGAGCCGTGCTGTCCTCGTTCGCGGCCTATACCGCCGAGAAAAAAATCCGCCTCGAGCCGGGCGAAGAACGGTTCGGCGAGGGCAACATCCGGGGCGTGGCCGCCCCCGAATCGGCCAACAATTCGGGCTCGCAGACGGCCTTCATCCCGCTGCTCACGCTGGGCCTGCCGCCCAACAGCGTCATGGCCCTGATGGTCGGTGCCATGATCATGCACAACATCCAGCCGGGGCCCCAGGTCATGACCAGCAACCCCGAACTGTTCTGGGGCCTGATTGCATCCATGTGGATCGGCAATGCCATCCTGGTGGTGCTGAACCTGCCGTTGGTGGGCCTGTGGGTCAAGCTGCTCACCCTGCCATACCGCTGGCTGTTCCCGGCGATCGTGCTGTTCTGTGCACTGGGCGCCTATTCGCTGAGCAACAGCACCTGGGATGTCTGGATGCTGGGCTGGTTCGGGATCATCGGCTACGTGTTCATCCGCCTGGGGCTCGAACCGGCCCCCCTGCTGCTGGCGCTCATCCTCGGGCCCATGATGGAAGAAAACCTGCGCCGGGCGCTGCTGCTGTCGCGCGGCGACTGGAGCGTGCTGGTCACCCGGCCGATCTCGGCCAGCCTGCTGCTGGTCGCGCTCGCCCTGCTGGTGGCGCTTGTCCTGCCATCGCTGCGCAAGAAGCGCGCCGAGGCCTTTGTGGAGGAATGATCCGGCCCGCCCACGGCTCCGGTGCCAAGTGCATGGGCCAGACGCCTGATCCGTACACGGCCCCGTGCCCACCCTGCGGGCGCGGTACTATATGCGCTTGCACAAGCTGGTGCCGGGTCTTTCACGCGCGGGCCATGTCAGCAAGGACCACATGATGAATGCAGTCTGGCGCAAGAGCCTCTGGGTGATGCTGGGAGCCTCCCTGATCATCTTCCTCTCCATGGGCACACGCCACGGGTTTGGCCTTTTCCTGTTTCCCATGAGCCAGGAGTTCGGCTGGGGGCGCGAGGTGTTTGCCTTTGCCATGGCGCTGCAGAACCTCGCCTGGGGGCTCGCTCAGCCTTTCGCGGGCGCGCTGGCCGACCGGCTGGGCGCACGGCGCACCATCGTGCTGGGGGGCCTGCTGTATTCGAGCGGCCTGATACTCATGGGCTTTGCCGATACCCCCCTGTCACTGTCACTGAGCGCCGGGCTGCTCATCGGCCTGGGCCTCTCGGGCACCTCGTTCTCGGTCATACTCGGGGTGGTGGGCCGGGCCCTGCCACCCGAAAAACGCAGCATGGGCATGGGCATCGCCTCGGCCGCCGGCTCACTCGGGCAGTTCGCCATGCTGCCCGGCACGCTGGGCCTGATCGAGTGGCTGGGCTGGGCGGCCGCACTGGTCGTGCTGGGCGTACTCTCCACGCTCATGATGCCGCTGACCGCGATGGTCAAGGACAAGCCCCTCGCCAACACGAGCGGCCGCAAAGAGCAGACGCTGGGCGAAGCCCTGCATGAAGCCTGTCATCACTCGGGTTTCTGGCTGCTGTCGTTCGGCTTCTTCGTCTGCGGTTTTCAGGTCGTCTTCATCGGCGTGCACCTGCCTTCCTATCTGGTGGATCGCAACCTGCCCATTGTCGTGGCCACCACCGCACTGGCCCTGGTGGGCCTGTTCAATGTCTTCGGCACCTACATTGCAGGCTGGCTGGGGGGCCGCTATTCCAAGCCGCGCCTGCTCAGCGGGGTCTATCTGCTGCGGGCGCTGGTCATTACCCTGTACATCGCCCTGCCGGTCACCGCCTGGACCACCTACGCGTTCGGCATCGGCATGGGCCTGCTCTGGCTGTCCACGGTCCCCCTCACCAATGGGGCGGTAGCCACCATGTTCGGCGTGCGCAACCTGTCCATGCTGGGTGGCATCGTCTTTCTGTTCCACCAGCTGGGTTCCTTCCTGGGGGGCTGGCTGGGGGGCTATCTGTTCGACCAGACAGGCAGCTATGATATGGTCTGGTATATTTCAATCGTCCTGAGTTTCGTGGCTGCAGCACTGAACTGGCCCATACGCGAACAGCCAGTCCTCAGGCTGCAAGGGGTTCCTGCATGATGCGCAAATCATGGCTGATCGCTGCCGTAGGTACCGGCCTGGGGGCCATCGCCCTGCTTGGCCTGATCGGCTGGCGCGCCGCCGGGCTGGGTCTGCTGCAGGCGGGGCTGCCGGGCTGCGGCTGAGGGCTGGCGAATGGCTGCCCCCCTTCCCGGGCCTCGTCTTGCGGTCGCGCATGTCGTCCGTGCCGCGCTGGCCCTGCTGCTGTGCACTGTGTTGCCGGTCAGCCAGGCAGACAACGCCGGCCGTTTGCCGGCCGATGCGCCTGCACCCTTTGTCGTCCAGCCACGGGGCACCTTTCAGTACCCATGGGCCCTGGCTTTCCTGCCCGATGGCCGCCTGCTGCTCACCGAGCGCGGGGGCCGGATGCACCTGGTCACACAAGAAGGCCAGCGGCAGGCCATCGATGGCGTTCCGGCGGTCTACGCCCACGGCCAGGCCGGCCTGCACGACATCGTGCCATCACCCGATTTCAATGACGACCGCCAGGTTTATTTCACCTTTGTAGAGCCCGCGTTCCAGGGGGGCGCGCTGGTGCTGACGCGGGCCGAACTCGATGAGTCCGGGCCGGGGATCCATCTTCAGGGCGTTGAAATCCTGTGGCGCCAGAATCGCCCCGGGCGCAAGGGTCATCCAGGCGCCCGGATTGCCTTTGCGCCCGACGGCGGGCATCTGTTCCTTACGGTGGGCGAGCGCCAGGAAGCCGACACGGCACAAGAGCCTGACCTCGGGCGTGGCAAGGTCCTGCGCCTGCTGCGCGACGGTGCGGTACCCGCGGACAACCCCATGGCCGATGCCCAGGGCGTGCGCGCGCAGACCTGGACCACGGGCCATCGCAATCCCTACGGGTTGGCGTTCGCACCAAACGGCGATCTGTGGCTGCATGAAATGGGGCCACGCGGTGGCGACGAGCTGAACCTCATCGAACCCGGCAAGAACTACGGCTGGCCACTGGTCTCGAACGGCGATCACTACAGCGGCGTGCCCATTGCCCGGCACGCCACCCGACCAGAATTCCAGGCCCCCGCCCTGCACTGGACGCCGGTGATCGCGCCGGCAGGCATGGCCTTCTACACCGGCGCCCTGTTCCCCGACTGGGAAGGCTCGGCGCTGATCGGCGGCCTCATGGCCCAGGGCCTGGTGCGCGTTGCAGTGGATGCCCAGGGCGGTGCCCGGCAGGTCAACCGCTGGAGCCTGGGTGAGCGCATCCGCGACCTTGCCGTGGCCCCCGACGGCGCAGTCTGGGTGATCGAAGATGGCCCACAGGGCCGCCTGCTCCGGCTGGCCCCACCGTAGTCCAACGCCGCTGACGCCACCACAGTTCAACGCCGCTGACGCCATCGCAGTTCAACGCCTGCTGATGCCACCGCGGTTCAACGCCGGCTGACACCGCTACCGTTCAATAGAGCGACAGCTGCACCGGGGGCGCCCGACCCGTGTCCTCATGCATGGGCACCAGTTTCGAGGCCCGCACACCCAGCAGACGCATGCGCTGATCGAACTGCACGCGCTTCAGGCAGGCACGCGCTGCCTGGTGAATCGCGTCGGCGTCATGCACGGCCTCGCTCAGGGTGTGGTCACGCGTGACGATGGAGAAATCCGCAAAACGCAGCTTGATGCCGATCGTGCCGCTGCGTACCCGCTTGCGCAGCAGGTCGGCGGCCAGCCGTTCGCAGAGCTCGCGCAGGATGGCCGACAGCTGCGCGCGGTCATGGCGCACGTGCAAATCCCGCTCGAAAGTGGTTTCCCGGCTGATGGAACGGGGTTCGGAATGGGTGACCACCGGCCGCTCATCGCGCCCATGCGCCGCAGCCACCATCCAGCGCGCATACGTATGGCCAAAATGCTTTTGCAGCAAGGCCGGATCGGTGTGGGCAAGCTCGGCAATCGTCCGGATGCCCAACCTGGCCAGCCTGCCGGTGGCCTTGGGGCCGATGCCGTTGATGCGGGATACGGGCAGCGGCCAGATACGCTGTTCGAGATCACCTGGCCGAAGAATCGTGATGCCGTCGGGCTTGTCGAGATCGGATGCGATCTTGGAGAGCAATTTGTTGGGCGAAATGCCAATCGAACAGCGCAGGCCCGTCGCCTGGAATACCGCCTGCTTGAGCTGCTGCGCCAGCGCGATGCTGTCTGCCTGCAGGGGCGTGAGGTCGATATAGATTTCGTCGATGCCGCGATCCTCGACCAGCGGCGCGACGCGTGCCACGGCCGCCTTGAACAGCCGCGAATAATGACGGTAGCTGGGAAAATCGACGGGCAGCAGAATGGCATCGGGCGCCAGCCGGGCGGCCTTCATCATGCCCATGGCCGAGTGCACCCCCAATTGCCGGGCTTCGTAGCTGGCCGTGGTGAGCACCCCGCGGCCGACGTAACCCCGCAGCCGGGCATACGCGCCCGGCTCGGGCAAGCGCCCATGGCCGCCGATCACGACCGGCTGGCCCTTGAGATCCGGATAGCGCAACAGCGCCACCGATGCGAAGAACGCATCCATGTCGAGATGGGCAATACGACGGGTTTCGGCGACCATGATCAGGCACTGTATGTATCGCCAGCATTATAGCGACTGCCTGCCATGTTCATGGACGTGGCCAGGCAACACGCGCCCCCCGTCCGTCCTGCCCGGGGGGTGCAGCGATCATCGGGCGGGCGCCGCCGGGCACCAGGCGAGTAAAATGCGCTGCATACCTTCGGGCCCGCCATGGCCCCCACACACTGGAGACTCTCGCTCATGAAACGACGTACCGTGCTACTGACCCTGTCTGCACTCCTGGCCTGCCCCCTGGCCGCCAGCGCCCAGAACTGGCCGACCCAGCCCATCAAGCTGGTGGTGGGTTTCGGCGGCGGATCCACACCCGACATGGTCGCCCGTACACTGGCCGAACCGCTGTCCAAAGAATTGGGCCAGCCGGTCGTGGTCGAGAACAAGCCGGGGGCCAGCGGCAATATTGCCGCCGACCACGTGGCCAAGGCCACTGATGGCCACACGCTGGGGATCGTGATCAATGGCAACCTGACGTCTTCCCAGATGCTGTATCCCGATCTGCCCTACGATCCCCTGAAGGATTTCAGCTATCTCAGCCTGGTCACCACGGCACCGCTGCTGCTGGTCACATCGGCTGACCAGCCCGATGGCGCCGAATTTCTGGCCAAGGCCGTCCAGGAGGGCGATCGCTGGAATTACGGCTCGGTCGGCGTGGGCTCCGTATCCCATCTGGGCATGGAACTGCTCAAGAGTCGCGTGCCGGGCCTCGAAGCGATGCAGGTGCCGTACACGGGCGGCAATCCCGCCGTCGTCACCGCCCTGATCGGCGAACAGGTGCAGATGGCCATGATGCCACCGGGGGTGGCCATGCCCCAGGTCGATGCCGGCCGGCTCAAGGCCATCGGCGTGACATCCGGCGAAAAGAGCGACCTGGTGCCCGGGGTGCCGTCTCTGTCGGATGCCGGGGTCCAGGACTTCAACCTCGAAGTCTGGAACGCGGTCGTGGGCCCGGCCAGCCTGCCAGCCGACGTACAGAAGAAAGTGTCGGACACGATTGTCGAAATCCTGCAACGCCCCGAGATCCGCGAAAAGCTCTTTGCCCAGGGCTGGACCACGGTAGGCACCACGCCCGATGGCATGCGCCAGCGCGTCGAACGCGAAGCGCAATTGCTGGGCGACATCATCCGCGAGCAGAACATCAGCCTGCAATAGGGTACTTCGGCACTGTCACCCGAGGCGCCGGGCCCAGGCGCCTCAGGCGGCCGAGCCCGGGTCGCAGGGTTCGGACAGGCCCACGGTCTCTGGCGATACGGTACTGTAGAACCGCTCGAGAATCGCCAGGATTTCTTCGGCCCGATCCGCGTATTCGAACAGATGCAGATCTTCGTCTGATATATACCCCTCTTCGGCCAGGTGGTCGAAATCCACAGCGCGGTGCCAGAACTCGCGCCCCACGAGCACGACCGGAATCGGGGGCATCTTGCGGGTCTGGATCAGGGTCAGGACCTCGAACAATTCGTCCATCGTGCCATACCCCCCCGGAAAGACCACCAGGCCACGCGCATGCATCAGGAAATGCATCTTGCGCAGCGCGAAATACTGGAACCGGAACGCCAGCTCGGGTGTGATGTACGGATTGGGCGCCTGTTCATGGGGCAGCGTGATGTTCAGACCGATCGAACGTGCGCCGGCATCATGCGCCCCACGGTTTGCAGCCTCCATGATGCCCGGGCCACCGCCCGTCACCACCACGAAATCACAGCGATGTTCCTGCTGGAAACGCAGCGACACCCTGCGGGCGAAATGGCGGGCTTCTTCGTAATGGCGCACTTGCCCGATGCGCCGGCGCGCCATGGCCAGTTCTTGTTGCAGTGCCACGTTGTCCGGCTCGGCCGCCTGGCGCCGCTCGAGCGCATCGAGCTGGCTGCGCGCCGTGGCTGCATCATGGACCCGGGCGCTGCCAAAGACCACGATGGTCGAGCGCACGCCCTGATCTTCGAGGATGCGATCCGGCTTGATCAGCTCGAGCTGGAAACGCAGGGGGCGCAGATCATCCTGAGCCAGCAGGGCCATGTCTTCATAGGCCAAGCGGTAAGATGGGGACTCGAGAATGGCGCGCAAGCGTTCGTCGATCTCTGGGGATGGGTTCATCGTGGATCCGGAAGGTGGCAAAGCAGGCCGGCACAGGCTGTGGATACAGGCCCGAAACCCGTCAGGATACCACCTGGCCGTGTGTGGGTATCATGACATGCCAGCCCAGGCGCTGATGAAGCTGGTCGGCCAGGGCCTGCCCTGCGGCGGGCTCGCCGTGCACCACGTACGTCTGCGCCGGCGCCCGCTTGAAGGCCGCTGCCCAGTTCAACAGGGCGGCCTGATCGGCATGGGCGGACAGGCCATCGATGCGGCGGATCGCAGCGCGCACCGGAATGGTCTCACCGAACAGCCGGACCTGATCAGCACCATCCACCAGGCGCCGCCCGAGCGTGCCTTCGGCCTGGAAGCCGGGGATCAGCACGCTGCACTCGGGGCGCGCCAGATTGTGGCGCAGATGATGCCGGATACGCCCTGCATCGCACATGCCGCTGGCCGAAATGATGATGACACCCGAACGCACCTGATTGAGCGCCATGGATTCTTCCACGCTGGCCGTGAAATACAGGGCCGGCATGTCGGCTGCACATGCACGCCATTGCACCAGTTCGCGTGTTGGCTCGTCGAACAGATCAAGATGGCGGTACGTGAGGTGCGTCGCTTCGGTGGCCATGGGTGAATCGACGAACACCTTCAGGTTCTTCAGCCGCCCATCGCAGGTCAGCCGGTGCAGGAGATACAGCATCTGCTGCGTGCGACCCACTGCAAACGCCGGAATGATCACATTGCCGCCCTGTTCGAACAGCGTGCGCTGGATGACCTCGACCATTTCGTTCTCGGTCTCGGCCAGGGGCGGATGCAGGCGATCGCCGTAGGTCGACTCCATGATCAGGAGATCGGCCTCATCGATCACTGCGGGATCGCGCACAATGGGACGGTTGGGCTGGCCCAGATCACCGCTGAACACGAGCTTGGTGGTCCGGCCGTATTCGGTGATCCAGAGCTCTATGATGGCCGAACCAATGATGTGCCCGGCATCGCGGAAACGGCACTGGATGCCCTCGGCAGGCGAGAAGCGCTGGTCGTATTCGATGCTTCGGGTCAGTTTCAGGCTGGCCTGGGCATCCCTGAGGGTATACAGCGGCGGGCGCGTGCGGCGGTCGCCAAAGCGGCGGGCGTTGCGTGCTGCATCGGTTTCCTGGATATGTGCGCTATCGGGCAGCATGACGCCGAGCAGATCGATCGTGGCCGCGGTGGAATGGATGGGCCCCCTGAAGCCGTCACGGACCAGCTTGGGCAAAAGCCCGCTGTGATCGACATGAGCGTGGGTCAGCAACACGAAGTCGATGCCCGCTGGCGCGAAATCAAACGGCCGGTGGTTCCTGGTGAGCGCCTCGCGCCCGCCCTGGAACAGGCCACAATCCACCAGAAAGCGCACACCAGCCGCCTCCATCAGGAAACAGGACCCCGTCACCTCGCCGGCCGCCCCCAGGAAACTCAGCTTCATCGTCGTATATGCCCCACGCGTCGATCGACATGGAATAGTAAGCCACGACAAAAAAACATGCCCCCAGCGTGGCTCATGCGGATCCCGTGCCGCCGGGGCCATCGTCAAGCACCTCGAGCGCCTCGGGCCCGCCACGCAGGCAGGCCGTGGCGCGACGCGCAAGCAGTGATTCACGGCGGATGAAATCGGCGATCTCGGGCGTGGCAGGATGATGGTGCAGGCCATAGGGCGTATCCCACTGCGCCAGACACTGGCATTGCATGATCCCGATGCGGTCGGCAATGGCAAAGGCCTCGGCCTGGTTGTGCGTGACCACCAGTGCCGTGCGCCCGGCCGACTTCAGGATGTCGCGCAGCTCGTACGCGAGCTTTTCGCGTGCATCCACATCCAGATTGGAAAACGGTTCATCCAGCAGCAGCAGGTCCGGCTCCGGCGCCAGCGCGCGGGCCAGCGCCACCCGCTGCTGCTGCCCACCCGACAGTTCATGCGGATAGCGATCCCCAAGCGCCCGCAGGCCAACCAGTTCGAGCATTCGGTCGACGCACGCCTCGCGTGGCCCAGCGGCCATGCGTCGCAAACCAAAAGCCACGTTCTGCCGGATGCTCAGATGGGGGAACAGCGCATAATCCTGAAACATCATGCCGACCCGCCGGTGCTCCGGTGCGACCTGCGCGCCCGGGCTGGAGACCAGCCGCCCCGCTACGCGAATCGCGCCCTCATCGAGCGGCTCAAAACCTGCGATGGCACGCAGGACAGTGGTCTTGCCACACCCCGATGCGCCCAGCAGGCAGGCGATCTGCCCGGCCGCCAGATCCAGGCTGAGCCCCTGTATCACGTGCTGGCGGGCCCGGGCCACAGGATAACTGACAGAAATTCGATCCAGTTCAAGCATGATGTCCATGATGCGTCTGTTGTTGCAGGCGTGCAAGGGCGATGAGCGGGACCAGCCCGGCCAGGACGATGCCGAGGGCCGCGATCGCCCCTTCTTCGTACGTTCCACGGGCGGCCTCGCCATATAGCCAGGTGGCCAGCGTCTCGAAATTCATGGGCCGCAGCAACAGCGTCGCCGACAGTTCCTTCATGCTGTCCACGAACACCAGCAGCGCAGCCGTGGCCAGAGCCGGCTTGAGCAAAGGCAGATGCACACGACGCAGGGTGCCGTTCAATGTTTCGTTCAGCAGGCGGGCCGCCTGTTCCATGGACGGCGCAACCCGCATCAGACCGGCTTCTATACTGCCCACCGAAATGGTCAGGAAGCGGATGGCATAGGCGACCGCCAGCACCAGTGGGGAGCCCATCAGGACCAGGCGCATGGACTCGAGCCCCAGGTGATCACGCAACCAGGCGAGCCCATGATCCATGGCAGTGACAGGAAACAGCAGGCCGATGGCCAGTACAGTACCCGGCAGCGCATAGCCCAGCGTCGCCAGGCGCGGCAGTGCCCGCTGCCAGGGCTGTGGCCGCACCATGATGTGCGCGCTCCAGGCGACCACCAGGCCCAGAAACAACGTGATCAGCATCGCCACCAGACTGATGCCCACGGTGTTCAAACCCGCATGCAGCAATTGTGCGGACGGTGGCCCTTCCTGCAGGAGGCGGCCGACCGTCTGTTCGAGCAGATAGGCCGCGGGCACCAGGAAACCCACCACGATGGGTGCGGCAGCCAGCAAGGCGGCCAGCCAGGCGGCGGCACCGTGCAGGGGCCTGGGCTGCAGCGGATGGGCCCGCCGGCCCGCCGAATAGCGCAGCCGCCGGCGCCCCTGGCGCTCGGCAGCGATGAGCGCGATCACCAGGCACAACATCAGCAGGGCGATCTGTGCAGCACCCGCCAGATCGGACCGACTGATCCACGTCGTATAGACGGACACCGTCAAGGTCTGGATGCCGAGGAATTCGGAGGCACCGATGTCATTCAGGGTCTCGAGCAGTACGAGACTCAGCCCGACAGCCAGCGCCGGGCGCGCCAGCGGCAGGACCACCCGGAAAAAAGTGCTGCGCGGGCCATGGCCCAGCAGCCGCGACGCTTCAATCAAGCTGGCCGCCTGGGTGGCGAACATGCTGCGTGTCGTGAGGTAGACGTAGGGATACAGCACGAAGCCCATCAGAAGAATGGCGCCCGGAAGATTGCGCAGATCAGGCAGGCGGAAATCGCGCGGGCTGTCGTAACCCAGCACCCAGCGCACTGCACCCTGCACCGGGCCAATCGGGTGGAGGATATCCAGATAAGCGTAGGCCACGATGTAAGTGGGTACCGCCAGCGGCAACATCAGTGCCCATGACAAGGTGGTACGCCCCGGGAAGTCATAGGCCGTCACCAGCCAGGCCCCGCCCACGCCCAGGGCCGCGCTGAGTACGCCGACACCCGCCAGCAGGATCACCGTCTGCACGAACGCATGTGGCAGTACGTGATCCAGCAGATGTGTCCAGTGCCCAGGTGAGCCCTGGACAGCCAGCACCAGCAGGGAGAGCACCGGCGCCAGCACGGCGAGACCCGCCAGCAGCATCCCCGAATGCCACAGGCGGGCCTGCTGGCGCGAACTCCACGACAAGCGGATCAATGCATTCTGCCTCGCATGCGCTTATTGGTTGAGGCCCACCTTGTCGACCAGTTCGCTGGCCTGCTTGCGATGCCGGGCAATCTCGGTCAGGGGCAGCGTGTCGACCTGCAGAACGCCAAAGCTGGCAACGACCGGGTCCAAGGCCACGCCCGCCTTGACCGGATACTCGTAATTGGCCCGGGCATAGAGGCTCTGGGCCTCGTCGGACACCAGGTATTCGAGCAACTGCACGGCCTGTTCCGGATGTGGCGCATGGCGCGCCACGGCAGCCCCCGAGATATTCACGTGCGTGCCGCCGGACGCCTTGAACGTGGGCCGGACCACATCGATCGCCTCACCCCAGCGATACGCGTCGGTACCGGGCTCGGCGTTCTTCATGCGCCCGACATAGTACGCATTGGCGATACCGATGTCGCACAGCCCCCCCAGGATGTCGCGTGCCACATCCCGATCCCCGCCAGTGGCCGGGCGCCCCAGATTGGCCTTGACGCCACGCAGCCAGGCTTCGGTGGCTTCAAGCCCATTGTGGGCGATGAATGCCGCAATCAGGGCTGTATTGTAGGGATGCTGCCCGGAGCGGATGCAGACCTTGCCGCGCCGTTGCGGATCGGCCACCTCTTCGTAGTGCAAGGCCCCCACATCCAGATCCTTGGCCACATAGGCCACCCGGTCGCGCAACGACAGGGTGTACCAATGGCCATCCTCGCCACGCAGATGGGCCGGTATGGCCGCATCGAGCGTCTCGGAACGGATGGCCTGCGTGACACCGCCATCCACCAGATCCAGCAGATTGCCGATATCCACCGTCATCAGCACATCGGCCGGCGATTGCCCGCCTTCGGCCCGCACGCGTTCGTAGAGGCCATCCTTGACGAAGACCGTATTGACCTCGACGCCGGTGTCCTGCGTGAAGGCATCCAGCAAGGGCTGGATGAGCCTGGGCTCACGCGTCGTGTACAGATTCACCTCGGCGGCCATGGCGCCGGACGCAGCCAGCAGCGTCAGCCCGATGGACAGCCCGCCCAGCGGTCTGAGGCGTTGCAGCAGGGATGCACAGAAAAGACTCATGAAGCCCCCGAAAATCGAATCATTGAATGAGAATGAGTATCAAACAGAGTGCGATGGGAGATTAACCGAGACATCTGCACAAGTAAAGTGATCATTGACCGGCAGCAAGGCCATGAACGCCGGGCGGTGGACACGGGCGATGCGCTCGCGTGCGGTGATATGCGCCCGCGTACGGTGGTCACGGCATGCAGGACCGCCAAAGCAGGATGGGCCGCAAATGCTCCGACGCCGCCATGCGCAGATTCATCTCAGGGTTTATACCTATATTCACATATGCGGCAGGGTTGGAGTTTTATATATATAATGCAAATCCTTATCATTACCATTTAGATACTGACCATGAAACGTATCGTCCAGTCTGCTGCCCTGGGGCTCACCCTGGTACTGGCGGCCGCAAGCGCGCAGGCCTTCCAGCTCGAACACCACGACGGCGTCCTCGAGCTCGACACGGCGCCAGGCCGACTGGTCAGCTACGACCTGGGTGTTCTGGACACCCTCGATACGCTGGGCATCCCGGTCGTGGGTGTACCCAGATCCGCCTACCAGGGCAGCCTGACCCAATACAACGATGCGCCGCTCGTGGGTACATTGTTCGAGCCCGATCAGGACGCACTGCGCCGCCTCGAACCCGATCTGATCTTCGCCGGCCGGCGTTCGCTGCCCGCGATCCCCGCGCTGAAAGACCTGGCACCGACGGTCCACTATGTGGACCCCGATCGCCCATTCCTGGAGGCCCTGCGCAGCGACACCATGGCCCTCGCGCGGGCATTCGGCAAAGAGGATCAGGCCGACGAGGCGCTCCTGGCCATCGAGCGCAACGTGCACACCCTGCATGAGGGCAACCGGGGGAAGACCGCTGCGTTTCTCTTCGTGATCCAGGACAACGTCATTGCCCATGCCCCGGGCGATCGCTTCGGCTACGCCTACGAGCTGACAGGGCTGGAGTCCGTCCTGCCCGCGAATGAGCACGGCAGCGCACCGGCGGCACCCCGTCCACAGCCTGGTTCCCCAGAACACAAGGCGGCTCAGGCGGAACGAGCCCGGATCATCCATGCAGTGGCCCAGGCCGACCCCGACTGGCTGATCGTGCTGGACAGGGGCGCCATCAACAATGGCGAGAAGACCGCCGCACGCACCCTGTCCGCGCATCCCGAACTCAGCCAGACCCGCGCCTTTCGCAATGGCCATGTGTATTACGCGGACCCCAATGGGTGGTATGTGGTCACGGGTGGACTGAGCAATCTCCAGCAGATCACCGATGACTTGCTGGCCACCATGAAACCAGACCAGCCGTAATGCAGCCCCTCGATTGAAGCCGCGGGCGACAGCGAGCGCCACGGTGTTCCTGATCCCCGACTTCCGACTGAAAGGACCTTCCCATGCAGCCCCTGCCCGATCACCCACCTTCGACCCAATTGCCCCTTGCCCTGGCGGCTGCCGTGCTCTCGAGCTGTGCGGCCACGGCGGCGGCACAGTCCACCGACAGCGCCCCAGTCAAGCAGCTGGACAATATCGTGGTCACCGCCAGCGGGTTCGAGCAGATGGTGGAAGATGCACCGGCATCCATTACCGTCATACCGCGCGAGGAACTGGAAAAGAAAGCCTATCGGGACGTGACCGACGCGCTCAGGGATGTACCGGGCGTGGTGGTCACGGGGGGTGGGAGTTCGAGCGACATCAGCATACGCGGCATGGCGCCCGCCTATACCATGATCCTGATCGATGGCAAGCGCCAGAATACCCGCGAGACACGCCCGAACTCGGATGGCCCGGGTATTGAACAGGGCTGGCTGCCGCCCGTCCAGGCGATCGAGCGCATCGAAGTCGTGCGCGGCCCGATGTCATCCCTGTATGGCTCCGATGCCATGGGCGGCGTGATCAACATCATCACCCGCAAGGTCCCCAAGGCGTGGACCGGCAGCGCGCGCACCGAAGCCACCATCCAGAGCCATTCCGAGTCGGGCAACATCTATCAGGGGAACGTCTATCTGGCCGGCCCGATCGTCGAGGACAGGCTCGGCCTCCAGTTCTACGGCCAGAAATCGCGGCGCGAGGAAGACAAGTTCCTGTATGGCTTCAACAAGCAGGACACCACATCGGGCACAGTGAAACTGGCGCTGACCCCGAACAATGACCACGACATCACGCTCGAGGCATCGCGCACCCTGCAGGAGCGCCTCGCTACGCCCGGCAAGTCGGCGGTACTGGTACTGCCCAACGGTCGGCCCGCGGACGTCTCGCAGACCAAATATACCCGCAACCGCTACGCCCTCTCGCATGTGGGCCGCTGGGGTCAGGTCACCTCGAACAGCTATATCCAGCGCGACGACACCAGCAATCCGTCACGCGACATGTACCTGAAGAACACCGAGTTCAACACCCAGTGGAACATGCCGATCGGCAATCACGTGCTCAGCATCGGCGGCCAGTACCAGTACGAAAAGCTGGATGATTCGGGCAACCAGTTCAACCCCGCCGTCAGCAACCTGACCCGCTACCAGTGGGCCTTGTTTGCCGAGGATGAATGGTTCATCACCGATGATTTCTCCCTGACGGCCGGCCTGCGCATGACGCGCGATGAAAACTATGGCACGCACTGGACACCTCGCCTGTATGGCGTCTGGCATGCCACGGACAACCTGAGCATCAAGGGCGGCATCTCGACAGGCTTCAAGGCCCCGAGCCTGC
Organism: Castellaniella sp.; assembly: GCF_041677825.1. Classification (GTDB taxonomy): domain Bacteria; phylum Pseudomonadota; class Gammaproteobacteria; order Burkholderiales; family Burkholderiaceae_B; genus Castellaniella. The sequence goes on from NZ_JBAYPG010000029.1 coordinate 33,106, forward strand.
GCCAGGCGGTAGCCGACTGGGGTCAGATCACGGGCGGTGCAGGTGCGGCCATACCCAGCGTCATCCTGGGCAATCCCGACCTGAAACCCGAAAAAAGCGTGAGCCAGGAACTCGGCATCGTCTGGGACAGCCGGGCAGGCTGGGTCAGCAGCCTGACATTCTTCAATACCGACTTCAAGGACAAGATCTCTGAAACGCGGCTCTGCCCCACGCCCGACAACCCCGGCCCCTGCGTGGTGGGTGGCGAAACATACAACTTCATCAGCAACCGCATCAACGTCGACCGCGCGAACATCCGCGGCATCGAGGCCACCACGACGTGGAGCGTACGCGACGACCTGCGCCTGACGGCCAACTACACCTACACCCATTCGAAGCAACTGAGCGGCCCGTTCGAAGGCCAGCCGCTCAACAAGATGCCCAGGCACATGTTCAATGCCGGGCTGGACTGGGATGCAACAGCCCGCCTCGGCGTATGGTCGCGCCTCAATTACCGTGGCAGGACATCGGATTACCTGAGCCGCACATCCATGGCCGAGGGCACGCCCTCATTCACTTTCGTCGATCTTGGCGTGAACTACAGGCTGACCAAGAACCTGGAAGCGGGCGTGGCGGTCTACAACCTGTTCGACAAACGGGTCACCAGCGAAACGTACGAATCCGTATATGACGGACGCCGCTACTGGGCGCACCTGACCGCGAGCTTCTGAACCTGCAGGCCCGCCGGGCACCGGGGGACAGGCCGGCGCCCGGCGCGCACACGGACAGCCGGCCAGGCCGTCATCCAAACAGTTCGGCGGCCTTGCGTACCACGGCGTACAACGTGACCAGAAACCCCAGCCCGAGCAGGATGATCCCGGGGTTTCGATCGCGCAGGCCAAAGCCGATGAAGGTGGCGATCACGCCAACAATGAAAATGATCAGAAGCGTGTTGTTATGAAAAAACATGGAAAGCCGCCTGTCTGAGTGCACTGCCCAAGGGCGCTGATGCGACTTCTGCAACCCCGGCCGTATCTGCCCCGAGCCAGCAGCCGCCGCCCGAAGCAGATGCGGGCACCGGTGATGGGATCACCCTGATGGAATCACCCGTATCGTAGCTCAATGCACACCCGCATGGCACCCGCTGCCCACACGCCATCAGGGCATGCGGTACTCCGGGCTCAGCATGTCATTGGTGACGACACTGAGCGGATCAAAGGGCTTGTCCAGCCCCACCAGCGTATTCACCAGTTCATAGTCGCGCTGGACCCGGTCCATGTCGAACGCCCCGAGCGCCACCGTGGTCGAGGTGTCGTCGCGCATGAGTTCCAGAATGCGGGCCCACTGGTTGCGCTGCGTATCGGCACTCAACCCGCTGACATCGGCCATCAGCGCCTGCAGGCAGGGCTCGAAGGCTTCGACACACTTCGCATACGCTTTCTGGGTGATGCCCACGAAGGTCTTGACGAGTTCGGGATGCTGTTCGAGGTAGCGGTGATTGACCAGCACTGCGTTGCCGTACACGTTGATGCCAATATCCCGCCAGGGCAGAAAGGCGAGATCGTCACCGAATTCCTGCACCTTGAGGTCATGCTCGTTGTAGAAATCGCTGATGATGTCCACACTGCCGGCCTTGAGCGCGGCCACTTTGGCCTGCGGGCTGAGGTTCACGAACTTCACCGAATCGGGCGCAATCCCCACCGCGCTGGCAAAGGCCGGCCACATCTGGCGTGACGCATCGCCAGGCGGGTTGCCGATCTTGCGGCCCGGGAAATCCTTCACATCCCGGATCCCGGAAGATTTCAGCCAGTAGAACCCTTGCGGGCTGTTGGCATAAATGATCATCACGGCATCGAGTGCGGCCCCTTTGCCCATGGCCTGCATGGCCGTGGGGAAATCGGAGATCCCCAAGGCGGCTGCCCCCGCCCCCACCCGTTGGGCGGTGGTGGACGAACCCCGGCCAGCCTCGATTTTCAGCTGAATCCCGGCGTCTTCGTACCAGCCCTGCTGTTTGGCGTAGTAGATGGGGGCGTGATCCGCAGTGGGGGTCCAGTTCAGAACCAGGTCGACCTGCTCTGCGGCGCTGGCAGTCAGGGGTGTCGCAGCGGCCGTCAAGGCCAGAAACAGGGCAAGAAAGGGTGCTTTCACGTTGTGTCTCCGTAGGTGAGTATCGATGCCTGTACTGGCATACAGGCCATGGGTATCCATCATCCATTACAATGAAGCGCACTTATCTTACCAACCGTTTGGTTGATAAACAATGAAAAAAGATCCGGATGACCACTTTGCTTCTGACCAACCCACCACCGGCAGGCCAGACACCAGACGCAGGCGCAACGCGCACGGGCGAACCACCAACGCACGCCAGGCGCTGATCGAATCGGCCATCGGAAATTTTGCCGCCAAGGGGTTCGCTGGCGCCCGTGTCGATGAAATCAGCGCCGAAGCCGGCGTGAACAAGCAACTGGTCTATCATTATTTTTCCAGCAAACAGGGGCTCTATCAGGCGGCGCTGGAACAGGTCTATGTTGAAATCCGCGCCAAGGAAAAAGCCCTGTCGCTGGAAGCCATGGATCCCCGGACGGCCATGCAGCAACTGGTAGGGTTTTCGTTCGATTACCTACAGGATCACCCGGAATTCATCGCACTTCTTGAAGACGAAAACCGCAACCGGGGCCGCTACATCCTCGAATCGGACGAACTTCGCTCGATGCACTCGCCGTTCATCCAGATGCTCCAGGAAACCCTCGACCGGGGCGTGCATGACGGCCAGTTTCCCCCCGGCTATGATGCCATCCACCTCTACATCTCGATCGCCGGGATCTCGTATTTCTTCTTCTCCAACAATCACACCCTGTCAGCCATTTTTGGCCAGCCATTGGATACTGCCGAAGCACGAGCCAAGCGCCGTGCACATGTGATCGCGTTCGTGATGAATGCCCTGCGACCCTGATCGGCCCCCATCTGCCGCTGCATGCTCAGGGATAACCCCGGGAACAGCCAAATTATCAACCAACCAGTTGATTCATTCCGAGCAGCGATCTATGATGAGCTCGACTTTCATCGATCCACAAACCCGCCAGTCATGACCCAGACCATCGCCGCCGCAGCCCAGCCCCCCGCAGGCACCGATTCCATCCAATGGAGGCGCTGGGGCACCACCGTAGGCATTCATCTGATGCTGCTGGTTGCATGGGAAGCGGCCGTGCTCTGGTTCGACATTCCCAGCTTCCTGCTGCCAGCACCGACGGCGATCCTGGCCACGCTGGCCAACACGAATTACAGCTGGTTCGACAATACACTGGTCACGGCCATCGAAATATTCGGCGGCTACGCCCTGGGCGTGGTTCTGGGGATTCTATGTGCGCTCTTGTTCGTCATCAGCCGCTGGCTGATGATGCTCGCATTCCCGCTGCTCGTCACCCTGAACATGATCCCCAAGGTCGCGCTCGGCCCGCTGATCATCGTCTGGTTCAGCTACGGCATTGGGCCGAACATCCTGATCACGTTCAGCCTGTGCTTCTTTCCCATCCTGCTCACCACGATCCGGGGTCTGAATGAATCCGAACCCGAACTGCTCGATCTGGTGCGCGCACTGAAAGGCTCCCGCTGGCAACTATTCTGGTACATCCAGCTGCCCGGCTCACTGCCCTACCTGTTCTCGGGCATGAAAGTCGCCACGATTCTCGCCGTGGCAGGTGCCGTGGTGGGCGAATTCATCGCATCCGATCAAGGCCTGGGCTATCTGATGATACAGGTCCAGTCATCGCTGGATATCGCGGCGGTATTCATGGCCGTTCTGCTCATCACCGGAATCGGGGTACTGCTGTACATGCTGGCCTTGTTGCTGGAACACTTCTTCATCACTCAGGACGCACGGATTCAATGACCATGTCTGATATGCCCCCGTATGACGGCCCCTTTCTGGAAGACCTTTGCCCACCCGAACGTTTCGCCAGCGAGGCCGAACTCGACCAGTACCTGAGTACGCCCTCGCGACGCCTGGTACAGGACCTGGACACGACCGAAGGTGACCTCATGATTCTGGGCGCCGGTGGGAAAATGGGGCCGACACTGGCCCGGTTGGCGCGCAACGCCCTGCCCTCTGGCCGCAAGGTGATCGCCGTGGCACGGTTCAGCGACCCCGCACTCAGGAAAGACCTGGAGCGCTTCGGTATCGAGACCATGGTGTGCGATCTGCTCGATCGGGCCGCCCTGGCACGCCTTCCGATGGCGCCGAACATCATCTTCATGGCCGGCCACAAATTCGGCGCCGGACAGGAAACCGCGCTGACCTGGGCCATGAACAGCCATGTACCAGCCCTGGTGGGCGAAAACTTCCCTCAGTCACGCATCGTGGCATTTTCCACAGCCTGCGTATACCCTTTTGTACCCGTGAACGGCCCAGGCGCCACTGAAGACAGCCCATTGGCCCCACCGGGAGAATACGCGAATTCCTGCGTGGGCCGCGAGCGGCTGCTGCAATATTTCTCACAGCGACACCAGTCGCCAGGCCGCCTGTTCAGGCTCAGCTATGCCATCGACCTGCGCTATGGCGTACTGGCCGATGTGGCCACGAAGGTATGGACGGACCAACCGGTGGATGTCACGATGGGCCACGTCAACGTCATCTGGCAAGGTGACGCCAACGCCCAGGCCCTGCGCTGCCTGGCACACACCACGGTGCCCACCTCCGCGCTCAACGTGAGCGGCCCGGAAACCCTTTCCATCCGCTATCTGGCGGAAGAATTCGGGCGCCGATTCGACCGGCCCGTCCGGCTGACAGGCACCGAGGCCCCCACGGCATGGCTGGTGAATACAGGCCAGGCAGAAAAACTGTTCGGCTATCCGCACATCCCGATCTCGCGCCTGCTCGATTGGACCAGCGACTGGATCCGCCGCGAGCAACGCCTGTATGGCAAACCGACCAAGTTCGAATCGCGCGATGGTCAATATTGAAACTGCGCCGCGCGTCGGGCCGACGCCGGTCTGGCTCGACAAGCTGACCCCGGCCGACATGCAGGGCCTGAACCAACTGGTCGAAGAAAGCCGCTGGAACCAGATCGAGGACGACTGGCGCCTGTTCATGGCGTTCGGGCATATCGCCGTGATCCGCGACGCTGCCGGCCGCATCATCGCCAGCGGTGCCGTCCTGCCCTTCGAGCACGAAACAGCGGCTGAGGAACAGGCCGCTGTCAGGGGGCCCCGAGCGACCGGAATGCCTGCCTGGATCAGCATGATTCTCGTGCACCCGACTCAACGGGGTGAAGGGCTGGGTTCGCTCATATTCCGTCACTGCCTGGCATTCGCCCTGAGCCAGGGCCACATACCCATGCTGGATGCCACCCCGCAGGGCGCCCCGCTGTACCAGCGCCACGGCCTCGAACCGCTCTGGTCGCTGTCACGCTGGGAACGCGCCGGGCCGGCACCGGTTCGAGGATCATCGTTTCCACCCGCCTGCACGCCGCAGCAGGGTCGCCCGCAACCGCAGGACCACCAGGCCCTGGAGCAGTTCGACCGGTCGACACTGGGCCTGTCGCGCGCCCATATCCTGCGGCACCTGCTCGCGCGCCCCGGTTCAGGCTGCATTGTCCAGCCAGATGGCTATGCCCTCGTACGCCGCGGGCGCCTGGCCATGCATATCGGCCCGATCGTATCGCTGGCACCCACGCAGGACGCAGGCCTGGTCGCACAGGCCATCGACATGCCATTTCGCCTGTTCATCGATGTGCCCGACAGCCAGTCGGCGCTGCAGCAACAGCTGCAGGCCGCGGGCTTTGTGCGCCAGCGCGGCTTCACCCGCATGGCAGGGCCAGCGCCGATCCCCTGGCCGAAAGCGGCCCTGCCCACCGTACTGGCGATTGCCGGCCCCGAATACGGCTGATGCCCTCCCGGAGAAATCATGTCACTGCACAGACAAGCGCTCGCCCCTGAACTGTTGTCCATATTGGCGGATGGCGCCGTCATCCCCGCACAACCACTGGCCTTGAATGCCCAGCGGCATTTTGACCGCCGGCGCCAACGCGCGCTCACGCGCTACTATATCGATGCCGGTGCAGGCGGGCTCGCCGTCGGCGTACATACCACGCAGTTCGCCATACGCGAGCATGGGCTCTATGAAACGGTGCTGGAAAGCGCCGTGGTCGACAGCCGCACATGGTCGTCAAGACCGCTGTTCATGATCGCCGGCCTCTGTGGCCCGACCGCACAGGCCCTGCAGGAAGCGCGGTCGGCCGTGCACCTGGGCTACCACGCCGGCCTGCTGAGCCTGGCGGCGCTCGCCGATCGCCCGGAAGACGAATTGCTGGCACATTGCGCAGCCGTTGCCGACGAAATCCCGCTGGTAGGCTTCTATCTGCAGAGCCTGATCGGCGGCCCGGTCCTGTCGAGTGATTTCTGGCGGCGCTTTGCCCTGTTGCCCAATGCGCTGGCTGTAAAGATGGCCCCCTTCAACCGCTATCGCACGCTCGACGTCATGCGCGGCATCGTCGCCGCCGCTGCGGAAGACCGCGTCTATCTGTATACCGGCAACGACGATCATATCGTGCTCGACCTGGCGCTGCCCTTCACCTTCCCGCGCGATGGCGAGATGGTCACTGTACGGGTCCGGGGCGGGCTGCTCGGCCACTGGTCTGTCTGGACCTCGAAAGCCGTCGGGATGCTGCAGCACATCAAGGGCGAGATCGCGGCCGGGGGCGCCCTGTCACCGGATCTGCTGGCGCTCGACTCGCGTGTGACCGACTGCAATGGCGCGTTTTTCGATGTGCGCAACAATTTCCGTGGCTGCATTGCAGGCTGCCATGAAGTCTTGCGCCGCCAAGGCCTGCTTGAAGGCATCTGGTGCCTGGATCCGGATGAGACCCTGGGCCCGGGGCAGGCCGACGAGATCGATCGGGTATATGCCGAGCATCCGGATCTGGCCGATGACGACTTCGTCGCCCGCAATCTCGAACGGTGGCTGTCATGAGCGATTACCCAAAGCCTACGTCCGGGCCAGCTGGTCGAAAAAACAGCGATCGGCCGTTCATCCGCATCGACGGGCTGCGCAAAAGCTATCGCAACAAAGGTCAGGAATCCGTCGCCCTATCGAATGTCACGCTGGATATCCATGCGGGCGACATGGTCTCGCTGGTCGGCCCCTCGGGCTGCGGCAAATCCACCCTGCTGAAAATACTGTCCGGCCTGTACGAGCACGATGGCGGTACGCTCGAGATCCATGCGGATGCGCAACGCAACTTCAATCCCGGCAAGGATGTCGGCATGGTCTTTCAGCAGCCATTGCTGCTGAAATGGCGCAACATCCTGGAAAACGTCATGCTGCCGGCCGACATTCTCGGGCTGCCCCGCAGCGCGGCCCGCGTGCGGGCTCTTGAACTCCTGGACATGGTGGGGCTGGGTGGCCAGGGCAAGAAGATGCCTTATGAGCTCTCGGGCGGCATGCAACAGCGCGCAGCCATTGCCCGGGCCCTGCTGCATGACCCCAGTCTGGTGCTGATGGACGAGCCCTTCGGCGCCCTGGACGCCCTGACTCGCGAAAAAATGAATCTCGAGATGCTGCGCATCTGGGAACAAAGCCACAAGACATTCGTGGTCGTCACCCACAGCATCCAGGAGGCGGTATTCCTGGGTACCCACTGTGCGGTATTGACGGCCGGGCCTGCGCGCATGGCGGATTTCTTTCCGATCGCACTGCCGGCACCGCGCACGCTGCACGTGAAAGCCACAGCTGAATTCACCGCTTACGTGAGCCGGATCTACGACCTGCTGGGCGTGGCCTGACTGCCATCGGGCGCAGTGGGCCGGCCCCGCCCGGTTGCCACACCGGTATCGACAGCCAACCCCGCAAGCTGCCACTCGGGATAGCCGATCGCGAGGCGCTGGGCCTTGAACCCCCGGGCCCTGAGCAAGGCCACGGCCTCGACCGCCAGCACGCAATACGGGCCCCGGCAATAGGCCACGATCTGCTGGTCTCGAGGTAGCCCGGACAATTCGTCACCCAAGGCCCGCAAGGGGATATTGACGGCGCCTGGCAGGTGACCGCTGGCGTATTCGTGTGCCGGCCGGACATCGAGCAGGGTGACGCTGCCCGAGCGCAGTCGAGCGAGCAGTTCCTGCTGCGTGACCGGGGCCAACTGGCCCCGATCGGTGTAATAGTCGTGCATGATCTGGCGCACCTCGGCACGATTGCGCTCGGCCAGGGTACCCAGTGCCTGCAGCAGCGCAACGACCTGCCGCGCGTTGTCGAGGCTGTACAGGACATGCTTGCCCTGGCGTTCGGCCACCACCAGCCGTGCACGCCGCAGGATCTGCAGATGCCGCGACGTATTGGCAAATGACAGTTCGCAAAGCCCGGCCAGTTCTTCCACGCTGCGCGGGGCTTGTGCAAGGCGTTCGAGCAATTCGAGCCGGTGTGGATGCGCCACGGCGTGGGCCATGCCGGCCAGATGGGCAAGAACGGCCTGCTTGGGGCCGCCGGACGGCCCCTTGGCGATGGACGGATCAGCAGGGTTCATGGCCATACAGTAACCCAAACCCTGTTTATATTCAATCATTAACGTGTATAATTGAATGAATCGTTGTTACCCAACCGGCAGCGGACGGCGATAGTCGCCAGGCCCGCCAGCCGTGACGGCTACCAAAGTAGGCTCACATGAACACGCTCCACACGACCCCTGCGGGTCAGCCATCCAGGGTGCAGGCGGCGGGCTGGCTGCAGCACTTTCCGATCGCGCTGTTTGCTTCTGTCCTGGGCCTGGCAGGCCTGTCCATTGCCTGGATGAAGGCACAGCATGTCCTGGGCGCGCCCGCCCTGGTGTCCGAAGCCATACGCGGGTTCGCCACAGTCGTCTGGTTCACGCTGCTGGGCCTTTATCTCGTCAAATGGGCCCGCTTTCCTGCAGCCGTGGAAGAAGAGCGCAGCCATCCCGTCAAGCTCAACTTCTTTGCGGCCATTTCGATCGGCCTGCTCCTGCTGGCCATCGTCTGGACCCCTTCCGCACCGCGCCTGGCCTACTGGATGTGGGTCGCGGGGGCCGTTGCGCACCTGCTGTTCACGCTCATGACCATCAGCGTCTGGCTGTTCCGGCCTCCGTTCCAGATCCAGCACCTGACCGCGGCCTGGTTCATCCCCACCGTGGGCAACATCATCGTGCCCATCGCCGGCGTACAGTATGCACCTGCAGACATCAGCTGGTTCTTCTTCAGCGTGGGGATCGTTTTCTGGCTGATCCTGATGACCGTACTCTTCTACCGCCTGTTCTTTCACGAGTCACTGCCGGGCAAGCTGCAGCCCACGCTGTTCATCCTCATCGCGCCGCCGGCCGTGGGCTACCTGGCCTACATCGCCCTGGGCGGCAGCGGTGTGGATGCCTTCGCGCGCATCCTGTATTTCACGGCGCTGTTTCTCACGCTGCTGCTGGCCATTCAGATCCGGCGCTTCCTGCGCATCCCCTTCTTCCTGTCGGCCTGGGGCTACTCGTTCCCGTTGGCCGCCATCACCATTGCCACACTCGAAATGGGCGCGCAAAGCGGCCTGGCGTTTTACCGGCTGCTGGGCAGTGGCCTGCTGGCGATAGCCAGCGCGGTCATTGCCCTGCTGCTCGTCAAGACCGTGCAGGCGCTGGTACTGGGCAGGGTGTTCGTGCCCGATTGAGCCGCCGTTCGTGACGGCTGCGCTCAATAAGGGGGCACCAGGCGACGTACGCGACACCACCACACCACGTGCTGCCGTGCGGATACTTGCGGCACTGGTTCCTGGGCCTGCACCGCCACTGGCCGCGGCCACCCGGCTGCCCGCCTGGCTGCCGACACCGGGGCCGTGGTGTGGCCGCAGGACGTCGGGGCGCTTCAGGCGCACCGACTTCCGTGCGAAGCCCGGTTGAGTGGATCCGGCCCCTAGTTGAGGCGCATCACGAACGGGTTGCCGGGCGGCTGCGTGGAGTTGTTGATCCAGACCGTCTTGGGCTGCAGATAGGCCTTGATCATTTCCTGCCCGTTTTCACGGCCCAGACCGCTGTCCTTGTAGCCGCCAAACGGTGCCATGAAATTGACCGCACGGTACGTATTGATCCATACCGTACCCGCCTGCAGGGCCTTGGACATGCGAAACGCGCGCGGCATGTCCTGGGTCCAGACCCCGGCCGCCAGCCCGTAGCGAGAACCGTTGGCGATCTGCACGGCCTCGGCCTCGTCTTCGAACGGAATCACGGCCAGCACCGGCCCGAAGACTTCCCGCTGCGCCAGCACCGACGCGTTGTCGACCGCCGTGAAGATGGTGGGTTCCACAAACAGCCCGCCACTGGGATGCTCGAGTGCCTTCCCGCCCCAGAACACCTCGGCCCCTTCTTCACGCGCCTCATTGATGCATGTGAGGACCTTGTCGTATTGCGGCCGATTGGCAATCGGGCCGATCTGGGTCTCGGGATCGAACGGATCGCCGATGCGCACACCCTGCATCATGTTGCGCAGTTTCTCGAGGAACTGATCATGCACGGAACGTTGCAGCAACAGGCGCGAACCCGCAATGCAGGTCTGCCCGGCCGCTGCAAAAATGCCCGAGGCAACACCCGCCAGGGCCGCATCCAGATCGGCATCCGCGAATACGATATTGGGCGATTTGCCCCCGAGTTCGAGGGTGACTTTCTTGAGCATGCCAGCGGCCGCCTGGTTGATGGCCTTGCCCGCGCCGTCCGACCCGGTGAAGGCCACCTTGGCCACATCGGGATGCGCGACCAGGGGCGCCCCTGTGCGCTGGCCCGTGCCGCAGACCACGTTGACCACACCCGGGGGAAAGCCGGCCTGTTCGAAGAGTTCGGCAAAGGCCAGGGTGGACGTGCTGGTGAATTCGGAAGGCTTGACCACAAAGGTATTGCCGGCCGCGAGGCCGGGCGCGATCTTCCAGGTGAGCAGCAGCAGGGGCGAGTTCCAGGCCGTGATGGCCGCCACCACCCCCAGGGGCTCCCAGGATGTGTAGACGAACTGATCTGCCTTGTCGATCGGCAGCACGGCCCCTTCGACCTTGTCGGCCAGGCCGGCATAATAGTAGAACCATTGCGGAATCGTGCGCAGCTGCAGCAGCATCTCGTTGAGCAATTTGCCGTTGTCACGCACTTCGAGTTCGGCCAGGCGCTGCGCGTTTTCGGTGATCAGATCACCCATGCGGCGCAGCAGGGCCCCGCGTGCGGTAGCCGACAGCCCCGCCCAGGCGGGTGATTCAAAGGCCTGCCGTGCCGCGGCCACCGCCTTGTCCACATCGGCTGGCCCGCTATCCGGGATTTCGCACCAGTTTTCGTTCTTGTATGGATCCAGGCTGGGCATCCACTGACCCGACACGGGCGGCGTGGACACCCCCCCGATCAGATTGTTGAATCGCTGCATGTAATGATCTCCATTGAGGTACAGGTACAGGGTTCAGAATACTCTTTTTCTTTGCACCCTGGCCTGTCGGCTGGCTGACCAGCGACCCCGTGATCAGGAGGGCATCGCCGTCGCCGGCGATGCGGCACGAGCCCGCCTGATCCTGATCACGGGGCGCACCAGAACGGCAGCCACCGCGGGCCCCACGGCCAGCACCAGCATCAATGCAAGCGCCGCGTGCTGGGTCCCGGCAAGCCCACCCGGCTCGGTCAACCCGGCGGCATTGGTCACCATGCCGCCGATGGCCGCCCCCAGGGCCAGTGCGTACAGCTGGACCGTGATGATGGCCGCTGACGCGATGTTTTCCTGGCCCTTGGGCGAATCATGAAACAGTTGCGTCAGCAAGTGGGGCCAGATCACCCCGATCCCCAGGCCGACCCCGAACAGCAGCACGCCAGCCCCCGTGGCCAGTGGCAACAGGTCCGAGGGCTGATACAGTGGCAGAACGAACGCCAGCCCGAGCAGCGACACGGTCGTCAGCACCGGACCCACCTGCATGAAGCGATTGGTCGCCGGCAATGCACGACTCGAACTGATGATGGAGCCCGTGGACCAGCCCGCCGACATCAGAACCATGAAATAGCCTGCCGCCAGGGGCGAAAACCCCTGGATGATCTGCAGGAAATACGGAATGAAGATCTCGGCGGTCATGACCAGGCTCAGCAAGGCCATGCAGGCATACAGGCTGCCCAGGTGCCCCCCGAGGCGATAGGCGCCCTTGGGCATCAGGGGTGTGGCCGACCTGTAGTCGATGCGGGCAATGTGCACGGTGATGAGGGCACCGGCGAGCACCCCCAGAATGCTCCAGATCAGCTGATCGGACAGGCTGGCCACGGACACCAGCAGAACCGCCACGACCATCCATGCCAACTGGCCCGTCGGTACGCGCACGGGCACGCTGCTGCGTTCGGTATCGCGCGCCCCGACCTGCGTGATGACCAGCACGGCCAGGCCGGCGCTGACCAGTATGACCGACCAGAACGCCCAGCGCCAGGCCCCGGCTTCGGCGAAGATCCCCCCTACGGCCGGCCCGATGAACGTGGCCACCCCCCACATGCTGGAGAGCAGGGCCATGGCCCTGGGCCACAGGCGTTCCGGAAAGAGAATCCGGGTGCTCGAATAGCTCAGGCCCAGCAGCATCCCGCCGCCAAAGCCCTGCAAGGTACGCCCCAGGATCATCCAGCCCATGAACGGGGCCGTGGCACAGACCGCGGTGGCCACCGAGAACAGCGCAATGGCCACCAGAAAGGAACGCCGCAGGCCGGCATCGTTGATGGCCTTTGGCGTCACTGCCGAGCCGACGATGGACGCCACGACGAACAGCGTCATGTTCCAGGCGTAGTACTCCAGACCGCCGATATCGGCCACCACCGACGGCAGCACAGTGGCCACGATATACACATTGACCGCATGCAGCGCGACCCCACCGGCCAGGGCCAGGGAACGCAAGCCATTGCGGCCCGACAACAGCTCGGACCACGAGCCGGATGCTTGCTGGGACACTTCACAACCAAAACTTTGCAGGACAGCGTGCAATATAGCACTATGGATTTTGCCGAACTTCGATGTCATGGCCCAGGCGGTTCACATGGCTCATGAGCGACCGCTGCGCGCTTCGGTCGCCTCAAGCCCGGCATGCAGCTTGCCGAGCACAGCGTCGACCTCGACATAGCGGATATTGCGCTTACCAAACATCTGAAGCAGGTGCTGGCGCCGTTGGATATGCGGTTGCGGGCTCACTTCGTTGTGGCAGTCTCCGAGGTGCTGTCGATGGCGGAGACGCGGCTTCCTGGCGGGGGCCACTTGCTTTACACTAAGCCTATCCACAAGGGATTTTTCTATGAGCACAACACTTTCACCTATTGTTTCGGAATTCGAAACTGAAGAACAAGCGGCCAGCCATGACCGCTGGTTTCGTGCGAAAGTGCAAGCCAGCCGTGATGACCCTCGTCCCAGCGTGCCTCATGACGAGGCCATGGCGCGCATTCGTCAAAAACTTGCGGCCAAGGTGGCGGATCAAGAAAAAACAGCTGCCAGGTCGCGTAGTCGTGACGTTTAAACAGTCGGTATAACAATACCAAGAACCGGACTGTCATGCTACCTATCATCTGGAGTGCAGCCGCACTTGATGACCTCGATAACATCATCGATTACATTGCCGATCATGACGGGCAGGCTGCCATCGCCATGCATGATCTGATCGAAAGTTCGGTGTTGCCAGCCTCGGAATATCCTTATCTCTACAAGTCGGGTCGTGTGTCTTAAAGTGGACCCATGTGTCAAGACAGATTTCACTGGGGTTTAAGCTAAGTCCGTTGCTTCGATTGCAGCTGCCCGGCGCTGCCCCGTGGTGACCGAACTGGACGGTGTTCCGGCCCGGTCAAA
>NZ_JBAYPG010000030.1:0-38254 GCF_041677825.1 Castellaniella sp.
GCGCCGCTGCTTGTCTGTTCTCTGTCTGTCCATCGCCCGGACCTCCCGCCCTGTTGATCATGACGAGTAGTCTCGCTCGTGAAACAAGGCCAGGGAATGACGCCTCTGGCTGACCGGTTACGCGCAAGGTGTCGGGTCGGCTGGACATCAAGAATGCCGATGAGCGCAGGCCAGTGCCGCTGCGCAAGGGCAAGGATGGCAAGGCTGTTTATCTGAGCGATGAGTTCAAGGCGCTGTGGGATCGCATCAAGCACCAGACCACCTACCGCGTGCAGTTCGACAACGCCAAGCTGGTGACGGATTGCATCGCAGCATTGCGGAAGGCCCCGGTGATCGCCAAGGCACGGCTGCAATGGCGCAAGGCCGACATCGCTATCGGCAAGGCGGGGGTCGCCGCGACGGAGAAAGCGGGCGCAGCAACCGTGGTGCTGGACGAGGCGGATATCGAGCTACCGGATTTGCTGACTGACCTGCAGGATCGCACCCAGCTCACCCGGCGCACCATCGTCAGCATTCTGACGGAAAGCGGCCGCCTGGACGACTTCAAGCGCAACCCGCAGCAGTTCATCGGATTGACCGCCGAGGCCATCAACCGCTGCAAGCGCCTGGCCCTGGTCGACGGCATCAAGTACCAGAAGCTCGGCGGCCAGCATGTCTATGCTCAGAAGCTGTTCGAAAAGGAAGAGCTCACCGGCTATCTCAAGAACATGCTGCTGGATACCCACAAGTCGATCTACGAGCACGTGGTGTACGACTCGACCACCGAGCGGGATTTCGCCGATGGGCTGGAGAAGAACGACGCCATCAAACTCTACGCCAAGCTGCCACGCTGGTTCAAAGTGCCCACGCCACTGGGCAACTACAACCCCGACTGGGTCGTGTTGGTGGAAGAAGACAGCAGCCAGCACCTGTACTTTGTGGTGGAAACCAAAAGCAGCTTGTTCACCGACGACCTGCGCGACAAGGAGAGTGCCAAGATCGAATGCGGCAAGGCGCACTTCACTGCGCTGGCGGTTGGTGAAAACCCGGCCCGGTATGTGGTCGTACGTTCAATTGACGATCTGTGGACGGAGATGGCCCCAAGCACATCCGATGGCCCCGGATTCAGCCCTACCCTACCAGACACTGAAAGGCCCCGCCTTCCCATGAAAACGGGGCCTTTGCAGACCTGAATGAATCAGTCGAAAACCGATTACATGTTGTCGATCATCACCTGGCCAAAGCCCGAGCAGGACACCTGCGTGGCGCCTTCGAGCAGGCGGGCGAAGTCATACGTGACCTTCTTGGACAGGATGGATTTTTCCATGCTGCTGATGATCAGGTCGGCGGCCTCGGTCCAGCCCATGTGGCGCAGCATCATCTCGGCCGAGAGGATTTCGGAGCCCGGGTTGACGTAGTCCTTGCCGGCGTACTTGGGCGCCGTGCCGTGGGTGGCTTCGAACATGGCCACCGAATCGGACATGTTGGCACCCGGCGCAATGCCGATGCCGCCCACCTGGGCCGCCAGGGCATCGGAGATGTAGTCGCCGTTCAGGTTCAGCGTGGCGATCACGTCGTATTCGGCCGGGCGCAGCAGGATCTGCTGCAGGAAGGCATCGGCGATCGAATCCTTGACGACGATGTCGCGCCCCGTCTTGGGGTTCTTGAACTTGCACCACGGGCCGCCGTCGATCGGCTGGGCGCCGAATTCATTCTGTGCCAGCGCGTAGCCCCAGTCGCGGAAGCCCCCTTCGGTGAACTTCATGATGTTGCCCTTGTGCACCAAAGTGACCGAGGCGCGGTCATTGTCGATGGCGTACTGGATGGCCTTGCGCACCAGGCGCTCGGTGCCCTCGCGCGAGACGGGCTTGACACCGATGCCCGACGTGGCCGGGAAGCGGATCTTGTCGACCCCCAGCTCGTTCTGGAGAAAATCGATCAGCTTGCGCGCCTTGTCGGATTCGGCCTCGAACTCGATGCCGGCATAGATGTCTTCGGAGTTTTCGCGGAAAATGACCATGTTGGTCTTTTGCGGCTCGCGCACGGGGGAAGGCACCCCCTTGAAATAACGCACCGGGCGCAGGCAGACGTACAGGTCGAGCTGCTGGCGCAGGGCCACGTTGAGCGAGCGGATGCCCCCGCCCACCGGCGTGGTCAGCGGGCCCTTGATGGACACGACATAGTCGCGCACGGCATCGAGGGTTTCGTCGGGCAGCCAGACATCCGGGCCGTAGATCGTGGTGGATTTCTCGCCGGCGTAGACTTCCATCCAGTGGATCTTGCGCTGGCCGTTGTAGGCCTTGGCCACTGCGGCATCCACCACCTTGAGCATCACCGGGGTGATATCCTGGCCCGTGCCGTCGCCCTCGATGTATGGAAGGATGGGTTCATCGGGCACATTGAGCGAAAAATCGGCATTGACCGTGATCTTCTGCCCGCCTGCCGGGACCTTGATATGCTGATAAGCCATGGATGCTCCAGTGTTGCTGGGGATGGGGTTCTGAAAAAAAGGGTACATTTCAGTCTTATATAAGAGTTTAACCCAATTGTGCGCCCCATTCCATGTTCAATCCCTCCAAAGAACAGGTACGCAGCTTCTTCACCGAGGCCTGGCAAAAGCGCCGTACGGGCGCAATTCTGACGCCGCTCGAAACCATGGCGGCCGATCTGGTGGAGCAGCATCCCGAATACCACACCGACCTGCAGGATCCCGATGCCGCTACGCGTGACTACCCCGTCGAAGCCGGGCGCACCAACCCGTTCCTGCACCTGTCGATGCACCTGGCCATACGCGAGCAGGTCTCCATCGACCAGCCACCGGGGATCCGCGCCGCCTGGACGCTGCTGCGTACCCGCAAGGGCGCGCACGAGGCCGAACACATCATCATGGAGGCCCTGGGCGAGGTGGTCTGGGAGGCCCAGCGCATGGGTACCCCATTCGACAATGCGCACTACCTCGAGCTGATCCGCCGCCATGCCACCCGCGAGCACTGAATCGCGCCGGGTGGCGCAGCGCGCAGGCCGGGAAATCGGCAGCCGGGGTGGCGGTGGCACGTGGGGCATCCGCGCCGCCACGGACCACGGGCTGCGGCCCATCCCCGGCACAGCATGCCACATCATGGTACAACTGCTGCTTGATCCAGTTTTCGATTCAGCCTTCGGATCCGATGCCTCAGCGCCCGCAGCCAAGGTCCGCGAGATCCCCTGAGCCCCCGTCACCATCGTCCACAGCGCCCCAGTTTCCCATGTCCGAGAATCACGCTTCAGCCACCCCCCGTTTCACCGGCACCGATCACTATGTGGCCACCGAACCCCTCAAGCAGGCGGTCAATGCGGCCCTCATCCTGCAGCGCCCCTTGCTGGTCAAGGGTGAGCCCGGCACGGGCAAGACGCTGCTGGCCGAAGAAGTGGCCCGGGCGCTGGGGCGGCCGCTGCACCAATGGCATATCAAGTCCACCAGCAAGGCGCAGCACGGCCTGTACGAGTACGATGCGGTGTCGCGCCTGCGTGATTCACAGTTGGGCGATGAACGGGTGCACGACATCGCGAACTACATCATCCAGGGCGTGCTGTGGCAGGCATTCGAATCACCCGAGCCCTGCGTGGTGCTGATCGACGAGATCGACAAGGCCGACATCGAGTTCCCCAACGATCTGCTGCGCGAACTCGATCGCATGGAATTCCACGTGCACGAGACGCGCCAGACCATTCGCGCCCGGCACCGGCCCCTGATCCTGATCACCTCCAACAATGAAAAAGACCTGCCGGACGCTTTCCTGCGGCGCTGCTTCTTTCACTACATCGAGTTCCCCGACCGCGATACCCTGACGGCGATCGTGGCGGTGCATTTTCCCGACCTGCGCAGCGATATCCTGGGCGCGGCCCTGGATGCCTTCTTCAGGCTGCGCGAAGTACCCGGCCTGAAGAAGCGCCCGTCCACGTCCGAATTCCTCGACTGGCTGCGCCTGCTGCTGGCCGAGTCCATCTCGCGTGAAGCGCTGGCGGCGCAACAGGATATCCCGCCACTGGCCGGCGCGCTGCTGAAGAACGAACAGGATCTCAAGCTGCTGCAACGCCTGGCCCTGATGGCCCAGCGGGGCAGCCGCTAGGGTCGCGTCATCATGCTGGCCGAATTCTTCCAGCAATTGCGCAGCGCCGGCGTGCCGGTCTCCATCCGCGAGTACCTGAGCCTGCTCGAACTCCTTGCCAGCCCGGCGGCACCCGTTGATGCCGAAGGCTTCTACCACCTCGCGCGGCTCGCCCTGGTGAAGGATGAGACCCGCTACGATCGCTTCGACCGCGTATTCGCCGCCTGGATCGGCCGGCGCCAGGCTGCCATCAGCCAGAAGGAAATCCCGCTCGACTGGCTCATCCAGACCATGCGCAAGCATCTCAGCGATACCGAAAGGGCGGCGCTCGAAAAACACGGCTGGGAGCGCCTGATGGAGATGTTCCGCGAGCGCCTGGCCGAGCAGAAAGAGCGCCACGCAGGCGGCAGCAAGTGGATCGGCACCGGCGGGTCATCACCCTTCGGACACGGCGGCTACCACCCCGAGGGCATCCGCATCGGCGGCCCATCGGCGGGCAATCGCAGCGCGGTCAAGGTCTGGGAGCAGCGTCATTTCCGTGATTACGACGATCAGCAGTCACTGGGCACGCGCAATTTCAAGATGGCGCTGCGCCGCCTGCGCCGCTTTGCCCGCGAAGGGGCCGAGCAGGAACTCGACCTGCCCGGCACCATACGCGGCACGGCGGAACAGGCCGGGCTGCTCGATCTGCGCTGGCAGCCCGAGCGCCACAATACGATCAAGGTCCTCATGCTGCTCGATGTGGGCGGCAGCATGGACGATCACGTCGCTCTCATGGAAACGCTGTTTTCGGCAGCCCGCAGCGAATTCAAGAACCTGGAAGTCTTTTATTTCCATAACTGCCCGTATGAATCCGTGTGGCGCGACAATCGGCGCCGCCACGATGAGCGCACCGACACCTGGGATCTGCTGCGCAGCTACGGTGAAGACTGGCGCCTGATCCTGGTGGGTGATGCCACCATGAGCCCGTATGAACTGCTCTATCCCGGCGGGGCCATCGAACACCACAACAAAGAAACGGGCGCGGCCTGGCTGCAGCGCCTGGTGAGCCATTGGCCCCACTCCGTATGGCTGAATCCGGAACCCTCTGCATCCTGGCAGTACCGGCAGTCAGTGGCCATCATCCGGGAACTTCTGCATGAGCGCATGTATCCCATGACACTGGAAGGCCTCGAACAGGCCATGCACCTGCTGTCCAAGTAGCCCCCCATGGATCTGCGCAAGACCGCGCACGACACCCGCTCAGTTCGATCCAACCGACCGACCCGACCCATGAACCGATTCAAATCCCTGCTTTCCGCCCTGGCCCTGTGCCTGCCCCTGGCGCTCCTGGGCCAATGGCCCGCCAGCGCCACAGGAGTCGGCGCCCCGGCCCTGCCGGCCGGCGTCGAGGCCATCGTCACCATTCAGGGTGTGCACGAATACCACCTGGACAATGGCCTGACGGTATTGCTGGCGCCCGACGAATCACGCGACCGCACCACGGTCAACATGAGCTACCGGGTGGGCTCGCGCAACGAGGGGCCCGGCGAAACCGGGATGGCCCATCTGCTCGAACACCTGCTGTTTCGTGGCAGCCCGCGCTTTCCTGACGCACTGGCCGAATTTTCCCGCCGCGGGCTGGCGGCCAACGGCTCGACCAGCGCCGATCTGACCAATTACTATGCCACTTTTGCCAGCGACCCGGATACCCTGCAGTGGTACCTGTCATGGCAGGCCGAGGCCATGCTCCACGCGCGCATCACCCGCGCGGATCTGGACGCCGAGATGCCGGTGGTGCGCAATGAGATGGAACGCGGCGAGAACAGCCCGTTCAGCATCCTGCTGCAGCAGACCAGTGCCGCCGCCTATGTCTGGCACCCCTACGGTCGCAGCGTGATCGGGGCGCGTTCGGACGTGGAGAACGTGGACATTGCCCAGCTCGAAGCCTTCTACCACCGCCATTACCAGCCGGACAATGCGGTACTCATCATCACCGGGCAGTTCGACCCACAGCAGACGCTGGGCTGGATCATGCAGGAATTCGGCACCATGCCCCGGCCCGAACGCCAGCTGCCCGTCGAATACACCCGCGAACCCGTGCAGCAGGGAGCTCGCAGCGTCACGCTGGAACGCATCGGCGGCAGCCCGATTGCGATCGCGCAATACCATCTGCCAGCGGGCGCGAGCGACGCCTATACCGCCTTGTCCATGGGCGTGGACATGCTGGCCGACACGCCGGCCGGGCCACTGTATCAGACCCTGGTGCAAGCCGGCCAGGCCAGCAGCGTCTTTGGCTTTGCCCGGCCCATGCAGCAGCCGGGCTACGCCATCTTTGGCGCTCAGATGCAGGCCGATCAGGATCCCCGGGCGGTGCTGCAGACACTGACCGAGACCCTGGAGACCCGCGCCATCGAGCAGCTCGACGAGGCTGCGCTCGAGCGCAATCGCACAGCCTGGCTGAATCAGTGGCAAAAAATCTATGATCAGTCTGCGAGTCTGGCGGGCGCGCTGTCCGAAGCCGTTGCGCGCGGCGACTGGCGCCTGTTCTTTGTCGAACCCCTGCGAGTGCGCGCCCTGACGCTGGAACAGATCCGCAGTACCCTGGCAGCCTGGCTGGTGCCCACCAACCGCACCAGCGGCCTGTACATCCCCACGGCAGACCCGGTGTATGCACCCAGCCCGGCCCAGCCAGACCTGGCCCCCTGGATCGAACGACTCGAAACGGGTACCGAACGGCCCGCGATCGCGCGCCTGGACACGACGCCACTGGCCATCGACGCAGCCACCCGGCGTCACACCCTGCAACTGCCCAACGGCACGGTCAGGCTGGCCCTGCTGCCCAAGGCGACCCCCGGCGAGCAGGTCCACGCCAGCATGCAGCTGCGCTTTGGCACTGCAGCAGAATTGCAGGGCCTGGGCGTGATTCCCGACATGACCGCCGCCATGCTGATGCGTGGTGCCCAGGGATTGACGCGCCAGGCGATCCAGGATGCACTGACCCGGCTGGATTCCGAGCTGGCTTTCGACAGCGACGGCAATACCCTGACAGTCATGATGCGCAGTTCGCGCGAGAACCTGCCCGAACTGATGGACATGGCCTTCACCCTGCTGCGCCAGCCCACTTTCCCGGACGATGAACTGAGCCGTTTGCAGCGCAGCCTGGAGACCCACGTCGAGGATCAGTCGGTGAGCCCGGCCTGGCTGGTGCGCAACACGCTGCAGCGCCACGATCAGCCCTGGGCGCCTGATGACGTGCGCTACACCCCCACGGCCCGAGAGCTGGTGCAGGATATCCGCGCATTGCGGCGCGAGCAGCTGGTGGCCTTTCACGACCGTTTCTACGGCGCCGGCAACATTCTCTTTTCAGCCGTGGGCGACTTCGATCCCCAGGCGGTGCAAGCACATCTGCGCGAGGGCCTGCAAGAGTGGCAACAGGCCCCGGCGTACGCGCGCATCGCCGACCCCTGGTACGCCGTGACGCCGCAGTCATTCACCATCCCCACGCCGGGCAAGGCCAATGCCAACTATCTGGCCACCCTGCGCCTGCAACTGCAGGACACCGACCCCCGCTGGCCGGCCCTGCTGCTGGCCAACTACCTGCTGGGCGGATCCCAGGATTCGCGCCTGTGGCAGGCCATCCGGGTACGCGACGGGCTGTCCTATTCGGTGGGCAGCCGCTTGCTGGCCTCGCCCTGGCAACCTTCGGGCAGTTGGACATTCTTTGCCTCGATGGCGGCACAGAATGCCGCCGTCCTGACGGATCGCATGCAAGAGGTGCTGAACGATGCCCTGAAAAATGGCTTCGACCAGACCGAGATCGACCAGGGCGTGAAATCATTGGTCAATTACCTGAAACTGGGGCGCTCCAGTGACAGCTTCCTGGCCGGCCAATGGCTGGACTATCTGGCCACCGGGCGCAGCTTCGCCCGCCAGCAAGCCATCATCGATCAGTTGCAGAATCTGGACGCTGACGAGGTCAACCAAGCCCTGCGCGCCGTGCTGGCCCCCGGCCAGCTCAGCATTGCAGTGGCGACCGACCCGGATCCGCAGCCCTGATGGCGGTGGACACCGGGGGTCGCCTGCGATACAGCCACATGACCCACCCCGAAGTCGTGCTTTGGCTGCCCAGGAATCTTGGCCTGCTGGATTGATCTGACGGACCGGCGCGGCAACCCTCAGGAAAAGAAGCTCTTGACCTTGTCGGTCCAGGACTCGCTCTTGGGCGAATGGCGATCGCCGCCGTTGCTGAGCGAAGCCTCGAACTGGCGCAGCAGGTCTTTTTGTTCATCATTCAGGCGCACCGGGGTTTCCACCACCACGTGGCAGTACAGGTCGCCCGGATAGCTGGAGCGTATGCCCTTGATGCCCTTGCCCCGCAGGCGGAAAGTCTTGCCGGTCTGCGTGCCTTCGGGGATGGTGATCTCGCCGCGCCCGTTCAGCGTCGGCACTTCCAGATCGCCTCCCAGGGCCGCCTTGGTGAAGGGGATGGTGAGTTCGCAGTGCAGGTCTTCGCCATCGCGCTGGAAAATGCCATGCTTCTTGAGATGGATCTGCACATACAGGTCACCCGGTGGCCCGCCATTGAGGCCGGGCTCGCCATTGCCTGACGAGCGGATGCGCATGCCGTCGTCGATGCCGGCCGGGATGCCCACCTGCAGCGTCTTGTTCCTGCGGATACGGCCGACCCCGTCACAGGAGGGGCAGGGGTCCGTGATTTCCTTGCCGCTGCCGTGGCAGGTCGGGCAGGTCTGCTGTACGCTGAAGAACCCCTGCTGCATGCGCACCGCGCCACTGCCACCACAGGTATGACACGTGCGTGGTGCCGTGCCCGGCTTGGCACCCGAGCCATCGCAAGTCTCGCAGGGATCCCAGCTGGGGATGCGGATTTCTGTATCGAAGCCCGCCGCGGCCTGCTCGAGGGTGATCTCGAGGTTGTACTGCAGATCGGAGCCCCGATACACCTGCGGCCCGCCACCCCGGCGCGCCCCCCCGCCGCCGAAGATTTCGCCGAAGATATCCCCGAAGGCGTCGGCAAAACCACCAGCGCCCCCCATGCCTCCTGCGGCATTGGGGTCGACCCCGGCATGGCCAAAGCGATCGTACGCACCGCGCTTTTCGGGTTCGGACAGGATCTCGTAGGCCTCTTTGACCTCTTTGAACCGGTCTTCGGCCTCTTTGCTGTCCGGGTTGCGATCCGGATGGTACTTCATGGCCAGTTTGCGATACGCCTTGCGGATTTCATCATCCGAGGCGTTCTTGGCCACCCCCAACACTTCGTAATAGTCTCTTTTTGCCATGAATCCTGCCTGCAGCACCGGGTGCCGGTGTCAGTCACAATGCCCGGGGCCGCCCTGAGGCGGCCACCGGGTCAATACAGAAATACCGCGGCGCCTGGGCGATCAGTCGCGCTTGACTTCCTTGAAGTCGGCATCCACGACATCATCGGCCCCTGCAGCCGGCTCGGCACCTTCGGCGCCGCCCGCAGCCGCCTGCTGCGCCTGCATGTCGGCGTACATTTTCTCGCCCAACTTCTGGGACGCGGTTGCCAGCGCTTCGGTCTTCGCATCGATGGCCGCCTTGTCATCGCCCTTGGCGGCGTCTTCGAGCGCCTTGATGGCGTCTTCGATGGCCTCTTTTTCAGACGCTTCGAGCTTGTCGCCATGCTCGGCAAGCGACTTGCGCGTGGCATGCACCAGGCCGTCGGCCTGGTTGCGCGCCTGGGCAAGCTCGGCGATGCGATGGTCTTCTTCGGCATTCAGCTCGGCGTCTTTCACCATGCGCTCGATCTCGTCTTCGGTCAGCCCGGAGCTGGCCTTGATCGTGATCTTGTTTTCCTTGCCGGTGCCCTTGTCCTTGGCCGACACGTGCAGAATGCCGTTGGCATCGATGTCGAAGGTCACCTCGATCTGTGGCAGACCGCGGGCTGCAGGTGGAATGCCCTCGAGATTGAACTCGCCCAGCGCCTTGTTGCCGGCCGCCACTT
The DNA here is from genome assembly GCF_041677825.1 of Castellaniella sp. Classification (GTDB taxonomy): domain Bacteria; phylum Pseudomonadota; class Gammaproteobacteria; order Burkholderiales; family Burkholderiaceae_B; genus Castellaniella. The sequence goes on from NZ_JBAYPG010000030.1 coordinate 10,033, forward strand.
CGCGCTCGCCCTGATAGACCTTGATGGTCACTGCCGGCTGATTGTCATCGGCCGTGGAGAACACCTGCGAGAAACGCGTCGGGATGGTGGTGTTCTTCTTGATCATCTTGGTCATCACGCCACCCAGGGTCTCGATGCCCAGCGACAGGGGCGTGACGTCGAGCAGCAGCACGTCCTTGCGATCGCCCGACAGCACCGACCCCTGGATCGCCGCACCGGCGGCGACAGCCTCGTCGGGGTTGACGTCCTTGCGCGGATCGCGCCCGAAGAACTCCTGCACTTTTTCCTGGACCTTGGGCATGCGCGTCATGCCGCCCACGAGAATGACATCGTCGATGTCCGATGCCTTGATGCCCGCGTCCTTGATGGCAATGCGGCACGGTTCTATGGTGCGCTCGATGAGCTCTTCGACCAGCGCTTCGAGCTTGGAGCGCGTGATCTTGAGGTTCAGATGCTTGGGCCCGGACGCATCGGCCGTGATGTACGGCAGGTTGATTTCGGTCTGCTGGGTCGAGGACAGTTCGATCTTGGCCTTTTCAGCGGCTTCTTTCAGGCGCTGCAGGGCCAGGATGTCCTTGGACAGGTCGACGCCGGATTCTTTCTTGAACTCTTCGATGATGTAGCCGATGATGCGCTGATCGAAATCCTCGCCACCCAGGAATGTGTCACCGTTGGTGGACAGGACCTCGAACTGCTTTTCGCCATCGACATCGGCGATTTCGATGATGGAAACATCAAACGTGCCGCCGCCCAGGTCATAGACCACGATCTTGCGGTCACCGCGCTCGGATTTGTCGAGCCCGAACGCCAGGGCCGCTGCCGTGGGCTCGTTGATGATGCGCTTGACCTCGAGCCCGGCGATGCGCCCGGCATCCTTGGTGGCCTGCCGCTGGCTGTCGTTGAAGTACGCAGGCACGGTGATGACGGCCTCGGTGACTTCTTCACCCAGGTAGTCTTCGGCGGTTTTCTTCATCTTGCGCAGGATGTCGGCCGACACCTGCGGTGGCGCAAGTTTCTTGTCCTGTGCTTCGACCCAGGCGTCACCATTGTCGGCCTTGATGATCCTGTAGGGCATCAGGTCGATGTCTTTCTGAACGGCTTTTTCGTCGAATTTGCGGCCAATCAGGCGCTTGACGGCAAAGATCGTGTTCTTGGGGTTGGTGACGGCCTGACGCTTGGCAGGCGCGCCCACCAGGATTTCGCCATCCTGCATGTAGGCCACGATGGAAGGTGTCGTACGGGTGCCTTCCGAATTTTCAATGATCTTGACCTTGGTACCGTCCAGCACGGACACGCAGCTGTTGGTGGTACCCAGGTCAATCCCGATAATCTTGCTCATGATGGTTTCCAGGTTGGTGACAGGGGGCGGCACGCGACCGCCAATGCATTGAATATTGGGCCGGACCGGAACTTTTCAAGCCCCGGCCGGCGGCTATGCGGATGGCCCGCCAGAGACCATGACCAGCGCCGGGCGCAGCACCCGGTCGGCGATCAGGTAGCCCTTCTGCAGGGTCTGCGCCACGGTGCCCTGAGGGTGCTCGGAAGGCACGCTCGAGATGGCCTGATGGCGGTGCGGATCAAAGACATCGCCCGCCTGCGGCGCGATTTCGTGCATCTGGTTGCGTTCGAACGCCGTATTGAGCTGGCGCAGGGTGGATTCAACCCCGGCCTGCCAGTGTTCGGTCGTCTGGTTTTCCTGGGCGAGGGCGGCCTCGAGGCTGTCGCACACCGGGATCAGGCTCTCGGCAAAGGCTTCGGTGCCGAACTTGCGTGCCTTGGCGACGTCGTCCTGGGCCCGGCGACGCACGTTCTCGACCTCGGCATGCGCGCGCAGCAGCTGGTCGTGATAGTCGCTGATCTTTTGCTGGGCCTCGGCCAGCAGGGCAGACAGATCTTCGGTACCACCCTCGTCGGCCCACTGGGCCGGGTCTTCGGAAGCGGCCCGGGCGGAGGGCTGAGCCGGGTCTTCGCCCTGGCCATGAGGCGCCGGGTGCGGGGCCTGGTCTTCCTGGGATGCCGACATGTTGAATCTCCAAAAACGATGAATACGGGGACGTGGACTAGCTGAGGGCGCATCGGCCCGAATTCAAGGCGGGTCTGGAAAATTTTCTGCAGCCGGGCCGTGCAGGAATCACCGGCCTTCGGTTCGGTCAGGATGCCAGTCAGGCCCACCCGGCGAGATTCTGCGCCAGAAGATCGGCAAAACCCCGCACCCAGCCCGCCTCGGCGTTCAGGCAGGGGATGTAGCGGAACTCGCGCCCGCCGGCCTGCAGAAAGGCTTCGCGGCAACCCAGATTGATTTCTTCGAGGGTCTCGAGGCAATCGGCCACGAAACCGGGGCACATCACATCCACGCTGCGCACGCCTTCGCGCGCCCAGGCTTCGAGCGTGGGCTGGGTGTAGGGCTGCAACCAGGGCGCCGCCCCGAACTGGCTCTGGAAGGCCACGAACACCCGCTCGCCATCGGCCCCGAGGCGCTCGCGCAGGGCCTGCGCCGTCTGGTGGCAATCGGCCTGGTAAGGATCGCCACGATCCACGGCGGCCTGCGGCAGGCCATGAAAGCTGAGCAGCAGGCGATCGGCCTGGCCCGCCTGCGCCCAGTGATCGAGCACTGCGGCCTGCAGGGCATCGAGATAGGCCGGCGCATCATGAAAGCGATCCAGGAAGCGCAGCGTGGGCTGGTGGCGCGAGCGCGCCAGACGCGCATTGACCGCATCCACCGCCGTGGCTGTGGTGCTGGCGGCATACTGCGGATACAGGGGCGCCACCAGGATGCGACGACAGCCCGCTGCGCGCAGGGTATCGAAGGCGGGGGACAGGCCAGGATTGCCATAGCGCATGGCCAGCGCCACCTGAACCGGCAGGCCACGGTCCTGCAGCACGCGCTGTACCCCGGCTGCCAGGTCCTGGCCATGCACCAGCAGGGGTGAACCCCGCTCGTGCCAGATGAGCCGGTATTTGGGCGCGATCGCGGCCGGGCGCCGGGTCAGCACGAAGAGTTGCAGGATCGGCTGCCAGAGTATCGCCGGCAGTTCGACCACCCGCGGATCGGACAGGAATTCGCGCAGATAGCGCCGTATGGCGGCGGACGTGGGCGCATCCGGTGTACCCAGGTTGATGAGCAGGATGCCGATGGGGCCGCGCGCCGATGCGCGCGCTTCAGGCATGCGCCTGGCCCAGCGCGTTGGACAACATGCGTGCCGTGATGTCGACGATGGGGATCACCCTGTCGTAGGCCATGCGACTGGGCCCGATGACCCCCAGCGTGCCGATGACGTCGCCATCGACCCCGTAGGGCGCGGTGATGATGGAGACCTCTTCGAGCGGCACGAGGTGTGAGTCGCCGCCGATATAGATCTGTACGCCCTGCGCCCGGCTGGAGACATCCAGCAGGTGCAGGAGATCGGTCTTTTGCTCGAACAGCTCGAACAGGCGCCGCAGGCGATCCATGTCGGCCGTCATTTCGGTGACATCGAGCAGCTTGCCTTCGCCCGAGATCACCACCGCGTCATCGACCGTGTCGGGACTGTCGAACCCGGCATCCACCGCCTGCTGCATGAGGCGCGAGATGTCGCTGCGCAGGGAGGCGAGTTCGCGCGCCAGCGTCTGACGCACCTCGTGGAACGACTTGCCCGAAAAATGATGATTGAAGAAATTGGAAGCCTCGAGCAGTTCGACCTCGGAGTACTCGCGTGGCACGAACAGGATGCGATTCTGGACATCCCCCTGGGGGGTGACGATGATCAGCAGCACGCGGCGGTCGGACAGACGGATGAATTCGATATGGCGAAATATCTGCGTGCGCTTGGGGGCCAGCACCACCCCGGCAAAACGCGACAGGTTGGACAGCAGGGTGGCCGCTGCATTGACGGCGCGCCCCGGCTCGGATGCCGGCAGATGGTCGACGATATGCAGATCCAGCACGGGATCTTGGGGCTGGGCCGCAATCAGGCTATCGACGAAAATACGGTAGCCGCGCGGCGTGGGCACCCGGCCGGCCGACGTGTGCGGGCTGTGGATGAGGCCCAGCTCTTCGAGATCGGCCATCACGTTGCGTATGGTGGCCGGCGAGAGATCGAAGACCTTCGACAGGGTTCGCGAACCGATCGGCTGGCCTTCGGCAATGTAGCGTTCGACCAGGGCCTTGAGCAAGGACCTGGCGCGTTCATCCATTTTGGTATTCTGACCCTGCATGAGTGATTTTCCTGACACCGGAGCTTAGGCAAGCGTGCCCTGTCCTCCTATAATCGGATACTTGCATTATTTCATCAAATCGGGATCCTTTGCCCATGGACTTCAAGACCGTGGCCCTGGTGGGCCGTTATCAGGACAGCGGGCTCGATACGCCCCTGCGCCGCCTGGGCCGGGTGCTGCAGGGTGCCGGCTGCACGGTCCTGATCGAGGCCGACACCGGGCGCAATACGGGCGTGGCCGAATTCACGCGGGCCTCGTTTGCCGAAATCGGCGTCCAGGCCGATCTGGCCATCATCATGGGCGGTGACGGCACCATGCTCGCGGCCGCCCGCGAACTGGCCACCACGGGGGTGCCGCTCATCGGCATCAACCACGGCCGCCTGGGGTTCATCACCGACATCCCGCTGGGCAGTGCCGATCAGGCCATCACGGCGATCCTCAACGGCGCCTACGTGCAAGATGAACGCCTGCTGCTCGAAGGTCGCGTCATGCGCGGCAACCAGCCCATGTTTTCCGGCCTTGCGCTGAACGATGTGATCATCAACCGCGCCGGGCGCGGCGGCATGATCGAACTGCGGGTCGAATGCAACGGCAACTTCATGCACAGCCAGCGCGCCGATGGCCTGATCATCGCCACCCCGACCGGGTCCACCGCCTACGCACTGTCTGCTGGCGGCCCCATCCTGCACCCGCAGGTCAATGCGCTGGTACTGGTGCCCGTGGCGCCGCAAACCCTCTCGAACCGCCCCATCACCCTGCCGGCCGACAGCGTGCTGACCATCACCATCACGGCGCTGGGCCGTGTCGAATCCGGCGCCAGCGTGCACTTCGACATGCAGGCCCTGTCCGACTGCCAGGAAGGCGATCGCATCGATGTCCGGCGCAGCCCGCATCGCGTACGTTTCCTGCATCCCAAGGGCTACAGTTACTTCTCCACGCTGCGCAGCAAACTCAACTGGAACCGCATGGTACACCCCTGGGACGAGGCGGATTGATGCTGCGCGCCCTCCACATCCGGGACTTCGTCATCGTGGAGCACGCCGATCTTTCCTTCGAACCAGGCTTCACGGTCTTTTCAGGCGAAACAGGGGCGGGCAAATCCATCCTGATCGACGCGCTGTCCCTCGCGCTGGGCGGGCGCGGTGACGCCACGCTGGTGCGCGAAGACTGCACACGCACGGACATCAGCGCGGTGTTCGAACCCTCTGAAGCCGTGCAGGGTTGGCTCACGGCGCAAGCCCTGGACGCCTCCGAACTCATCCTGCGCCGGGTGCTCGACACGCAGGGCCGCAGCAAAGCCTACATCAACGGCATTCCGGCGCCGCTTGGCCAGGTGCGCGAACTGGCCACCCTGCTGGTCGACATCCATGGCCAGCACGCCCACCAGAGCCTGCTGCAGGCGGCCAGGCAGCGCGATGTGCTCGATGCACACGGGGGCCACGCGGATCTGGCCGCCGAAGTCGCGCGCACGTGGCATGAATGGCGGGCTGCCGATGCAGCGCTGCAGGCCGCACGCCAGGACACCCGGGCCCAGGCGGCCGAACTCGAGGTTCTGCAGAACGATGTGGCCTGGCTCGACGAACTCGCGCCCACTGAAGGTGAATGGGCCGAACTCTGCGCCACCCAATCTCGCCTGGCCCACGCGCAGGGCCTGCTGGCCGGTGCCGGGCAGGCGGCCGATGCACTCGATGGCGAATCCGGGTCCGCCCTGCAGGCCCTGCATGCAGCGTTGCAGGCGCTGCGTGGCATGCTGCGCCACGACCCCGGCCTCGAGCCGCACGCCCAGGCGCTCGAGTCGGCGCGCATCCTGTGTTCCGAAACCGTCTCCGGCCTCAATGCCTATGCCGACCGCATCGAACCCGATCCACAGGCGCTGGCAGAGGTCGAGGCGCGCATGAGCCGCCTGTTCGAGGCGGGCCGCCGCTTTTCCGTGGATCCCGAGGCCCTGGTCGGCCACCACGCCGCGCTGCTCGAGCGTCTGCGTCAGTTGCAGGCCAGCCACGACACCGAAGCGCTGGAAGCAGCCTGCCAGCAAGCCAGGGGCCACTATGAACAGCGCGCACGCACGCTGGGGCAGGCACGCCAGGCCACTGCCGGACAACTGTCCGATCAGGTGACGGCGGCCATGCAGGATCTGGCCATGGAGGGCGGCCAGTTCAGCGTGCAGATACAGGCTGCAAAGCCGGGCCCGCACGGGCTCGAAGCCATCGAATTCCTGGTGGCCGGGCATGGCGGTGTGGCACCGCGCCCCCTGGCCAGGGTGGCCTCCGGCGGCGAACTGGCGCGCATTGCGCTGGCCCTGTCGGTCATCGCGAGCCAGGCCGCACAGGTACCCACGCTCATCTTCGACGAGGTCGATGCCGGCATTGGCGGGGCCGTCGCCGAAGTCGTGGGCCGCCTGCTGCACCAGTTGGGGCAACGCCACCAGGTCCTGTGCGTGACACACCTGCCGCAGGTGGCAGCCTGCGCACGGCATCACTGGCTGGTCAGCAAGCACACGCAGCAGGGCCGGACGCTCTCCGAACTGCAGGCGCTGACCGCCGACCAGCGCGTCGAGGAAATCGCCCGCATGCTGGGGGGGCTGCGCCTGACCCGTGCCACCCGGGCGCACGCACGCGAGATGCTGCAGATGCTGGCAGAATAGCGGTATGGCCGATCGGCCTCCGATGCAGCCCGTTTCAGTATGGAGTACATCATGATCACAGGCACCACCCGTTTATTCGCCATTCTGGCCGACCCGGTGGGCCACGTTCAGGCCCCCCAGATGATCAATACGTGGTTCGAAGCGCACCAGATCGACGGCATATTCGTCCCCCTGCATGTGCATCTCGACGATCTCCAGACCGTCGTGCAGGGCTTGCGGGCCCTGCACAACCTCGATGGCCTGGTCATCACCATGCCGCACAAAACCGCCATGGCCGCCCTGTGCGACGAGGTCGGCGCGGCCGCACGGGCCATCGGCTCGGTCAACACGGTACGGCGCACCCCCGAGGGCCGGCTGATCGGCGACATGTTCGACGGCCATGGCTTTGTGGCCGGCCTCGAGGGCCAGGGCATAACCCCGCAGGGTCAGCGCATTCTGCTCCTGGGCGCAGGGGGCGCCGCCACGGCGATCGCCCTCGCCCTGTTCGAGGCAGGTGCAGCCACACTCACCATTGCCAACCGCACCCAAGCGAAGGCCGAAGCCCTGCAGGCCTGCGTGCAGGCCGCACACCCCGGGGCACAGATCGAGGTTGGCGCGCCCGATCCACGCGGCCATGACATGGTCATCAATGCCACCTCGCTCGGCATGAAACCGGGCGATGCACTGCCGATCGACACGACCCTGCTCGACCCCACCATGACCGCCGTAGAGATCATCACCAAACCCGAATTCACCCCCTGGCTCGATCAGGCCCGCAAACTCGGCTGCCGCACGCACATCGGGCGTCACATGCTGCAGGCACAGATCGATCAGATGGCGCGCTTCATGCTGGGCCACGATGCAGGTGCCTGATGAAAGACCACTACGACTACATCATTGTCGGGGCCGGGGCTGCCGGCTGCATCCTGGCCAACCGGCTGACCGCGTCAGGGCGCCACTCCGTGCTGCTGCTCGAGGCCGGGCACGAAGGGCGCAGCATCTGGATTTCGATACCGGCGGGTTTTGGCAAGCTCATCACCGACCCGCGCTACAACTGGCTGTTCCAGACCGAGCCCGAAGCAATGACCCGCCAGCGCAAGATCGCCGTGCCGCGGGGCAAGGGCCTGGGCGGCTCGACGCTGATCAACGGCATGATCTACGTGCGCGGCCAGCCAGCCGACTATGACCGCTGGGCCTCGCTGGGGGCAGACGGCTGGGGCTGGGCCGATGTGGCGCCGCAGTTTCGCAAGCTCGAGTGCTATCCCAAGGGCGACGGTTCGCGCGGCCACGACGGCCCCATGCATGTGCATGAAGTCACCGAACGCTATGTGCTCTCCGAAGCCTTGCTGGCCGCGGCCCAAGAGGCAGGGCATGCACTCAACCCGGATTACAACGGCCCGGTCCAGGATGGCTTTGGCTATTATCAGGTCCTGCAGCATCGCGGCCGGCGCTGGAGTGTGATCGATGGCTATCTCAAGCCGGCCCGGGCGCGCCCGAATCTGCACGTGCTCGCCAATGCCCAGGTGCTGAAGGTCGACCTCGAAGGCGGGCGCTGCGTCGGGGTCACCTACCGGCGTGGCCCGCACACGCACCGGGTCCGGGCCGGCACCGAGGTCATCATGGCGGCCGGCGCGATCCAGACGCCGCAGATCCTCGAACTCTCGGGCATCGGGCGCCCCGACGTCCTGCGGAATGCCGGCATTGCCGTGCAGCACGCCATGCCGGGCCTGGGTGAAAATTACATCGACCATTACTGCGCGCGCATGGACTGGCGGGTCAAGGGGGCCCTGTCGGTCAATCAGCAACGATACGGCTGGCGTCTGGCGCTGGCGGTGGCCGAGTATTTCACCCGCCGCACGGGCATTCTCACCCTGGGCACCGGCCTGGCCGGCGGGTTCGTGAAAAGCCGCCCGGATCTGCCCAGCGCCGATGTGCAATACTTTTTCATGAATGCCAGCTATGCCAATCAGGTGGCCCGCGAACTCGAGCGCCCACCCGGCATGACGCTGGCCATTTCGCAGATGCGGCCCGAATCCAGGGGCAGCATCCATATCCGCAGTGCAAATCCCGATGAACAACCGGCCATCTGCCCCAATTACCTGGCCAGCGAAGCCGATCAGGACAGCCTGATCGGCGGCATGCAGGTGGCCCGGCAGATCATTTCACAGCCTGCCATGGCGCGCTACGTCGACCACGAGAAAAACCCGGGGCCCGACGTGCAGGCGCGCGAACAATGGCTGGATTACGTGCGCCAGGTGGGGCAGACCATCTACCACCCCATCGGCACGTGCCGCATGGGTACGGATGCCGCAGCGGTCGTGGATCCGCGCCTGCGCATGCGCGGGTTGCCGGGGCTGCGCGTGGCCGATGCCTCGGTCATGCCGGCGATGATATTGGGCAACATCCAGGGCGCAGTCATGATGGTGGCCGAAAAGGCTTCGGAGATGATACTCGAAGATGCGCGCGAGGCGGGCTGATACGCGCGCCCTGCGCCGCTGACAGGTTTTGGCCACCCCCTCTCGATGGGCTCCGGCCTTCTGGCCTGCCAGGCTGCCCGTGGCCGCTCGGGCGAACACAGGCTGCCCGGGCGGCCACGGGCGCTCAGGCGACCAGATACCCGCCGTCGACGGGCAGGATGACCCCGGTGATGAACGCAGCCGCGGGCGAACACAGAAAGGCCACGGCCCCGCCCAGATCGGCGGGTGATCCCCAGCGACCCAGTGGGGTACGCGAAAGAATCGCCTGCGAGCGCGCATCGTCATCCTGCAGGTTCTGCGTGAGTGCCGTTGCGATCCAGCCGGGTGCGATGGCATTGACCCGTATGCCGTCGGCCGCATACGCCAGCGCGAGCGACTTGGTAAGCTGGGCCACCCCGCCCTTGCTGGCGGCATAGCCCGGCACCAGGCCCCCGCCAAAAAAACTGAGCATCGAGGCCGTATTGACGATGGCGCCGCCGCTGGCCTTGAGCAGCGGGCGCGCGGCCGTGCACGTGCGCATGCTGCCCGTCAGGTTGATGGCCAGCACGCGCTCGAAGACTTCGGGCCGGTGTTCATCGCTGCGGCGTATGATGCCGGCGCAATTGACCAGGATATCGAGGCGCTCGAGCGAGGAAAAAAGCCCCTGCACGGAGCTGTCATCGGCCACATCGAGGTGTGCGACCCGTATGCCGTCGGCCAGCGAACCGTCGGTGTCATCGAGACCCCCGGCAATCACCGTTGCGCCCAGTGCAGCCAGGTGGCTGGCCACCGCGGCGCCGATACCGCGCGTGCCCCCGGCCACCAAGGCATGTCGACCGGAGAACAGATCAGGTTGGAAAGTGTGCATGATCGGTCTTGATGATCATTTGGAGGCGCAAGCCGGAATCGAACCGACGTACACGGATTTGCAGTCCGCTGCATCACCACTCTGCCATTGCGCCGGTGATGTGGATGGCTGGTCGACCCAGCCAAGCTCGCCATTATATACGATATCCGCGCATTGAATCAGCGCATGTCGAAGGCTTCGCGATGCATGCGCACCCGACCCTTTCCCAGGGCCCTCAAGCCATTTTCCAGATGCTTCGCCAGGCCGGCCGGTCCGCAGAACCAGATCTCCGGTCGGGCACCGTCACCGACCGACGACCTGCCTCGCAGTGCATCTGCGTCGAGCCGCTGGCCTGCCTGGGCGTCGTGGATCTGCAGGCGGACCTGCGGCAGCCGCGCGCACAGTTCGCGCAGCCTGGGGACGAAGGGATCCTGTGAGGCGTTGCGCACGCAGTAGTGCAGGTGGGCCTGCGGCGCCCGTTCAGGCGCATTCTGCAGCGCCTCGAGCCAGGCGATGAATGGTGTGATGCCGATGCCGCCCGCCACCCAGATCTGCCTGCGTCCGCCACGGGCATGATTGAAGCGCCCATAAGGCCCCTGAACCTGCACTGCCTGCCCTGTGTGCACCCGTTGGGCCAGGCCTGTGGTGTAATCGCCCAGTCCCTTGATGAGGAACGTCAGACGCCGCTGTGCCCCCTGATCGGCGCTGGCAATGGTGAAAGGATGGAACCCTTCAGATGGATCGAACTGCACGAAGGCGAACTGACCCGCCTTGTGGCCCGGCCAGTCTGCGCCCATGACGCAGCGCACCTCAGTGACCCCGGCAGCCAACCGGGTGACCGATTCCACGACACCGGCATGGCATTGGCGCCGACCGATGCGCCGGCGCAATGCGGGCACCGCCGCGAGGCTGCCTGCCACCATGAGCAGGCCCATCAGCACGCCAAGCGGCGTGGCCCACCAGGCCGCAGGCATGAGCACCACCGCGTGGAACACCAGCGCCAGATACAGAATGGGCATGACCCTGTGCACGAGACGCCAGGACTTGTACGGGAATGCCTTCCACAGCGTGATCAACAGCGTGAGGATCATGGCGTAGATCACCCATTCGCCAACGTCCTTGGCCAGGCCCTTGCTGGACTGCAGCACCTCCAGCAGAGGCAGGGAGGCCGGCTTGTTCGCAATGGCACCAAACACACCGATCAACATGCCCTTGCTGATCTTGACGAGCCAGTGGGCCACGCCCAGACCGATCGCCAGGATCCCGGCCCACTTGTGCAACTGGAAGACCCTGTCCATCCCGCCCAGCCAGGATTCGAGCCACACCGGGCGTGTCGCCAGCACCATCACCAGCGACATCAGGCCCATGGACCCGATGCCGGTCAGATACATGGCCTGTTTGCGGGCCACCCACAAGGCGTCCCCTGCCACGGGGTGCATGACGAGCGCCTCCCAGGCCCAGGCCAGGCCCAGGATAGCGAGAAAAAGCATGAGAAAATGGCGTGTCTTCATAATGTTGTCCAGTCCCGCAAAGGGCTAAATTCAAGCATGCACCCAGTATGCAGACCTATCACTGAACCCATTCTGAAGGCCTCGTTCATCTCCCGTTCAGATCAGGCAGCCCCACGGCTGCACTGCCATCAGCCTGCGTGCGGGCACGCGCATCGAGCCAGCTTGTTAAGATGCTGGCCTGGGATGCGCATCTGCAACGCGTGCCGCCCATCGCCTCGACGCGCCCGAACAGGCATGCCATGCAAGACAGACATGCCATGCGCAATGGATATCCCATGCAGCTCAGGGGGCGCATCTCCGTCATTGTGATTTTCTTGCCAAAACCGTCCTGATCAATCATGGGATTCATGCTTCCGCTCATCACCGGCACCATCTGGTTATTCGTTCTGTGGCGTTTCGTCTGGCCCCTGCCCTTTTCCACGGGCATCCGCATCGGGCTCGCGCTGCTGTTGCTGCTGATCGCCCAGTACCATTGGCTGGTACGCCTGTTCTTCGGTTCGGTCGCCTCGCCCGAATTGCCACAGGAAGCCCTGATCGTGCTGGGCTGGGCCTTTGGCGTGCTTCTGCTGCTGGCCATGCTGGCCCTGGTACGCGACGTGCTCGGCATACTGCTGTATATGCCCTGGCGCTGGGGCGGGCGGCTGCTGCTGACCAGCCGTACACTCACGCTGCTGATCGGCGTATCTGCGGTCGTGCTGTCTGCAATCGGCGTCTGGAACGCCGTGCGCATCCCGCATATCAAGACCCTGGCCATCGAGGTACCGGGTCTGCCCGCTGCCTTTGACCGCTATCGCATCGTCCAGCTGACCGACACCCACGCCAGTCGCCTGCTACCCGAATACTGGCAGGACGCTGTCGTGCGCAGAGCCAATTCACTGCACCCGGACCTGATCGTCATCACCGGCGACCTTGCCGACGGATCCACCACGGCCCGGGCGCGCGATGTCGCCCCGCTGCAGAACCTGCAGGCCCCCGACGGTGTGCTGTCGATACCGGGCAACCATGAGTACTATTCCGATTATGTCGACTGGATGGCGGCGTACAGGGCGCTGGGGCTGAACATGCTGGAAAACGAGCACATCCTGATTCACCGCGGTGACGACACCCTGGCGATTGCCGGGCTGACCGACCGCCAGGCCATACCGTTCGGCCAGCCCGCTCCCAATCTGCAGGCGGCACTGAAGGGCATCCCCGAAGGGGTGCCGGTGATCCTGCTCGACCATCGTCCGGAAAATGCCCGCGAACATGCGGCCGCCGGGGTAGCCGTGCAGCTGTCGGGGCACACCCACGGGGGCCAGATCCTGGGCGCGCACTGGATCACGCAGCTTTTCAACGGCGGGTTCGTGTCGGGCCTGTACCATCTGGGCAACATGACTCTGTACGTGAGCAATGGCGCGGGCCTGTGGAACGGCCTGGCACAGCGCCTGGGCCGGCCTTCGGAAATCACCCAGATCCTGTTGCGTCCGGCACCCTGACACGTGGCTTCTTTACGGACAATGAAGCCCGTACTTGAGCTTTTATTTAAAAATATTATAAAATATAAATTATGTATGTGAGTCACAGGGCCTCCCATTGAACCGTTCTGCTGGCCTTTCCCGCTGGTTTCCCGTTCTGGGCTGGGGTCGTGCCTACGACGCCGAGCAGTTCTCGGGCGACCTGCTGGCGGCTGCCATCGTCACCCTGATGCTCATCCCGCAGAGCCTGGCGTATGCGCTGCTGGCCGGCGTGCCGCCGCAGGCGGGCCTGTATGCCAGCATGCTGCCGCTGCTCGCCTATGCGGTCTTCGGCAGCAGCCGCACGCTGGCCGTGGGGCCGGCAGCCATCACCTCGCTGATGAGCGCGGCCGCCGTCGGGCAGGTGGTGGCCAACGATACGGGTGCCTTCTGGGAAGCCACGCTGATACTCACCGTCATCTCCGGCCTGATGCTGGCGGCCATGGGGGTGTTCAGGCTGGGATTCCTCGCCAATTTCCTCAGCCACCCGGTCATTTCAGGCTTCATTTCGGCATCCGGCCTGCTGATCGCATTGAGCCAGCTCAAGCATGTCCTGGGCATCGCCGCCCAGGGCGATACCTTGCCCGACCTGCTCCCGGCACTGTGGCGCGGTTTGCCGCAGACCAACCTCATTACGCTGGCACTCGGCCTGTCTGCTCTGACGTTCCTGTGGTGGTCACGCCGCCGTCTCAAACCTCTGTTGACGCGCGCCGGGCTCGGGCCGCGCCTGGCCGACGGCCTGGCCAAGGCAGGGCCGGTCACCGCCATCGTGGCCACCACAGCAGCCGTCTGGCTGGGTGATCTCGGCCAGCGTGGTGTCCATGTGATCGGCGACATCCCCCAGGGTCTGCCAGCGCTCACGCTGCCGACATGGAATCCGTCGCTGTGGGCCGAGTTGGCCGTGCCCGCCCTGCTGTTGAGCGTGGTCGGCTTCGTCGAATCCATATCCGTGGGTCAGACCCTGGCTGCCATGCGCCGCCAGCGCGTGGAACCCGACCAGGAACTGATCGCCCTGGGCGCCAGCAATATCGCCGCTGGCCTCAGCAGCGGCCTGCCGGTCACCGGCGGCTTCTCGCGCTCCGTCGTCAATTTCGACGCCGGCGCCCAGACACCCGCGGCAGGGGTCTACACCGCGGTGGGCATTGCCGTGGCCACCCTGCTGCTGACGCCCTTCCTGTATTACCTGCCACAGGCCACGCTGGCCGCGACCATCATCGTGGCCGTGCTGTCGCTGGTCGACCTGGGCATCCTGAAACGCACCTGGCGCTACTCGCGCTTCGATTTTTCCGTGGTGGCCGCGACGCTGGCGCTGACCCTGCTCGCCGGCGTCGAGGTCGGGTTGATTTCGGGCATCGGCCTGTCCATCGCGCTGTACCTCTATCGCAGCAGCCGGCCCCATATTGCCATCATCGGCCAGGTCCCGGGCACCGAGCACTTTCGCAACATACAGCGCCACCAGGTGCGCACCAGCCCCCACGTACTGGGGCTGCGCATCGACGAAAGCCTTTATTTCGCGAACGCCCGCTACCTGGAAGACTGCATCAACCAGGCCGTGGCGGCCCAGCCCGCACTGCATCACGTCGTGCTGCTGTGCTCGGCGGTCAACCATATCGACGCCAGCGCGCTGGAAAGCCTCGAAGCCATTGAAGCCAGGCTGTCCGGGGCGGGTATCCGGCTGCATCTTTCGGAAGTCAAGGGGCCAGTGATGGACCGCCTGTCCGACACAGCCTTCCTGCGGCAGCTGAGCGGCCAAGTGTACTTGACCCATTATCAGGCCATCCGGGCACTGGCGCCCGAGAGCCTGGCTTGAGCGGCCCTTGCAGCAGCCACGATGCACCACGGCGACTGCATGCCGCATTGATTGTCCCCTTCACCGATCTGGAGGCCACCCATGAGCGACGCACACAAAACACTTTCCCGGATGGACGCCATGCTGCGCAGCACGCTGGATCGCCGCCGGTTCCTGATGCTGGGTGCCGCCTCTGCAGCGGCCGCCGCATGGAATCCAGGTACGGCACGTGCCGCACAGAAACTGCGCAGCCCGGCGCACATCGTGATTGCCGGGGCTGGCGCCGCAGGGCTGAGCGCAGCGTCGCGCCTGGCCCGGGCATTGGATGGCGCCCAGATCACCCTGATCGATGCGCGCCGGCAGCACTATTATCAGCCCGGCTATACGCTGATCGGCGCCGGCATCGAACCGGCGGGCTATGTCATATCGGATACGGCTGAATACGTCCCGCCCGGCGTCGAATGGATCCAGGCCCGAGTCGCCGAATTCGACCCCGAAGCCAACAAGGTCGTGACCGATACCGGGCAGGTCGTTGCCTATGATTTTCTCATCGTGGCCACCGGAATGGCACTGCGCTACGACCAGATCCAGGGCATGACGCCCGAGCTCATCGGCAAGGAGGGCATCGGCAGCATCTATCAGGGCCCGGAGGCCGCACTGGCCACCTGGCACGCCATGTCGGCGTACGCCGATCGCGGTGGGCGTGGCGTATTCATGCGCCCGGCGACCGAGATGAAATGCGCGGGGGCACCCCTCAAATACGCATTCATCACCGATGACTATCTCAGGCGACGCGGGCATCGCGGCAAGGCCGAACTGATCTACAACGCCCACAACGACAGCCTGTTCGGGGTGCCCATCGTGTCCGAAAAAGTGCGCATGCTGTTTCACGATCGTGACATACAGGGCCGGTACGACCGGGTACTCCAGGCCATCGATCCAGGCCGCCGGATTGCCACCTTCCGCACCCCCGAAGGCACCGAAGAGCAAGGCTACGACTTCATTCATGTCATCCCGCCCATGCAGGCACCCAATGCCATACTCGAGAGCCCCCTGCCCTGGCAGGCCGGGCCCTGGGTGAACGAAGGCTGGGTCGAAGTGGACAAGGCCAACCTGCGCCATCCCCGCTATGCGAATGTCTTCGCGGTCGGTGACATTGCCGGCGTGCCCAAAGGCAAGACGGCGGCCAGCGTGAAGTGGCAAGTGCCCGTTGCAGTCGAGCACCTGCTGGCCGAACTCGCCGGCACGACATCGAACGCGGTGTACACCGGGTACACCTCGTGCCCCATGATCACCCGACTGGGGCGCGCGATGCTGGTGGAGTTCGACTACCAGAACAACCTGGTGCCTTCGTTTCCCGGCATCATCGCGCCCCTGGAAGAACTCTGGGTCACCTGGGTCATGGAAACCATGGGGCTCAAGCCCACCTATCTCAGCATGCTGCGCGGTCGCGCATAGGGAGACACGACATGAATGAACTCGATCCTCTGGTCCTGCTGGCCGTATTCCAGGAAATGCTTGGCCCCCTGCTCTGGGTACTGCTGGCGGTGATCATCATTGGTACGCTGGCATTTCTCACCCTGCTGCTGCGCGAACGCCGGCTCGTGGCACACCGCCTCATGTGGTCGCAGGCCGCAGGTATCCTGGGCGGCGCGCTGGCGCTGGTGCTGATGGCCTATGTATCATCGTCGGGGTTTGCCGATGCGGGTGGCCCCATAGACTGGCTGCTGATCGCCCTGGTGTTTTTCCTGGGTCTGGTGGGGACAGCCGTTCTGGTCTATACGGTGGCCGGCTGGTGTTCCATCTGCCGCTGCGGCAGGCAGACGGCCTGAACGGCCCGCGGCCCATGGTTCAGGCGGTCTGAAGCGGGGGCGTCACGGGCCGGGGAGCCTGGGGCATTGCGACCCTGATCGGCAGCCACTGGCCCCGGTTTCGCCGGCTCAGGCGGCCACTGGCCTGAGATGCTTCCAGGTGGCGGTAGCAAAGGCCACCACATCGTTGTCCGCATCGGTCATGGTCGAACGCATGTACGAGATGCCGCGCCCCTGACGGATGAATTCACCCACGCAGCGCAGCCGGCCCACCCGTATCGCCTTGACGTATTGAACCTTGATCTCGAGCGTAGTGCACGCGCCCTGCACGCGCTTGAGCAGGTGGCCCATGGAGATGTCCATCACGCTGGCGATGATCCCGCCGTGCAGCGAACCCTGAGGGTTGAACATGAAGTCCCTGGCTTCGAAGGTGATGACGCACTGCCCATCGGGATACTCGAACTCGAGCCCCAGCAAGCGCGCCAGAAAGAATGTTTCAAACTCTGGCTTGTGGGTCTCGATGGCCTGCTCGAATGCCTGCCGCGCTGCGACTTCGTCCACCATGTTTCTCCTGTATCAGACTGTGGGCGTTACCGTAGCACACCGCAGCGCATGATTGCAGGCCCGGGCGGACATCAGGGCTGAACCGAAGGCACCCCCGAGGCGAAGTCACGCGTCTTGTGCCACTGCGGCAGGTTGCGCCCCTTGAGCAGCATGTTCCAGTAGAACCAGGGCAGGAAACTGCGCTTGAGCCACCAGTAGCTGCGCCGCGGTACGCGCGGATCGAGCGGGAAGCTGGGCGTTGGCACGCCACCGTAGGTGAATTCGGCGAGCAGGACCTTGCCCACGGATGTCGTCAGGGGGCACCCGGCATAACCGTCATAGTGGCTGGAGGGCACGAGCCCCTCGAGCGTACGCACCACATTGGCAACGATCACCGGCACCTGGCTCTTGATGGCCGCTGCCGTCTTGCTGTTCGGCGCCGATATGCAATCCCCCAGCCCAAACACATTGGCATGGCGCGTGTGACGCAAGGTGTGCCGGTCGACATCCAGCCAGCCCGCAGCGTCGGCCAGCGAGCTGGACCGGATGAAATCCGGGGCGCTCTGTGGCGGCACCACATGCAGAAGGTCATAGGCGACCTTTTCGCGCCGGATCTGCCCATTGTCCGAGGATTCGAACACCGCGATCCTGTCCTCGCCGCGCACCTCGACCAGGTGGTTGTTGTAATGGGCTTGCGCCTGGCAGGACGCCATGATCCGGTTCAATGGTTCAGCGTAGTAGCCAACCCCGAAGATCGAGGCGGCGCCACTGCGAAACTGCAGGCTGTCGGCCCGCATCCCATGGCGCCGGAAACGATCGGCCGCCAGGTACAGCGCCTTCTGGGGCGCGCCCGGGCACTTGACCGCACCCGCTGGCTGGGTGAAGAGCGCTGCCCCGCCACGGAAGCCACGCACGAGCTCCCATGTATACGGTGCCAGATCGTAACGATAATTGCTGCAGACGCCGTCCCTGCCCAACGCCTGCTCCAGGCCCTTGACCTGACTCCAGTTGAGCTGGATTCCAGCGGCAACGACCAGGCAATCGTAGGCCACCGGACGGCCATCATCCAGCTCGACCTGCCCCGCTTCAGGGTCAAATCCACGTACGGCCTGCGCAATCAGCCGCACCCCTTTGGGCACGCAGCGCGCCAGTTCACGACGGGTCTGCGCCACCGAATAGGCGCCACCACCCACCAGTGTCCAGGCGGGCTGGTAGTGATGATGCGGCGCGGGATCGATGAGAACGACATCGAGGTCCGGACGCTGACGTTTCAGGAGGGCCGCCACTGCGATGCCGCCCGTGCCGGCGCCCACGATGACGACCGCATGATGTTCAGGAGAAGATGCTTTCACGTTTGCCTCGGTTTCAGTGACACAGTGACCGTGCGCAGGGCGACGGCAGAGAGGCCATTCTAGGCGTCGAGGCTTATGACTTTAAATACTGAATACAAATACCCTAATTTCTTTATTTTATATAAGAGCACATCGGGCATCGCTGCGGCACGGATCAGGGGACGCTGCGCATCAACGTGCATCACCGCACATCGATACGCATCGACGCGCACCGAACGTCATTCCCGATCTCCGATCAAGGCAATGAATCCACGAAGCGTGCAAAGACATGGACCGGCTCGCGTTCGGTCGGAAAATTGTTCTCGGGCGCCGCCATGTCGGCATAGCCAAGGGCCATCGCCATGATCAGTTGCCGATGTGCCGGGATTTTCAGGCGTTTCACGATCAGGTGCTGATAAGGGTTGAAGGCCGCCTGCGCACAGGTATCCAGCCCGAAGCTGCGCGCTGCGATCATCACGTTCTGCGCAAACATGCCCAGATCGAGCCAGCTGCCCTGCTCCATGTCACGGTCCATTGTGAACAACAGGCCGACGGGGGCATCAAAGAAACAATAGTTGCGCCGATGCTGTGCCGCCATGCGCTCGGTCTGGCCGCGCTGGATGCCGAGGCTGCCGTACAGCGCCCAGCCCACGGTACGCCGGCGGGCCAGATAGGGTTCGCGCCACTGGCGCGGATAATAGGCGTATTCGGCCTGACCCGGTTCACCCGCCAGGGCAGCCGTTTCGATATCCTGGCACAGGGCCTCGCGTGCAGTACCCGTCAGCACGATCACCTGCCACGGCTGGATGTTCGAGCCCGACGGCGCACGCGCCGCGCTCTCGAGAATGCGTTCGATCAGCCGCTGAGGCACGGCATCGGGCAAGAACGCCCGGACTGAACGGCGTGAACGTATCGCTTCCTGAACCTGCTGCATGCAGGGGCTGGTGGTGTCCATCATAGGGCTCCCAGACGCATGTGAATGGGCCAGCGAATCGCGCGGGTGCCCATCGGATCACCCCACAGTGCCGCCAGATCGGACGCAAAGCCCTGCAAAATGGCTTCACACCCGGCCTCATGCGCACGACGTACGGCCGACCACGTGGCAATATAGCCCAACAGGTCTGCCAGCCGCCAGGCCTTGTGAAGCACCAGCGTGGGCGCAGCCAACGCGGAAAAAGGAAACGGCAGATCGACGTAGCCGTCATCGACGAGCCTGCGCTGCACGGGCCAGAAGGGGCCGATCTCCTGCCAGTAAAACGTGCTGAAGCGCCGATCCAGCTGCGCATCCAGGCGCGGCACGCCGTAGCTGATCAAGGCCAGTACGGCACCCGATCCGGCAATGCGGCGCACCTCGTCGTAGAAACGGGGCAGATCGAACCAGTGTGCTGCCTGCGCGGCGGTAATCAGCTGAGCGCTGTGATCTGCAACGGGCAATTGCTCTGCCGATGCACGGACATACTGCACGCCGGCGTGCACAGCGGCATTCAGGATCTGGTCGCCACTTGGATCGACCCCCAGCACGCTGTCAAAGTGCGCAGCCAGCTGGGTCGTCAACTGGCCACTGCCGCAGCCGACGTCGACGGCCAACAGCCTGCCCGGTGCGGCCAGCGCCAGAAACCGTGCCAGTTCGAGAGGGTATTCGGGCCGGAAGCGCGCGTAGGCCTGGCCGCCCTGGTCAAACCAGTTGCGCGCGGGGGCTGCCTCGAGGTGCATCGATGTTCTCCGGGACAAAAGCGGATCCAAGGTTGCGATCGCACACCCGGCACCCTACACTTGGCAAGACAATATGTAACATGACTGCAAATCCCATCTGATGCCGCGTTTCCTGCACACCGCCGACTGGCAAATTGGCCGTCGCTATCCCCGCCTCGAAGAAGAAGATGCCGCCTCCCTGTTCGAGGCGCGCTTTGCCGCCATCGAGCGCATCGCCCGCCTTGCCGCGCAAGAGCAGGTGGATGCCGTGCTCGTGGCCGGTGACGTCTTCGATGCGCAGACGATCTCCGACCGCAGCCTGCACCGCACGTTTCAGGCCACACAGGGCTTCAAGGGCCCCTGGCTCATGCTGCCGGGCAACCACGACGCCGCACTGGCCGAAAGTGTCTGGCATCGGGCACGGCGCATCCATGCCGTGCCAGACCATGTCCACGCGCTGATCCAGCCTGGCATCTACTCATTCGCAGACGCCGGCCTGGCCATTCTGGCGGCCCCGCTCACCCAGCGGCACACGCACGACGACCTCACCGCATGGTTCGACGGCGCCGCAACACCCCACGGTCTGCTGCGCGTCGGTCTGGCGCATGGCAGCGTCAGCGGCATTCTACCCGACGACATCGACTCGCCCAACCCCATCGCCGCTGACCGCGCGGCCACTGCCAGGCTCGACTACCTCGCCCTGGGCGACTGGCACGGCACCCGGCAGATCGACGCACGCACCTGGTACAGCGGCACCCCGGAGCAGGAACGCTTCAAGGACAACGACCCCGGCAATGTTCTGCTGGTTACCGTGGACGGCCCCGGTGCCACGCCGATTGTCACACCACAGCGCACAGGCGCCCACCGATGGCTGCAACTGACCCGCACCCTGGCCGTCTCCAGCGACCTCGACGCCCTGCTGGCCGAGCTCGAATCCCTGCCGGCGAGCTGTGTCATCGAACTCACCCTGGCGGGCGAACTCGACCTGGCCGGGCAGCAGCGTCTGGAACGTGCTCTCGACCGATTTGCAGCCCGCCAACGCAGCCTCACGCTGCACGACGACCGGCTGCGCCTGCAGCCCACCGACCAGGATCTGGCCGCACTGCATGCAGACGGCTATGTCGCCAGCGTGATCTCCACCCTGCGCGAACGCCAGCACGGTACCGCAGACAGTGACAATACGCAGACGGCGCAGACGGCGCGCGACGCTCTGGCGATTCTTGCCGGCCTGCTCGCACAGCGCCAGGACGCGCCGATCCCATGAGGCTCACCCAGATTCGGCTCGAACAGTGGCGACAGTTCAAGGCACCCTTTGCCCTGCACGATCTGCAGCCCGGCATCAACATCATTGCGGGCCCCAATGAATCGGGCAAGAGCACCCTGGTCGAAGCCATTCGGGCGGCATTCTTCGAGCGCCACAAGTCGGGCACCGTGACGCACTTCCAGCCCTGGGGCGATACCGCGGCCGAGCCCGCGGTGTCTCTCACCTTCCAGTGGCAAAATCAGACCTGGCAGCTCGATAAACGCTTTCTGGGCCACGCCCGCTGCAGCCTGGTCGTGGATGGCACCCGCTTCAATGGCGACGACGCCGAAGACCGGCTTACCGAGCTCATGGGCTACAGCCTTGCCGGCCGTGGTGCCAGCAAGCCCGAGCATCAAGGCATCCCCGGCCTGCTGTGGGTGCAGCAAGGCCGCATACAGGATGTCCGGCAAGCGGTAGAGTACGCCGCCGCACACTTGCAGATCGCGCTGGGCCAGGATCTGGGCGCCATGGCCAGCAGCAGCGGCGACTGGCTGCTGGCCGAAGTGCGCGCGCAACGCGCCGAACTGCTGACGCCCACGGGTCGCCCCACCGGCAGCTACAAGAGTATCGAAACCCGGCTTGGTGACCGAAAAGCCCAACTGCTGCTAGTCAGCGAACAGGTGCGTGCGTATGAAGACAAGGTGGATGCCCTGGCCCGCCTGCAGGCGCAGCGCGAGCAGATCGACGCCGCGCGGCCGTGGGTCGCCCAGCGTGAGCAGGCTGAAAAAGCCAGCGCACGGCTCAAGGAAGTCGAACAGTTGCAGGCGCAATTGGAACAGACGCAGCGCGAGCTGGCACACTGCACCAGCCAGCAGGCGCTCTTGCGCGAGCAATTGCAAGGCTTTGGAAGTGACGCCGCCCTGCTGGCCGAACGCGCTGCGGCACTGGCTCGGACACACGAGGCGCTGGACGCCTTGAACCTGCGACGCGCAGACGTGGAAACCCGCCAGCACCAGGCCAAGGTCGCTTGCGACACCGCCGAAAACACATTCCAGCAAGCACGCCGGCACGCACGCCACCTGCGGCTGCAGGCGGAATACGCACAGCTCGAAACCTGGCTGGACAAACACGGCAAAACCCTGCACACACTGCAGCAATTGCAGCAGGATCTGCGCGCCCTGAGCACGCAAAGGCAGCAGCAGGCCGTGGACACGGCCACCCTGGCAAAGCTGCGGCAACTGCAAAAGGCACTGGACCACATCACGCTGCGCAAGCAGGTCGCAGCAACCCGCATCCGTTGGCAATTGCAGGCCGGACAGGCACTGGCCATCGGTGATCAGGCCATCACGGGCAGCGGCGAGCAGCTTCTGCTGCAAAGCACGTCGATCGACATCCCCGGCGTGGGCCAACTGCAGATTGCCCCGGGTGGCAAGGATGCGGCCGAACTGGCGCGCGAGGACGCCCGCCTGTCAGGCGACCGTGCCAGCCTGCTGGCAGACCTGGGGGTTCAGGATCTGGCCGAGGCCGAGGCCCGCGCTGCCGATTGCCAGCGCCTGGAGGCCGATATCATGCGTGCCCGGACCCGCATTCAGGATCTGGCCCCCGAGGGCGTGGATGCGTTCATGCAGCAATGCGAAGACGGCAGGCACCGGCTGGCCGAACTGGCCGAATTGGCCGGACACATCGCCGGCAGCCCGGGCGCGCAGGGCGATCTGCCTGACGAAGAAGAGGCTGAACGCACGCGCAACGCGGCCAATGAAGCCCTGAAGGCCGCCGACACCGCCCTGCAAAAGCACCTCGAAAGCCTGGGGCTCGCGCAACAGGCCTTCGATACCAGCAAAACCGAATGGGCGCGCCTGGACAGCAAGCTGAAAGACCCGGCATACCAGAAAAACCAGCAGAATGCGAGCCAGGCACTCACCGAACAAAAAGCACGGCAAGACAGCCTGCAGGCGCGGATCCGGCAATACCAGGCAGAGATCGACAGCGCCCAGCCGCAGGTTCTGAAGGACGACGTCACACGTTTCAGGCGATCCGCCGATGCGCTCGAAGACGCGGCCCACCAGCGCCAGCGCGACATCGATCGCCTGCAGACCGAACTGGACACCCTGGGCGCCCAGGGTCTGGAAGAAAAACGCGGCGAACTGCAGCAGGCGGTGGACACTCTGCAGCGCCATCTGGCCCAACTGACCGCGCGCGCCAACGCGCTGGACCTGCTGTTCACCCTGCTGCAAGAGGCGCGCCAGACACTCACCCGCCAGTTGCAGGCGCCGCTGCAAAAGCATCTGGCCCACTACCTTCGCCTGCTCTTCCCTGCCGCGGAAATCCAGGTGGACGACAACCTGGTGCCTACGCTGCTGCAGCGTGGCAGCCAGTACAGCACGTTCGATGACCTCAGCTACGGTGCCCGCGAGCAGCTTGGCCTCATCAGCCGCCTGGCCTATGCCGATCTGCTGCAAGAGGCTGGCCGCCCCACCCTCATCATCCTCGACGATGCCCTGGTGCACTCGGATGCCGAACGCCTGGCACAGATGAAACGCATGCTCTACGACGCGGCCAAGCGCCACCAGGTGCTGCTCTTCAGCTGCCATCCGGAAAACTGGAACGATCTGGGCGTCCCCGCCCTGGATCTGCCGAGCCTGAAGGCACGAGCGTGATGCCCTGATTTGCAGCTTCTCCTGGGGTTGGAGATCGCTTGCGCAGAATGAATCGGAGGCGAACCCAGTCGTTTTTCCACACCCTCCTGCTTTCATTCATCGCGTGAATTCTTGACTCTGAATTGAGATAATTCACCGAATACCTAAATGTTGGAGTTTTCCATGTCTGTAGAAAAGGTCGCACTCATCACCGCAGGCGGGTCTGGCATGGGCGCCGCTGCAGCGCGCAAATTGGCCCAGGACGGCTACTGCATCGCCGTACTGTCCTCGTCGGGCAAAGGCGAGGCGCTTGCCGAGGCGCTCGGTGGCGTGGGCGTCACCGGCTCGAACCAGTCGAACGACGATCTGCAGCGCCTCGTCGATCTGGCGCTGCAGCGTTGGGGGCGCATCGACGCGCTGGTCAATTCCGCCGGCCATGGCCCGCGTGCGCCGATCCTCGACATCACCGACGAAGACTGGCACAAGGGCATGGATGTCTATTTCCTCAGCGCCGTGCGGGCGGCCCGACTGGTGGCGCCGATCATGGTGGCCCAGGGCGGCGGCGCCATCGTCAACATCTCCACGGCCTGGGCTTTCGAGCCCGCCGACCTGTTCCCGACTTCAGCCGTGTTCCGCGCGGGGCTGGCGAGCTTCACCAAAATCTTTGCCGACACTTATGCGGAGAAGAACATCCGCATGAACAATGTCCTGCCCGGCTGGATCGACAGCCTGCCCGCGACAGACGAACGGCGTGACAGCGTGCCGATGCGCCGCTACGGCAAGGCCGAGGAAATCGCCGCCACGATCGCCTTTTTGGTATCAGACGGCGCAAGCTACATCACGGGCCAGAACATCCGGGTCGACGGCGGCATTACCCGTTCTGTCTGAGCTGCCGTACATCGACGCTGCAGCGTGACAACGTTGGTATGACAAGCAGCGTAAAATTGCCGCTTGAAGCTGGGGGCTCAGGACTACAGAAAACGGGGGCAAGATCAGTCCGGCTCTGTCCAGCCATCAATATTGATAACGGCAGGCGGCAATCAACAGCGCCCCATCCCTCATCGAATACACAAGCCGGTGCTCGGCTGTGATCCTTCTCGACCAGAAACCCGCCAGATTGTGGCGCAGCGGCTCCGGTTTGCCCTTGCCCTCGAAGGGGGTGCGGCGGATCTCGTTGATCAACTCGTTGACCTTCTTGACCATGCGTTTATCCGTCTCCTGCCAGTACAGATAATCGCCCCAGGCCTGCTCCGACCAGATCAGCTTCACTCGACGATATGCCGTTCAACACCCTGGCCACGTTCAAGGCTGTCGATTGAATCCATCAGGCGGCGCGCATTGGCCGGAGAACGCAGCAGGTAAGCCGTTTCCTCCAGCGCGTTGTATTCCTCCAGCGATATCAACACGCACGCCTCGCCGTTCTGACGGGTAATAAGGGTCGGGGCGCGGTCCTCGACGGTCTGCACCATGGTGGCCGACAGGTTTTGCCGGGCTTCGGTATAGCTGATAGTGCGCATGGCAGTCCCTTTTTAATATGTACATATCATTGTACATGACACGAAGACTAGTGACCAGATTTCCATATCACTGCAAGCCATCCCCGAAGTCCTTGCATCAGCGCAAGTCGTATTGCTGCAAGCCATCCGTTCCAGTGGCAGACGCGCCTGTACCGGCATCCGCAGGTGGCTTTCGATCCCCATCATTGACCGCAGCGAACCGGCGACGGGCCAGGACTGACGCGGTACGGGAGGATCGAGGCGGGACGCCATAAAACAAACCCCTTGTTCAGCCACAAGGGGAACTGGCTACTGCCAGGGCGGCACCTTGCTGACGATTGCCACAGCTGCGGTGGCGCACGATGGCGACGACCGGCTGCACGCATCGTCAACATCTCGTCGATCAACAGCAGCAACGTAGCGATGAACGGCAGTCATCCACGGCCAAGGATGCGTCCGAGGCGTTCTGCGGTGCTGGTGCGAGCAGTGGTGTTCATGGTCGTCTCCGGCTGCTTCAGGACGCTTCGTCATCCGGCCCCGCCGGGCCGGGATCGGGTTCCACACCGATGCGATAGCGGGCAACGAAACGCGGCCAGTCCACATGGTCAACCAGGTCGATGTCCCCGATGACGCTGATCTTGGCTCCTGCACGTTCGAACAGAGCGATGCTCTTGGCGGGATAGTTGTTGCGCGACGGATAGAGCACCCCGTCGAACAGCGGCTGGTCGTCATCTCCGAGCATCGCATGCACCTGTGCGGACACCTGCTGCGTATGCCTGTAGTCGCGGCTGGCCAACTGCTCCAGATTCAGGCCAAAGTAGCCCGCCATGACGCCTGGTGCTGTGAAATCCGCCAGAAGCACATCAGCCATCACGCCTACGGCGCGCACCATCCGGCTCTGGACTTCTTTCAGCGCGATCGAGCGCTTCTTGTCCGCAAGCCACTGGTGTTTGTGGAACACCGACTCCATCAGCGCCGTGGGCAGGTCGCGTCCCAAGTAAAGCACGCCGTAGGCCCGCGCCGGGTCATCGTAGCGATTGGTGCTGCGGCGACCATAGTACAGCGGGCTGCCTCGATAGGCTGCGCGACTCACATGCTGGAGCAGTTCACCGGTATCGATCAGGAAGGATGGCAGCTCGCGTTTCATGACGGCTTCAGTTCAATGCACCTGAACGCCCAGCACGTTGAACACCGCCTCGGCCACGTCGTCGATCGTGCCATGCGTCACCGCATCCAGCGGCGAGCGACCGCCCAAGCCTTCAAGGGGTTCGGACAGTGCGCGGTAGATTGTCCAGTGGTCGATGCCCTCGACCTCCTGAAGTACGGTTTGGGTCAACTGCTGCTTTACCGGGTCGAGTTGCCAGTCGGGCAGCTTCTGACCGCGCGGCCCCACGTTCAGCGCCAGCAGCCGACGGGCAACGATGTCCTTGTAGATCTGCTGGCGGGACTTGTCCGCCAGTTTGGCGAACTCAGGGATCGGCAGGTTGTGTGGCTGGTTGAAGGTTTCCAGCAGCACGGCACGGCCACGCTGGACGTCGGTTTTACTCGGTGCCCAGCGCGTATCGGCATGCAGCGCGGCCGCCTTGCGTGCAAGGGCCTGTTCCACCGTCTCATCCTCCAGGGTAGCGGGCAATTTTATCGCCTCCACACGCTCGTGGACAAACGCCTGCAACTCGGCCGCAAAAGCCTTGGCGTCCCGGATTTCGACGGTATCCGCGAAGCGACGCACATCCTTCACCGTGACGCGCGGCAGACGGTCGGCAATGAATTCAATGGCATTGGACATGGTGATCTCCCAGGCAGGTTTGAGACAGGATTCAATTTAGTCTCCTTTGTCGCGTTTGTCAACTTTGACGCCTTACGCAAGCCTACCTGGCGGAAGCAGCGTCAGGACAGCATAAGTCGCAGCGAGCTTCGGGGTCGCCGTCCAATCCATTCGTGCGAGTTCCACATTGACGCTGGAGACGCAGCCCAGGCCCCGCTATACCGAAACGGGTAAAGGCCAAAGGTCGAAACGGTAAGGGAATGGGGCGCAAGAGGAAAGGCCCTACCTCGAAAAGGCGAAAAGGCCTCCCGACCGGCCCACCACAGGACACCCACATGTTCTCCATGACGACGTAGGTGGTAGAGCACCTCCTGGGTTCGGCCGACCGCGAAGGCCGGCACGATGACGTTGCCGCCGCGTTCGAACAATGTCTTTTCGACGATGCCGATCATGTCCGCTTCGGTCGCCGAGAAATCCTTGTGCCGGCGGTTGCCGCAGGTGGACTCGATGACGAGGATGTCGGCTTCCTCGATGGTTGTCGGGTCGCGCAGGATGGGGCGTCCCGGCTGGCCCAGATCGCCGCTGAACACGATCTTCGTGGGGTAACCGTACTCGGTAATCCACACTTCCACGATGGCCGAACCAAGGATGTGTCCGGCATCGCGGAAACGGGCGCGCACCCCGACGCGGGGTGCGAACTCCCGGTCGTATTCGATGCCTCGTACCTGCTGCAGGCATTCGTGTGCATCCTGCAGGGTATACAGGGGTGGCGGCACGGTCTTTTCTTTGAAC
>NZ_JBAYPG010000031.1:0-37289 GCF_041677825.1 Castellaniella sp.
AAGGATTGAGCCCATGGCTGGAATCAAGGAAATTCGAACCAAGATCAAGAGCGTGCAAAACACGAGCAAGATCACCAAGGCGATGGAGATGGTCGCGGCGGCGAAAATGCGCAAGGCGCAGGATCGCATGCGGGCCGGCCGCCCCTATGCCACCAAGGTGCGCGCGATTGCTTCGCACCTGATGCAGGCCAACCCTGATTACACGCATCCCTACATGGTGGAACCCGGCAAGATGTCCGCGGCCGGGGTCATCATGGTGACCACCGACAAGGGCCTTTGCGGCGGCTTGAATACCAATATCTCGCGCCTGGTCCTGCATCAGATCAAGGCGCTCGAGGCCCAGGGGATCACGGTGCAGGCGACGGCACTGGGTTCGAAGGGTCTGAGCCTGCTCAATCGCGTGGGCGTCAACGTGGTGTCATCCGAGGTCCAGCTGGGCGATGCCCCCAATCTCGAGCGCCTGATCGGCGCCATCAAGGTGCAGCTCGATGACTTCGTCAGTGGCAAGATCGATGCCGTGTATCTGGCGACCAGCCGGTTCATCAACACCATGCGCCAGGAGCCCAGCTTCCTGCGGCTGCTGCCGCTGCCCAGTGGCCTGGCCGACCCCTTCCAGACGGGTGACGACGAAGAAGGCGCCCTGCACACCCAGTATGGCTGGGATTATCTCTACGAGCCTGATTCCCAGACGGTCATCGACGACCTGCTGCTGCGCTATGTCGAGGGCCTGATCTACCAGGCGGTCGCCGAGAACATGGCCAGCGAGCAGTCCGCGCGCATGGTCGCCATGAAAGCGGCGTCCGACAACGCCAAGAAAGTCATCGACGACCTGCAGCTGGTCTACAACAAGACGCGTCAGGCGGCCATCACCAAGGAAATTTCCGAAATCGTGGGTGGTGCGGCCGCGGTCTGATCGACGCGCGCACTGCAAAACGGATCTTACATAGGACTAAACATGAGCAACGGTACCATCGTTCAGTGCATTGGCGCAGTGGTGGACATTCAGTTCCCCCGCGACAGCATCCCCAACATCTACGACGCGCTCACCCTCGCCGACGACTCATCGGATTTCGCCGAAAAAGGCCTGACCTTCGAAGTCCAGCAGCAGCTGGGCGATGGCGTGGTGCGCACCATCGCCATGGGGTCGTCCGACGGGCTGCGCCGTGGCATGGCCGTGGCGGCAACGGGCGCGCCCATTTCCGTACCGGTGGGGCCGGCCACACTCGGGCGCATCATGGATGTGCTGGGGCGGCCCATCGACGAGCGCGGGGCGATCGAAGCCGCTGATCGGCGCGCCATCCACCAGCCGGCGCCGCAATTCGATGAGCTCTCGCCTTCGGTCGAGCTGCTCGAGACCGGCATCAAGGTGATCGACCTGGTGTGTCCGTTTGCGAAGGGCGGCAAGGTGGGTCTGTTCGGTGGCGCCGGCGTGGGCAAGACCGTGAACATGCTCGAGCTCATCAACAATATCGCCAAGGCGCACAGCGGCCTGTCGGTCTTTGCCGGGGTGGGTGAACGCACCCGCGAGGGCAATGACTTCTACCATGAAATGTCCGACGCCGGGGTCATCCAGCTCGACAATCTGCCCGAATCCAAGGTGGCCATGGTCTTCGGCCAGATGAACGAGCCCCCCGGGAACCGCCTGCGTGTCGCATTGTCGGGCCTGACCATGGCTGAAAGCTTCCGCGACGAGGGCCGCGACGTGCTGTTCTTCGTCGACAACATCTATCGCTACACGCTCGCGGGTACCGAAGTGTCGGCGCTGCTGGGGCGCATGCCATCGGCGGTGGGCTACCAGCCGACGCTGGCCGAAGAAATGGGCAAGTTGCAGGAACGCATCACATCCACCAAGACCGGTTCCATCACGTCGATCCAGGCGGTCTATGTACCGGCCGATGACCTGACCGACCCGTCGCCGGCCACCACCTTCCTGCACCTGGATTCCACCGTGGTGCTGTCGCGCGACATTGCCGCGCTCGGGATCTACCCGGCGGTCGACCCGCTCGACTCCACCAGCCGGCAGCTCGATCCGCAGATCGTGGGCGAAGAGCACTACAACGTCGCGCGTGCCGTGCAGCAGACGCTGCAGCGCTACAAAGAGCTGCGCGACATCATCGCCATTCTGGGCATGGACGAACTCTCTCCGGAAGACAAGCAGGCGGTGGCCCGGGCACGCAAGATCCAGCGCTTTCTGTCGCAGCCCTTCCATGTGGCCGAGGTCTTCACGGGCTCGCCGGGCAAGTACGTGCCGCTGGCCGAAACCCTGCGCGGCTTCAAGATGATCGTCGAAGGCGAGTGCGATGCCTTGCCCGAGCAGGCCTTCTATATGGTAGGCTCCATAGACGAGGCCTTTGAAAAGGCCAAGACGCTTCAATAAGGAACCCCCATGGCAACTTTGCAGATCGAAGTGGTCAGTGCAGAAGCCTCGATTTATTCCGGCGAGGCCACGTTCGTGGCCCTGCCCGGCGAATCGGGCGATCTGGGCATCCTGCCCGGTCATACGCCACTGATTTCGCGCATCCGCCCTGGCACCCTGAAGATCAGGCTTGTCGATGGCAGCGAAGAAAACATCTTCGTGGCCGGTGGCATTCTCGAGGTGCAACCCAACGGGGTTACGGTATTGTCCGATACGGCCATTCGGGCGGCCGACCTCGATGAAGCCAAGGCCCTGGCGGCGCGCGAACGCGCCGAAGAGGCCCTGCGCAACACGAAAGACAAGGCCGACATGGCCGTGGTCGAAGCCGAGCTGGCCATGCTGGCCGCCCAGGCGGCTGCCGCGCGCAAATTCAGCCAGGGGCGGCGCTCACACTGAGCGTCCGACATGAAAAAGTGCCCTGCAGGGCACTTTTTCATTTCCGGGTTGCTGAAACACCTGCTTGCCATTTCGAGGCTTCCGAAGATCAGGAAAATTGAATACAGTGGTTCGTTTTCAACCCCAGTGGCGCAGTGGCCCGGGGCCTGGCTCACGGAGAAATCATGCTACCCACTGAACGCCTCGGTCGCCTGGTGCACCAAGGCGGGTTCACCCAGGAACGCATCGTGTTCCTGCTGGCGCTCATGCTGTTTGCAGTCTTTTCCGCAAGCCTGCCAGGCTTTGCGACTGTCGACAACATTCTGCCCTTGCTGCGCAACGTATCCGTACTGGGCATTCTGGGCCTGGCCATGGCGCTCGTCATCATTGGCCGGGGGATCGACCTGTCGCTGGTGGCCACCATGGTCATTGCCGTGGCCTGGGCGCTGTCGCTGGCAACGCCGGGCGACAGTGCCATCGTGCCGCTGCTGCTGGGTCTGGCGCTGGTGCTGGTGGTCGGCATCGCCAATGGCATTCTCATTGCCTATGTCGAGATCTCGGCCCTGTTTGCCACCTTGGGCACCTGGGCCGTGATCTACGGTTTTGGCATGTTTGCCCTGCTGTCGCAGGAAATCATTCCGCTCTCCACCGATTGGGGTGGGGTCCAGTTTCTGGGTACGGGCAGTCTGCTCGGCATCCCCATGCCGGTGGTGGTGTTCTGCATCGTTGCGTTCCTGTCCTGGCTGTTCCTGCGCTACGCCCGTGCCGGCCTGTATGTCCGGGCCATAGGCGACAACCCCCAGACCGCGCGCCTCACGGGTATTGGCGTGCGCCCCGTGATCTGCCTGCAGTACGTGCTCTCGGCGGTCATTGGCTACCTGGCGGGCATCGTCACGGCCGCGACCGTGGCCACCATGAATACTCGCGTAGCGAATTCATCGCTGGTCTATGACGTGATCCTGGTGGTGGTGCTGGGGGGCATAGGGCTCAGCGGGGGCAAGGGCGGCGTGCGCAACGTGATCGTGGGCACGCTGCTGATCGGCATCCTGATCAACGGCATGACGATCATGAACCTCGAATACACCACACAGAATATCATCAAGAGCGTCATTCTCTTGATTGCCATCGTAGTCGACAGCGTGCTCAATCCACGCGACGAACAGACTGCGCAACAGGGGGATATCTGATGACGCCCCGCACGTGTTTGCCTTCAAAGGCAGGAGGATGAGATGAAAGCACTGAAACGGATCCTGGCGGTGGCCGCCCTGAGCGCGGTCAGCACGCTGGCGTTTGCCCAGAAAGATGGCATAGTCGACCCGGGTCGTCAGCCCTACTACGATGCCTTCAAGGACAAGACCATCTCCATCGCCGTGGCCACCATGGGGCTGGATCTCAGCCAGGCCTGGGTATCCACCATCCGGCGCGATCTCGAGCCCCTCGGGGTAAAGATCAATGTGCGCGACTATGGCTGGAAGCCGGACGTCGGCGCGCAGGCCCTGACCAGCATGATCGCCGAAGAGCCGGACATCATGGTCGTGCACAACGTGGACGTCACGTCATTTGCGCGTCTCATCAAGCGCGCCGAAAGTGCCGGCATCCCGGTGGTGCAACTGAACACCAAGGCCATCTACACTTCTTCGGCATACGTGGGGGTCGACTGGACGGAAATCGGCGAACGCGCGGCCGAAACGCTGGTCAAGGCCTGCGGTGACGGCACGTCACGCAAGGTGGCGATCATGCAGGGTGCCGTGACCGACCCGGCCAGTACCTACCAGCTCAGGGGGGTCAACAACGTATTGCAGAAGCATCCGGAAATCACGGTGGTGTCCGACCAGGCAGCCGATTGGGACTCTTCCAAGGCGTATGCCATCACGACCACCATTCTGCGCCAGCACCCCGATCTGTGCGGTATCACCGGCTTCTGGGATGGCATGGACGTGGGTATCGGCAATGCCGTGCTCGACGCCAAGCCGGCCCAGCCGGTGACCGTGGTGTCGTCGGGCGGCGGGGCCACCAGCGCGTGCGACAACGTCAAGAAAGGCGTGTTCACCCACTACGTGACGTTCAATGCGCCATTGCAGGGCCATGATCTCAGCTCGGCACTGAAGACGATTCTGCAGCAGAAGCTCGATGTGGGCACCGGGCAGTTCTATCTGTATTCGAAACTCGACGTGATCGACAAGGACAACCTGACGCCCCAATCGTGTTGGGATCTCAACGACTACAAGCAATAAAGCGATCCGCAATGATCCGATCGTCATATCGTGCCCGGTCCTGCAGCCAGACAGGGTCGGGTGCAGGAGAGCAGGGTGGGCCCTCAGTCGCTTTATGATCGCTGCCTGCAATGGCGCTACCGGCTGGTGCCCGATCACCTGCTGGGCGAGATCCTGGCCAAGCGCTGGATAGAGAACGCCATCCCGGTGGCCAGCCTGCTGCTCGTGATGGCTTTGCTGGGCTGGCAGATCCCAAGGTTTTTCTCGGCGGGCTCCATCGTCGATTTCCTGCGCATGCTGGGTGAGTTCGGCTTTGTCGTCTGCGCGATGATGATCGTGATGGTGGCGGGCGGCATCGATCTGAGCGTGGGGTCCATCGTGGCTCTGGGCAACATCACCGCCCTGTATCTCATGAACGTCGCCGAATGGCCGGTTTGGCTCATGACACCGGCCGTCCTGCTGGTGTGCGGGCTGGTGGGCCTGGTCAACGGGGTCCTGGTGGGCTACCTGAAGCTGCGGGCCTTCCTGACGACGCTGGTGACGCTGATCATCGTGCGCGCCATCGTCGATGTACTGCTCATGCAGCAGGCGGCCGCAGTGTCCGCCGTATTCCTGGATGACGAGGCCTGGGAATTCGTTGGCATGGGTACGGTTCTCGGCGTGCCTTTCGGCTTCTGGCTATTTGCCGTGTTTGCCGTGGCCGCACATCTGTTCTTGAGCCGTACACGGCCCGGCTGGCACATCATGGCCATCGGGGGTTCGCGGCGCTCCGCCTACAACGTGGGCATCGCGGTACCGCGCACCGTATGCAGCACCTATGTGATGTCCGGCATCCTCTGCGGGGTCTCGGCCATCCTGTATGCGGCCCGCCTGAACAATGCCGGTCCGGCCACCGGGGTCGGCATGGAAGTCATGGCGCTGACGGCGGCTGTGGTCGGCGGCAACAGCCTGGGCGGTGGCAAGGGCTCGGTGCCCAAAGCCTTCATCGGCTCGGTCACGGTGCTGCTGGTGACCGACGGCCTCGTGCGCCTGGGCCTGCTCAGCGGGTCCAGTTCCCTGGTGCTGGGCCTGATCCTGCTGCTGGCTGTGGGCATTGACGTGCGCTGGTTGAAGAACCGGCACAAGCTGCTGGCAAAAGTCTATGTGTCGCCGACCTATCTGGCCTTGCCGCAGGCGCCATCGACCGAGCCGGGTTCCGATTCGCCCTATGCCATCAACGATCGCCTGAAGGATGTGGAGCTCATCGGCCTGGGCCGGATCGAGGGGCCCGAGGACATGATCTTCGATCGCCATGATCATCTGTACACCGGTTCGCGCCACGGCGATGTGGTCCGCTTTCTCGCGCCCGACTATCAGCAGATGGAAATTTTTTCCCATATCGGTGGCACACCGCTGGGTTTTGCCATGGATCGCCATGACAACCTGCTGCTGTGCGATGCCGGCATGGGGCTCTACCAGATTGATCCGCAGGGCGACTTCACCAAACTCACCGACGAGACCAACCGTACGCCATGGTCCATCAATGACGATTCCCGCCTGCGCCTGGCCGATGATCTCGACATTGCGCCAGATGGCCGGGTCTTCTTCAGCGAGGCCACGGTGCGCTACGAAATGCACGAGTGGCCGCTGGATGCCCTGGAAAGCCGGGGCAATGGCCGCATCATCTGTCATGATCCGCGCAATGGCAGCACGCGCACCATTCTGCGCCGTCTGGTCTTTCCCAACGGCATCTGCATGTCGCATGACGGGCAGTCCTTCTTCTTCGCCGAGTCCTGGGCCTGCCGTATCAGCCGCTACTGGTTTGCCGGCCCCAGGACGGGCCGGGTCGAGCGGGTCATCGAAAATCTGCCCGGTTACCCGGACAACATCAACCGGGCCTCCGACGGCTGCTACTGGCTGGCCATCATGGGCATGCGCACACCGTCGCTCGAACTGGCCCTGCGGCGCCCTTCATTCCGGCGCCACATGGCCCGGCGCGTGGCCCAGGATGAACTTCTGTTTCCCAACCTCAACACGGGCTGCGTCCTGAAGTTCGACGAGGCCGGCCGCATTGTCGAATCACTCTGGGATCGCAGTGGTGAAAATCATCCCATGATCACCTCGCCACGCGAGCACAAGGGCTACCTGTATCTGGGGGGGGTGTTCAACAATCGCATCGGCCGCTACAGGATTCCGGGCGCCGATACCTCCTGGACCAGTCAGGACAGCTACTGGGGGCGTGCACCATGACCCCGTTCTGGCGGCGGCTGGCCGATCGTCTGCTGGGCCGCGGCGACAGTGCCGTGACGGTGCCCGCCATGGATGGCGCGCTGCAGCCCAATACGCTGCTCGATGAAGCGCGGGTGCTGGAGACCGTCCCCGAGCCTGACAATCTCGTGGCCTGGCAAGGAGAGCTGCTGTATACGTCGGGCGCCGACATCCGCCGCGCAGGGCAGGATGAGCCCCTGTACCGCTTGCCGGCGCCAGCGGCTTCGCTGGCGGCCTGGCATGACGAAATCCTGCTGGCCGGGCTCGAAGACGGCAGCCTGCTGGTGTGTGCCGGCCCCCATGAAGGCCGGCATCACGTGCGCTGGCAGGCCGGGCGGCCCATGGTCTGCCCGACGGCCCTGTGGTTGCAGGATGCGCGTACGGTACTGGTGGCCGAAGGCTCCAGCCGCAATGGGCCGGCCGACTGGCAACTCGACCTGATGCAGAAGAATGCACTGGGTTCGGTATGGCGTCTGGATCTGGATACGGGCCAGGCTACGCTACTGGCCGACCGGCTGGCCTGGCCGGCCGGGCTGGCCGATGCAGGCGATGCCGGGGTGCTGGTGTCCGAAAGCTGGCGCCATCGCCTGATCGGCCTGTCCGGGCAGCCGGGCACATCGGCCAGCGAGGTCCTGGGGGATCTGCCAGCCTACCCGGGCCGCATCAGCCCCAGCCCGCAAGGCGGGTTCTGGCTGGCGCTGTATGCGCCGCGCAGCCAGCTGGTCGAACTGGTGCTGCGTGAAACCCGCTACCGCAACGACATGCTTCGGGAACTCGAGCGCGATCACTGGATCTGCCCGGCACTGTCGGGCAAGCGCAGCTTCCGCGAGCCCCTGCAGCGTGGCGGACTCAAGCAGATGGGCATCCTGAAGCCCTGGGCGCCGTCGCGATCCTATGGGCTCGCCCTGTATCTCGATGCCGGCCTGAACCCCATGCACGGCAAGCATAGCCGTGCCGATGGCCAGCGTCATGGGATCACGAGCCTGCTCGAGCAGCACGGCGTACTGTACGCCACCAGCCGCGGCGGTCACATGATTCTTGCCATGGAGCCCTGATGGATACCTTGCTCTCGCTCGAGCGCGTCAGCAAATCCTACCGCGGCGTGTATGCGGTGAAGGATATCGACTTCGATCTGCGCCGCGGTGAAGTGCATGCCCTTCTGGGTGAAAATGGGGCCGGCAAGTCGACACTCACGAAGATCATCGCAGGCATCATCGCGCCGTCCGCCGGGCGCATCCTGCTCGATGGGCGGCCGGTGACGTTCAATGAGCCCTCCGATGCCCTGGCCCACGGGGTGGCCATGGTGTTCCAGGAGACCAGCCTGGTGCCGACGCTGACGGTGGCCCAGAACCTGTATCTGGGCAACGAGAAATTCTTCAACCGGCTGCGCGGGCTGTACATCTCCGCGCAGACCTTCCTGCAGTCGCTCAACTTCGGGGTGGATCCGGCCCATCTGGTCTCTTCGCTGGGCGCCGCACAGAAGCAACTGGTCGAGATAGCCCGTGCGGTGCACCACAAGGCCCGTGTCCTGGTGTTCGATGAGCCCACGGCATCGCTGACACCCGAAGAGAAGCGCTATTTCTTTTCGTTGATCGAGCGCTTGCGCACACAGGGCGTATCGATCATCTTCATATCGCACGCGCTCGAAGAGGCCCTGCAGATTGCCGACCGCATCACGATCCTGCGCGATGGCGAGCATGTACTCACCGAGCAGGCGGCCTTGCTGGATCGCGACCGGATCATTGCGGCCATGGTCGGGCGCACCCTGTCCGACGAACTCTATGGGCAGGCGTCGGCCGGGCGGTCGACGCGGGCCCGGGGTGCCCGGGTACTGAGCGTGCAGAATCTGTCCATGGGCAACATGGTCAAGAACAATTCGTTCTCCATCTACGCGGGCCAGATCACCGGCATGTTCGGCCTGGTGGGGTCCGGCCGTACCGAGACGGCCAAGATCATCGCCGGTGCGCTCAAGCGCGACTTCCTGCACGGCGGCGAGATCCGGCTCATGGGCAGGCCGATCCGTTACCGCATCCCCAGGCAGGCCATACGCGACGGCATCGTGTATGTCACGGAAGACCGCAAGATCGAAGGCTTCTTCGAAACCATGTCGATTGCGGAAAATCTGTACGTCGGCCAGATG
This sequence comes from Castellaniella sp., assembly GCF_041677825.1. Classification (GTDB taxonomy): domain Bacteria; phylum Pseudomonadota; class Gammaproteobacteria; order Burkholderiales; family Burkholderiaceae_B; genus Castellaniella. The sequence continues at coordinate 9,392 of NZ_JBAYPG010000031.1, forward strand.
GCCGCCACGCGGGCGGCCAATGTCGTCAACATGGCCCAGATGCAGGCGCTTGCCAAAGACTGGCGCGCCCGGCTGAACATCCGGGCGATCGGCAACGATGCCCGGGTGATCGAGCTCTCCGGGGGCAACCAGCAGAAGGTCGTGATTGCGAAATCCCTGCTGCAGAAGCCGCGCCTGGTGATTTTCGACGAACCGACGCGCGGTGTCGACGTGGGTGCAATCGCCGAGATTCACCAGTTGATCAACGAACTGGCCGACAGCGGTCTGGCCGTTCTGGTGATTTCCTCTTATTTGCCGGAAGTCTTTGCCCTCTCGGACCGGATTCTGGTGAGTCGCGAGGGCCGCGTGGTCGAGGAGTTCACCCGGGAAAACGCCACCGAGGAACGCATCATGTACGCTGCCGTTCATTGACCCGGGCTGCGCAATACGGGGCGATGGTGCCCGGGCCGGACGCCGCGGGTATCGCGCTGTCCCGCTGTCGTGCCCGGGCGGTAGCGTTCAGGGGTTGGCGGGGGGCGCCATGAACAGGGTGCGCAGGGCCAGGCCGGGGTCTGCGGCGCGCATGAACGCTTCGCCCACCAGAAAGGCCTGCACGCCCGCCGCCCGCATGCGCTGGACGTCTGCGGGTTCGAGGATGCCGCTCTCGGTAATCACCCGCTTGTCGGCAGGCAACTGCCCCAGCAGCGACAGCGTGGTGTCCAGGCTGGTCTCGAACGTACGCAGGTTGCGATTGTTGATACCGAGCAATGGCGTCTGCAGGGTCAGGGCGGCGTCGAGTTCGTCCGGGTCATGGATCTCGACCAGCACGTCCATGCCCAGATCGAGTGCGACAGACTCGAGTTCGCGCAGATCGGCAGGTGGCAGGGCCGCCGCGATGAGCAGGATGCAGTCGGCCCCGAGGGCACGGGCATGGATCACCTGGTAGGGGTCCACCATGAAATCCTTGCGCAGCACGGGCAGGCTGCAGGCCGCCCGTGCCTGGCGCAGGTGGTCATAGCCCCCCTGAAAATACTGGACGTCGGTCAGCACCGACAGGCAGGCTGCGCCATGGCAGGCATAGCTGCTCGCAATTTCTGCCGGATTGAAATCGGCACGGATCACCCCCTTGGAGGGCGAGGCTTTCTTGATCTCGGCAATGACGGCGGGCTTGCCCTGCGCAACCCGCTCTTCGATCGCGCGCGCAAAGCCCCGGATGTCCTTGCGATTCTGTGCTTCGCGCAACACTTCGGCTTCGCTGCGCATCTGCCGTGCAGCGGCCACTTCATTGCGCTTGGTCTCGAGGATACGGGCCAGGATGTCGTTCATGCGGCAAACCTTTGTGTGTACTGACAGAATTCCTCGAGCTTCTGGCGGGCAGCGCCGGAGGCGATCAGCTCGCCAGCCTGCGCAATGCCCTGTGCGATGCCTGGTGCGCGATTGCCTGCGTACAGGGCCAGGCCGGCATTGAAATGGACGATGTCACGAGCCGTACCGGGTTCGTTTTCCAGCGCCGAGCGTATCAGTGCGGCCGATTCTTCACGATTGGCCACCTTGATGCTGCGGTTCGAGACCATGGCCATGCCGAAGTCTTCGGGATGGATTTCGTATTCATGGATCTGATCGTCCTTGAGTTCACCCACCAGTGTGGATGCCCCCAGCGAGGCCTCATCCATGCCGTCCTTGCCGTGCACGACCAGTACGTGACGTGAGCCCAGCCGTTGCAGTACCCGCACCAGGATGCCGACCAGGTCGGGGTGGAATACCCCCAGCAGCTGGTTGGCGGCCTTCGCGGGGTTGGTCAGCGGCCCGAGGATGTTGAAGATCGTGCGCACGCCCAGTTCACGACGCACTGCGGCTACGTTTTTCATGGCGCCATGGTGGGCGGGGGCGAACATGAAGCCGATGCCCGTGGCTGCCAGGCATTCGGCCACCTGCGCCGGGCTGGCGGTAATGCAGGCACCCAGCGCCTCGAGCACATCGGCGCTGCCCGAGGAGGACGATGCGCTGCGATTGCCGTGCTTGGCGATCCGGACGCCCCCCGCAGCAGCCACGAACATGGCCGCCGTGGAGATGTTGAACGTGTGCGAGCCATCGCCCCCGGTACCGCACATGTCGAGCAGGTCTTCGGGGTGTGGGGCATCGACCCCCAGTGCGAACTCGCGCATGACCTCGGCGGCCGCGGTGATCTCGCCCACGGTTTCTTTCTTGACCCGCAAGCCCATGAGCAGGGCACTGGCGATCTGGGGCGGCATTTCGCCCCGCATGAGCATGCGCATCAGTGCGAGCATTTCATCGTGAAAGATCTCGCGGTGCTCTATGCAACGGACGAGCGCTTCAGTGGGGGTGATGGGCGGCATTGGCTGATTTCCTTGGAACTGGGGCGGGGCCATGGGGCACGGCCATGTGGTCACGCATCCAGAAAGTTGCGCAACAGGGCATGGCCGTGTTCGCTGAGGATGGATTCTGGATGAAACTGCACGCCATAAACGGGCAGGGACTCGTGGGCAACCCCCATGATTTCGCCATCTGCGGTTTCTGCAGTGACGTGCAGGCAGCTGGGCAGGCCCTCGCGTGCGATGGCCAGCGAATGGTAACGCGTCACGGTGAACGGCGACGGCAGCCCTCGAAAGACGTCAGTGCCCTGGTGCGAGACTTCGGATACCTTGCCGTGCATGAGTTCGCGTGCGCGCACGATGCGGGCGCCCCATGCCGCGCCTATGGCCTGATGGCCCAGGCAGACCCCGAGTATGGGGATACGGCCCGCAAAGTGGCGGATCAGTTCGACCGAGATCCCCGCTTCGGCTGGGGTGCAGGGCCCGGGCGAGACGCAGATGCGCTCGGGTGCGAGCGCCTCGACCCCGGCGAGGTCGATCTGGTCGTTGCGAACGACCTGCACCTGGGCGCCGAGTTCGCCCAGATACTGCACCAGGTTGTAGGTAAAGGAATCGTAGTTGTCCAGCATCAGCAGTTTCATGGTTTTTCCTGGAACCACCGTGCTGGGGGCAATCGATCAGAAAGATGCCGCCAGTACGGCGGCACGATGCGATGAACCACGCACGAGGATGCCGCCCCTAGAAGAGGCGCCACCAAGTGGATACGTGAGGGTTCGTGGGTTGAATCATGTGCAGGATTGTACTGTGTCGACGAAAAACGTGTCGAGGAGGGAAAGTACCAGTATGTGTTTGCCGCAGGACCCGATGCGGTATGCAGGATGGCTTCAGATCGGGTCATCGAGCCCGAATTGCACCTGCTCGGCGGCGCGCAGCAATGCCCGGGCCTTGGCTTCGGTCTCGAGCCATTCTTTTTCGGGGTCCGAGTCGGCCACGATGCCCGCGGCCGCCTGCACGTACAGCATGCCGTCGCGGATGATCCCCGTGCGGATGGCAATGGCCAGATCCATCTCGCCCCCGTAGCTCAGGTAGCCTGCGGCGCCGCCGTAGATGCCCCGTCGGACCGGTTCGAGTTCGTCGATGATTTCCATGGCGCGCACCTTGGGCGCACCCGTGAGGGTACCGGCCGGGAATGTGGCCCGCAGCACGTCGATGTTGCTCAGGCCTTCCTTGAGTTCGCCGTGCACATTGGAGACCAGGTGCATCACGTGTGAATAGCGTTCGATGGTCATGGTGTCGGTGACTTCGACGCTGCCCGTGCGGGCCACCCGCCCGATGTCGTTGCGTGCGAGATCGATGAGCATCACGTGTTCGGCCCGCTCTTTGGGGTCGGCCAGCAGTTCCTGCTCGAGGCGCAGGTCTTCTTCGTGCGTACCGCCCCGCTTGCGGGTGCCGGCCAGAGGCCGGATGGTGACTGTTTCACGCGATTGCCCCTGGACCGATTCGCAGTCCTTGCGCACCAGGATCTCGGGCGAGGCACCGACGACATGGAAGTGATCGAAATTCCAGTAGTACATGTAGGGCGAAGGGTTGAGCGAGCGCAACGCACGGTACAGGGACAGGGGCGAATCACGGAACGGCTTGGCGATCACCTGGCCGACCTGAACCTGCATCAGGTCGCCCGCTTCGATGTAGGCCTTGGCCTTCTGTACGGCAGCGAGATAGTCGGCTTTCTTGAAGTCGCGCTCGGTGGGGGTCTGCATGCTGGCGTAGGCATATGGGATCACCACCGGGGTGCGCAGTTTTTCGCGCAGTGCCTTGAGGCGGCGCCGCGCCAGGGCATAGGCCTCGGGCTGTTGCGGGTCGGCATAGACGATGAGGTAGGTGCGCCCGGCCAGGTTGTCGACAATCACCAGTTCATCGATCTGCAGCAGCAGGATATCGGGGGTGCCCGATTGCTGCCCGGAGGGCCACGGCTTGACGTTGGGGCCCAGGCGCGGCTCGATGTGCCGCACCGTGTCGTAGCCGAAATACCCCGCAAGCCCACCTGCAAAACGCGGCATGCCGGGGCGCAGGGCCACCTTGAAGCGCTTCTGGTAGGCTTCGATGAATGCAAGCGGATCACCCTCGTGGGTTTCGACCACGTCGCCCCGTGTGATGACCTCGGTTTTGGTGCCTGTGGCCCGGATCTGGGTCTTTGCGGGCAAGCCGATGAATGAATAGCGCCCAAAGCGCTCGCCCCCGACCACGGATTCGAGCAGGCAACTGTTGCGGCCGGCCTCGGGGCCGGCATGCGCCAGCTTCAGGTAGATGGCCAGTGGCGTGTCGAGATCCGCGTAGGTTTCGGCGATCAACGGGATCCGGTTGTAGCCTTGGGCAGCCAGGGCATTGAATTCGATTTCGGTCATGGTGCATTGCCTTGCATGGCAGTATCAAGGGCCCAGGCAGCCGCATCCGCAAGCGTGTCGACGACTGCATCCGCGGGCAGGGTATGGGCAGGGCGGCCTTCATTGTACCCATAGGGTAATGCCAGCATGCGCATGCCGGCGGCCTGGGCCGCCAGCGCGTCATTGATCGAGTCGCCAATGAACAGGGTGGTTTCGGCGGGCTCTTTCAGCAAGGTACAGGCATGCAGCAGGGGGGCCGGATCGGGCTTCTTGCGCGCACAGGTGTCGCCGCATACCACCGCATCGAAGTAATCGAGCAGATCGAATCGTTCGAGCAGCGGCGGGGTGAACCGGGCCAGTTTGTTCGTGACCACGGCCATGGCGCAACCCTGGTCCCGAAAGCGTTGCAGGCCTTCGATCACGCCGGGGTACAGCCGCGCCGCAGCGCCGTTGAGCCTGGCGTAATGGTCCAGGTAGCACGCCAGTGCACGCGCATGATGGGCGGGTTCGGGCGGCTCGCCTTCCAGGCCCAGAATGCGGGCCACCAGGGTTTCGCTGCCTTTGCCGACGTGCACGGCGATCGTGTCCTGCGCCAGGGCGGGCAGGCCGAGATCGTGGCGCATGGCATTGATGGCGGCGGCAATGTCTGGCAGGGTATCCAGCAAGGTCCCGTCGAGATCGAAGTGTACGGCAGTGAATATCATGGGTATGCGGCACCCGCAGGGGGTGCCCGAGTGTCGAGTGTGCGCGTTATCGTAGCATCGTGGCTGCATCGTCGGGCCCGTGGCTGGCCGTCCGGCGCCGGGTGTCACCTTCTGTGATGCCGGCTCGCAGCGCCTGCATGACGGCCGGATAGTCCGGCTGGCCAAAAATGGCCGAACCGGCCACGAATGTGTCGGCCCCGGCGGCCCGGATGGCGGCAATGTTGTCGGGCTTGACCCCGCCATCGACTTCCAGGCGGATCGCCTGCCCCCCCTGCGCCTGCCATTCGTCGATGCGGCGGCGTGCCGCAGCCAGTTTGGCCAGCGTGTGCGGCAGGAAGGATTGCCCGCCAAAGCCCGGATTGACCGACATCAGCAGGATCAGATCCAGTTTGTCCATGACATGGTCCAGCCATTGCAATGAGGTGGCCGGGTTGAGCACCAGCCCGGCCTTGCAGCCCTGGTCGCGAATCAGCGCAAGGCTGCGATCGACATGCCGGGACGCTTCGGGGTGAAAGCTGATGATGTCGGCACCCGCCTGTGCAAAGGCGGGAATCAGCGTGTCCACGGGTTCGACCATCAGGTGCACATCGATGGGCACCTGGATGTGAGGCCGCAGGGCAGCGCACACCATGGGCCCCATGGTCAGGTTCGGTACATAGTGATTGTCCATGACATCGAAGTGGATCCAGTCGGCGCCGGCTGCGGTCACGGTGCGGACTTCTTCGCCCAGTCGGGCAAAGTCGGCAGACAGGAGGCTGGGCGCGATACAGGCGGCAGGCAAGTCGGGCATGGCGTTCATGGGTTGGAGTATGTCATGATGCGCTATTTTAGTGCACTGCAATGGCCGGAACCCGGAATGAGAAAGCCGTATTACCTGTTTGCCCTGCTGGTCTTTCTGGCGGCCTGTTCCGTTGCGCCCCTGGAAGATCAGGCCGGCCGCGCAGTTTCTCCCGAAGTGATCACCGAAATCCGCCTGTTCGATGTGCCACCCCTGTCGGCACTGCCCGAAACAGCCCCGCGCCCGCTCAAGGGGCGTTATGTGGCCGCGGCATGGGCCGATCTTCCGGGTTGGCCGGCCGATGGCCTGGATCGCGTCTGGAAGGGGGTCATCAACAATTGTCGCGGCTTGATGCGCCCGGTGTCCGGTGCCCTGGCCCTGCCGGCCCGGGCCGCCCCCAGGGTCTGGCAGCCCGTCTGTCAGCAGGCCCTGGCTGAAGGCCTGCACAAGGATCCGGCGCAGGTCCGCCAGTTCCTGCAGACGCATCTGCGGCCCTGGCGGCTCGAAGGCCCCGAAGGCCTGGTCACCGGGTACTACGAGCCGCTCATCCGGGCATCCAAAGTGCGCCAGGGGGATTACCAATGGCCGCTGTATGCCGTGCCGGACGATCTGCTGACGGTCGATCTCGGCGCGGTCTACCCCGAATTGGCTGGCAAACGGGTGCGCGGCAAGCTGCAGGGGCGTCGCGTCGTGCCCTATGATACCCGCGCCCAGATCGAGGCCGACCCCGATCGCCAGCCGCCGGTCATCGTCTGGGCCGAAGATCCCATCGAAGCCTTTTTCCTGCAGATTCAGGGGTCCGGGCAGGCCCTGCTGCCGGACGGCACCACCATCCGGCTTGCGTATGCGGATCACAACGGGCGTCCGTATGTGTCGATCGGGCAGTGGCTGGCGCAGCAGGGTGAAATGCCGTTGGCACAGGCGTCGATGCAGAACATCAAGGCGTGGGCCCGGCGCCATCCCGAGCGTCTGGGTGAACTGCTGTCGGTCAACCCCGCCATGGTGTTCTTCCAGGCCGAAGGCATTGCAGACCCCGAACTCGGGCCGCGTGGCGCATACGGCGTGCCCCTCATCGCCCAGCGGGCCGTAGCGGCAGACGCCGACTACGTACCGTTGGGCACGCCATTGTTTCTGGTCACGCAGCAGCCCGGCGGCAACGGGCTGCTGCAGCGTCTGGTCTTTGCCCAGGACACTGGCGCGGCGATTCAGGGCAATAACCGGATTGACTATTTCTGGGGCACGGGTGATGCGGCCGGTGCACGGGCCGGCCGCATGAAGCAGAAAGGGCGTGTCTGGCTGCTCTGGCCGTCCGCTGCGGGTGAGCCAACAGCGCGCTGAGGCAGCACTGCCTGGCCTGCCGCGGGCTGGGAACCCCGCGGTGGGCAGGAACCTCGCAGTAGGCCGGTGTCCTGCCGGAAACATGATCTGCCGGGTACTATGGTGATTCTGGATATGGAAGGTGGACGGTCATGAACACGCACAGTTCGATCCTCGTCTGTGGCACGGGTATTGCGGGCCTGGCCTGTGCCCTGGGGGCGGCTCGCGCAGGCGGGTCGGTCGCGATCCTGGGGCCCTGCGTGCCGCCTCCGGTACCCGGGCACGATGCCTATCATCCGCGCGTGTATGCATTGTCGCCGGCCAGCCAGGCTCTGCTGCAGCACCTGGGTGTGTGGCGGCTGCTCGATGCACGGCGCATCACGCCGGTCGAAACCATGGAAATCCATGGCGATGCCGACGGCTTTCTGGACCTTTCCGCCTGGCACGACGCGCGCCAGACCCTGGCCTGGATCGTCGAATCCGGTGAACTCGAGCGGGTGCTGCAGCAGGCCGTGCATGTCATGGGGGTGACCTGGCACGAAGACCGGTTCGCATCCCTGCAAGTTGCGGCTGATGAGGCCCGGGTGCTGACCGAGGCGGGCCAGGTGCTGTCCACCCGCCTCCTGGTCGGGGCCGATGGCGCCCGTTCTCCGGTCCGGCTGGCCGCCGGGGTGGCGCACCGCTACACCCCTTACGGGGATCAGGGCGTCGTGGCCCATGTGGACATCGAACGGCCCCATCAGAACCGGGCCTGCCAGTGGTTCACCGGGGATTCGGTATTCGCCCTCCTGCCCATGCCCGATACGGATCAGGGGCCACAGGCCTCGCTGGTCTGGTCCATGCCGCACGGCCAGGCGCTGGCCTGGCAGGCCCTGGATCCCGATGCGCAGCAGCAGTGGCTGGCCAGCCGCGCGCTGGCGATCACGGGGGGCCGGCTGGGGCGCTTGCACTTGCGCACGGCCCCCAGGGGTTTCCCGCTGACCCTCGAATATTCGGACATGGTGGGGCCGCGCGTGGCGCTGGTCGGCGATGCCGCGCACCGGGTGCACCCCCTGGCGGGCCAGGGGCTCAATCTGGGCCTGGGCGATGTGCAGACGTTGCTGCAGGTGTTGGCAGATGGGCGTGTTGCGTACCCTGATCCAGGCGACCCCCGCCTGCTTGCGCGCTACCGGCGCAGGCGCTTCGAGCCGGTGCATGCCATGGGGTTCGTCACCCATGGTCTGCACCGCCTGTTCGGTACGCATTGTGCGCCGGTGGCCTGGGCCCGCAACCAGGGGCTCAGGCTGGTCGATGACATCCCGTTCATCAAGCGTCACCTGATCCGGGCTGCGGCCGGGCAATGACCCGTACCGTGTCATGGGCCCGGCAGTCCGAACTTCGTGTCCGGTAGCCTGAACTTCGTGTTACCGTGTTCTCCTGCATATGCGACATTCACCCAGGACGCTCTTCATGAATGCTGTTTTCCTGGCTGCCCTCATGCTGTCGGCCGCCACTCTCACTGCCCAGGCACAACCGTCCCTGTCGGGCGGATCCAATGACGCGCATCAGGTGGCCCAGTCGGCCCAGGTAGCCCGTATCGCGCCCGAGCGGCTTGCGGGCATCCAGAAGGCCTTCGAGCAGCGTTTTCCTGGCATTCAGGCCGAGGCGGTACGGCCGACCCCGTTCGATGGCCTTTATGAAGTACAGGTCGGGCTGGATCTGGTGTACACCGATGAGCAGGCGCAGTTCGTCCTGCAGGGGTCGCTGATCGACGCGCGTGCGCGTCGCGATCTCACCGCCGAGCGCCTCGAGGTGCTGCAGCAGGTTGCATTCGACAGCCTGCCCCTGAAAGATGCGATCAAGCAGGTGAAAGGCTCGGGGGCGCGCGAGGTCGCGGTATTCGAAGATCCGAACTGCGGTTATTGCAAGCAGTTGCACAAAACGCTTGAAGGCATCGACGACATCACGGTGTATACGTTTCTGTATCCCATACTCAGCCCCGACTCCCGCACCCGGTCGCGCAACATCTGGTGCGCCGAGGATCCGGCCCGCGTCTGGCGCGAGTGGATGGTGCACGGCAAACAGCCTGTGGTGGCCGAATGCGACACACCCTTGCAGAGCAATCTGGCCCTGGGGCGCAAGCTCAATGTACAAGGCACGCCAGCCCTGTTCTTTGCCGATGGCAGTCGCATCAACGGGGCCATGCCCCTCGAGGTGCTGCAGCAGAAATTCGATGCCCAGGGGCCCGGGCAGGGATCCTGAATATCAGGCAGGGGGCCTGAACAGCCCCATTATCCTGGGTTGGGCGTGTTCCTGTGACCCTCGAGTCCGGCCTGGCGCAGCAATATCCACTGGCCGTCTTTCACCGTGATCAGCTCGCGGCCGCGCTCATCGAAGCCGCTGTGGTCGGCAGGGCTCATGTTGTAGACCCCCTGGGTGGCCACCAGTTCGGTGGTCTGTTCGAGTGCGTCACGCAGCGCGCTGCGGAATTCGGCCGTGCCGGGGGGCGCAGCCTGAGCCGCGATCGGGATGGCCTGCTGCAGCAGCAGGCCGGCGTCGAAGACGTTGGCGCCGAAGGTCGCGGGCTTTTCGCCATAGCGGGCTTCGTAGCGCTGAATGTACTCTTCGACGATTGGTTTTGACGGATTGCTGTCGGGGATCTCGGGCAGCACCAGCATCAGGCTGGCCGCGAGTATGGTGCCCTCTGCCGACGGGCCCGCAAACTTCAGGAAGGCCGGCAGGGCAGCCCCATGGGTCTGATAGAACTGCCCCTGATATCCCTGCGAAGCGAGGGTGGTCTGCGGCAGTGCGGCGGCCCCGCCGGTACCGGCGATCAGGACTGCATCGGGGCGGGCCGAGAGGATCTTGAGGGCCTGGCCGGTCACCGAACTGTCCGTGCGCTGGTAACGTTCGGCAATGGTGAGATCGATGCCGGCCTCTTTGGCCCGCGTACTGAACACCTGATGCCAGTCATCGCCGTAGGCATCGGCGAAACCGATGAAACCCACCGTCTCGATGCCGCGCTGCTTCATGTCCTGGATCAGGGCCCGTGCAATGATGTCCGTGTTCTGTGTGGTCTTGAAGGCCCAGCGCTTCTGTTCGTTCATGGGCAGCACGACGGCTGCAGCACCCACAGGTGCCAGCATGGGCGTGCCGGCTTCGGCGATGAATGGCAGCACGCTCATGGAGTTGGGTGAACCGGTGGGGCCTATGATGGCATCGACCCCCGATTCGTCCATGAGTTTCTTGAATGCGGTGACGGTCTGTGTGGGATCACTGCCATCGTCGAGTGCAATGTACTCGATGCCCAGGTCACCCGCCTGGGTCGGCAGCAATGGAACCGTGTTCATCTGCGGGATGCCGACCAGAGCCGTGGGTCCGGTGGCCGAGGCGACCACACCGACCTTGACCTGAGCCTGCACGAGGTACGGGACCCCGGAAAGCACCGCCGCCAGCACACCAAGCCGAAGCAGGGAAATATTCATCGATCACTCCGAAAGCCCCGAACTGCATGCCGGGGAAACAGGGTGCAGACCGCGGCCGGCACCGTACCAATCATGATAGCGCCGTCAGCAGACTGACACAGGTGTTCATGCGCGTGACGCCCCGCGCCGAAAATTTGGGTTCGTGGGCGAGTACATCGCGGGTTTCCAGCAGGTCGAATTGCCAGCGTGGGGCAAACAGCTGCCGGATCTCTGCCTCGGGTACCGAAAAAGGCGGGCCATCCATCTGCGCCTGGGGGTAGTCGAGGCTGAGCAGCAGGGTCTGGCACCCGGCCGGCAAGGTGGCGTAGACATGCTGGACGTAGCGTTGCCGCAGTTCAGGGGTGAGTGCAATCAGCGCGGCCCGATCGTAACAGGCCACACATGAGCCCAGTACATCGGCCTGCAGATCGAAGATGTCGCCACAGTAATAGCGGATGCGACCGGCCGTATGCCAGGTGCCACGGCCTGCAGTGGTGCAGGTGGGCTGGAGTCTGTGTGCCTCGAAAAACTGCGCTACGGCGAGCGGTGAAAGCTCGACCGCCAGAACCTCATGACCTTCCTGTGCCAGCCAGGCGACATCCAGTGATTTCCCGGCCAGGGGAACCAGCACGCGACTGCCGGGTGGCAGGCCCAGGGACGGCCAGTGCTTCTGCAGCAGCGGCATGACCCGGTTCTGATGAAACCCGGTCTGCCCCTGCTGCCAGCGTTGCAGCCAGAATTCATTATCCATGATGTGTCGTCTCGTCCATGAAGAGGTTCGGCCCGCAACCATGGCGCCGAGCCCGGCACCATGGTTGCGGGGTCATTGGGCCGGCCACCGGGGTCATTCGAGTGCCTTGACCATGTCTTCGAGCACCTTCTTGGCATCGCCAAACACCATCATGGTCTTGTCCATGTAGAACAGCTCGTTGTCGAGCCCCGCATAGCCGGCTGCCATGCTGCGCTTGTTCACGATCACGGTGCGCGCCTTGTAGGCTTCGAGTATGGGCATGCCGGCAATGGGCGATTGCGGGTCGTTCTTGGCCGCCGGATTGACCACGTCGTTGGCGCCCAGAACCAGCACGACATCGGTCTGGCCGAATTCACCGTTGATGTCATCCATCTCGAACACCTGATCGTAGGGGACTTCGGCCTCGGCCAGCAGGACGTTCATGTGCCCGGGCATACGCCCCGCCACCGGATGGATGGCATACTTGACCGTGATCCCCTTCTCGCCCAGTTTGCCGGCCAGTTCCTTGAGCGCATGCTGGGCTCGGGCCACGGCCAGGCCGTAGCCGGGCACGATGGTGACCGTGTCGGCATTGCTCATGAGGAACGCCGCATCGTCCGCACTGCCTGACTTGACGCTGCGCTGCTCTTGATCGCCCGCGGCGCCCGCCGACGCATCAGCGCCGAACCCGCCCAGAATCACATTGAAGAACGAGCGGTTCATGGCCTTGCACATGATGTAGGACAGGATTGCGCCCGATGAGCCGACCAATGAACCGGCGATGATCAGCATCGGGTTCTCGAGGGAGAACCCGATGCCGGCTGCCGCCCAGCCCGAGTAGCTGTTGAGCATCGAGATCACCACGGGCATGTCGGCGCCGCCGATGGGAATGATGATGAGTACACCCAGTACAAAGGCGATCGCGGTCATGAGTACGAATGGCAGCCAGGACTGCGTGGCCATGAACCAGATGCCGCAGGCCAGCATGAGCACCGCCAGCAGCAGATTCAGCATGTGCTGGCCGGCGAACACTACGGGGGCGCCCTGGAACAGGCGGAACCGGTATTTGCCCGATAGTTTGCCAAATGCGATGACCGACCCCGAGAAGGTGATGGCCCCGACGAATGTGCCGATGAAGAGCTCGAGCCGGTTGCCGGTGGGGATGGGCGCACCTGCCGCGGCGATGTTGAAGGCGTGGGGTTCGGCCACGACCGCAAATGCGATGGCCACCGCAGCCAGCCCGATCATGCTGTGCATGAAGGCAATCAGCTCGGGCATTTTGGTCATTTGCACCTTGCGCGCCAGGATCGTGCCGAAGCTGCCGCCAATCAGCAGGCCGAGCACGATGCGCCCGAGGCCCATGCCCGTGGCGCCGTCGCGGGCCAGCCCGACGATCAGGGCGGCCGTGGTCAGGATGGCGATGGCCATGCCGACCATGCCGAACACGTTGCCCCGGCGGGAGGTGGTGGGATGCGACAGCCCCTTGAGGGCCTGAATGAAAAATACCGAAGCGATCAGGTACAGCAGGGTGACGACGTTGGCCGAGATCATGCCTGGCCCCCCTTGCGATCCTTCTTCTTGAACATCTCGAGCATGCGCTGGGTCACCAGGAAGCCGCCGAACACGTTGACCGCAGCCAGGGCCACCGCCACGATACCCATGACCTGCGCCAGCGGGCCTTCGGTGAGACCGGTAGCGAGCATCGCGCCCACGATGACGATGGCCGAGATGGCATTGGTGACGGCCATCAGCGGGGTGTGCAGTGCGGGTGTCACGTTCCAGACCACGTGATAGCCGACGTAGACCGCCAGCACGAAGATGATGATATTGATCAGGGTGGGATTGACGGCGTCCATCAGGTGTTCCTCAGTACGTGGCCATCGCGGCAGACCAGGCAGGCCTTGACGATGTCATCGTCTTCGGGCAGGGTCAGTTGCCCTTGGTCATCGATGATGAGTTTCAGAAAGTCGAGCAGGTTGCGGGCATACAGTGCGGAGGCATCGGTGGCCAGTAGCGCGGGCAGATTGGTCAGGCCCACCAGGGTCACCCCGGCGTGTTCCACGACCTGCCCGGCGACCGACAGGGGGCAGTTGCCGCCCCGCTCGACGGCCAGATCGACAATCACCGATCCGGGCCGCATGCTGGCCACCGTGTCGGGCTGAATCAAGACGGGCGCCGGGCGCCCGGGGATCAGCGCGGTGGTGATGACGATATCGGCCTGCTTGCAGCGCTCGGCCACCAGCGCGGCCTGGCGCTGCATCCAGCTGGCGGGCATGGGGCGCGCGTAACCCCCTTTGCCCTGGGCGATTTCGCGCTCTTCGTCGGTCTCGAACGGCACATCGATGAACTTGCCGCCCAGGGATTCGATCTGCTCGCGCACCGCAGGGCGCACATCGGATGCCTCGACCACTGCCCCCAGGCGGCGGGCCGTTGCAATGGCCTGCAGGCCCGCCACCCCGGCGCCCAGCACCACGACCCGCGCGGCCTTGAGGGTGCCCGCGGCTGTCATCATCATGGGGAATATACGGCCGTAATATTGCGTGGCCAGCAGGACGGCCTTGTAGCCGGCCAGATTGGCCTGTGAAGACAGCACGTCCAGGCTCTGCGCGCGCGTGGTGCGCGGTGCGGCCTCGAGGGCAAAGGCGGTCAGCCCTGCGCTGGCCATGGCCTGCAGGCCATCGTGATCGAATGGATCGAGCATGCCGACCAGCACCGTGCCGGCCTGCATGCCCTGCAATTCGTCGTGGCCAGGCCGGCGCACCTTGAGCACCAGCTCGCAGCCCAGTGCCGCGCTTGCATCGCACAGGGTGGCCCCGGCCTTTTCATAGTCGCCATCCGGGTAGCGGGCTGCTGTGCCCGCCCCGGCCTGCAGCATGATGCGGTGCCCTGCCTGGACGAGTTTCCTGACGGTTTCAGGGGTGGCCGCGACGCGAGTCTCTCCGGGCAGGGTTTCTTGCGGGATCCCTAGTTGCATGTCGCTGGACTCCATCGCTTGTGTGGGCTGTGTGAGCAATTCATGATGTCTCCCGGAGGTTGCGTTGCTGGCATTCTTCTACGAAAGAGGGGTTGATGCAACACGATGGTGTTGTACCGGCGCTCTGATCTCGTGCAATCATCCATCATGAGTTAGCATTCAGCTGGTTCATTGGTGGATACGTGAACATGGATTTTACGGGACAGGTTACAACATGAACGTGTGGTTCAAGCGGGTTTTGGTCGGGCTGGTACTGGTTCTGCTGCTGGCCGTGGTGGGTCTGGGCATTTTCCTGCTGACCTTCAACCCCAATGCATACAAGGACAGGCTGGAGGTTCTGGTGCATGAGCGCACGGCCCGTACCCTCACGATCGGTGGCGATATCGGCCTGTCGCTGTTTCCGCGCATTGGCCTTTCAGTGGGCCAGGTATCGCTGTCGGGCCTGCAGGCCGACGAGCCCTTCATCTCGGTGGACAGCGCGCGCTTTGCCGTGGCGATCTGGCCCTTGTTGTCGAATCGCCTGGTGGTCGACCACGTCGCCCTCTCGGGTGTCAGCGTACGCATCGTGCAGGACGCTGACGGGCATTTCAATTTCGATGACCTGCTGGCGCGGCCGATCGAGCCGCCAACCTCGGGGAACATGGTATTGCCCGCCGCCGGGGATGCGGCTCCGGCACCCGAAGCCGACTACGTATCGGGTGGCGACTTGCATATCGACATTGCCGGGCTGGAGATTCGCGACGGCGAGATCCGTTATGTCGATGAGCGCAGTGGGGTGTCGAGCACGCTGGCCCAGATCAACGCCAGTACGGGCCGCGTGACCTACGATCAGCCGTTCGAAGTGTCGTTCAAGGCCCTGCTCTCGGGCAGTGAGCCCGTCCATGCGGCCCGTCTGCAGGCGCAGGCCCTGCTCAGCCTGAACCCCGCAGAAGATCGCTATGAAGCGCAGAAAATCAATGTGGGGCTCGAGGGCCGTCTGGGCGACCTGGATCAGGCGCATGTCACGCTGGCTGGCAATGTCGCCTGGGATGGCCGTGAGCAACGATTTTCGGCCCGGCATCTCGACTGGTCCCTCGAGGGCGAGCTGTTGGGTACGGGCGGGTGCAGGGCCTGAAGGTACGGCTGGCCGCCGATCGCCTGAGCCTGGGCGCGCCCGGCGACGAATGGGCGATCGACAAGCTGAGCCTGCGTGCCAGTGGCAAGCGGCAGGGCCAGCCCTTCGAACTGGCGCTCGAGGCGCCTGCGCTCATGTTGTCGGAACAGGCCGCCAGCGCCGAGCCGGTGTCCGCCACTTTCAAGAGTGGATCTGGCAATGCGGTCGTAGCGTCCATGGGCCTTGACGGCCTGTCGGGCAACGTAAAGGAATGGCGTTTCCGCACGCTCAGCCTGGATGGCGCCGTGCGCAGTGGCCAGCGCCTGGGCAGCCTCAGGCTGACATCGCCCCTGAACTGGGATGTTGCCGCCCGTCAGGGCGCGCTGACCGCCCTGAAAGGGGACCTGGTGCTGCGCGACGAGCACCAGCCGGATCAGGAGTATGCGTTTCCCATGATAGGCAGTGTGCATGTCGATGCAGCCAAAGAAGTGGCAGACATGGATATCAGCGCGATGGTCGACGGCGCGCAGACCAGCCTGAAAGCGCAGGTGGCAGGGTGGCAGGCACTGGCCACGCGCTTCGTTCTGAAGTCCGAACGGCTCGACCTCGATCCCTGGCTGGCGCCCGCAGCGCCGGCCCGGTCCGAATCAGGGAGCCGTTCCGGGTCACCGGACGAGGGGGCCGACACGCCACCGGCCAAGCCCGACGATTCAACCCGTCAAGCGGGTTTCGACCTTGCATTTCTCGAGCATCTGGACCTCGATGGGGACGTCGGGGTGGCCGATCTGCGCGCCCACGGCGTGCAGTTCAACAAAGTGCAGGCGCATCTGCGGGCCCAAAAGGGGGTGCTGACGCTCTCGGGCGTGAAAGCTGGCTTGTATGAAGGCGCTCTGGCAGGCCATTTTCAAGTCTCGGCCGACCATCGCTTCAGTGCAAAAATGGACCTGACCCGGGTGGCCGTGGATCCGCTGCTGCAGGCTGCGCTCGGCCGGCCGGTTCTGTCCGGCAGACTCGGCCTGAACCTGAGCCTGGATACCGTGGGCGACACGGGCGATGCCCTGCTGGCGAATCTGGGTGGGCGTGCGGATTGGCAGGTGGCCGACGGCGCTGTGCTGGGCATCGATGCCCAGCGCACCCTGACCGAAGTTGCGCGTTCGCTGTCCAATGTACTCAAAGGCCGGCTGGACGCCGTGTCATCGCCCTTCGATGACCAGGGTCGCACACCATTCAGCCAGTTGGGCGGGCGCCTCGATCTGGACAAGGGGCAGGGTACGCTGTCGCGCCTGATCCTGGCTTCGGATCTGCTGCGCGTCACCGAAGGGGACCCCGCACAGCTCAGCCTGACCGGACGGACCCTCGACGTGATCCTGCTCGTACAGGTGGCGGCCAGGCTGCCGCAGGCCCTCAAGGGGGCGCTCGATCCGCTCGCAGGGGCTACGCTTCCGGTGCATATCGAAGGGCCCTGGGCGGATCCATCCTACTCCGTGCGCTGGTCCGATGTACGCAATCAGGCCGTGCAGCAGGTGGTCAAGACGGGGCTGATGGATCTGCTCGAAGGGCGCGATCCTCTTGATCAGGCGCAGTTGCCGGATGTCGATGGTGGCGGTCTTGCACCTGAATCGCCACAGGATCCGGTCGAGCGGATTGGCAAGGCCCTCAAGGGCCTGCTCGGAAAATAGGGGGAACCATGAATACACCGGAACCAACAGGCCAGGACGGTTTTCAGCCCCTGGCAGCGGGGCCTGTGCTGCGGGATGCAGCGGCCGGGCCCTGGCACCGCCGCTGGCTGGTGGTGGATGAGGATCTCAACTGGCTGGATGCCCGGCGGGCCCCCGAGCTGCCGGGCCTGCACCTGCAGCTGAGATTCGGGTATCTGGCGCTGCGTGCGTCAGGCATGCTGCGCCTGGATGTCCCCCTGGATGTCATCGAGGACGATCCCGAAGTGGAGTGCCGGGTCGGGGTGGCCGGGCAGTCTGTCAGGGCGGTGGATGAAGGTGATCTCGCTGCGGCCTGGTTTTCGCAATGGCTGGGGCAGCCAGCCCGGCTGGTCAAGATCCACCCCGAGGCGTCTGCCGTGCATTGGCCCGCATAGGATCGGGCAGCCGGGTTTGAATCCGGCATCCTGGGCCGCGCCTGGCGCGATCTTCGCGCGCCGCGGGGCGCCTGCAGGGCCTGCAGGATGCGTATCGGCTCAGTCTGGCGTCTGTGCGTGCTGCTCACGCCAGAGCCTGGCCTTGGCGTGCAACCAGCGTTCCACGGACGGGAACACGAACTTGCTGACATCCCCCCCCAGGATGGCGATTTCACGCACGATGGTGCCCGAGATGAATTGGTACTGATCGGATGGCGTCATGAACAGGGTTTCGACTTCGGGCAGCAGGTGGCGGTTCATGCCGGCCATCTGGAATTCATACTCGAAATCGGACACGGCCCGCAAGCCGCGCACGATGACGCGGGCGTCCTGCTCGCGCACGAAGTCCTTGAGCAAACCGGCAAAGCTGCGTACCCGTACGTTGGGATAATGGCCCAGGACCTCATCGGCGATTTCCAGCCTTTCCTGCAGAGTGAAGAAGGGTCGCTTGTTCTGGCTGTGCGCAACCCCGACGACCACCTGATCGAACAGGCTGGCTGCGCGCCGTACGAGATCCTCGTGCCCGCGTGTGAGGGGGTCGAAAGTGCCCGGATAGACAGCTGTGATCATTCAACCTCCGCTGGATGGATGGTATGGGGATCCGGTTCATCAGGGGCATTATTCCCGTTTTCTTGCAATGCAGCAAACCGGAACAGTCCGTAGTGGACGCGCCCCGCCCTGGCTTGCCGCAGCAGCCTGCTGCCAGTGGGTGGCGCCGGCAGGCGTGCTTCGGATTCAAGGTAGATGAGCCCCTGATCCATCAGGGCACGCCCGGCCAGCGGCAGCACGCGTTCCAGCCATCGGCCTCCGAAGGGTGGGTCCAGGAGCAGAAGATCGAATCGTGGTCGCGTCAATTGCTGCAGAAACGCCACAGCGTCTGATGCGTGGATATGGATGGCCGGTGCGCGCAGCCGATTCTGCAGGGCGTGCAGCCCGGCCAGCGCGATCGCAGAGGATTCGACCAGACAGGCTTCCGCCACCCCGCGCGAGGCGGCCTCGAACCCCAGGGCGCCAGTGCCCGAGAAGAGATCGAGCACCCGCCGACCCTCGAAACGCCCGCCCCACTGATGGTACAGCCAGTTGAACAGGGTCTCGCGGACGCGATCGGGCGTAGGACGCAGCTGCGCGGCGACGGGCACCGGTATCGGGGTTTTGCGGTACGTACCGCCTACAATACGGATCTGGTGTTTTTTCATGCGTTGCAGTCACGCGGGAACGACATACTCCAGCCCGCCCATTTTGCACCGGGTGCAGGTGTCGGGCCTCGCCATTTGCATAGCCTTTCAGTGTAAAGCCCATGTTCAGATTTTTCAGGAAAAAGGGGTCCGCGGACGTCAAGAATGACGCGCCCGACCCTGATGTGCCCACTCAGGCCGCCGATGAGGCATTGCGGCCAGTGGGTGTCGACCTCGCCGGATCGCCGCCTGGTGCGACCGGTCTGCCGGCAGATGTCGCCGCGTTGCAACCGGATGCGCCCGCATTGCCGGCGGATGTCGCTGCGCTGCAACCGGATGCACCCGCATTGCCACAAGGGATCGCTGCGCCGGCGTCCGGGGGCGTCGAGCCAGCGCCCGTCACCGCGATAACGGCGGGTTCGGGGCAGGCTGCACAGGCCGTTCCACCCGGCGAGAAGAAACGCTCCTGGCTCAGTCGGTTGCGCAGCGGGCTGGCACGTACCAGCCTGGGCGGCCTTTTTGTGGGGGTTCCTGTCGATGAGAATCTCTTCGAGGAACTCGAGACGGCGCTCATCCTGGCCGACGCCGGGGTCGAAGCCACCCAGCAGCTGCTGACGGCCTTGCGCCAGCGCGTGCGCAAAGAGCGTCTCGAACAGGCCGAAGAGGTGCGCAAGGCCCTGCAGGGCCTGCTTGCAGATCACCTGCGGGTACTCGAGAAACCGTTCGTGGTCGGTGCGACACGGCCCATGGTGATCATGGTGGCTGGCGTCAACGGTGCTGGCAAGACGACATCCATCGGCAAGCTGGCTCATGCCCTGCAGGCGCGTCAGGCGTCCGTACTGCTCGCGGCCGGCGATACCTTCAGGGCGGCAGCGCGCGAGCAGCTGCAGGCCTGGGGCGCGCGCAATCAGGTGGCGGTCATCGCCCAGGAGGGCGGGGATCCCGCGGCAGTGGCCTTCGATGCCGTGCATGCGGGTCAGGCGCGTGGGGTGGATGTCGTGATCGTCGATACCGCAGGGCGCCTGCCTACGCAGTTGCACCTGATGGAAGAGCTCAGGAAGATCCGCCGGGTGATCGGCAAGGCCATGGCCGATGCGCCGCATGAAGTGCTGCTGGTCGTGGACGGCAATACCGGACAGAATGCGCTGGCGCAGATCCGGGCTTTCGATGCCGCGCTCGAACTGACGGGGCTTGTGGTCACCAAGCTCGATGGCACCGCCAAAGGGGGCACGCTGGCGGCCGTGGCGGCGGGCAGCCAGGGGGTACGGCCCGTTCCGGTGTACTGGATCGGGGTGGGTGAAGGCATGCAGGACCTGCAACCCTTTGTTGCCGATGAGTTCGCAGAAGCCCTGCTTGGCGGGGCCTGAAACCCATTGGCATTAAAATAGCCGTTTCAGGGTTTTATCGACAGGCTGGACAGCGTCATGAGTATTCCAAAGGCAGCGGTGTCCGCTGCATCACCGATGTTCGACATTTCTCCGGTGGCCGAGATCATGGCCGAATTGCGTGCCGGGCGCATGGTCATACTGGTCGATGAAGAAGATCGCGAAAACGAAGGGGATCTGGTCCTGGCGGCAGATTTCGTCAGCCCTGAAGCCATCAATTTCATGGTCACGCATGCGCGCGGCCTGGTGTGCCTGACGCTCACCGAAGAGCGTTGCCAGCAGTTGCAACTGCCCATGATGGCCAGTCAGAATGGTACCCGTTATGGCACCAATTTCACTGTATCCATCGAGGCTGCGCAGGGTGTGGATACGGGCATTTCGGCGGCCGACCGGGCGCGCACCATTCAGGCCGCAGTCGCGCGCGATGCCAGGCCGGCCGACCTGGTGCAGCCGGGCCACATTTTTCCCGTGCGCGCCGTCCAGGGGGGGGTGCTGGTGCGCGCGGGCCACACCGAGGCGGGCTGCGACCTGACCGCCATGGCGGGCCTGACGCCGGCTGCGGTGATCTGCGAGATTCTCAAGCCCGATGGCACCATGGCGCGCCTGCCCGATCTCATGGTCTTTGCACGCGAGCACGGCCTGAAGATCGGCACGATTGCCGATCTCATCCAGTACCGCAGCGAGCATGAATCCATGATAGAGCGGCTCGTGGCTCGTCGGGTGACCACGCCCTGGGGCGCGTTCACCGCGGTCGCCTATCGTGATCGTGCATCGAACGCACCCCACCTGGCGCTGGTGCATGGCGAGATCCACCCCGATCGTGAAACGCTGGTCCGGGTACATGAACCCACCAGCGTGGTCGACCTGCTCTGTGATTGCAATACCCAGCACAGCTGGTCGATTCCCGAAGCCTTGCGCGTCATTTCCGCTGCGCCCAGTGGCGTGATGGTGCTGCTCAACTGTCATGGGGCTGCCGAGCAGATCTTCGCGCAATTTGCGCATTGGCAACGCCAACAGGCGCCGGATGCGCGAACTGCAGCGGATTCCGCAGGAGAGCGTCACGGGCTGCGCACATTCGGCATCGGAGCCCAGATTCTGCGTGATCTCGGCGTCGGACAGGCCCGCCTGTTGGCCAGGCCACGCAAAATGCCCAATGTGGCCGGGTTTTCTCTCACCATTACGGGTTACCATAACGAAACCGGCGGATCCGACGCCACGACTTGATCAGGATTGCAGATATGAACCCCTACGTGATGACCCCCGATCTCAACGGGGAAGGCCTGCATATTGGTATCGTTCGCTCACGGTTCAATGCCGAAATCGGCGAGGCCGAACTCCAGACCTGCCTGGCAGAGCTCGCCACCCTGGGTGTCGACGAGCGCGATGTCATGCTGGTTTCGGTACCGGGTGCGCTCGAAATTGGCACGGCCCTGGCACAGATGGCCGAAACCTTCGAATTCGATGCCCTGATTGCGCTGGGTGCCGTCATTCGGGGCGAAACCTACCATTTTGAGATCGTCAGCAATGAATCCGCGGCTGCCATCAGCCGGGTAGCGCTCGAAACCGGGGTGCCGGTGGCCAACGGCGTGCTCACCACCGATACCGATGAACAGGCGCAGGCGCGTGCCGCCGACAAGGGGCGCGACTGCGCGCGTGCCGCGGTCGAAATGGCCAATCTCGTGGCCGCGCTCGAACCCGAACTCGATGAAGACGATTTCGACGAAGACGACGACTTCGACGATGACGATGACGATGACGACGATGATGACGACGACTGAGTCACGCGCCGCGCGTGCTCCGGCGCGCGCGACATCACGCAGCGCACGCCGCATCGCACGCGAATTCGCCCTGCAGGGCATTTATGCCTGGTTGCTGCAGGGGGTGGCGGGCAGCGACGAACTCGGTGCCATCGATGCCCATGTGCGTGATGGCGCCGATTTTTCACAGGCCGATGCCGTCTGGTACGAAACCCTCCTGCAGGGGGCCGTGCGGCAGGCGCCCGCGCTGCGCGAACGTTTCCTGCCGTATGTGGACAGGCCGCTGGCTGAACTGTCCCCCATCGAGCATGCCATCCTGCTCATGGGCAGCTTCGAACTCATCCATCACATCGAGGTCCCTTACCGCGTGGCCATCAATGAAGCGGTAGAACTGGCCAAGTCATTTGGCGGCACCGACGGCTATCGATTCGTCAACGGCGTGCTCGATCGGCTGGCTGCCGAAGCCCGGGCGGCTGAATTTCAGGCCCGGGCCCGATCCTGAAGCGGGGCCGCATGGTGCAAGGCGGCGAGTTCGATCTCATCCGGCGGCACTTCAGCCGTCCCGTGCCCGCGCCCTTTCTGGGGGTGGGTGACGACTGCGCCTTGCTGCCGGTGCAAGAGGGCCACCAATTGGCGGTCAGCACCGACATGCTCCTCGAAGGCCGGCATTTCCTGGCCGACTCAGACCCCGTCGACCTCGGGCACAAGGCCCTTGCAGTGAACCTGTCCGATCTGGCGGCCATGGGTGCCCGGCCTTTGGGCTGTACCCTGGCGCTGGGCGTGGCGCAGGTGGACGACGCATGGCTCGAAGGCTTTGCCCATGGCTTTCATGCACTGGCGGATGCCAGCCACTGCCCGCTGCTGGGTGGTGACACCACGCGCAGCATGCAGGGTGTCGTGCTGTGCGTGACCGTGCTGGGCGAAGTGCGCCCCGAACATGCGCTGCGCCGCGACGCAGGGCACCCTGGCGACGATATCTGGGTGTCGGGGCCCCTGGGTGCAGCTGACATTGCACTGCGCTGGTTGCAGGGGCTGCTGCCCGACCCGGAGGGCCGTCTGGCACCGCTGCGCACGGTCCTCGAACGGCCGCAGCCCCGGCTGGCGCTCGGGCAGGGCCTGAGCGGGCTGGCACATGCCGCCATCGATATTTCCGACGGCCTGTTGCAGGATCTCGGCCACATTCTGGCTGCCAGCGGGTGTGCCGCGCGCGTTCAGTTCGATGCCATTCCAGTGCATCCGGCCCTGCAGGGCCTGGATCCCGATCTCGTGCAGCACGCCGTGCTGGCCGGGGGGGACGCCTACGAATTGTGCTTCACCGCGCCTGCCGGGCAGCGCGCGCAGATCGAGGCATTGGGGCGGCGCCTCGGGATGGCGCTGGCGCGCATCGGCGCCCTCGTGCGTGGTACGGGTTGCGAGGTGTTCGATGCCAATGGGAACCCCATGGTCGTCCAGCAGGCCGGATTTGATCACTTCGCCGATACCGGCAACGATCGGTCGCCGGGTACACCCCCATGAAACCGGGGCCGGGCGCATCTGGTGGCGGTCGTGAAATGCATCGCAGCCGGCCTGGGCCCGCCTGGGTATTTGCCCGGCCAGAGCGCATTCTGGCCTTTGGCTTCGGGTCTGGCCTGCTCACGCCGGGGCCAGGTACCTGGGGTACCTTGCTGGGCTGGGCCTTGTGGGTGGTCTTGCTCGAGGGGCTGGGTACGATACCCATGGTCGTGCTGCTGGTGGCATCGTTCGGGGTGGGCTGTCTGGCCGCGCAGCGCTGCGGGCAGGACCTGGGTGTAGCCGACCATGGCGGCATCAACTGGGATGAGATCGTTGCCATATGGCTTGTGCTCTGGCTGGTGCCTGCCGGTTTTTGGCCCCAGTGTACGGCGGTGATCCTGTTCAGGGCCTTCGATATCGTCAAGCCGCCACCCGTGAACTGGCTGGATGCGCGTTTCAAGAATGGCTTCGGTGTCATGGTCGATGACCTGGTGGCCGCACTGTATGCCATACTGACCATGGCGGTATTGGTGCATTTCGGGGTGTTCGCATGATTGACGACGAGATTCGAGTTCTGGCATCCGGTCTTGGGGCCCATCTGCACGGCGCGGGCCTGTTGTGTGTGACTGCCGAATCCTGCACGGGCGGCTTGCTGGCCGGGGCCATCACGGCGGTTCCAGGATCCAGCCAATGGTTTGACCGTGGCTGCGTCACGTATTCGAATGCGGCCAAGACCGACCTTCTGCAGGTCTCCGTGCATACGCTCGAGCGGCACGGTGCAGTGAGCCAGGAGACGGCCATTGAAATGGCTTCGGGCGCGCTGCTGGCGGTGCCCAATGCCCAATTGGCCCTGTCCACCACCGGCATTGCGGGGCCTGATGGGGCCACTGCGGGCAAGCCGGTCGGCATGGTGTGCTTCGGGTTGGCGCGCCGCATGCCCGCCGGCATCGTCACGCGCGCGGATGTACGGATATTCGACGGCGACCGCCAGGCCGTGCGGCTGGCGGCCGTACGCCATGTGCTGCAATGGGCACTGGACAACGTGCCGGCCTGAAGGTCATCGCCCGGGTGCTTCGCGCGGCGGGGTCTCGAGCGCCACGCGTATGGCGCTGCGTGTGGCACGTGCTGTTCTGGCGGCAGCCTGGGCCCAGTTCTCATCCGTTCCGGCATACAGGATCGCGCGTGCCGAATTGATCATCATCCCGGTACCGTTGGCTGTGCGGCCGGCTGTCACGGCTGCCTGTATGTCGCCGCCCTGGATGCCTATGCCCGGAACGAGCAGGGGCATGTCGCCGATGCGCCTGCGCACATGGGCGATTTCTTCCGGGAAGGTCGCGCCCACCACCAGCGCGCACTGGCCCGTCGTGTTCCAGACCCGTGCCACCTGATCCGCAACGTGCAGGTACAGCGGTGTGCCGTTGGCCAGCCGCATGTCCTGCAGGTCGGCCCCCCCGACGTTGGACGTGCGACAGAGGATGATCACCCCGCGGTCTCCGTAGTCCAGATAGGGCTGGACCGAATCGCGGCCCAGGTATGGGTTGACCGTGACGGCATCCACCCGGTAGCGCTCGAAGGCTTCGCGGGCATATTGGCCGGCCGTGCTGCCGATGTCGCCGCGTTTGGCGTCGAGCACGATCGGGAGGTGAGGGTAGTGTTCGCGAATATACTGGCACACGTCCTCGAGCTGGTCTTCTGCACGGTGGGCAGAGAAATAGGCAATTTGCGGCTTGAATCCGCAGACGTAAGGGGCCGTGGCATCGATGATGGTCTGACAGAAGGTCCGGATGGCGTCAGGCTTGCCGGCCAGTTCAGCCGGGAATCTCCGAGGGTCCGGGTCCAGGCCCACCATGAGGAGGGAATCCTGGGTGGCCCAGGCTTTTTTCAGTTTGTCGATGAAGTTCATGGCAATACAGGTTCGGCGTCAGGAAGTCGGTAAGTCGGTAGGTCGGTAAGTCGGTAGGTCGGGGAGATCGAGGATATGGAGCAGGGCGGCGAGCAGGACCTGCGCTCGTGGCGCATGGCGTGGCCCGACCCGTGCGGCATCAACTGGGCCACCAGCGCGGCAGCAGCAGGCTGACCCAGGTGGCCAGTGCAAGGACCGTGGCCAGCAGGACTGCGGCACTGCCAAGATCCTTTGCGCGCCCGAGCAGCGGGTGGTGATCCGTGCTGATTGCATCGGCCAGTGCTTCAATGGCCGAATTGACCAGTTCGACGATCAGCATCAGCCCGATACTGCCAATGAGCAGCAGCTGTTCGAGGGGACCGTGCCCCAGCCAGATCGCCAGCGGCATGAAGACGATGGCCAGCGCGACCTCGAGCCGGAAGGCGGCTTCGTGGCGCCAGGCCGCACCCAGCCCCTGCATGGAAAAGCCAAAGGCCTGCACGATGCGTGAAACCGGCCCGGTGCTTTTGTCAAAGGGGGTACGTGCCATGTCGGGTCCAGTGATGTTGGCATCCTTCCACACCCTGAAGGACGTGGTCTGCCGCGCTCTTGATCAGCGATCATAGATAGCCCCGCTGTTTTGTTCAAGCGGCCTGCAGAAAAAACCCCCGCCGGGGCCAGACCCAGGCGGGGGTGTGCAGCCCACGCAGGGTGGGCTGCTGTCGGATCGTGGTGCAGCGGGGCTCAGAAGCCGCCCATGCCGCCCATACCGCCCATGCCACCCATATCGGGCATTGGGGCTGCCGGTTTGTCTTCCACGATTTCCGCAACTGCAGCTTCGGTGGTCAGCAGCAGGCTGGCCACTGAGGCGGCGTTTTGCAGCGCCGTACGGGTGACCTTGGTGGGGTCGATCACGCCTTGCTCGACCAGATCACCGTACTGGCCCGTGGCGGCGTTGTAGCCATAGTTGCCTTCGCCCTGCTCGACAGCGTTGACGATGACGCTGGCTTCGTCACCGGCGTTGGTGACGATGGTGCGCAGGGGTGACTCGATGGCGCGCAGTACCAGCTTGATGCCGGCGTCCTGGTCTGCGTTGGCACCCTTGACCTTGGCCACGGCCGCCTTGGCACGGATCAGGGCGACGCCGCCACCCGGCACGATGCCTTCTTCGACGGCTGCACGGGTGGCGTGCAGGGCGTCTTCGACCCGGGCCTTCTTTTCTTTCATTTCGACTTCGGTGGCTGCACCCACGCGAATCACGGCCACACCACCGGCGAGTTTCGCAACGCGCTCTTGCAGTTTTTCACGATCGTAGTCGGACGTGGCTTCTTCGATCTGGGTGCGGATCTGCTTGACACGCGCCTCGATGTTGGTGGCTTCGCCGGCACCGTCGATGACGGTGGTGTTTTCCTTGGCCACTTCGATGCGCTTGGCCTGGCCGAGCAGTTCGAGGGTTGCCTTCTCGAGCGACAGGCCGGTTTCTTCGGAGATCACCGTGCCGCCCGTCAGGATGGCGATGTCTTCGAGCATGGCCTTGCGGCGGTCACCAAATCCGGGGGCCTTGACTGCCGTGGTCTTGAGGATGCCGCGGATGTTGTTGACCACCAGGGTGGCCAGGGCTTCGCCTTCGACGTCTTCGGCCACGATCAGCAGCGGACGGCTGGACTTGGCCACTTGCTCGAGCACCGGCAGCAGGTCGCGGATGTTGCTGATTTTCTTGTCGAAGATCAGGATGTACGGATCTTCGAGCACCGACACCTGCTTGTCGGGGTTGTTGATGAAGTACGGCGACAGATAGCCGCGATCGAACTGCATGCCCTCGACCACGTCGAGTTCATTTTCGAGCGACTTGCCGTCTTCGACCGTGATCACGCCTTCCTTGCCGACCTTGTCCATGGCATTGGCGATGATTTCGCCGACGGACTCATCGCTGTTGGCCGAAATGGAACCGACCTGGGCAATGGCCTTGCTGGTGGTGCAGGGCTTGGAGAGGTTGTGCAGTTCGTCGACGACGACGGCCACGGCCTTGTCGATGCCGCGCTTGAGATCCATCGGGCTGATGCCGGCGGCCACGTATTTCAGGCCTTCTTCGACGATGGACTGGGCCAGTACGGTGGCCGTGGTGGTGCCGTCACCGGCATTGTCGGATGTCTTGGAGGCGACTTCCTTCACCAGCTGGGCGCCGATGTTCTCGAACTTGTCCTTGAGCTCGATTTCCTTGGCGACCGAAACCCCGTCCTTGGTCACGTTGGGGGCGCCGAATGAGCGATCGAGTACGGCGTTGCGGCCCTTGGGGCCCATGGTGGTCTTGACGGCGCTGGCCAGGATGTTGACGCCACGGA
>NZ_JBAYPG010000032.1:0-34371 GCF_041677825.1 Castellaniella sp.
CACCTGCTGGTGAACTACCCGCCCAAGGTGGCCGTCTCGACGCTGGTGAACAGCCTCAAAGGCGTGTCCAGCCGCATGATCCGCAAGCAGAACCACCCGAGCATCCGCGAGAATCTGTGGGGCGGCGCGCTCTGGTCGCCGTCCTACTTCGCCGGTAGCTGTGGCGGTGCGCCCATCGCAATCATCCGCCAGTACATCGAACAACAGCAGACACCACACTGACCGTCCAAAGAACGCCTACGGCGTTCGCGCTATCCTTCCCCGGCCTGAAGGCTGAGGCTTGCCGCGCACCGGGTCAAGCTGCCCGATTTCATCCCCGGCCTGGGTCAGTTGTTCGTCGACCCGGATACCCTGCCGGCGGCCCGTTCCTGGGCTACGACCACGACGGCAAACTCGTGAGCACCACGTACATGGTGCCCCTGTCCCTGATGACGCCCGACATGAACCTCGCGGACCTGAAAGCACCGGCCGGCACGGTAGACCACGTGGACATGATGTACAACGCGGGCCATCCGGGTGTGGCCGAGCCGCACGTGCATATCGTGCTCTGGAACATCCCGGACGGCCAGTTGCCGCCCGCGGCCTTGAAGGCCCTGCCAGATGTCGCGCAGATCCTCAAGGCTGGATCGCTGCCGTAAGCAGGCGCCGTACCCATTGGCCGTGGTGATGCATGGCGGGTGCCATGTCGGTCGCACTCGCCAGTTCGAAGCCCGCGAATTCAAAGCCGGGCGCCACCACGCAGCTCACCAGTGCAAACGCGGCTGGATCGTATTCCGTTTCCGGGCCAGCAGTGTGTGCAGCCCTCATGGCAAGCTCGGCCGCAAACCAGCAGCCGGCAGGCACCACAGCCTGAAACCGGGCCCCCGGATGGATGCGTGGGTCACCCAGTTGCGTGATGGCCATCTCATTGCTCGCAGTATCCCAGACATACAGGACGAGCACCGAGCCAGCGTGGAACGACCAGACCTCATCGGCATCGATGCGGTGCCATGCCGAATGATCCGCAACCCCCAGCAGGTAATGGATAGCCGTGAGCGTGCTGCGGCTGTGGCCCCGGTAAGGCAGCGTGGATCGGGAACGATAGAGTTCGCGGTAGTACCCGCCCTCTGGATGCGGCTGCAGGCCCAGGGCCTGGATCAGGTGCTGGGAATGTATATGAGACTGAGAATCATTCTTCATGTTAAAAACCTGGGGGAGCCCTGTTGGGCCTATTGTGTCATTGTTTCAGGAACGTCATGCCAACACCCCACCTGATTGTCACCGGCCTGCTGAGCGGCCTGTGCCTTGCAGGCCCCGTCCAGGCCGCTTCATCCATCACCCTCTATGGCATAGTCGATGCAGGTTATGGATATACGCAGTATCGCTACCAACAGGGCGATTCGGCGGCACGGGCCACCACGTCAGGGGTACGCAGCGGCTACCTGAAAAGCAGCCGGTTCGGCCTCAAGGGAACCGAAGATCTGGGTGATGGCAGCCGAGCCCTGTTCCTGCTCGAGCAGGAATTCAATCTGGGTGACGGCACCGCCAAAGCGAATCATGCTTTCAGCAAGAAGGCCTATCTGGGTCTGTCCAACGAGCGCTGGGGCACGCTGACGCTGGGCCGCCAGAAAAGCATCTCGGACCAGTTCATCAGCGTGAACACCACACGCAGTCTGGGCAAGGCCACGCGGGCCTTCGGCGGCGCCGGCGTTACGCGCGACAATATGTTTCAATATGTATCGCCAGCATGGTCGGGACTGCAGTTCGGCGTGGGCTATGCTGCCGATGGGGCCATACTGCGCCACTCGCCTGACATCGATGCGGATGCGGATCGGACCCATTTCCTGAGCACCGGCGTGCGCTACAGGCAGGGGCCGCTGCGCCTGTCCGCCACCCTGGATCGTGAACGGGCCAATGACAAGAATGGCCACGCAAGGTCGTATGCCGTCACCAACTGGGTGCTGGCGGGTTCATACGATTTCGATGTCGTCCGGCTGACGCTGGCCTATGGGCAGGATCGCAATGGCAAACTGAAGAAACCGGGCGACATCAGCAGCAAAACCTTTGGCGGCCATGCCCCGACCGGCCTGGGCGACTACAACAACCCGGGCTTCAGATCACACAACTACTATCTGGGGCTGTCTGCCCCCCTTGGAGGTGGGCGCCTGGGCCTGACCTGGTCGCACACGGCGTCCAATCTGGACGACGTCTACGCAGACCTGCACCCCGGCCAGACACTGGCAACGGCGAAACAGAACATCTATGCCGCAGTCTTCACCTATCCACTGTCCAGACGCACCACGGCCTACAGCTATGCCTCATACGGCACCGGGCTGGCCTATCTCGCAGATCTGACTGGCGTGGAAGCCGGCCTCGCCATCCAGCACCGATTCTGAAGGGCATCCCGGAGCGGCACGCCCGGGATGCCGACCTGTATCGCAAACCCCTGGCGCCCCGCCTCAGGCGCGGTCCCGGCGCGTGGGCTCAGAGGCTTGCGCGCCACTGCGCCAGGGCCTGCTCGCGCTCGAGATACAGCGCCTGGGCGGTATCCAGCGATATGGTCTCGAAATACAGGCGCTCACCCGGCGCGCATTGTGCGAGCCTGGGCAGGTCGACACTGGCCACATGGGCGATCTTCGGATAGCCGCCGGTGGTCTGCCGATCGGCCATCAGAATGATGGGCTGGCCATCGGCTGGGACCTGTACGGCCCCGAACGTAACGCCCTGGGAAATCATCTCCAGCGCCTGGTGCTGTTCGAGCGCCACGCCCGAGAGGCGGATCCCCATGCGATCGGACTGTGCGGCGACCCTGAAGCCGGAATCCAGAAGGCACCGATGCGCCGCCTCGGTGAACAGGTCCCATTGCGGCCCGGGCACGATCCGTATGCGCCCATCGGATCTCGGTACCGGCGCCACCCGCGCCGGGCGATGCAGGCGAACAAAATCCTGTGTGCCCAGCAGTGCCTGTTCGGCATCGTCAAGCCCGCCCACCGTGGGCAGGATGTCCCCCTTTTTCAGGGCCCGACCCTGCAGCCCCCCCATGCCGGCACGTACATGCGTGCTGCGGCTGCCCAGTACGGGTTCGACAGCAAACCCGCCACGCACGGCCAGATAGGCACGCACACCGGATACCCGCGGGCCGAAATCCAGCCGCGCCCCGGCCCGCACCACCAGCGCCCGGTTCAGGGGCACCTCTTGCGCGCCAATACGCGCCGACAGGTGGGCGCCGCAAAGGGCAATCACCTGCGCCTGCCTGAACAGCAGGCTGGGGCCCACCAGGGTCATTTCGAGCGACGCCGCGTCATCCGCGTTGCCCACCAGGGCGTTGGCGCAGCGATGCGCCCACTGATCCATGGCGCCACTCACCACCACCCCGAAGCGCTGCCAGCCGTAGCGCCCCAGATCCTGCAGCAGCGACAGCGCACCGGGTTTGAGCACCGCTATCATGGCTGGCTGCACCCTGCGTCTGTGATAGGCACGAAACGCACCCGGTCGCCCGGCTGCAAGGTGCAGGGCGAGGCCCGTGTCGCATCGAACAAGGAGAGTGGCGTGCGACCGATGATGTGCCAGCCACCCGGCGATTCGAGTGGATAGATGCAAGTCTGGTCGTTGGCAATCGCCACGCTGCCCGCCGGTACGTGGAAGCGCGGCATGCTGCGCCGCGGCAGCCGCAACTGCGCATCCAGGCCGCCGATATACGGCAGGCCCGGCAGGAAACCCAGCATGTAGACCCGGTGCGCCGAGGCGATGTGCCGGGCGATGACCTGCTCTGGCGACAGGCCACAGGCCTGCGCCACGGCCGGCAGATCGGGGCCGGCATCCCCCCCATAGCACACAGGAATGTCCACGGTGCGCGATGCGTCATTCTGCGGCTGAATGCCCTCGGCCAACACGGCTTCGAGCCGCCGGCACAGATTTTCGTGGGGCCTGCCCTCTTGTGCAAAGCGCTCGGGGCGATAATGCACCGCCACGGTGGTGAACGCAGGCACGATGTCCACAACCCCCGGAATGGCCGCATCGAGCAGCCGCGCCGCCACACCATGCACGATTTCGTTGGTGTGCAGATCGATGACCTGCCCGAACTCGATGATCACGCAGCAATCACCATCTGCGG
The DNA here is from genome assembly GCF_041677825.1 of Castellaniella sp. Lineage (GTDB taxonomy): Bacteria > Pseudomonadota > Gammaproteobacteria > Burkholderiales > Burkholderiaceae_B > Castellaniella. The sequence goes on from NZ_JBAYPG010000032.1 coordinate 4,094, forward strand.
TGATGGACCACGGCGCATCCGTATTCGCACCACCCGTGGCAGAATCGACGACATGATGAACCGATGCGGTATTCGAGGAACAGAATGATTCTGACATGGGACCCCAGGGAATGCAGCGCACAGCGGCACCGCACAGACCACAACGCGACAGGCGCATGATGTGCAAACCAGCATGCGCCTGCGCTAACATGGCACGATCCTCGTCATTCTGGCGGAACAGGCCCGCAAGGACCATGAAGAATCGTTACTCGCTGCTCGATATTGTACGGCATGGCCTGCGCCACAACGCCCACTGGGGCCGTGCCTGGCGCAGCCCGGAGCCGCGCAGGGCCTACGACGCAGTGATCGTCGGGGCGGGGGGCCACGGGCTGGCCACGGCCTATTATCTGGCCCGCGAGCACGGCCTGCGCAATGTTGCCGTCCTCGAGAAGGGCTGGCTGGGCGGGGGCAATACGGCACGCAATACGACCATCGTGCGCTCCAACTACCTCTGGGACGAATCCACCCAGTTGTTCGAAAAGTCCATGCAACTCTGGGAGGGTCTGTCGCAGGCGCTGAACTACAATGTCATGTTCAGCCAGCGCGGGGTCATGAATCTGGCCCATACCCTGCAGGAAGTCCGTGACACCCAGCGGCGCATCAATGCCAACCGCTACAACGGGGTCGATGCACACTGGCTCACGCCCGCCCAGATCAAGGCGCTCGTACCCAACATCAACCTGCAGGCGCGCTATCCCGTGCTTGGCGCGTCATTCCAGCCGCGCGGCGGGGTCGCCCGGCACGATGCCGTTGCCTGGGGGTTTGCCCGGGCAGCCGACAGCCTGGGGGTGGACATCATCGAGAACTGTCCGGTCACCAACATCCGCCTGCGCGACGGCGCCATCGAAGGGGTGGACACGGGCAAGGGCTTCATCGCCACCCGCAAACTGGGCGTGGTGGTGGCCGGGCACTCGAGCGTGCTGGCCGACATGGCCGGCATCCGCCTGCCCATCGAAAGCCACCCCCTGCAGGCGCTGGTGTCCGAACCGCTCAAGCCCTGTATCCATACGGTCATCATGTCGAACACCGTGCACGCCTACATCAGCCAGTCCGACAAGGGCGATCTGGTGATCGGGGCCGGCATCGACCAATACCTGGGCTATGGCCAGCGCGGCAGCTATCACAGCATCGAGCATACCCTGCAGGCCATCGTCGAAATGTTTCCGAGCCTGAGCCGTGTGCGCATGAACCGCCAGTGGGGCGGCATCGTCGATGTCTCGCCCGACGCGAGCCCCATCATATCCAGAACCCCGGTCAAGGGCCTGTACTTCAACTGTGGCTGGGGCACGGGCGGCTTCAAGGCCACCCCGGGTTCGGGCTGGGTCTTTGCCCATACCATCGCGCACGATGAACCGCATGCGCTGAACGCCCCATTTTCTCTCGACCGCTTCCACACCGGGCATCTGATCGATGAACACGGCGCGGCGGCCGTGGCCCATTGAACGGAGGCCCCATGCTGCTGATCCGATGCCCCTGGTGTGGTGAGCGCGCCGAAAGCGAGTTCTCGTACGGGGGCGAAGCCGACATCCGGCGCCCGACCGACACGGATCACCTGAGCGACGCAGGCTGGGGCGATTATCTCTTCATGCGCCGCAACCCCTGCGGACCCCTGCGCGAGCAGTGGGTACACGCCCATGGCTGCCGGCGCTGGTTCACACTGGTGCGCGATACACAAAGCTACCGCGTACTGGATCAAGACGTGGTGCCCGGTGAAGCCCGGATGGATGAGGAGCCCGCATGAGCGAACCGTGGCGCCTGCCCTCCGAAGGGCGCACAGACCGCAGCCAGACACTGCATTTCGAATTCAACGGCAAGGCCTATACGGGGCGGGCCGGCGATACGCTGGCCGCGGCACTGCTGGCCAATGGCGTGCATTTCGTCGCGCGCAGCTTCAAATACCATCGGCCCCGCGGCATCCTGAGCGCCGGCGTCGAAGAGCCCAACGCCATCGTGCAGCTCGAAAGCGGCCCGCATACCATCCCCAACGCCCGGGCCACCGAAGTCCTGCTGTACGACGGGCTGCGCGCCACCAGCGTGAACGCCCGACCCAGCCTCGAGAACGACCGTCTGGCCATCATGCAGCGGCTGGCACCGTTCATGGCCGCCGGTTTCTATTACAAGACCTTCATGTGGCCGCGGCGCTGGTGGGGCCGCTACGAAGAACGCATCCGCGATGCGGCCGGCCTGGGCACGGCGCCCGAGCACCCCGATCCGGATCACTACGACAAGCGCTTTGCGCATTGCGACGTGCTGGTGGTGGGGGCCGGTCCGGCGGGGCTCGCAGCGGCCTGCAGCGCCGCCCGGGCGGGCGCGCGCGTGCTGCTCGTCGAACAGGATGCCGAACCGGGCGGCAGCCTGCTTGCCAACCCCATCGAAATCGACGGTCGACCCGCCACAGAATGGGTTGCGGCCCGAATGGCCGAACTGCAAGAACTGCCCGACGTGCGCATCCTGCTGCGCACGTCGGTTGCGGGCTACCACGATCACGATTTCGTCGTGGCTTGCGAGCGCTGTCACGACCACCTGCCCCTGGCACAGCGCCGCGGGGTGCGCGAGCGCCTGTGGAAGATCCGCCCTCGGCGCGTGGTGCTGGCCACGGGCGCCCACGAACGGCCCCTGGTGTTCGGCAGCAATGACCTGCCCGGCGTGATGCTGGCCGGGGCCGTCTCGGCGTACATCCATCGTCACGGGGTGCTTGCGGGGCGCAATGCGGTGCTCTTCACCAACAACGACCTGGCCTACCAGTGCGCCATCGATCTGCAGCGCTGCGGCGCGCAGGTGCTGGTCGTCGATCCGCGCGCGCCCGGCCAGGGCGCCTTGCCGGCCCAGGCCGCCGCCCTGGGGATCGCCATACATTACCGCACCGTAGTCGCCGCAGCCGAAGGCGGTCGCCATGTCAAGGCCGTGCGGCTTCAGGCCTATCGATCCACCAGCGCGAATCCTGCGCGAACCATGCCGGATCTCACGCCCACTGCAGCCAACCCCGCGTCCACCAGTGCGGCGGCCAGGCCCGAGGCCCCGAACACGGTGCCCGGAGCATCGGGCGTCATCGCCTGCGACCTGCTGGCCATGTCGGGCGGGTTCAACCCGGTCGTGCACCTGCATGCCCAGGCTCGGGGGCACCTGCACTGGGACGACGCCCTCGCCTGCTTCACGCCCATCGAGGCCCCGGACAGCCACCATCGCAGTGCCGGCGCGGCTGCCGGGCTGTTCGATCTGCAGCAGGCACTCGATCATGGTGTTTCAGCAGGCCGGCAGGCCGCAGCCGCGGCCCTGGGTGACCCGGTGACGGCACTGCCCCCGGCGCCGCGCTGGCAAGCCCCCACCCAGGCCTGCGACCCCATCCTGCCGCTATGGCTCATCGGCCCGGTCGAGCGTGCGAACCGCGGCCCCAAGCAATTCATCGATTACCAGAACGACGTCCAGGTGGCCGACATCCTGCTATCGGTGCGCGAAGGGTATCGATCTGCCGAGCACGTCAAGCGCTATACGTCGATGGGTTTCGGCACGGATCAGGGCAAGCTCGGCAACATCAACGGCATGGCCGTTCTTGCGCTGCTGCAGGGCAAGCGCATGGCCGAAACCGGCACCACCACCTTCCGGCCCAACTACACACCCATCAGCTTCGGCGCCATCGCCGGGCGTGAACTGGGCGTGCACTTCGATCCCGTGCGCAAGACCAGCCTGCATGCCTGGAATGTAACGGCCGGCGCCCGGTTCGAAGATGTGGGGCAATGGAAGCGGGCCCATTATTACCCCAGGCCGGGCGAGTCCATGGTCACCGCCGTGGCCCGTGAATGCCTGGCGGTGCGCAAGGCCGTGGGGCTGCTCGATTACGCCACGCTGGGCAAGATCGACGTCCGCGGGCCGCACGCCGCCGAATTCCTCAACCGCATGTACATCAACGCCTTCACCCGGCTCAGGCCCGGCCTGTGCCGATACGGTGTGATGCTCGATGAAAACGGCATGGTCATGGACGATGGCGTGATCCTGCGCCTGGCCGAAGATCATTTCCTGGTCACCACCACCTCGGCTGGCGCCGCCCGCGTACTGGCCTGGATGGAGCAGTGGCTGCAGACCGAATGGCCCGAGCTGCGGGTATTCCTGACCTCGATCAGCGACCAGTACAGCGTGGCCACGGTGGCCGGGCCGCAGGCGCGCAAGGTGCTGCAGGCCGTCTGCCACGACGTTGACCTTTCGCCGACGGCCTTCCCCTTCATGAGTTTCCAGGACGGCCACATCGATGGCATGCCGGTGCGCGTGCTGCGGGTCAGCTTTTCCGGCGAGCTGTCCTACGAAATCTACGTGCCCGCCGACCTGGGCCGCCCTCTCTGGGAACGCCTGATGCAGGCCGGTGCACCACACGGCATCACCCCCTACGGGACCGAGGCGATGCACGTCCTGCGGGCCGAAAAAGGCTACGTCATCGTCGGCCAGGACACCGATGGGTCCGTCAGTCCCATCGACCTGGGCCTGGGTGGCATGGTCTCGAAAACCAAGGATTTTCTCGGCAAGCGATCCCTGGCCCGCAGCCATACGGCGGGTTCGGGGCGCAAGCAGCTGGTGGGGCTGCTGACGCAGGATCCCACGCAAGTGCTGCCCGAAGGGGGCCAGATCCTGCAGGCGCCCACCACGGCCCGTCTGGCTGACATGCAGGGCCATGTCACATCCAGTTACGCAAGCCCTGTGCTGGGCCATTCGATTGCCCTGGCCCTGCTCAGGGATGGACACTCGCGCATGGGCGAGAGCCTTACCGTCGCGACCGCCGACGGTCAGTTCATGGGTGCGCGCGTCTGCTCACCCGTTTTTTACGATCCTGACGGGGCGCGCCAGCATGTCGAATGAAGCCCGGCACCACAGCGCTCTGGCCGAGCTGTGCCAGGCCGACGAAACCGTCCTGCGGCGTGGCCGTCCTCAGGCCGTCGAACTGACCGAATGCCGCGAAATCGAGCTGACCAACCTGCGCCTGCCGAGGCACGACAGCGATGCCAGGCACGCACTGGCCGAAGTACTGGGCATCCCCCTGCCGATGGCGCCGAACACTGTCAGCGCACGCCCGGGGCTGCATGCCCTGTGGCTGTCACCCGATGAATGGCTGCTGCGTGCAGGCCCGGGCCCGGCTGACGGCTGGGCCGCCCGCATCGAAGCCGCCCTCGCCGGCACTGCCTTCTTTGCCGTGACCGAACAAAGCAGTGCCTATTGCGTGTTGCAATTGGCCGGCCCCGACGCACGCGACGTGCTCAATGCCGGCTGCCCGCTGGACCTGCACCCCAGGGTGTTCGGCCAGGGTCAGTGTGCGCAGACGCTGTTCTTCAAGTTTGCGCTGCTGCTGCGCCCACTGGATGGTTCTGGCCAGGCCTGGGAACTCATGGTCAGGCGCAGCCATGCGGACGCGATGGCCCGCATGCTGCTGGCCGATGATCACTTCTCGTAGGGCACCAGCTTGCCGTCCTTGACGATCACATGGCGATACGACTCGCTCTTCTGCATGCCGTCGTCATCGAAGGCCTTGTCGCCCGTCACGCCGGCATAGTTCTGCGACACCGGGATCAGCGCATCGCGAACGGCATCCGATGTGGCGGCCTTGGCCTGTTCCATGGCCAGGGCAACGAGCATGGCCGAGTCATAGGCGTAGCTGCCGAACACGCTGGTGGGTTCCTCGCCGAATGCCTCTTTGTAGGCTGCGGCATAGGCGTCGTATTCGGGGCCGGCCGAACCCGGTTCGAGACCGCGAATGCCTTCACCGATCTGCGGGGTTTCCTGGATGTCGGAAATCCACAAAGAGGGATAATCGGCATACCAGTTCGCGCCGACATCGATGCCCTGTTGGAAGGCCTCCTGGAGCATGAGACGCGCATCGGCCCCATAGGCCGTGAAGAACACACCGTCCGGATTCTGCGATACGGCACGGCGCAGATCGGCGTTGTAGTCGGACTTGCCCTCTTCGTAGCGCACCTTGGTGATGCATTCGCCGCCCTTCTTGTCCTGCAGCTGCTGGCACGACTGGATTTCCATGCCGACCCCGAACGGGTTGTTGGTCACCAGGCTGGAATAGGTCTTGCCCGCGCCATCTTCGAGGGCAAAGTCGGCCATGGCACGCCCCATGAGATCGTCCAGACCCATGGTGCTGAAGAGATAAGGGCCGATGTTGCGCAGTTCGGGCGAGGTCGATGACGAGCAGATTTCGACGACCTTGGATTGCTGCGCGAACTGCCCGGTGGGCACACAGACCCCGCTGGACAGAATGCCCAGCACCACGGGGACCTTGTCCACGTTGACCAGCTTGCGCATGGCATCGAGCGCCGATGCAGGCCGGGATTCGGTGTCTTCGATGATCAGTTCGATCTTGCCGCCCAGGGTGTCCGGGCCCACCTTGACCGTGCTGCCGTCCTTCTGCGGAATTTCAAAGCCATTGTTGATGCGCTGGGCTGCCAGCTGGATGCCGCGCGAGATGTCCTTGCCCTGGATGGCGCTGGTGCCGGTGAGGGGCACCAGCACCCCGATCTTGATGTCATCGGCCAGCGCCGGGGTGGCCATGCCGGCCAGGAAAAGGGCCGTGGTGGCACCGGCTGCAAGTTGAAAGATTTTTTGTTTCATGATGTGCTCCTCCGTCAGAGACAGGATTGATCAGGTGGCTGCGCGTGACAGCCGGACCACCGGATCGGGTTGACCGGTGGCGAGTGCTCACGAACCTAGCTCTTGGCTGTGCCCAGATAGGCCTCGCGAATCTTTTCATCGGTCAGGATGCGGTCGGCACGGCCCTCGAAGGCGTTGCGACCATCGGCCATCACGATGCCGAAGGTGGATGATCTCAGGGACAGTTCGGCGTTCTGCTCCACGATCAGAATGGTGCGCCCCCCCTGAGTGTTGATTTCCTGGATCTTCTCGAAGACTTCGGCTGCAATGCGGGGTGACAGCGCCGCCGTGGGCTCGTCGAGCAGCAAAAGCTGCGGATCGGTCATCAACGCCCGGGCCAGGGCCAGCATCTGGCGCTCACCGCCACTCATGGTGTGCACGCCCTGGCGCCGCCGCTCGGCAAGCCGTGGAAAGCGCTCGTACTGCAGGGCAATGCGTTCGCCCAGCAGCGCCCGTTCGAGCGAGTAGCCGCCCATCTTGAGGTTTTCTTCCACCGTCAGGGACGGAAAGACGTTGTCGAGCTGCGGCACGAAGGCGATGCCCCGCGTCACCCGCAGGTGCGCCGGCAGATGCGTGATGTCGTCGCCCTCGAAGCGGATCAGCCCGGTCCTGGGCACGAGATAGCCCATCAGCGCCTTGAGCAGGGTCGACTTGCCCGCGCCGTTGGGCCCGATGATGGTGGTGATGTGGCCCCGGGCCACCGCCACGCTCACGCCGTGCAGGATTTCGGTATCGCCATACCCCACGGTCAGGTTCTCTGCGGTGAGTATCCCCATTTATGCATGCTCCTGAGAATCGGCAGCCATGACAGTGGCAATCTCGGTATCGGGATCCAGTTGCCCCCCTGCGGCGATGTAGGCTCTGAGCACGTCTTCACGCGCCAGTACGGCATCCACCGGACCTTCGGCCAGGACCTGACCCATATCGAGCACACAGAGCGTGTCGCACAGCTCGCGGATGACCGCCATGTTGTGTTCGATGATCAGGAAGGTTTCGCCGTTGTTCCTGAGCGTCTTGATGACCTCGACGATGTCATCGATGAGCCGCGGATTGACCCCGGCGACAGGCTCATCGAGCAGGATCAGGCGTGGCTTGGCCATCAGCACCTGCACCAGCGCCAGCAGCTTCTTCTGGCCCCCCGAGAGGCCGCCGGCCAGTTCGTTGGCGTGGTTGTGCAGCCGCACCATTTCGAGCAAATGCCAGGCCCGCTCGAGATTGTGCCTTTCTTCCGCAGCCACCGAACGCGGCTTCAGGGCGGCCATGAGCACGCTTTCGCCCAGTTGCTGCTTGGCCCCCAGAAGCATGTTTTCCATCACCGTCATGCGCTGCGGATTCAGCGTGATCTGGAAGGTGCGGCACAGCCCCAGGCGGGCAATCCGATAGGGCTCGCGCCCCTCGATGGACTGCCCGGCGAAGGTGATACGCCCCGACGTGGGCCTGAGAAAGCCCGAGATGATGTTCACCAGGGTGGTCTTGCCCGAACCATTGGGCCCGATCAAACCGGTGATCTGGCCTTCTTCGGCGGTCAGCGAGACGTTGTTGAGGGCAATCAGGCCGCCGAAGTGGCGTGAGACCCTGTCGACTTCAAGAAGCATGAGGCTCTCCGGTTGGCGGGCTCGACAGCCGCGACGGCCGGGGATAGCGGCGCCGACGCTCGGGCACCAGGCCGCGGGGCAGGTACAGGATGACCAGAATGATCAGGATGCCGATCAGCACCATGCGCAACGCAGCCACCGTGGCCGAGTACTCGGCAGGCACATGAATGAAGCGCGTCGAGTTGTAGATCACCTCGATCACCAGAGTGCCCACCAGCGCCCCCAGGTTGTTGCCCGGCCCGCCCATGATGACCATCGCCCAGATCAGGAAGGTCTCCAGGGGCATGAAGAAGCGCGGGTCGATGAAGCCCACGAAGTGGGCGTACAGGCTGCCCCCGGCCGCCGCGATTGCACCACCGATGACCAGGGACCAGATGCGGGCGTTGCGTACATCCTTGCCCAGCGCCCGGGCGACCTCGTCGCTCTCGCGGATCCCCTTGAGCAGGCGCCCGTAGGGCGAGCGCCCGAGCCACGTGACGAGTACGTAGGCACCGACCACGCACACGGCCACCAGGGCCAGATAGAAATAACCGTAGGCCTGGGTGGAGAAATACCCCTGGAACGGGGCCGGAATGCCGGAAATGCCATAGGACGCACCCACGTATTCGCTGCCCAGGTTGGTGTTCAGGAAGATCATGCGGATCAGCTCGGCTGCCGCCAGTGTGGCAATGGCCCAGTAATCCTGGCGCAGGTCGCCAATGGGCAGCGCCATCAGGGCCCCCAGCACCCCGCCGGCAAGAATGGCGAGCACGAAGCCCACCCCGACCGACCAGCCCAGAATGGCCGTCGCGATGCTGGAGAAATAGGCCCCCACCATGAAGAAGGCCACCTGCCCGAAATTGACCAGCCCGGTCTGGCCATACTGGAAATTCAGGCTCAGGGTGATGAGGCCGTAGATACCGACGATGGTCAGCAGATAGACAATGAAATCAATCATCAGGAACGCCTCCCCAGCAGCCCGCGCGGGCGCACGAGCAGGATCAGGATCAGAATGACAAAGGCAATGCCGGTCTTGTAGCCCACGGGAATGTACAGGTCGGTGGCCGAGGTCAGCCCGGTCAGCTGCAGCAGAGGCGCCCAGTTGACCACCAGACCGACATTTTCGGCAAAGGACACGATCATGGCGCCGAGCACCGCCCCGTAGACATTGCCGATGCCCCCGACGATGGCCGCCGCAAACACGGCCACCATGATCTCGAAGCCCATGCTGGACTGGATCTGCGCCACCAGGCCCAGCATGATGCCGCCCAGGGCCCCCAGGGCCGCACCGATGAACCACACGATGCGTATGATGCGCTCGGTATAGATGCCGCTGGCTTCGGCCAGCGGCGGATTGTCGGCCGTGGCCCGCATGGCGATGCCCAGCTTGGTGCGCGTGAGCAACAGATGGAAAGCCAGCATGGCGAGCAGGGCTGCGATGAGCACGGCCGCACCGGACGGCGAGATGCGACCATCCCAGATGACCCAGGGGCGGGTCAGTGGCAGGGGGAACGAGCGCGCGCCCGCACCCCAGATGGCCTGCACGCTGTACTGCATCACCATCCCCAGGCCAAAGGAGGCGATCATGAGGATGGCCGCGGGGCTGCTGCGCAAGCGCGAGAATACCAGGCGGTCGCTGAGCACCCCCAGGTAGCCGGTGACCAGGCAGGCCACGATGACCCCGACCAGTATGGCCCAGCCAATCGGCAGGGGCAGCACCAGGCTGATGGCCAGGGCGATGAACGCCCCCACGGTACCGAACTGCACGTGCACGAAACTGGCGAACCTGAGCACGTCGTAGACCATGGTCAGGCCTACCGCAATCAGGGCCAGCTCGGACGCCCTGATCAAGCTGTCGATGATGACCTGGAACAAGGCAAGCCTCCGATGTCAGGAAAGTGGTTGATGGGCCAGCGCACAGCGCGCCGCCGCCAGATCCCAGGCCGCGCAGCCCACCGTCTTGAAGACCGCGGGTTCTTCGGAGGGTGGATCGGCCAGCAGATCGGTGAGCGGGCGCACACGGGCCCAGTCGACACCCGCCTGGAGATAATCGCCGGCCTCATGGCGGGCACCCTCGAGATCATCGGCATACAGGCGGCTGGCGCGCAGGGTCTGCGCGCCGATCTCGGCCAGGTCTTCGCGATAGGCCCCGACCGCGATGACGTGGCGCCCGGGCCGTGCCGGCATATCGTAGACCGGCGTGCTGCTGGTGGTGGTGGTGATGATCAGATCGGCATCGGGGCCGACGCGATCCACTGCGCGGGCCTGCGCATGCCCGCAGGCCTGAACGAATTGCCCGGCCTGCGTCAGCGTGCGCCCGATGATGTCGACGCGGGCATCCGGATGCAGCGCCTGCAGGGCCATCACATGACCGGCTGCCTGGGCCCCCGTGCCGAAGATCACCACGTGGCGCGGGCCCTGGGGCCACAGCCGGCCGAGCCCCAGCATGGACACCGCCACGGTGCGCCGCAGGGTTACCGTGGGGCCATCGAGCACCAGCCGGATCACCCCGGTCTCGCCATCGCTCACGGACACCACGCCATTGATGGTCGGCAGCCCCTGAGCCCGGTTGCCGGCAAATACATTGACGAGCTTGTGGACGCCGATATCGGCCGCCGTGGCGGGCATGGACAGCAGCACGTCGCCACCGGGATAGGGCACGACCTGGCGCGCGGGCGCCCGTATGGTACCCGCCTGCATGTCCGCTGCCGCCCGGGCCAGCGCCTGCATCAGATCGTGCCAGGGCAGCAGCGCCGCGGTCTGGGCCGGGCTGAAGATCGGTGGAGCGGACATCTGTAGTGAGTTTGTCGTCATGGGCACGGCACCTTGGTTACGAGCATCATGTCAGTTGCGGGCTGCGAGTCAAATCGGGAGTGGTACTGACCCAGAGCACCTGGGCGTCGTCTTCCCCAGTGCTGATCACGCGATGGCCCATGCGGCTGTCTATGTAGAAGCCCTCGCCTGCATTCAGCGTGACGGGGCGATAGAAGTCTGTCTGCAGTTCGATGCAGCCGCTGAGCACATACACGAATTCTTCGCCGTCGTGGCGGCTCCAGCCTTCGTCCTTGTGCAGGCGATGCTTCTTGACACGGGTCACGAACGGCATCATGCGCTTGTTGGCCAGATGCGAAAACAGCAGGCGATGGTGATACAGCGGCGTGTCATGGATTTCGCCCTGGCCTGCCCGCTCGATGCTCCAGCGACCCGCCCCCATGTGAGACTGGGCGTTGACGAACAGCTCGGCCACATCCACCTCCAGGCCATGCGCCAGACGCAGCAGCACGTCATAGGTTGGCGAGAGCTGGCCATTTTCGATCTTCGACAGTGTCGAGGTGGAAATCCCGCTGGTCGCCGATACCTGCCCCTGCGTGAGGCCGCTGCGCTGGCGCAGGAATTTCAAGCGCTCGGCCAGCGCCGACTTCTGCTCCTGGGCCATGGCGTCGCTCAATTCGGATTCTGCGGGAAAGGCACTGGTTTTCATGATGGATGCTTCAGACTACATTGACTTCGAAAACGGGCTGGTCAGCCAGAATGCGCTGCCACCCCAGCCGGCTCAGATCCAGCGTCTGGTACCGCCCGGTGGTGATGAGCTCGGACAGGGCGCGACCGATGGCCGGCGCCTGCTGCATGCCATGGCCGCTCAGGCCATTGGCGAAATACAGATTGCCCACGGACGGATGCAGGCCGATGATGAGATTCTGGTCGAACAGGTTCATGTCGTAGTGCCCCGCCCAGCTGCGCTGGCAACGCAAGGCCTCGAAGGCAGGCACGCGAGCCGCCAGCACCGGCCAGAGAATCTCGTCGAACAGCGCGTGCTGCACTTCGAAATCGGTGGCATCCGGATCCTGGTCGGGCGGTGGTGCGATCCCCATGATGAAACCCTGGCCTTCGGGGCGGAAATAGGCACCACTGGGGTCGATGACCATGGGGCATCCGGGCAGTGCCTCGGGACACTGCACATAGAACACGCTGCGCTTGCGCGCCCGCACCGGCAGCTCGATGCCCAGCGGCGCGCTGAGCGCTGCCGCCCCGGTCCCTGCGGCATTGATGACCGCGCCACAAGCCAGCGCGCGGCCGTCGTCGAGCACCACTTCGACCACCCGCCCCGCCGATTCGCGCAGCGCCGTGACGCGGGCCTTGATGTACTGCACGCCCTGCGCAATGGCCTTGCGGCGCATGCCCTGCATCATGGCGTAGGCATCCAGCCAGCCTTCACCGCTCAGGCCCAGCGCGCCCGCTGCCAGATCGTCGACCTTGAGCCAGGGGAACCGGGCTCGCAACTGTGCGCCGGACAACAAGGCAATATCCGCGCCCAGGCTGGATTGCAGAACCTGATTCTGCTGCAGGGTCGCCAGCCCCTGATCCGTGGCGAGGAACAGGTAGCCGCCTTCATGAAAGGCTGGATCGGGTGCCGACCCGTCGACCGCCATGCGCGTGGCGAATTCACGCAGGAATTGCGTACCGAACAGGGACATGCGGATATTTTCCGCGTTCGAGAACTGATGCCGTATCGACGCCGCCGACAGCGCCGTGGCGCTGAACTGATAGCCGGGATCGAGTTCGACCACGGCAATGCGGCCCTTGAAGCCCGCATCGGCGCTGAGAAAATAGGCGGCCGAGCTGCCTATGGCCGCCCCGCCTGCGATCACCACATCGAAATTCTGCTGCGCCATCGAATTCTTCTGCTCCCCGATCTGCATGGGCGACCCTGAATGACCCGCGCATGTAGCGTATCCCCACGTGCGAGTGCGCCCCCACGAGCGCCCGCCACAGGCAGTCCAGCCCGCGAACAGGATCTATTGTGATTTGAAAATGTTTCAAATTCTTTAGGTATTTTCCCTAGAAGAAAATATTTTCCAATAAAGGGAGTGCATGATATGCTCGATTCCATTGCAGACCATTCATATCTTCAGGAGTCCTGCGTGAACACTCAAGAACTGCTGCAGTCGCTGGGCGTCTCCAGCGCTGCTCTGGCGGGCGGCCCACTGACCGTGCACTCGCCCATAGACGGCACCCGGATCGCCGCCCTGCAGACCCACACCGCCGGCGAAGTCCCCGACGTCATCGCCCGGGCCCAAAAGGCCTTTCTCGAATGGCGCAGCGTACCGGCACCCCGTCGTGGCGAACTGGTGCGCCTGCTGGGCGAAGAACTGCGCGCACAGAAGCAGGCCCTGGGCCGCCTGGTTTCCGTCGAAGTCGGCAAGATCCCCGCCGAGGGCGAGGGCGAAGTCCAGGAAATGATCGATATCTGTGATTTCGCACTCGGGCTGTCGCGCCAGCTGTACGGGCGCACCATCGCATCCGAGCGGCCCGGCCACCACATGCTCGAGACCTGGCATCCGCTGGGGGTGGTCGGCGTCATCACCGCGTTCAATTTCCCGGTGGCGGTCTGGTCGTGGAATACGGCCATCGCGCTGGTCTGCGGCAATGCCATCGTCTGGAAACCATCCGAAAAATCACCCCTCACGGCGCTGGCCTGCCAGGCCATCTTCGAGCGCGCATGCCAGCGCTTTGGCGACGATGCCCCAAAAGACCTGCTGCAAGTGCTGCTGGGCCGGCACGATATCGGCGAAGCGCTGGTCGAGGACAGCCGGGTCGCCCTGGTGTCGGCCACGGGTTCCACCCGCATGGGGCGCCAGGTCGGCACCCGGGTGGCCCAGCGCATGGGCCGCAGCCTGCTCGAACTGGGCGGCAACAACGCCATCGTCGTGGCCCCTTCGGCCGATCTGCAAATGGCCACCCGGGCCATTCTGTTTGGTGCCATCGGTACTGCGGGCCAGCGCTGCACCTCCACACGGCGCATCATCGTGCACGAAGCCGTGGCCGATGACCTGCTCGCACGGCTGAAAAAAGCATATGCCAGCGCCACCGTGGGCAACCCGCTCGAGGCCGGCACCCTGGTGGGCCCGCTCATCGACCAGGCTGCATACGATGGCATGCAGCGCGCCCTGCAGCTGGCGCGCGACCACGGTGGCCAGGTCACCGGGGGCGAACGCCTGCTGGCCGAACGCTATCCGGACGCCTGGTATGTGCGCCCGGCCATCGTCGAAATGCCAAGCCAGATCGAACCGGCCTGCACCGAAACCTTCGCACCCATTCTGTACGTGATGCGCTACCGCGATTTCGCCGATGCCATCGAAATGCACAATGCCGTGCCACAAGGCCTGTCATCGGCCATTTTCACCACCGATCTGCGCGAGTCCGAATATTTCATCGGGGCCACAGGTTCGGATTGCGGCATCGTCAACGTCAATATCGGCACCTCGGGGGCCGAGATCGGCGGGGCCTTCGGGGGCGAGAAGGAAACCGGCGGGGGCCGCGAATCCGGGTCGGATGCCTGGAAGGCCTATATGCGCCGAGCCACCAACACCATCAATTACTCGCGTGAACTGCCACTGGCGCAGGGCATCCATTTTGGTGACGACTGAACGCCGGGCCTGCTTTTGGTGAGGACTGATCGTTAGGCCTGCTTTTGCTGACGATCGAGCATCAGGCCACCAGGTTCACGCCAAGGCGCGGGCGGCGTGGGCTCAGAGGGCAGGGGCCATGCCGCCATCCACACGGATGTTCTGGCCGGTGAAGATTGCCGGTGTTCAGAGGATTTCGTGGATCCGCTCGAACGGCCGGCACAGGCGGGTGCCTTTCGGGGTGGTGACAAAAGGGCGATTGAGCAGCACCGGGTGTGCCGCCATGGCCTGCAGCAAGGCGGCCTCGTCGGCCCCATCCAGCCCCAGTTGCTGATAGATCGGCTCTTTGGTGCGCATGGCTTCGCGCACCGACAGGCCCGCAACCTCGATGAGGCTGCGCAGGGCATCGACCGTCAGCGGGGTTTTGAGGTAGTCCACTATTTCAAGCGGCTGGCCTTGTGCCTGCAGCAGTTCGAGCGCCTTGCGCGATGTGCTGCAGCGGGGATTGTGATGGATCGTGATCATGTGCTGGTGTGACAGGTACTGAACATGTGGTCAATATACGGTAAATGAATCCTGAGGACGTTTCGGTTGCTGGCCCTGCGTCCGGCATCCGGCTACGATCCCAGAGGACGAGCCCATTTGAGGACGACCTGCGAGAGCATTTTTTCAGACTCATCGAGATAATCTGCCAGCCGTGCGGCGACCATTTTCATATCCTGCTTCACCATCCATTCATAGATCTCATGCTCTCTGTCGATCCAGTACGGGCTCTGCACAATGCTTTCGTCGGGAGGCAAGGTAAAGATCAAACGCAACTGGCCCGAAATATTGAGAAACAGATCATTGATCAAGCTACAGGAAAACGCCGAAACCTGCAGGCGATGAAAATACAGGCTCAAGCTGCCCACCAGATGTGAATTTCGCTGGGCCACTTCGTTTTGTGCACGCTCAATCGTTTGACGCATCTGTTCGAGCAGTTCATCCGGAATGCAGGTGATCGCCTGCAGGGGATACAGCTGCAGAACACGTCGGGCCGTATAGATGTCGCGCAGATCCTTCAGGTCGAAGGTCCGCACGAAGACCCCTCTATAGCGAATGAAGCTCGCCAGGCCATCGCGCACCAGCATATGCGAGACCTCCCGCATCGTGTTGCGCGAAACCCCATATTTGCGCGCCATCTCGGTCTCGATCAGCTGTTCGCCCGACACGAGCCGACCATTGATGATGTCCTCCCGTACCCTGCTCTCTATCGTCTCGACGATGGAAAGATCTTTGCTCGCCATGTCCATGCAATCTTTTCCAGCTACCCCCTGCGGGACTCTTTTTCCCAGACCACCTGCTCGGGATACATGCCATGCAAGCCCTTGTAGTCGGCGACAGCTGGGGATTGCCAACCTTCGAGCAAAGCATCCGGCATCTTGTAGACCTCGATTCCCAACGGATGGCATACCTCGATCGGATCACGCGCGTCTGGCCCCCAGAACGGGATGGACAGATCGCCACCGGGACAGGTCGAGAGTGCGCACAGCAGATCAATTTCGGCAAAGAATTCGAAGAAATCACCTTTCACGGCAGGACAAGTCTTCATGAAATACTCATCATCATCATTGAGCCCCGTACACTGAAAGACATTCAGAACATCGTGCACATCGAATTCTGTCAGCCCATATGGAAGCACGGCCCGAGTCAGATTCGAATGGCAGTGGAAATGAAAGTCTTCGCCTGTCAGCATTTTGTTGACATAGGGATCGCAACGCGTACCCAGCAGGTCATGTACTCGCCCTCCATCATTATCCACACCATATTGATCAAGCGTGTCGCGGGTGATCGTGACCAACGGTCGAAGAAACGGTAGTGTAGACCAGAGCCTATCATAGGTGCTGACATGAGCCCCTTGCAATTGTCTTGTGCGCGAAGCCCACAGGCGCTCTCTGGGGTCATGGCGATTCCAGATGTTGAGATCAGCCACTTGCGGACCTTCGATGGTCACGATTCGGCACACATGCCCCGCCGGGACTTCCCAGGCCCGACCACTGCGTATGGGCACGGTGAGTGAATCGATGGGCCTGCACGATTCAACCTCCTTGGAAATGCGCCGATAGAACGCCTGATCAACCTCGAGGGCGGAGCCTTTCGTAGCCTGATAAGCCGCTGGATAATTACTCATCTTCTTTCCTGTGGACAAAATGGGGACATGGATTGATTCATTCACGAGGGCCGTATGAACCGCTGGCATCGTGCGTCTCGTCGCCCGCCAAGGGCGGGTTGAAGACACAGACGAGCCGCAGGTCACCCCTGGTGGCCCTGAGGATGTGGGCATCATGCCGATCCAATGCATAGAGTGTCCCCGGCCGCAGCGCGTGGGTAACACCGGTCGCGAGATCGACGACTTCACCTTCACCCGCATAACAATAATTGGTCTCGAAGTGATTCTTGTACTCCAGATGGAGTTCACTGCCCTCGAGTACGACTGTTTCATGCACGGAGTATCCAAGCCCGTCCTGTTCGACGATCAGCCGCGCACTGCGCCAACCCGGGCCGCTCGCAGCACGCGGCGTGCCTTCCACGTCCTTGGCTGTCCTGATGATCATTCACATTCTCCTTGAAGTAGGCTTTCCAGGGTACTTGCCATTTGCAGCAGGGCGCGTCCACGACCACGCCTGCCTGTAAACAGAATTCCGACCGGTTCACCACTTGTCCACCCTGGCAGGCTGAGGCTCGGCAAACCAAAGCGACTGGCAATCTCCGTATAGGCAAAGGATTTCCGATTTTGTGCCAGGTAGGTCGTCTCGTCGTGCAAATCGACCAGGCGCGGTGGAAGAATAGGTGACGTTGGCGTAAGGAGCGCGTCGAAACCCGTCAACGCTCGATCAAAATCCCTTGCCAGGCGATCCAGGAGCCAGCGCGTGTGCAAGTACTCATGGGCCGGCACTGATCGTCCCGATTCAATACGCGCGCGTATGAGCGGATCATAGCGATCGCCGAAGCGCCGCAGATAATGCTGGTGGACCGTGAAAGCCTCCGCAGCGAACATGTCGCCCTTGCCCGCCAGCTCGCCCAGTTCACGAACAGGCGCACAAGCCCCATGAATGATCTCGATCCCACTGAGCCGCAAATGTCTCACGGCTTCATGAAAGACTGCCAGCACGTCAGCTTCCGGCTGCGGAGCCATGATCTCATCAGGGACAAGCACACGGAATGGTGCCGCGGCACTGGCTGGCTGACCGTGCAAACAAGTCTGGCAATCCAGATGGTCCAGACCTACTGCCTCTACGATGTCCAGGCATTGCCGCGCACTAGCCGCCATGATGCCCGGTGTATCAAAACTGGGCGCCAGGTTCAGCATTCCACTGCATGGCCAGGCCCCTTGCGAAGGAATATAGCCAGCCACACCACAGAATCCTGCTGGTATCCGCGCCGAACCACTGGTGTCCGTGCACAAGGCAAAATCCGCAAACCCCAGCGCCACGGAAACGGCTGCGCCCGAGCTGGACCCCCCCGAGACCCGGTCTTCTCCTGTTACCAAAGGTGTCAAGGGCGTTCCATAGAACGTATTGAGCCCCAGGGCGCCAAACGCGAACTCAGTCATGTTGGTCTGACCGAGCAGCACGGCACCGGCCTGACGCAGTGCCGCAACCATGGCGGCATCCTGCATCGCTGGCGACCGACCGGCGAGTGCGCGCGAACCCGCGTGAGTCACCCAGCCCCGCACGTCGAAACAGGCCTTTACCGAGCACACCCTGCCAGCAAGTGGCAATATGGCCCCATCAGCGCGGTCTTCCCGTCGACCATCCATCGCCCGGGCGGCCCGTATCGCTGCCTCACCATCCAGGTAGGTAAAGGCCAGGTCGCGCTCCTGCGGCCGCGCATCAGCACGATCCAGACACCGGGTCACGTGACTCTCTATAAATCCTTGCACCTTCGATGCCTTTTCTTGATTATGCCGAGACGCTTTCCTCAGCCATGCTCTATCCGGCGCAGAAACTCACCGACGCGCCCATCCTTCACGGCCAGTAATTCTGCTGGAGCGGCGTCATGCAGGATGCGGCCATGGTCCATGAACAGAATCCGATCCGAGACCTTGAACGCAAAGTGCATCTCATGGGTCACAATCACCATGGTGATGCCCTCCGCTGCCAACTGTTCGATGACCTTGAGCACTTCACCAACCAGTTCGGGATCCAGCGCCGACGTTGGCTCATCGAACAGCATGATCGATGGTCGCATGGCCAGCGCACGGGCGATGGCGACACGCTGCTGCTGCCCACCAGAGAGTTGGTGCGGGTACTTGTTGGCGCACTCCAGCAAACCCACCTTCTCGAGCAGCAGGAGCGCCTCGATGCGCAGCGTCTCACGATCTCCAAGTTTGTGGAATCCGGGCGCCATCGTGATGTTTTCGAGCGCCGTGCGATGCGGAAACAGGTTGAAGCTCTGGAATACCATGCCGATACGCAGGATCTGGTCAGACTGGGCTGCCGGCAACCCGGGGACGAATTCCCCGAGGAAATTCCGACCATCCAGAATCACGGATCCACTATCGAGTTTTTCCAGACCATTGAGCGTCCGGATGACGGATGTCTTGCCGGAACCCGATGGCCCTATGATGGACACGACCTCACCAGGGCGCACTGCCAGACTGACATCGTCGACGGCTTTCAGCGTTCCATAGGATTTGCACAAACTGCGCCCTTCGAGCACGAATGGCCCGGTCTGGGACTGCTCTTGTGGCCCGGACGCAGTCCGGATTTTCTCACGCAGGCCTTCCAGGCGCGCTTGCTCGCCGGGCGCAAGCACCAGCGCCTTGTGCTTGCGCTTGCTGATGTCGAGCCGGCCATCGAGATAGACCAGGCCCTTGTCGAATACGGTCACTATGAGAACATAATAGAAAGCCACCGCGACCATGGTTTCGAAGATGAGGAAATTCTGCGTATAGAGTCTTTGCCCCACGAGCAGAATCTCCGCCAGAGAAATCACCGAAACGAGCGAGGTCAGTTTGACGATGGTCACGAACTCATTGCTCAGGGTAGGCAAGGCGATCCGAATGGCCTGTGGAATCACGATGTGCCACTGGATGCCAAAATAGCTGACGCCCAATGCCCGACCCGCCTCATACTGCCCGACGGGCACGGACAGAATGCCCCCCCTGTGGATTTCAGCCATGTAGGCCGCTTCACTCAAAATCAGGGCAATGAGCCCGGCATAGAACGGATTGGACAGTACGACACTGGACTGCGGCAGGACCTGAGGGAAATTGTAGGTAAAGACCAGCAGGACCAGAAGCGGCAGGCTTCTGAAGAACCAGATGTAGACCCTGGACAGCCGATTCAGCCAACGGTGGCTGGATTGTTTGGCGAGCGCCAGGAAAAATCCGAACAACCCTGCGATGACCCACGAGGCGATGCTCAATTCGATCACCGTCCAGCAGGCCATCCAAAAATCGGTGTCCCATAAAAGGCTGAATGTATAGTCCCAATCGAAACTCATTACCGAACCTGTCAGCTACCCGGTTTTTCAGCCAGAGAGGCCTGAATCTCTTCGGCCGTAGGCGCCTCCAACCCATAGCGCTCGAGAAGCGCCTGGTAAGTACCATCTTTCTTTGCACGATCGAGCGCGTCATTGAGCGCTTCAAGGAGGGCCGTCTGGGATTTGCTCACGCCCAAAGCAATGACGATCGGATAGAGAAGGCTTTTCGAGCTGATCTCGATATCATTCATGTCACTGACCATGCGGTGAGACACCGCCGCATCATCGATCATGACATCGACCCCTTTGGAGCGAAGCGCCAAAAGCCCTTCGGGGGCCGTGGGGAACTCAAGTACCTGAATCGGCCCCTTGCCGACCGTGGGGCAATAATCCTTGGACACGGCCCGCAGGGCTGGAATCCAGGACGCAGCCTTGATGCTGCTGACTTTCAGACCACATAATTGTTCCGGTGTTTCTGGACGCACATCGCCATTCTTCAGAACAATGAATGACGCCCCCGTCTTTGAGTAAGGGACATAATTGATGATTTTTGCACGCTCGGGTGTGACGTAAAGCGCCGATGCCACGATGTCAAACCGGTTTGCACGCAACCCGAGAATCAAATCTGCAAAGCGGGTATCCAGGATATTGACCTGAAGATCCAGATATTTTGCCATGAGGCGGCTGAAGTCAGGATCGAAACCGCTGGGTACCTTATCAGTGAAATAGGCGTAAGGTGGATAAGTCAGGTCCGAGCCAACTGTCAACGTACCAGACTCCACCGTAGCCAGGCCGTCGGCATGGGCCACGGAAACCGCACCCATGGCTAGCGTGGATGCCGCCACTGCAGTCAGGGTAGCCAGCCACTGCCAGCGCCCGCCACTTGAGAATATCCTCATGCTCCACTCCATAGTTGTCATATAAATTGTTCAACAATAATTGTTGAACAATCAGAGTAGAGGCTATTTTTGCCGCAGGCAATATGGGATTTCCCTTACATGACACCCCGTGACGAGGCTGGCCCCCTATGCATCAGGCCACTACCGGATCAGGCCATGTGCTGGCCACCGTTCATGGACACCCGGCTGCCGGTCATGAAGGCTGCCGCATCGCTGGCCATGAAGACCACCAGGGCGGCGATCTCCGCCGGCTGGCCAAGGCGCCCCACCGGGATGCCATCGATGATTCTGCGCAGCGCGTCTTCTGGCACGCCGCGCACCATTTCGGTATCCAGATAGCCAGGCGCCACGGTGTTGACCGTGATGCCCTTGCGCGCCACTTCCTGTGCCAGCGCCATGGTGAAACCATGCACACCTGCCTTGGAAGCTGAATAATTGGTCTGCCCGAACTGCCCTTTGGTGCCGTTGATCGACGAAATGTTGATGATGCGACCCCAGCCGCGCTCGAGCATCGGGCCCAGCAAGGGCTTGGTCATGTTGAACATGGAGTACAGGTTGGTGCGCAGGACCTGGTCCCAATCATCGAATTCCAGCTTGCGCAGCGTGGCATCGCGCACGATGCCGGCATTGTTGACCAGAATGTCCACCTGCCGACCGTCCTCGTGGATCTGGCGCGCAAGCGCCTGGGTCGAGCCGAAGTCGGCCACGTCCACGCCATAGGCGGTGAAGCGGCGACCCTGTGTGGCCTGAGCCTGCAGCCAGGCGGGAATGCGCGGGTTGCCAGGCGTATGGGCAATGATCACTGCGTGGCCGGCATCCAGCAAGGCACAGGCAATGGCCTCGCCCAGCCCGCGATTGCCGCCCGTGACCAGTGCGGTGCGCTTGATCTCAGTCATGATTCAATCTCCATCGTGCCACCTCTGCCTGGCCAGCCGGCCCGGGGCCGCCACGGGACCGCGCCGAGGCGTGCCACACGGGTCACGCGGGCCGGGTGCGTTGGCAAGGCGTGCAGAAAAACACATGCGTTGCACTGCCACTGTACTGCATTCGATCCGCGGGAGGCGCCTGTATGGCGCGACCAGAATCTCGAGGCTGGCAAATGCTCGGGTGCCAGGCTGGTGCCTCTGCCAATGGCCACCCTGTACAGCGCCGCCAGACTTCGGAACAATACGGGCGATTCATTGCAGACCGAGACCCATCCCCATGCCCCGCCCACCCACTGTCGCAGAACTGCTGTCCACACTCGAAGCCGATCAGGCGGCGTTCGCCACCCGTTTGACCCTGGATTTCGACCCCCGGATCGAGGTCGATGGGGTGGGCGCCATCGCGCTGCCCATCAGCGCTGGAACGGCCCATCGCCTGTGCGCACAGGCCACCCTGGCCCGCCACGGCTACAAGGACGAGACCCGGCTGGATCTCGATGTTCTCGATGTACGTGACACCTGGGAAATCCCGGCCTCGGCCGTGCGCTTGACAGCCGAAGGTTGGCCCGCTGTACTGGACCACACGCTGGCACGCATACAGGAAGAACTGGGCCTGCCCACAGCCAGTCGGCTGACGGCGGCACCGGACAAATTGCTGATCTATGGGCCCGGGCAGTTCTTCCTGCCGCACCAGGACACTGAAAAAGAAGACGGCATGATGGCCACCCTCATCATCACCTTGCCGTCCGACTTTTCGGGGAGTGAATTCCGGGTCTCCCACCAGAACCAGACCCTGAGATCCCGAGGCTCGCGCAAGCACCTCAGCGTGGTGGCCTTTTATGCAGACTGCCCGCACGAAGCCCGTCCGGTGACCGCAGGCTACCGCGTGGTACTGACGTACAACCTCATGCTGCCCGAAACATCCGCCCCGCAACGCCTGCCTGAACAAGGCGTTCAAGCAGTGGCTGACGCATTGACGCGTCACTGGAACACCCCGGTGCCCAGCCGCTGGGCACACGACCGGGAACGACCCGCACCCGATCGCCTGGTTTTCCTGCTGGACCATGAGTACACCCAACGCAGCCTGTCGTGGAAACGCCTCAAGGGCGTGGATCGCCCCCGAGCACTTGCCCTGCGCGAAGCTGCGCGCCTGTGAGCGATGATGAGTTGTGTTTCGTACGCCCGACCGTGGATTTCGACCCCTATGAATCCGAATACGAAGGCTTCATGGGCAATTATGGCGACACCATGGACCGCTGGTATCACCGGGCTGCCGTGGTCATCTGGACCAAGGACAGGCGCTTCATCATGCAGGCCAGGCAGGATCGCTCTGGGGCCTGCAGCAAATCCGGCAGGGGCTTCAATCGGGCCAACATGAACAGGCCCTGTTGCAGACGCAGGCCCTGCTTGCCCACTGGAAGCCCGGCCATATCCATGCGGATGCTCGGGATCCGCTGCTGACTGCTGCATTGCCAGTGGCCGTCGGCATCGACGATGCCGTTGCAGCGATGGCCCTGCTCGAACCATTCGGTCTCGAAGACCTGGCAGCCGATGCAGTTGCCGATTTCCTTGCGTTGATCCCTCAGTACGGCGTGTCCTGGACCCTGCAGTGCCTGCAAGGCTGGGAGGCAACGCGCGGTCCCCAAGCGTCCCGATACGTTCCGGAACGGGCGTGGCATTGGGTCGTGAACACGCTGCCATCGCTGGTACGGCACACTGCGGACTCGAACTCGGCAGAGGCCATCGACCTGATCCGGCCCGTCATCGACACGTACTGGGTTGCATTGAATCAGGATCTGGCCCGGATCCGGGACACGGCAGGGCAGGCCAGCAGCATCGGCGAGCAGCAGAAACTCGCCCCGGCCATGCTGGTCTTGCTGGATGCCGCCCACGCACTGCACGGTGCAGACAGGGAACAGGCCATGATGGCCACACTGCAGAGCGGGGCCTACCGCCTGCCATTTCTGCTCGGCATCCTGCATGCCGCAAGCGAAGCCCCTGCCTGGCGGCGCCTGTCTCCGCTACGTACCTGGTGCACAGATCTGCTGACCAGGCTTCTGGATACGCCGACACGCGCCCCTGGAGACTGGTCCATCTCCGCACCCGGGGATTTTCCGGAGGCTGCGGCGCCGATCTTCAGGGAATTCTTGCGGTCGAGCCAGCAGCAATCCCTCACTTGGCCGCTGGCCAAGGCAGGCCGCGACAGCATTCAGGCCTGGATACGCCATCACGGGCTACCCATCCGGTGCTCGGTACTGAAAACCGGCAGCCCGCACAAGCTCGTTCTGGAGAAAACCAGAAACCTGTTTGTCCAGGCCACCCGGGAAAGGCAGGCCATGGTCCAGGAACTGGCCTGGCTGCGCAGCCATGCAGATTGAGCCGGGTCATCCAGGCACGGGCCGGGCCGTCAGTTGTATGCGCAACACCGCGCGGACATGCGCGATGGCGTCGAACCAGGGTGGAGCCCGGAAGCCAGCAAAAACCCCTTCATGCCCGAGCGGGTAACGGCTGCGGCAC
Organism: Castellaniella sp.; assembly: GCF_041677825.1. Lineage (GTDB taxonomy): Bacteria > Pseudomonadota > Gammaproteobacteria > Burkholderiales > Burkholderiaceae_B > Castellaniella. The sequence continues at coordinate 28,555 of NZ_JBAYPG010000032.1, forward strand.
GTCCTGCACGGGCTGCTCGATGTACACCGACTGGCTGGGGAAGGCAAAATTTGCACCGGCATCCGCCACGATGTCCTTGATGCGGTAGGCCAACTGCTCTTTGTGCTCGAGCCATTCGCCCCAGTTTGTGGTGGTCGTGAAGGTATACAGCATGATGTCGATGGACGAATCGCCGAATGAATCGATACGCACAAACAACGAAGCGCTGGGCGGCTGTACAAACACCCCCGATGTCTTCAGGTAGTGCTCGATCTGGTCACGAATTTGCTTGAGCTGCTCGACCGATGTGCGGTATTCGAGCGCGATCTTCCACGAAATGCGGCGCGCTGTCATGCGTGAAAAGTTGGTGACCGCTGCATCGGACAGCTTCATGTTGGGCACTGACACAGGTGCATCGTCGAAGCGGCGGATCCGGGTCGAGCGAAAGCCGATGTGTTCGACGGTACCTTCTGCCACGCCTTCGACCAGTATCCAGTCACCCTTCAGGAACTGTTTTTCAAAAAGGATGCACAAACCACCAATCAGGTTGCGAAACAATTCTTGTGCGCCAAGGGCAACCGCCACCCCGAACAGGCCCAGGCCTGCCAGAATGGGGCCCACCTGTATGCCCCACAATTGCAGTATCGTGGCCGCCCCGACGATCAGCACCACCCAGCGCACGCCCTTGATCAGCCAGTCGATCATGTCGTGTGTCAATACCCTGTCGAGGCGCTTGAGCAGGTTGCTGACCGGGATGGTGATGTCGTAAATGGCCCAGAAAATGGCAATCGCCACCAGGGTTCTGACCACGCGGTCACCCAGGACGCTCAAATCGTCTTTGAGCCCAATGTACTGAAAGGCAAAAAACACACCAAATGTCACGAATAGCAATTGCAATGGCCCGGCCAGCGCGTGAATCAGCACCTGATCGAAATCGGTGCCTTTCTTCTGCCCCTTTTTGTGAAACCAGCGCGTGATGGCTCTGGTAATGACTTTGCGGAACACCCCTCTGAGCGCATAAAACACCAGAAAAATGCCGATGGCTATCAGGGCATCGCCAATGGAGTAACCAAGAACACCGGTATTCCATACGTCTCTGGACAGTGCCCAAAAATCATTCAATTGCTTCATCAGACTGGTCACGCGTACTGTTCTCCTGAAAGATCTGCTTGACATCCTCCCTTCCCTCTCGCTGATGCTCGGCACCCAAGGGCGCAAAGGAAGGGGATCCCTGCTGTGTTCAGCCCGACAGGGTTGGCTCACTTCGGTGGGTTCCTGCTGCTGGCGACCTTGCTGCATCGCTCACTTCACAGGCGAACCGGGCGTGTCCAGCCCATCAATATTCACCAGGCAAAAGAAAGCCCCAAGGTTCGGCGACCACAATATAGGTGTGATGCTTACTGCCAGGGGCTGGATAGGAGCATCATACGACGGCCATTATCTTCCGTCAACGTCAAGCTGGAAACGGAACTTCCAACCTACACGGCCCACATCGGCCACTCCCCAGGCAAGCCATTGCGCCCCTTCGCCCGGCCCGCCACCTTCGCTTCCCCTGCCTGCGCCGTGGAGATGGACTGCGGGTGCCGGCCGCGCGGCTGAGCGCCGCCACCGGACGGAGGACGGTCTGACTCGCCTAAACTACCCCCCTGACTGTGCTGTTTTTGTCCTGTAGCTGACCTTGTGGGAAAATCAGCAACAATTAGCAATGTACACAGCGGAACAAAAGAACATGCGGTTAGTACAAAATTCGGGAGCAGACCGCGTCGTAGATCTTCTTCGCCCGCACCTGAAACCCGGTACGGATAAACGCATCTGGTGGGGTACAGATGGTAACAATATGCCTCGCCTTAAGCGCTTCCTGAGTGAAGTGAAATCTGGCCGTGTCCCTCAAACTCTCTGGACCTATGGCGAAGTTGGGCACACACAAGAAGCAAAGAAAGAGCTCCTTGCTGCCGTGACTTTCCCTAACTCCGATGTGGTGTTCGACACGCCCAAGCCCACGCGTCTGATGCGCCGGATTCTTCAACTGGCTACCGCGCCGGATTCCGCGGACTTGGTGGTGGATTTCTTCGCTGGCACGGGAACGACCATGGACGCAGTGTTTGCCCAAAATGCCGAGGATGGCGGAAAGCGTCGCTGCATTCTGGTGCAGTTGCCCGAGCCTCTGAACGGTGCCACGGCGTCGGGCTGGAAAACCATCGCTGACGTTACCCGCGCCCGTATCCTTAGCGCCGGTAAACGCCATCGCAAAGCCGACCCGCTTTTCACTGGCGACACTGGCTTCCGCGTCTTCAAGCTCGACACCTCCAATATCCGCGCCTGGAATCCCAAACCGGATGATCTGGAAGCCACGTTGCTCGACCATCAGGATCACCTGCTCGAAGGCCGCAGTGAAGCCGATGTGCTGTATGAACTGCTGCTCAAGCTCGGCCTCGACCTGTGCGTGCCCATCGAAAAGCGCAGTATCAAAGGCCTTGATGTGCATGCCGTCGGCGGCGGCGTGCTGCTGGCTTGTCTTTCCGAAAAGATCACCCGCGATCAGGTGGAGCCACTGGCCCAGGGTATCATCGCCTGGCACAAGGAACTGGCACCGGCTGGCCCGATTGGAAAAGAAAGCACCTGCGTGTTCCGTGACAGCGCCTTTGTCGATGACGTGGCCAAAACCAACCTGGCCGCTATTTTGAATCAGCACGGCATCCAGAACGTGCGCAGTCTGTGAGGTGCGCCATGCAACCTTATGTGCCAGATGCACTGCCCCTGACCGAGCTGGACTACCGCCTGTTGTTACCCTTGGTGGGGCAGGCCAATGCCGCCCTGGCACGCTATGACGGTTTGCTGGCGGGCATCCCCAACCCGGCGGTGATGCTCTCGCCGTTGACCACGCAAGAAGCGGTGCTGTCATCGAAGATTGAAGGCACACAAGCCACGGTGGATGAAGTGCTGGAGCAGGAAGCGGGCTTGCTCAAGGAGGGCGAGAAGTACAAGGATATTCAGGAAATATCCAATTACCGCAAAGCCTTGTTTGCGGCAAGGCAGCATTTGGAAGTCTATCCGATCCGTTTGAGCTTCGTGCGTGAGCTGCACCGGATCTTGCTGGACAGCGTGCGCGGCCAGGACAAGACGCCAGGTGAGTTTCGCCGCGACCAGAACTGGATTGGGCGGCCGGGTTGCACCATCGAACAAGCCACCTTTGTTCCGCCCAATCCACTGCAACTACCCAATTTTCTGAAAGCATGGGAGCAATATCTGAATAGTGATGACATGGATTTCCTGATCCAGACGGCTGTGGTGCATGCGCAGTTTGAGTTGCTGCATCCGTTCAAGGACGGCAATGGGCGTATCGGCCGCATTCTGATTCCGCTGTTTTTGTATCAGAAGCGGGCACTGTCGCAGCCCATGTTTTACCTGTCCGAATATCTGGAAAATCACCGGGACGAGTACTACCAGCGGCTCAAGGCGATCTCGGCGAGCAAGGACTGGAATGGCTGGATTGCCTTCTTCCTGCGTGCCACGATTGAGCAAGCCGCGCAGAACATTCGGCGAGTCGAGGCCATCAAGGCCCTGTACGACGAGATGAAGGTGGCGATTCAGGAGACGACACACTCCCAGTACTCGATACACCTGCTCGATGCCATTTTCAGCAAACCCATTTTTCGTCTCTCTGATTTGGCTCACCAACTGACGGCGGACTTTGGCATCCACGACAAGACCGCACCGGCCTTGCTGCGGCAATTGCGGGACGCTGGCATTTTGCGGGAATTGCAGCCTGGCAGTGGCCGCCGTGCCGCTACCCTGTGCTTTCCGCGCCTGGTCAACCTTGCTGAAGGTAAGGAGGTTATGTGACGGAGACTTGGTGCAGTAGCTTGACGCCACAAGCTTTTTTTCGGAGCCTAAGTTTGATTTTGGACTCCGCAAGTGCGCTTGTGTCAGTTGCAGACTCCACAAATTCCTTTGCGGAGTCTGTTTTTGGTTGTGGACTCCACAAATGTTCTTGTATCAGTTGCAGGCTCCACAAAAGTCGGGAAGGCGTATGAAACTTCACTTTGAACCCAATCTCGACTACCAGATGCAGGCCATCGAAGCCGTGTGCGATCTGTTCCGTGGGCAAGAGGTCTGCCGCACCGAGTTCACGGTGACGATGCGCGCACCGCAACCGCCAGCGGGCGACCTGTTTCCGGGCACCAAGCCGGAGCAACTGACCCTCGGCGTGGCCGAGTCCGACCTGGGTGTTGGCAACCGCTTGACCCTGCTGGACGATGAACTGCTCAAGAACCTGGCGGACATCCAGTTGCGCGGAGCCCTTCCGCCCTCCAGCTCGTTGACTTCGGGTGACTTCACGGTGGAGATGGAAACCGGTACCGGCAAGACCTATGTGTACCTGCGCACCATCTTCGAGCTGAACAAGCGCTACGGCTTTTGCAAGTTCGTCATCGTGGTGCCATCGGTGGCGATCAAGGAGGGCGTCTACAAGACTCTGCAAATCACCGAGGAACACTTCAAGGGGCTATATGCGGGCATGCCCTTCGATTACTTCCTGTACGACTCCAGCAAGCTGGGTCAAGTGCGCAATTTCGCCACCAGTTCCACCATCCAGATCATGGTGGTCACGGTGGGGGCCATCAACAAGAAGGATGTGAATAACCTCTACAAGGACAGCGAGAAAACCGGCGGCGAAAAGCCCATCGACCTGATCAAGGCAACCCGGCCGATCGTGATCGTGGACGAGCCGCAAAGCGTGGACGGCGGCCTGACGGGCGCGGGCAAGACCGCACTGGATGCCATGAACCCGCTCTGCACACTGCGCTATTCCGCCACCCATGTGGACAAGCACCACATGGTGTTCCGCCTGGATGCGGTGGATGCCTATGAGCGCAAGCTGGTCAAGCAGATCGAGGTGGCGTCGGCCACGGTAGAAGACGCGCACAACCAGCCCTTCGTGCGCCTGGTGAAGGTGGAAAACAAGCGCGGCCGCATCAGCGCCAAGGTCGAACTGGATAAACAGACCGCCACTGGCGTTCAGCGGGTTGAAGTCACGGTCAGCGATGGCGACGACCTCCAGCAGAGCGCCGATGGCCGCGCGATCTACGCCGATTTTCGGGTGGGTGAGATCAATACGGCCAAGGGCGAAGCGTTCATGGAACTGCGCTATCCCGGTGGCGAAGTGTTCTTGAGGCTGGGCCAGGCCCATGGTGATGTGGATGCATTGGCCGTGCAACGGGAAATGATCCGCCGCACGATCAGGGAGCACCTTGATAAGGAAATGCGCCTGCGCCCATTGGGGATCAAGGTGCTCAGCCTGTTCTTCATCGACGCGGTGGACAAGTACCGTCAGTACGATGCGGACGGCCAGCCGGTCAACGGCGTGTATGCGCAGATGTTCGAGGAGGAATATCGCCGTGCCGCCAAATTGCCAGCCTACCAGAGTTTGTTTGCCGAGATCGACCTGGAGTCCGCCGCCGAAGAAGTGCACAACGGTTATTTCTCCATCGACAAGAAGGGCGGCTGGACCGACACCGCCGAGAACAATGCGGGCAATCGTGAGAATGCAGAGCGCGCCTACAACCTGATCATGAAGGAGAAGGAGAAGCTGCTGTCCTTCGGCACGCCGCTGAAGTTCATCTTTTCCCACTCCGCGCTCAAGGAAGGCTGGGACAACCCCAACGTGTTCCAGATTTGCACCCTGCGCGACATCCAGACCGAACGCGAGCGCCGCCAGACCATTGGTCGCGGCCTGCGTCTGTGCGTCAACCAGGATGGCGAGCGGGTACGCGGCTTCGAGGTCAACACCCTGACCGTGGTGGCCACGGAAAACTACGAACAGTTTGCCGAGAACCTGCA
>NZ_JBAYPG010000033.1:0-27859 GCF_041677825.1 Castellaniella sp.
AGTTGCGTCTGCAGCCTCGAAAAACCGTTCAAAACAACACGACAAATGCTTCACAAGCATCAACGAGCTGATGGTCACTGAAAAACAGCGATCTCAGCCTGCTGACGAAATATGCGGGCTAGCGCTGAGGGCGCTTCATTTTGCAAATTGTGGGCAACTCGGCCTGCTCAGCCGGTATGACTTCTTCAGTACGCCAGCCGAAGCCTGTATCCTCCTGTTCGAGTTGGACGTTGGAATCGTTGGTCTTGGACCAGGTTGCGATGTATAGCGGCTGCTGGAGCTGGTGGTCGGCTGCGCGCATTTTTATTTTTCCATTCAGACTGTCGAGCTCCATGCCTTCGAGCGCAAACGCCACATCGACAGGATCGTCCGAGTCGGCCTTCTTCATGGCATTGGTGAGCAGGGCCACACCCGAATAGGCCTGCAGCCAGGTCAGGTCATCATCGTACTTTTCCTTGAAGCCTTCGACCAGGTCGCGGCCTTTATAGTCTTCGTTGTTGACGTTCCACACCCCCACATAATTGACATGCTCCAGGCCGCTTTCACCGATGGCGGTGGGCGAACCTTTGAGCACGGCATAATAGGTGTAGAAGTCCGCATCGAGACCGGCATCCCGTGCCGCGCGAATCAGCAGCGCAAGATCGGTGCCCCAGTTCCCCGTGATGACCGTGTCCGCCCCGGAGGCGATGATTTTGGCCACATAGGGCGAAAAGTCCTTGACTTCGCCTATGGGATGCAGATCATCGCCCACGATTTCGACGTCAGGCCGTTTCTCGGCCAGCATCTCCTTGGCCGCCTTGCTGACTGAACGCCCAAACGCATAATTCTGGCCGATGATGTAGACCTTCTTGACATCCTTGTTCTTGGCCAGGTGATTGACCAGCGCCTGCATCTTCATGTCAACGTTGGAGTCCACGCTGAATTGCCAGAAACTGCACTGATCATTCGTCAACCCAGGATCAATGGCACCATGGTTGAGGTAGACCACCTCCTTGCCGGGATTGCGCGCGTTGTGCTTGTTGATGGCGTCTACCAGGGCGAATGCCACCCCGGAACCATTGGCTTGCGCCACGAATCGGTAACCCTGATCTATTGCCCGCTTGAGCTGGCTCAGGCTGTCCTGCACGCCCGCCTTGTTGTCGAAGCCCACGACTTCGAGCTGGTATTTGCCACCCCATCCTTCCTTGTTGGCCAGGTCGGCGATATATTCCCAGGTACGCAGCTGGTTTTCCCCCAGTGCAGCAAAAGTACCTGACAGCGGATCGATCACCGCGAGCTTGACCGTTTCTGCATACGCTGTGGTACCAAAACACAGCCCCAGCGTCACAGCCAGGGTACCAAGTCTCAAATTTACGTTGCGTTTCATTTATGTCTCCTTTTGGTTCACAAGTGTCGTGATCAAACCTCCAACCAGTTCCTGCGCACTTGCTGATCCTGACGCAGGTCATCGGGAGTCCCTTCAAACACGATAGTTCCGCGGCCCATGACATAAAGCCGCTGTGAAATATCGAGTGCGATTGCAAGTTTCTGTTCAACCAGCAAGACAGCCACCCCACGCTGACGCAGAGTATCCAGATACTGTGCGACCAGATCCACGATACGCGGCGCCAGACCCTCGGTCGGCTCGTCGATCATGATGAGCCTGGGGTTGCCCATCAACGAGCGGCAAAGCGTCAACATCTGCTGTTCGCCACCCGACATCACCCCCGCTGGCGTGTGCCGCCGCTCTTTCAGGCGCGGGAACAGTTCGTACATGTCCTCGAAGCTCCACTGCGACTGCTTCCCACGCTGCTGCCCCAGAAGCAGGTTCTGTTCCACGGTGAGGGCAGGGAAGACATCGCGGCTTTCGGGCACATAAGCCAGGCCGCGCAACGCGATCTGATAGGTACGCAGCCCCTTCAGATCATGAGAATCGAAATGGATGGATCCGGTTGAATTGACCAGCCCCATGATGGCTTTGATCGTCGTGGATCGGCCTACGCCATTGCGCCCCAACAGACTTACGATTTCCCCTGGATTGACCACCAGGTCGACCCCGTGAAGCACGTGGCTCTTGCCGTAATAGGCATGCAGCCCGGAGACATCAAGCAAAGACATCGCTGCCCCTTTTCTGCTGGTCCTTGGGTACGCCCAGGTACGCTTCCTGTACCTTGGTATTTGCACGTATGCTGTCCGGTGTGTCGCAAGCGATGACCTGGCCGTACACCACCACCGCCACACGGTCTGCCAGACCGAATACCACACCCATGTCGTGCTCGACCATCAGAAGCGTCTTGCCCATGGTGACTTTCCTGATGAGTTCGATGGCCACGTCGCTTTCGGCACGACTCATGCCAGCCGTAGGCTCATCCAGCATGATGGTGTGGCTGCCCCGGTCACGGCAACACCGATCTCCAGAGCCCGCTGTTCGGCGTAGGTGAGCAGGCTCACCATGACGTCGTGACGGGATTGCAGGCCAATCAATTCAAGAACCTGATGCGCCCGCTCATGCAGCGGCCCGAGCTGGCTGATGCGTTTCCAGAATGTATAGTGGTAACCCATGGACCACATGGCCGCCGACAACAGATTTTCGTATACAGTCTGATTCTGAAACAGATTGGTGATCTGGAAGCTGCGACTCAAGCCTCTACGATAGATGGTCTGGGCATTCATCTTGTCGATGCGCCGCCCATCAAACCAGATTTCTCCAGAGCTCACGGGGATCAACCCGGAAATCAGATGAAAAAGAGTGGATTTCCCGGCCCCATTGGGCCCGATCACCGCCAGGCGCTCATCCCGCCTCACGGCCAGATCCACACCACGAATGATTTCGGTCCGGCCGAATTTCTTGTGCACATCCTTGAGCACGAGAACATGATCAGGCATCCGGCGTACCCCCCCCTGCACGGACGTCATGACCGGCTAGCCGGTCGATGAGCGCCCGTCCAGATGGCTTGACGGCAAGCATGCCAAACAGCAGGATCACAGTGGCGGCCACCCACACCGCGATCCCCTGGCCGAAAGACAGCCCCATGAGTTCCAGGGGCGAAGCGCTGCCACTGGCGCGGTGGTACATCAGTTCGACCAGAAGCACGGTGCCTGAAAGCAGCGCCAGCAAACTGGCCACCAGGCGCGACAGGGCCAGGTATTCGTGCAGGACGACCGCTTTCCTGACCACATCCAGCGTGGGCCTGAACAGGCTGCTGATGCCCCCGGGCGCGTAGACGACCACCAGAATGAATATCAAGCCAAGATACATCTGCCAGCCTGCGGTGTAATCCGGCAGGGCTTTCGTGAGCAGTATGCCGATGATTGCGCCAACAATGGGCCCGATGAAACTTTTCGTACCGCCGATGAAGGTGAACAGGAGCACCATGCTGGATTCATGCAGACCCAGCACTTCTGCAGTTGCAATCTCGAAGTTGATGGCCATCAATGAGCCGCCCACGCCGGCGAACAACCCGGCAAACATCAGCGACAAGTAGCGCAGCAGATGTGGATTGAAGCCGACGAATGCCACCCGTTCCGGATTGTCCCTGACGCCATTGAACAAGCGCCCCAGAGGCGTACGGGTCAGATAGTACGCACCGGCCACACAGAGAAACATCCAGGCCGCAACCAGATAATAGACCTGCAACTGCGGGCCGAAATTCCAGCCGAACGATGCGTCTCCGTAGACACGATCGGTAGAAACCCCACCCTCTCCACCAAAGAATGCCGGAAACATCAGTGAGCTTGCATAAACCATCTGCCCGATTCCCAGGGTGATCATGGCAAAGGTGACGCCAGACGTGCGGGTGATCACGTAGCCAATCAGGGCGGCGCAACCCAGCCCGGTGAGCGCGCCGACCACTGGAATCAAGGGAAGCGGCAGCCAGACTGCACCAGCAGCTGCCGCATTCATGGCGTGCACCGACACGAATGCGCCCATGCCGGAATACGCCGCATGACCGAACGACAGCATGCCTGTCTGGCCCAGCAGAATGTTGTACGACAGCCCCAGCACGATCGCCGTACCCATTTGTGTCAAGTGCGACAAGGCCAGCGATGACGTGAACACGTGTGGCGCCGCGATCAGAGTGGCCGCAAATGCAAGCCAGACGGCCAATAGTCTCTGTGTGGCCAGTGGCCTGGTCCGAGTGGCCGGCAATGATTGTGCTGTCATCATCTAGCTCGCTCGTTTGCCCATCAGTCCGCGTGGACGGAATACCAACATGAGTACCAGCAATGCGTACGGCAGTATGGGTGCGACTTCCGCAAGGCTCACGGCCAGGACGCTGCGGCCAAACGCATCCGGGCCCACTGCCACGCCCAGAAGCGCGAGTACATCCAGCAGGGAACCATCGATTGCCACAGCGAAGGTCTGCATGATCCCGATGAGCAGCGAGGCAAACAACGCACCCATCAATGAACCCATGCCACCCACCACCACAACCACAAAGATGATGGTGCCCAGGGTCTCGGCCATACCGGGCTCCGTGACAAAGGCATTACCGCCTATTACGCCCGCCAGGCCGGCCAACGCACAACCGCCGCCGAAAACCAACATGAATACGCGAGGCACATCATGGCCGAGAGACTCCACCATGTCAGGGTGTGTCAGTGCCGCTTGTATGATCAAGCCGATGCGCGTCCGGGTCAGCACCAGATACAAGGCCAGCAATGTCAACACGGCGATCAGCATCATGAAGGCCTGGTACTTCGGGAAAGAGGTAGAGTAGATCGTGAGCAACGGCCCCTGAAGGCTCTTCGGAATCCCGTACGTCACCGCCGACCGGCCCCAGATGAGCTGCACGGCTTCGAGCATCAGATACGACAAGCCAAATGTATACAGCAGTTCAGCCACATGGCCATACTTGTGCACCGCCCGCAGGCCGTAGCGCTCTACCAGCACACCGGCAACCCCGACAATCAGTGGCGCGATGAAGAATGCAAACCAGTAGCCCGCCAGCGTGCTGATGGTATAGGCCAGGTAGGCCCCCATCATGTAGAAGCTGGCATGGGCGAAATTCAGCACCCCCATCATGCTGAAAATCAGCGTCAAGCCGGATGACAGCATGAACAGCAGCAAGCCATAGCTCAGGCTGTTGAGAAGGGATATGACGAAGAACTCCATTCATGTCTCCTTGTGCCCACTTTCAGTCATGTCTGCTTTTTTCGGTGTTCCGGATAGCGTGGTTTACACGCGTCCTGCTGGCCCCGAAGAGCGATGGCGTCACCCACCAGTGGCCAGTGCCATCATTGCGGGATTTCAAACAAGCCCGCTGCCCCCATACCGCCGCCTACACACATGCTGACCACCGCGTAGCGCCCGCCACGCCGACGCGCTTCAAGCAGTGCATGACCCACCAGCCGCGCACCCGTCATGCCATACGGATGGCCAATCGATATGGCGCCACCGTTGATGTTGCACACGGCAGGGTCTATGCCAAGATAGTCTCGGCAGTAAAGCACCTGGCATGCGAATGCCTCATTGATTTCCCACACATCGATGTCCTTGATGCCCAGGCCGAACCTGTTCAGGAGCTTGGGGATGGCATAAATGGGGCCCAACCCCATTTCTTCAGGTGCACAGCCAGAAACCGCCATGCCCCGGTAAATTCCGAGCGGTGTCAAGCCATGGTTGCGAGCCTCTTCGGCGCTCATGATCACGCAGGCCGCGGCGCCATCAGAGAGCTGGCTGGCGTTGCCTGCAGTGACCACACCACCGTCAATCACCGGGTTCAGGGCAGCGAGACTGTCTGCCGTCGTGCCCGGGCGATTGCATTCGTCACGATCAAACCTGACGGATATCTGTTGTGGTGCATCCGCACCTTTTTCAAAGACTTCATGCAGGACCGTAACGGGGACGATTTCACGATCGAAAAGGCCCTTCTCCTGTGCCGCGGCGGTACGCCTCTGGGATTCCACGGAATACGCGTCCTGAGATTGGCGCGTGATGCCGTATTCCGAGGCGACATATTCCGCGGTCTCCAGCATCGGCATGTAGGCATGTGGCGCAACAGCCGTGACGGCGGGATCGGCCTCGCGAGCCGTCCAGGGCATATAGTCCTTCTGTACCGCAGAGATGTTGTCCTGCCCCCCGGCCACGATGATGTTCATGCCTTCGGATGCAATCTGGCGCGCAGCAATTGCGATGGCCATGAGACCCGAAGCGCATTGCCGATCAACTGTTTGTCCCGGCACAGTGACAGGCAGGCCGGCAGCCAAAGCGGCATGGCGCGCAATATTGCCACCTGCAGTACCCGCCCCAAGAACGGTACCGATCACGACGTCATCGACCGCTGCGGGCTCAACCTGGGCTCTTTGAACAGCATGATGAATGACATGCCCCATCAGTGCGGGCGATCTGGTGCTGTTCAATGATCCACGAAAGGCCTTGCCTATCGCGGTACGCGCTGTGGAAACAATGACGGCATTTCTCATAGTGTTGACTTTCACGTTGTATGCACAAGGTACCCACGGCTCGTGTGCAGCTATTGCGATACCCCAATGATCCTGATGATTTGGCGTGACATTTCGTCAGGGTCATAGCGGCCGTCAGGCTTGTACCAGCTCATCATGGTACGCAAGGTACCTTCGACCACCCTGACCGAAATGGTCGGATCCCCGATCAGCGACCCCGAATCATGACATTGCTGTATGACTGTTTGCCAGGCACAAAAATAACGCTTGCGAAGCGCAATGAGTTCAGCAAGATGTGTCTGTGACACACTGCGCCAGTCAAAATACAGTACGGCGTGGTAATCACCTTCTTCGGCGAAGAAAACCAGCTCTATCTCCTGGCGGATAAAGTAGCGCAGTTTTTCCAACGGTGCGCATTCAGACTGCAGGATGTTCTCATGACGGATGCAAACGGAAATAAATGCCGTACGCAATATCTCCATGAGAATATCTTCTTTGGATTTGAAGTAATGAAACAAGCTTCCGGAGTACAAACCAACTACATCAGCAATCTCTCTTACAGTGGTTGTTTTGAACCCTTTTTCCCGGAAAAGCCGGGCTGCGGCATCCAGAATTCTTTTACGGGTCGTTTCAGCTACTGCCGGTGGATTGTCCAACAAGGCCTCCATCTGGATCTCCACAAAAGATTGCCAGTTTTGGCACTGGCAATGGATCAAGTATAGCGATAGAATTATGCACCAAGCAAGCGCTTGGTACGAATCGATGATCGGTATTATCCCTTGGTTTTCAGGGTGAAGTTCAGAGCAAACCGGTGCCCTTGAACAGCTGACAGCCTCCATTCAAACAAGGTGATGCACATGGCGAGAACCCTTTTTTCGGAGATACGAACAGACACCGCTCGAAGCCGCTGCGGCCTGACCCTGGATACCGTGCTCGCAAGCGGTATCGAAACTGGTGGCATGCAAAGCATCATGACAGACGGCGAAATGCCCCTGAGCTACCATGATCTGGGCCGCCGAATCAGACAATTGGGGCATGCACTGACGGCGCATGGGCTGACCCGACAATCCAGGGTAGCGATTCTCGAACGAGATACGCATCGCTATCTGGAAGCCTATTTTGCGGTACCCATGCTCGGTGCGATATTGATGACCGTCAATATCCGGCTGTCAGTGGACCAGATGCGATATACGCTGGATCACAGCCAGACGGAAATCATTATTACGGCGGCAGAGTTCCTGCCCGTACTGGAACAGATCTATGCGCAGCGAAAGGACATACCCCCCATCATAGTGATCGGGCACCACGCATTCGCTTCGTCCAGCGGCCTGCCGCTGCCCGTGATTTGCGACTATGAGGCCATGCTCACCGCAGCCACTGACGACTTCTACTTCCCCACGGTAGACGAAAACACCGTGGCGACACATTTCTATACCACCGGCACCACGGGGCTGCCCAAAGGCGTGACCTACACACACAGGCAGCTGGTCACCCATACCCTGGCGACAGGCTTTGCATTGGGCACGGCCGATGATTACCAGGCCTTCCGGCGCAATGATGTCTACATGCCCCTGACCCCGATGTTCCATGTGCATGCCTGGGGCCTGCCCTATGTAGCCACCTTGTTGGGTGTGAAGCACATCTATCCTGGCAAGTATGATGCCGCGGGCATCGTGAAACTGGTTCAATCGGAAGGGGTGACGTTCTCGCATTGCGTGCCCACCATTTTGCAATTGCTGCTGGTAGAGATCGAAAGAAATGCACTCGATCTCACGGGCTGGAAAATCATGGTCGGCGGCGCCGCCATGTCGCCGGCACTGGCCAAACGAGCCATGGCGGCCGGCCTGCAAGTGTTTACCGGATACGGCATGTCGGAAACATGCCCTGTCATCAGTTTTGCCAGAACATCGAAAAATGAGGCCCTGAGCCAGCCCGAAAAGCTGTGTCGCGTAGGCCATGCCATGCCACTGACCGAGTTGAGGATCCATGGTTCCAATGACCCCGGCAAAGACCATCGTGGCGAACTGGTGGCTCGCGCCGTCTGGCTGACCGACGCGTACTTTCGCGACACGCAAATGTCGGCCACGCTCTGGCAGGATGGCTTTCTGCACACGGGCGATGTCGCGGTACATGACGACGATGGCGCGTTTCGCATCGTTGACCGAACCAAGGACATGATCAAGACGGGTGGTGAATGGCTATCCTCTCTCGATCTTGAAGCCCGGATCGCAGAGCATCCCGACGTCGAGGAAGTGGCGGTTATCGCAAGGCGCGACGAAAAATGGGGAGAACGTCCCTGCGCGTTTGTCAAACTCAGACCATCCACACCCGAACAACCCGCTTCCGGCGACGCCCCCAGCAAGGCTGCAGAGATACGCGAGATCCTGCAGCAGCGGATCCACGAGGGCCGTCTGCCACCCTATGCCATTCCCGATGAGTTCCATTTCGTCGACATGTTGCCTCGTACCAGTGTGGGCAAGCTGGACAAGAAAAACCTGAGAGCCATGCTCGAACAAGGCACAGAAAAGTCGCCAACAGATCCAGCACCACAAGGAGGCCAGCATGGCTGAGGACACACAGACGCCGGTCGCCCTGCACGACCCCACCCAGGCATTCAAGCTGGCGGGCAAACTGGTCCTGTTGACGGGCGCCTCCAGCGGCATTGGCCGTCAGCTGGCGGCTGAATTCGCCGGCGCAGGGGCCGCAGTGGTGCTGTGCGCCCGGCGCCAGCCAATGGTCCGCGCGGAAGCAGACCGCCTGCGCCAGCTCGGGGCCGTGGCTACAGGGCTCGCCCTGGATGTCTCGGATCTGGCGTCGATAGAACGCGCCTTTGCGGATACATACCGGGAATACGGCCGGTACCCGGATGTATTGATCCAATGCGCTGGCACCATGTTGCTCAAGCCTTTCCTGGAACAGACACCAGACGATTTCGACCAGATTCTGGATACCAATCTGCGCGGCGCCTTTTTCGTCGCGCAGCGTGCCGCAGCCGAGATGGTCCGCCAGGGCGGTGGCTCCATCATCCACATGGCCTCAACTGCCGGGATCAGGCCAGGCGGCCACCTGTCCAGCTATGGGGCCAGCAAGGCGGGCCTCATCCATCTGTCCCGAGTCATGGCGTTCGAACTCGCCAGATACAAGATCCGCGTGAATGTCATATGTCCGGGAAATATCCAGACCGACATGCACACAGCGTTCGAAGACGCCGGATTCACCGACGCCCTGGTCAAACGCATACCACAGCGCCGTTTCGGAATCAGCGAAGATCTGGTGGGCGCCGCACTGCTGCTGGCGTCGGACGCCGGCAGTTACATGACAGGCTCGGTGCTGGTGGTCGACGGCGGCCAGACTGTCCATTCTCTTTGACAAGACAACAGGTGGGCGCCGTGAGGGAAACGCTGGGCTTCATGATGTATGACTGGTTGAATGTCGAGGTGCTCACCAGTCGCGCGCGTTACATTGCATACAATCGCGAAATTCTGGACTCCATACTCGATGTCAGCGAAAAAATCGCTGCAGAGAAATTCGGGCCACTGAACCGCCTGATCGATCAACAGGAGCCCGCCTACATCGATGGCCAGGCGATACTGCCTGATGGCGTAGCCGACGCACTGGACGCGTATGCCGCCTCAGGCTTGCTGGCAGCCGGCCATGATGAAGAGGTAGGCGGGATGCAATTGCCCTATGTCATCGACATGGCTGCCCATTCTTTTTTTGCTTTGCACAGCATCAGCCTTTCTGCCTTCGGCATGCTCACCTGCGCGAACGCGAATTTGCTGATGGCTTATGGCAGCGAGGCCCAAAAGGCAGCATTTGCACTGCCCCAGCTGCAAGGGCGCTATTCGGGCACAATGTGTCTCAGTGAGCCGCAAGCAGGATCCAGCCTGGGCGATATCACCACCAGGGCCGTACCCGATGGCGCCAACTATCAGGCGCACACGCTGGGGCCCCGGTACCGTATCAAGGGCAACAAGGTCTGGATATCAGGCGCGGGGCACCACCTGACAGACAACATCATTCACCTGGTGCTTGCGAAAATCCCCGATGAAAATGGCGATTTGCCACTGGGTACCAAGGGAATATCCCTGTTTGTAGTACCCGGGTTTCTCGTGAATGAAGACAGCGAGCTGGACGGCAAGCCCAACGATATTGTACTTGCCGGGCTCAATCACAAACTCGGCTATCGCGGTATTCCCAATACCCTGCTGAATTTTGGCGATTCAGCTGGGGCAATCGGGTACCGCATTGGCAATGCGGGGCAAGGCCTCGCAATCATGTTCCACATGATGAATGAAGCCCGCATCAATATCGGCATGGGCGCCGCCATGCTCGGTCAGGCAGGGTACAAGGCGGCGCTGGAATATGCTCGCACACGACGTCAGGGGTACCTGCGCTCCATGAACGGCACAAGGCGCGACCGGCAGCAGGCAAGAATCATCGAGCATGCAGATGTCAAGCGGATGCTCCTGGCCCAGAAATCACTCAGTGAGGGCGCGCTGGCACTGGTCCTGTACTGTGCCCGTCTGGTCGATGACAAACGCACCGGCGGCCCGGTCGAGCAAAGGCGGGCCACTGTGCTGCTTGAACTCCTGACCCCTATCGCCAAGAGCTGGCCAAGCGAATGGTGCCTCGAAGCAAACAGCCTGGCAATCCAGGTTCTCGGGGGAGCTGGGTATACGCGTGATTTTCCCGTGGAACAATATTGGCGCGACAATCGCCTGAACATGATCCACGAGGGCACGCACGGCATACAGGCGACCGACCTGCTGGCCCGCAAGATCAGGCAAAACAATGGTGAAGCCTTTTATTTGTGGGTGGCCGAGGTCCGAAGAACTGTTTCAAGCTGTGCCACCACCCACACAGAGCTCGAGCCATTTGCGCGCCAATTGGAACATGATCTGTCGTGCCTGATCGAAACCACACAGAAGTCCTGCCAGGACAGCATGTTCGACCTGGCCCTTGCCCACGCTACACCCTACATGCAGGCTTTTGGCCATATTGTCATTGCCTGGCTGTGGCTGGACGTCGTGCGCGCCGTACTGGATCACCCCGGTCTGGATGCTTCATTCCGTGCAGGAAAGCAGGCAGCGATGAAGTATTTCTTCGCCTGCGAGCTGCCGAAATCAGCCCATTGGTTGAATCTGATACTCAAGGAAGATGCCACGGTGCAGACCATGGCGGAAGACTGGTTTTAGGAACGCTGGGCACGCGATCCCGGCAAACATCGGAACAAAAAGGAAAAATCATGGCGGAGTTGGTTTCCTCGACCAGAAGAGGTCAAGTCGTGATTGTCACGATCGACAGTCCCCCGTTGAACTTGAGCTCACAGGCGGTCCGAGTGCAATTGCAATCGGTTATCGCAAGCGTGCAGGATGACGACGAGGCTGCAGCGATATTGCTTCGCTGTGCAGGCCGCACGTTCATGGCGGGTGCGGACATCACGGAATTCGACCACGAAGAAATCCCCGCACCCGATCCGAATGAGATCCACGCCCTGTTGGAAGCCTCTGCCAAACCCATCGTGGCCGCCATGCATGGTACATGCCTGGGCGCAGGGCTGGAACTGGCACTGTCCTGCCATTTTCGGGTCGCCTCCAGCTCAGCCGAATTTGGCCTGCCGGAAGTCAGGCTGGGCGTCATTCCGGGTGCCGGCGGAACCCAGCGCCTGCCACGCCTGATCGGCTTTCAGCCCGCCGTGCAGATGATTTCAACCGGCAACAGGATATCAGCACAAGAGGCGCTGGGATGCGGCCTGATAGACGCGGTATTCGACGGTGATCTGTGTGCACACGCGCTGGAGTATACGCGCACAATTATCGGTTCTGATATTGCATCACGCGTACTCAGCCGGCGTGCGCTGAAGCTCACGCAAGACGACGAGGCCTTTGTCGGCAGGCTTGAAGCCAGTCTGCCCGAGATTGAAAAAGGCGGCATCGCCATACGCGAGGCAATCGAGGCCGTAGGCGAAGCCGGCACTCTGCCCTTTGAACAGGCCTTGTCGGCAGAGCGTCGCCGATTCATGTACTGCAGGGATACCCAGGAGTCCAAGGCACTGCGCCACGCATTCTTTGCCGTACGTACCGCTGCGATCATCCCGAATCTGCCTGCAGGCCTGCAGCTCAGATCGATCAAGATGGTGGGCATCATGGGCGCCGGCACGATGGGTACGGGTATCGCAATGAGCTTTGCCAATGCCGGCATACCGGTGATTCTGCAGGACATCGATGACGGCACCCTGGCCCGGGCCCGTGACGTCATCCATGCGACCTACGGTGCTGCGGCCACCAAGATGCGCATGTCCGCCGCTGAAGCAAAGGCTCGGACGGATCTCATACGCTGCACTCTGGATGACACTGATCTGGTGCCTTGCGATCTCATCATTGAAGCCATCTTTGAAGATTTCGAGATGAAGAAGACAATTTTCCGACGTTTGGGGCACATCGCAAAACCCGGCGCGATCATTGCCAGCAACACCTCGTCGCTCGATGTCAACATTCTGGCGCACTGCTCGGGCCGCCCGAAGGATGTGCTGGGCATGCATTTCTTCAGTCCGGCCCATATCATGCGCCTGCTCGAAGTCGTACGCTGCGATACCACGGCACCGGAAGTCCTGGCGACCATCATGCAGCTGGCCCGGCGCATCAACAAAGTGGCGGTCGTATCGGGCGTATGCTTTGGCTTCATCGGCAACCGCATGCTGGAAGGCTATTTGCGCGAGACAGAATTTCTCCTGCTGGAAGGCGCAACACCCGGGTTCATAGACCAGTCGCTGGAAGCGCATGGCCTGGCCATGGGCCCTTGCCGGATGATCGACATGGCTGGCATCGATGTGGCGGCCAATGTCGTTCTCGAACAAAAAAAGGCAGGCCGAATCGCCGAAGACGACAGCTATCGCTGTGTCGTGCAGGCGTTGCACGAACTAGGGCGACACGGCCAGAAAACGGGCAAAGGCTATTACCGCTACGAAGGTCGCATACCCAGGGAAGATGAAACCCTTCAGGACACCTTCCGCGACCTCGCCCGGAAGCACGGCATCAGGCAGCGCAACGATATCAGCAGACAGGAAGTCATCGAGCGCTGCCTGTATCCGCTCATGGCCGAAGGCTACCGGATTCTGGAAGAAGGCATTGCCTATCGCTCATCAGACATCGACGTCGTCTGGATACATGGTTACGGTTTTCCAGCTTACCTGGGTGGCCCCATGTTTCATGCGCGCACGATAGGTGAACACAATGTGGCCGCCAGCATGAAACGGTTTGCACAGCGCTACGGCAATGCCCAAGGTTATTGGGATATTCCGCACAGCTTGTCCACTGGTCGTGCTGCTGACTAACCACGCCACAGCGAATCCAGGCGCGGCCAGCGCGCCTGTCAACCATCGCATCCGCGAGACATGACTACGGCCTGACCCTCTCGATCAGCGTGGCCATGCCCATGCCGCCACCCAGGCACATGCTGACGATGGCGTAGCGGCCGTCCGTATCCTGCAGGTGCTGCACGGCCGTCATGGTCATGCGGATGCCCGTGGCGCCGGGCGGATGCCCGATCGAAATCCCGCCACCGTACAGATTGG
The DNA here is from genome assembly GCF_041677825.1 of Castellaniella sp. Taxonomy (GTDB): domain Bacteria; phylum Pseudomonadota; class Gammaproteobacteria; order Burkholderiales; family Burkholderiaceae_B; genus Castellaniella. The sequence goes on from NZ_JBAYPG010000033.1 coordinate 13,961, forward strand.
TCCGCTCGCGTGGTATGCCCAGTTCCTTTTCGGCATGCAAATTGACCACCGCAAAGGCCTCGTTGATCTCGAAATAATCGATGTCGGCGACCGTCAGCCCGGTGCGCTCGAGCAGGGCCTGCATTGCAGGCACCGGCCCGATGCCCATCAGATGGGGCGGCACCCCGGCCACGGCGTAATCGACGACCCGGGCTTCGGGCTGCAGGCCGAACTGTTCTCGGGCCGGCTGGCCAAACACCAGAATGGCGGCACAGCCGTCGGTGACGCCGCTGGAGTTGCCTGCGCTGACCTGGCCTCCGGCGCGAAACGCCGGTTTCAGTTCGGACAGGCGCTGGCGGGTGACGGTCGGGCGCGGAAACTCATCCACCGCGAAGGTCCGGCGGCCCTTGCCATCGGGTACCTCGATGGGCACGATCTGTTTGGCCAGGAACCCGGATGCCTGCGCGTCCCGGGCGCGCATCTGGCTCATGAAGGCCCAGTCATCCATGTCGTCGCGCTGGTATTTGTACGTTTCGGTGACGTTCTCGGCGGTTTCACCCATCAGTTCGCGATTGAAGGGGCAGCGATAGACCTGATCGAGGCCATCCACCAGCAGCGATTCGCCGCGGATGGCCCCCCAGCGGGTCCCGGGGGAGATGTATGGCATGCGGCTGAAATTCTCGCCGCCTGCGGCCACCGACAGCACGCTGTGGCCCGTCATGACCTGCAGGGCCGCGCTGATGATGGCCTGCGAACCCGTACCGCATGCACGGCGCACATTCAGGGCGGCGCTTTCCGTGGGCAACCCGGAACCCAGCGCGACCTTGCGAGCCAGAAACGCGCTGTCGAGATCCACGGCACCCACGTTGCCGAACACCAGATGATCGATGTCATGCGGATCCACACCCGCGCGGGCAACGCAGGCCTTGACAGTATGAACGCCCATGTCGCTGAGCGGCGTGTCCTTGAGTGATTTGCCGAAATCGCCAAATGCGGTGCGAATGCCTGAGGACAGGTAGATATCTTTGAACATTATTGATGCATATCCATAAAAACAAATCGTCACAGCCGATTCGAACCAGGCCAGGCCAATCCGAACCCGTTGCCATCAATTGAAATCGAGATTTCTTCGCTTCAATTTCCTGAAATCAAAAACACCGTCGATCTTTCTCGGATCCACATCATCCTTGAAGATGAGGTATTTCTGAATTTTCTGCGTGCCGCTGACCGGTATCCGGTCGGTGAACCAGATATAGGCGGGCGCCTTGTAATAGCTCAGGTGCTGCATGCAATGCAGAAACAGTGACCGGGCGGTGTCCACATCGCCGGCCCCCGACTTGAGCACGACGCAGGCATAGACTTCTTCTTCGCGCACCTCATCGTCGACGGCAATCACGGTGGCCTGCTTGACGAGCGGATGATCCTGCAGCATTTCTTCCACCTCGGCTGCGGCAATATTCTCGCCCGAGCGCCGGATGATGTTCTTGTCCCGGTCCACGAAATGCATGGTGCCGTCAGGGCTGCGCCTGACCAGGTCGCCCGTATGGAACCAGCCGCCACGCCAGGCCCGCTCGGTGGCCTCGGGGTCACCGAGGTAACCGCTGAAGAATCGCCGGCGTGGGGTCTCGGCTGAATGCCGTATGGTGAGCTCACCCACTTCGCCATCGGGCACCGGCTGATCATCGGCATCCACGATCCTGGCTTCCAGCCCGTATGCAGGTGCCTTGCCGAACGCCCGGGTGCCCACCGACCTGGGCGGAAAGTTGTCGGCGAACACGCCGACCATTTCGGTCATGCCCCAGACTTCGATCAGTGGAAACCCGAAGCGTTCTTCGAACTTCTGGTGCAGCGTGGCTTCGACCCCGGCACCGATCCCGAAGCGCACCTGGTGTGCCCTGTCCTGATCGGAAGCGGGCTGGCCCAGCAGCAAGGGCACAATCACGCCGAGGTAATGGACCACCGTCGCTTCACAGGCCCGGATCTCGTTCCACCAGCGCTGCGGATGGAACCGATCGCCGATGATCTGACAATTGCCCGCCAGCATGACGCAGAAAAAGGAAAATACCGATGCGTTGACGTGGTAGAGCGGCAGGGGGTTGTACAGGCGGTCGGCCCCTTCATTGAAGGTGGCCAGACCGCCCAGAGCCAGATACCAGGCGCCGCATTCCAGTTCATAGCCATGCGACAGTACGCAGCCCTTTGGCCGCCCGGTGGTGCCTGACGTATACAGGATGCTGGCGGCCGTCGTCCCGTCGATGAGCACCGGGTCCGCTTGCCGTACGGCCCTGGGCAGGCCACTGCGCACCGCTGTTTCGAGGCAGACCTCGACATGGCCGGAGGCGACCGCCTCCACGAAGGGCAGCCGGTTTTCTGCGGCGATGATCAGATCGGGCCGGGAATGATCGACGATATATTGCAGTTCATTGGCCCGGTATTCGAAGTTCAGCGGAATGCAGCAGATGCCCAGGGCATTCAGGGCCAGTTTGTGGAGCAGGTGCTCCGGGCGGTTCTCGAGATCGAGCGCCACCCTGTGCCCCACGCCATAACCCGCCTGCCGGTAGCATTCGATCAGCCGATCGACCTCGGCCAGTGCCTTGCGGTAGCTGATGGAACAGCCTTCCCGGCAGTAGGCCCTGTCGGGGTTTGCCGGCATCATGATCAGCGGCCTGTCGCCGTAGCGATGGGCCGCTGCCCTGAATGCCTCACCTATCGTGGCGTTCTGATCGACCTGAATCATGATTCAAACCCTCCTCTGGATGACCCTGCCCCCACCCGTCATTTCCAATACTGGCACGTTGAATTCTCTTTGGTGATCAGTACGTCTTCACCGGGCAGGGTCTTGACCACCTTGAAGTAATCCCACGGATACTGCGACTCCTCGGGTGTCTTCACCTGCAGCAGATACATGTCCTTCACCAGGCGGCCGTCCGGGCGCACATGGGCATTTTTCGCAAACATGTCGTTCACCGGGGTCGAACGCATGTACTCGATCACGGCATCCGCATCATCCGTACCCACTGCGGCCACGGCCTCGAGGTACGAGCGGACGGCAGAGTAGTCGCCCGCCTGCACGAATGTGGGCTGGCGGTCCATGACGTCATAAAACCGTTTCGCCCAGGCCCGCGAATCCTCGTCCATATCCCAGTACCAGGCCGAGCTGGTGTACATGCCCTGTGTCACGGGCAGGCCCAGCGCATGAATGTCCGTCTCGAACATGAGCGGCGCGGCCAGATTCATCTGGTCGGTCAGGCCGAACTCCCGGGCCCCCTTGATCGACGCGATCAGGTCTGCACCGGCATTGGCAAGGCCCAGGACATCGGCATTGGAAGACTGGGCCTGTAGCAGGAAGGAAGAGAAATCCGCAGCGGATATCGGGTGCCGGACGCTGCCCAGGACCTCACCGCCCCCGGCGATCACGGCATCGCCGGTTTCCTTTTCCAGGGACGCACCATACGCGTAGTCGGCCGTCAGAAAATACCAGGTCTTGCCGCCCAGCTCCACGACGGCATTGGCGACCGTCTTGGCGACGGCTGCGGTATCGTACGCATATTGCATGACATACGGGGAGCAGTCCTCGTTGGACAGCCGCGTCGTGCCCCCGCCCACGGCGATGAAGGGCTTTTTCTTGTCGGCGGCCACCTTGGCCATGGCCAGGTTGGTGGCCGAGTTCGTGCCCCCGATCAGGACATCCAGGCCCTGGACATCGAACCATTCGCGGGCCTTGGCCGAGGCGATGTCCGCCTTGTGCTGGTGATCGGCCGTCAAGAGCTCGACCTTGATGCCCTTCAGACTGGGGGCTGCGTCCTCGATGGCCATCTTGATGGCCTCGACGCCGCCCTGGCCATCGACATCGGCATAGACACTGGACATGTCGGTGATGAAGCCCACCTTGACCGTCTGATCGGAAATATCGGCATACGCCAGGGCAGATACCGAAAGCCCGACCAGGCAACCCGATGCATACTTGGCAAATTGGGTGTTCATTGTTGTCTCCTTCAAATATATGAAAGTTATCGTTGCAGGAAGATTTCCGTTGCAGAAAGATTTCCGCTTCGGAAAGGCTCTTTTCAGCGCGCGTCAAACAGCCCGCGCGCGATGATTTCCTTCATGATTTCCGTCGTGCCGCCATAGATGCGCTGGATACGGGCGTCTGCCCAGGCACGCGCGATGGGGTATTCGCGCATGTAGCCATAACCGCCAAACATCTGGGCACACTCGTCGAGCACGGTGAACTGCATCTCGGTGGTCCAGGCCTTGGCCACCGATGCGGTGACGGTGTCGAGTGCGCCACGCAGATGCTTTCTCAGGCAATCGTTGAGAAAACTGCGCGCCACCAGGGTATTCGAATAGGCCTGCGCCAGCTTGTGGCGCAGCACTTGCTTGTCGGACAACGGGGCCCCGAAGGCCTGCCGCTGGGTCAGGTAATCGCGCGTCAGCGAGACCCCGGCTTCCATGGCGGACACGGCCGTGATGGCCACGAGCAGCCGCTCCTGCGGCAGTTCGGTCATCATGTAGCGGAATCCGCTGCCTTCATCGCCCAGCAGATGATCCGCGGGCAGGCGCAGATCGGTGAAGAACAGCTCCGAGGTATCCTGGGCGTGCATGCCGATCTTCTCGAGTGCCTTGCCGCGGCTGAAGCCCGGGCGATCTGCATCGACGAGAAACAGGCTGGCACCCCTGGCGCCCAGTTCGGGATCCGTCTTGGCAGCCAGCAGCACCAGGTCCGCGATCTGGCCGTTGGAGATGAATATCTTCTGCCCATTGACGACCCAATCGTCGCCATCGCGCAGAGCCCTGGTACGGATACCGGCCAGATCACTGCCCGCGCCGGGTTCGGTCATGCCGATCGCCCCGATCACCTCGCCACGCACCATGCGCGGCAGCCAGGCCTGCTTCTGGGCTTCCGACCCATAATGCAGCAAATAGGGGGTGACGATGTCGGAGTGCAGGTAGAACAGGGGCCCCGTGGCGCCCGCGCGCGCCATCTCTTCGACCAGGATGGCGCTGTAGCCGAAGTCCACCCCGGCGCCGCCATAGTCTTCCGGCACGGTCATGCACAGCAGGCCCAGTTCCCCGGCGCGCAGCCAAAGATCACGCGGCACCTGGCCAGCGCGCTCCCACTGGGCATGGTGCGGCGTGATTTCGGCGGCGATGAAGCGCTGGACCGTATTGCGGAACTCGTCGTAGCCCGGGCCATTCAACGGGTCCGTCGTGGCGTTCAGATCGATCACGGTGTCTGTTCTCCTGAATCAGTGTCGGGGCGTGCGCACCCGGGCCAGGCCACGGTCGAGCACGATGGTGTTGCGCTCGGCCACCGAGGTCCGGAAGCGGATGAGCCCGTCTTCTTGCCAGAATTCGCAGCGCAGGGTCTCCCCGGGGTACACCGGGGCCGTGAAGCGGGCGCGCATTTCGGCCAGCCGGGCCGTGTCGAATTCGCAGAATTCGCAGACCAGGATCATGCCCAGCAGGCCGAAGGTCGCCATGCCATGCATGATGGGGCGCTCGAAACCCGCCTTGCGGGCGACGGCCGGATCGGCATGCAGGGGGTTGGGGTCGACACTGAGCCGGTACAGCAAGGACTGGTTCGTGGTCGTGGCCCGATCGAGCACCCGGTCGGCCGCGCGCTGCGGCAGGGGCGCAAGGGGCTGCGGCATCTGGGCGCCCGGCTGCTGCCACAGGTCACCGGGCAGGCCCTGATTGCCCCTGGCCATCACCGTCATGTGAGAACGCACCAGGACGTCTTCGGTGTCCACTGCCCGAAGTTCGCGTTCGACCACGAAGATCACGCCGCGGCCAGGGCCTTTGTCCTCCACGTGCAGCACCCGGTTATGGCCGGTGACGTCGCCCTCGGGCGGCAAGGGTCCGAGCCAGGCCATGGACTGTTCGCCATGCAGCAGCCGCTTCCAGTCCAGGCCGGTCTCGGGCGCCTGCATCCAGAAACCGGGGTCGCCCAGCATGGCCGCCATGGTCGGCAGGGCCTGCAGGTCTTTTTCATAGACGAAGCGCAGGTGCCGTTCATCCCAGGCCTCCGGGCCCTGGGCCGCACCGACGCCCAGGGCGTACAGAATGGTGTCGCGCGCCTGATAGGATCGTCGTATGGCGGGCAGTGGAAAGTGCAGCAGACGCTGCAGATCCACGCGGTGCGGGTCGGGATCGAACAAGGACATTTTCAGGCCTCCGACGGTGTGAAAATGTCCTGCAGGGCCTCGAACGCACTCTGGTGGTGGCGTGCGGCAGCCGGGTCCGCGATGTCCGGCCAGTGGCTGGCCACGAACTCGGGCGAGACGTCGTCGACGGGAGCGCGCACACCCACCCCTTCGACGATACGCACCGTAGAAAAGTAGCCACCGCCCGCAGACAGGATCTGCCCGGTCAGGCCGCAGGCCTCGGACACCAGAAATGCCACACCCGCGGCCACGCACTCGGGCGCGGCGTCGTCGAGCAGGCGTCCCAGCGCCACCCCTTCCGTCATCCGGGTCAGGGCCACGGGCGCGATCGCATTCACATGGATGCCCGCGCGTGCGCCTTCGTGCTTGAGGGTGTTCATCAGCCCCACCACCGCAAGCTTTGCCGCGCCATAGTTGGACTGGCCGTAATTGCCATACAGGCCGGCGGCGGATGTGGTCATGATGATGCGCCCATACTGCTGCCGCTGCATGATGGGCCACGCGGCCCGGGTACACCAGGCGCTGCCCAGCAGATGCACCCGCACCACCTCCTCGAACTCGGCGATGTCCATCCTGGCCAGGGATTTGTCGCGCAGGATCCCGGCGTTGTTGATCAGGATGTCGACCCGGCCAAATGCCGCGACCGCGTCATCGACCAGACGCTGGGCCCCTTCGGGCATGGCAATGTCGCTGGTGTTGGCCAATGCCCGGCCACCCGCAGACTGGATCTCGTCGACCACGGCCTGGGCCGCGCCCGCATCACCGGGCGCCTCGCCATCGGCAGCGCGCAGATCATTGACCACGACAGCCGCTCCGCGGCTGGCCAGCAGCAGCGCATAGGCGCGCCCCAGACCACCACCGGCGCCAGTCACCATGGCAACGCGGCCATCAAAACGAATCGATTTCATGCGGTTTCCTTCATCCTGCTCTTGCTGCCGTACAAGGCTTCGATTTCATCAGCAAATTTTTCGAAGATGCTGCTGCGCTTGATCTTCATGGTGGCCGTCACCTCGCCATCGTCATGATCGAGCTCCTTGGTCAGCAGATGGAACTTGCGCACCTGCTGCACGCGCGGCATCTGCGCGTTGACCCGGTCCACTTCGGATTGCACCAGCTCGCCCACGCGCGGGTTCTCGGCCAACGTGCGGAAGTGGGTGTAGGCCACGCCGTGTTCTTCGGCCCATTTGCCCACGGTTTCATAGTCGATCTGGATGAGCGCCGACACGAAAGGCCGGCGGTCGGCCACGATCACGGCTTCCTTGATATAGACGCTGAACTTCAGGGCATTCTCGATTTCGCTGGGCGTGATGTTCTTGCCCCCCGCGGTGATCATGATGTCCTTCTTGCGGTCCACGATCCTGATTTCCTGACCCACGGCCTCGGCCACATCACCGGTGTGCAGCCAGCCGGCGTCATCCAGGGCCTCGCGGGTGGACGCTTCATCGCCGTAATAGCCCTTGAACACGGTGGCGCCGCGCACCAGCAGCTCGCCATCATCCGCGATACGGATTTCAATGCCGGGCAAGGGCCCGCCCACGGTGCCCAGGGGTGAAAAGTCGCTATCCTGCAAGGTGACGAAACCCGCGGTTTCCGTCATCCCGTAGCCTTCCCGGATGGGGATGCCCAGCACCCGGAAAAACCGCAGCATGTCCGGTGCAATGGGCGCGGCGCCCGACATCGCAAGCCGGCACTTGCGCAGGCCGATGAAATTGCTCAACGCGCGCAACAGGATCCAGTACCAGAAGGCATGGGTCAGGCGCTGCCCCCAGGACCACTGCGGCCGGGGCACTTTGGACAGCGGCAAGGTGGCCTGCAGGGCACGCCGGTATATGCGCTGGCGCAGCGGACCGGATTCGCGCATCTTGATCTCGATGCTGGCGTGCATTTTTTCCCAGATCCGGGGTACGCCGATGAACAGGGTGGGCGCGATTTCGCGCAGATCATCCTGCACTGTACGCAGGCTCTCGGCAAAATTCACCATCGCGCCGCACCGCAGGGGCAGGCCGACGGTATAGATCTGCTCGGCCACGTGGCACAGGGGCAGGTAGGACACGGTCGAGTCCTGCGGCGTACATTGGTAGATGGCATCGGTGCTGGCGGCCATCGCCGCCATGTTGCCGAAGCTCAGCATGGCCGCCTTGGGGCGGCCGGTGGAGCCGCTGGTGAAGATCATCAGGGCGATGTCGTCCATCGACTGCTCGGCCAGGCGCGCTTCGACCAGGCCGGGATGTGCCTGCTCATGCGCCTTGCCGTGGTCGACGACTTCGGCAAATGTCAGCAGATTGTCGATCCCGTAGCCGCCGATCCCCCGGGGATCGATGACCACGATGTGCGTCAGGCGGGGCAGGTGTTCGCGGACCTCGAGCACCTTGTCGAGCTGCTCCTGGTCTTCGCAGACCACGATGGCCGCATCCGACGCCTGCAGCAGGTACCTGACTTCAGCCGCCGGTGAAGTCGGGTACACCCCGACCACGACGGCGCCCACCAGGCCACAGCCCAGCTGGGCGAACACCCACTCCTTGCGGTTCTCGCTCAGGATGGCGCAATGCCCGGCACGCGGCAGCCCCAGTTGCGTCAGGCCAAGGCCGAAATGGCGTGCCGTTTCTTCATACCGGGCCCACGAAACGGGTTCCCAGATGCCGAAATCCTTCTGGCGCAAGGCCACCGCATCGCCCTGCGTGCGCGCCCAGTGCCGCAGCTGCTGCGGCAGGGTCAGGGTCGCCGTATCCACCGTTTCGCTCATGACAACCATCTCTTGCGGCGTTTGTAATGCTTGATGTTGCGGAAACTGACCAGCTCCTGCGCGCCGTCGCCGTAACCCAGATAGAAACGCTGGACGTCTGCATCCTGCGCCAGCCTGGCGACTTCTCCATCGATGACGATGCGGCCACTTTCCATGATGTAGCCATAGTGCGCGATGCCAAAGGCGGCCATGGCGTTCTGCTCGACCAGCAGCATGGCCACGCCCTGCTCCTGGTTGATGCGCACGATGATCCTGAAAATATCCTCGACCACCAGGGGCGCCAGGCCCAGCGAGGGCTCATCCAGCAACATCAGCGTCGGCTTGCCCAGCAGCGCGCGGCCAATGGCCAGCATCTGCTGCTCACCGCCCGAGAGGTACCCCGAGCGCTGGGCGCGGCGCTCGCGCAGACGGGGAAAATACTCGTAGATCAGATCCAGGTCGGGTTTTTCTCCGCGTCCCTTGAGGGCATTGCCGGCCACGATGAGATTCTCTTCGACGGTGAGATCCTCGAACACGTGGCGGCCTTCCCGGACATGGGCAATCCCCCGCCGTGCCAGCAGGTGCGGCGGCGTGGCATCGATACGCTCGCCCAGGTAATGGATGGACCCGGAACGCAGCTGCCCGACTTCCAGCGGCAGCAGGTTTGAAATGGCCTTCAGGGTCGTGGTCTTGCCGGCGCCATTGCTGCCCAGCAGCGCCACGATCCGGCCGCAGGGCACCGCAAGCGACAGCCCCCTGAGAACCTGTATCGTGTGCTGATAGACCACCTCGATGTTCTCTATCACGAGTGCAGGTTCTGCAGCGCTGCTGTCTGGCAACGCCGTCGTGCGCGGCGTCGCCAGTCCGGCATGGCCCGGGGCTGGGGTCATGATGTCTCGATCCAGTCGCTGATGGGCCGCATCAGCTCGGACTTGACGTCATATTCGTAGATGCGGCCAATCGGGATCTGATGGCTCTTGAGCGAAGCCGGCAGACCCATGATGCCACCCGTATCCCAGTTCTCGATGCTCTCCAGCGCCTGCTTCATGTTCTCGCCGGTGAGCGCCTTGTCGGCATTGATGCAGCGCTCGGCGATTTCGGCAAAGATCATCCCGGCAAACCAGGTGTGCGTATTGAACAGGGTGATGTAGCCTTGATCCGGATAGGTTCTGGAGACGTAGTCCGCCATTTCCTTCATCATGGGCGCATTGTCGGTCTCGTAGGAATAGCGGTAGGGCATCACGCCCACCCAGCCCTCGGCGGCAGCCCCCATCGAACTGACCGTGGTCTTGTCCATGCTCCAGATGGTGCCCATGGGGATGGCCTTCATGCCCGCCTCGCGCATCTGCTTGATGAACTCGGGGATCGGCGCCAGCACATAGCCATGGAAAATGATGTAATCGGGCTTGGCACGGCGCAGCTTGGCCACCTCGCTGGAGACATCCACGGCGCCCGGCTTGGTGACCACTTCGAGCACGATGGGGATCTGCAGCGCCTCGGCGCGCGCCTTGATGCCCGGAATCGGATCGCGGCCGAACTCGGTATCGCTGTAGACGATGGCCACCGACGGCTTGCTGGAACCGCTGGCCTTGCTGCTGATGTACTCGAGCAAAATGCCGCCCATCGCCACGTAGGTCGGCGCGGCAATGAAGTGATAGGGGTGCAGCGCCGGATCGGCCAGTTCGGAAGAAAAGCCCACCCCGCTGGTGAGCGTGGTGTTCAGGGGCTCGACCTCCTTGGCCGCCACTTTGGCCCAGCCAGTGGAGCCGCCAAAGAAGAATGGTGGCTTGTACTCGCCCATGAGCTTCTTGAAGATGGCCATTTCGTGGTCCATCTTGTAGACGGAGTCTTCGGATATGTAGCGCAGGCGCCGGCCGGCGACCCCGCCCTGTTCATTGCGCCAGTTGCAGTAATCGCCCAGCCCCTGGTTGAGCCCCACGCCGGCAAATGAAAAGACCCCGGTGATGGGCTGGGCCGCCCCGATGACGATGTCGCCGGACTCGGCCATGGCGACGCGAAACGGCAGTGCCGACAGGGCGGCGGCACCCAGGCCGGCGGCCATGGCACGGCGACGCGGGATATTGACAGGATGATCAGTGTTTCTCACGGGTTGTCTCCAAGGTGGTTTCAGGCTCTGAATGGCCAAAGGTGGAAAAATCGCCGTATGCGACGCCATACTTCCAGCAGTCCATGCGGCTCGAACACAAGAAATCCGATGATGAGCAGCCCGAAGACGATCTGCTGCATCGAGCTCAAAACCGAAGTGGCGCCGGGTGCCCACTGCGTGGCATAACTGACCGAGACCCGCAGCAGCTCCGGCAGGAGCGTCATGAAGACGGCGCCGAATATCGTGCCCAGCAGGCTGCCCAGGCCGCCGACGATGATGGCCGCCAGATAGAAAATGGACAGTTCCAGGGTGAAATATTCCGGCGTGATGGCCCGGTAGAAATAACCGAGCAGGCTGCCGGCCACACCGGCATAGAAAGAGCCAATGGCGAACGCCGCGAGTTTGTAGTGCAGGAGGTTGATGCCCAGCACCTCGGCGGAGATGTCCCGGTCGCGGATGGCGATGAAGGCCCGGCCCACCCGCGTGCGAAACAGGTTGCGCGCGGCGATCAGCAAGAGGATGGCCACCGGCATGATGAGAAAATACACGCTGTGATCGTTGCGCAATTCAAAGCCCATCAGGCGGGCGGCAGGAATGGTCACCCCGCCCACGCCACCGGTCACGCTGCTCCATTCACGAAACACATAGACCAGGATGAACTGCGCCGCCAGGGTGGCCACGGCCAGGTACAGGCCTTTGATGCGCAGGCTGGGCAGCCCCACGACCACACCCAGCAGGCCGGCCATCAGGCCCGACAGGGGCAGCACGAGGATGAACGGCACACCGCGCTGCGCCAGATAGGCCGTGGTATAGCAGCCCACCCCCATGAATGCGGCATGGCCCAGGGAAATGAGGCCGGTGTAGCCGGTCATGATGTTCAGGCCGGTAGCGGCAATGATGTGGATGCCCAGCAGGCAGGCCACACCGGCGACGTAGCCATTCACCCCGAACGGAAAGCACAGCAGCAAAAGCACGAGCAGGCCCAGCCATCCGCGCTGCACCCGGGTCGGCCAGATGGCCTCGTCGTGCTCGTAGCTCTCTCGAAAATCGCCAATTCTCATGGGTTCTACAACCTTTCAATTTCGCGCGTGCCGAACAGGCCGTAGGGCCGGATCAGCAGGATCACCAGCACGATCACGTAAGGCACGATGTCACGCACCTTGCCCCCCAGGTAACCGGCCGTGAGGCTTTCCAGCAGGCCAATGATCAGGCCCGCTACGATGGCACCGACGATGCTGTCGAGCCCGCCCAGAATGATGACGGACAGTACTCCCAGCGCGACCCCGCCCAGCGCAGGCGAAAGATTGGTGATGGCTGCGACGATGATGCCGGCCACGGCGCCGACGACACCGGCAAACATCCAGGTCAGGCGCTGCGTGGCCCGCACATCGACGCCCAGGACATAGGCCGTGGTGGGGTCACTGGCCGCGGCGCGCATCGAGACCCCGGTGGCCGTGTAGCGGAAATACAGGCTGAACACCAGGATGACGGCGGCGGCCAGAAGAAAGCTCCAGATCATCTGGCCGGGAATGAACACATCGCCCAGGTACAGGGGCGTGCGCGGCAGCAGGGCCGGCATTTCGTAGGTGTGGCCACCGCCCCATATGGCGTTGATGCCGCCGCCCAGCGCGCTGGCCAGCCCGAGTGTCACCATGAGAATGGAGATGACGGGCTGCCCTGACAGGGGCCTGAGGATGGCCTTCTCGATCAGGGCCGATACCAGCGCCACGGCCAGCAGGGACAGGATGAGCGCCGCAAGCGCGGGGATCCCCCACATGACGTTTGCGGTATAGAAAAAATACGCGCCCAGCATCATGAACTCGCCCATGGCGAAGTTGATCACGCCGGTGCCCTTGTAGACCAGGACAAAGCCCAGGGCAATCAGCGCCTGCAGCCCGCCGGCCAGCAGACCGAGGGCCGCGTATTCGGCCAGTTCATACCAATCGAAGTCGAGCGGCATCAGTGCACCTCCTGGACTGCGGGCCCGGCCGGTGCAGCCGCTTCGGCGGCGCCGCCCAGATAGGCGCGCACCACATCAGGATTGCCGCGCACTTCGGCCGGAGTGCCCCGGCCGATGGCCTCGCCAAAATTGACGACCACGACATGGTTGGAAATATCCATCACCAGGCCCATGTCATGCTCGATCAGGAGCACGGTGATGCCCCATTGTTCCTGCACATCGAGAATGAAGCGGGCCATGTCCTCGGTCTCTTCCCGGTTCATTCCGGCCACGGGTTCGTCCAGCATCAGGACCTTGGGTCGCATGGCCAGCGCACGGGCCAGTTCGACGCGTTTCTGCAGACCATAGGACAGGCCGGCGACCGACTGGTGCCGGATATGGTCGATCTCCAGGAAGTCGATGACTTCATGCTCGATCTCGCGTCGCAGCGCCATCTCTTCCTGCTTTGCAGGCCCCAGGTACCACATGGCCGAGAGCAGGTTGGAATTCAGGCGGGTATGGCCGCCCAGCTTGATGTTGTCCAGCACCGTCATGCCCCGGAACAGGGCGACGTTCTGGAACGTGCGTGCCAGACCCATGGCGGCGCGCCGGTGCGCACTATGGTGGGTCACGTCCTGCCCTTCGAAGCGCACGGTGCCGCCCTGGGGCCGGTAAAAGCCGGAAATGGTGTTGAACAGGCTGGTCTTGCCGGCCCCATTGGGGCCGATAATGGCCGTGATTTCGCCCTTGCGGGCCGACAGCGAGACCCCGTTCAGGGCGCGTATGCCGCCGAAGTTGAGCTTCAGGTCATTGACTTCGAGCACGGGCGCCTGGCTTGCGGGGCTGGACGGGCCGGCTGGCGTCATTGCGCAGTCTCCGTGCCGCTCCAGTTGCCGACGGGCGTGTTCTTGATGTAGACGGTGCCGGTCAGCGTGGAAATCAGCACCGGCGCGCCGCCATCGCGCCCGTGGCGCATGACCTCGAT
>NZ_JBAYPG010000034.1:0-26782 GCF_041677825.1 Castellaniella sp.
TGTTCGCCTGGTGGTGGGAGTTGGATTCGAACCAACGTAGGCGCAAGGCCAACAGATTTACAGTCTGCCCCCTTTAACCACTCGGGCACCCCACCGAAGCGAACCCCGAATTATGAAGAGGTTTTTTTTATCTGTCAAGGGGCACGGGCCTGTTCAAGGGGCACGGGCCTGTTCAAGGGGCACGGGCCTGTTCAAGGGGCACGGGCCTGTTCAAGGGGCACCTGCCTGATCCAGGCACACGGGCGCCCTGAAGGCGCGCCCTGAACGCACACCCGCCAGAGCAGGAGGCCGCGCCCTGACTTCAATGGAATCCGGACGGAGCCCTGCATCAGGCCTCATCTGGAGCCGACAAGCCCTGGCGTTCGAGCAGCGCGTCCAGATGCGCCCAGTCGTGCCATGCGATCACCAGCTCACCGCCTTGCCTGCGCCGGGTGCGAATCGTCACCGTCGTGCCCAATTGTTCGGAGAGTGTCTGTTCAAGACGACGCACGTCACCCGCAGGGGTCGCCGTGCGCGCGGGGCTGAAATCGGACGGCCGCGATGGATGCCCGGCATCGGCATCGCGCAGGGCCTGCGCGACCCGTTTCTCGGTTTCGCGCACCGAGAGACGGCGGCCAACCACCTCGTTGGCCAGCATGATCTGGCGTGCGCCATCGACGGCCAGCAGCGCGCGCGCGTGCCCCATGTCGACATCACCCGCCAGCAGCATGGTCTGGACCGGACCGGCCAGGTTCAGGAGACGCAGCAGATTCGTGGTCCCCGAGCGGGAACGGCCGATCGCCGCCGCAGCCTGCTCGTGCGTGAGACCGAATTCATCCAGCAAGCGACGCACCCCCTGGGCTTCTTCGAGCGGGTTCAGATCCTCGCGCTGGATGTTCTCGATCAGCGCCATGATGGCGGCATGTTCATCAGCGACTTCACGCACCAGCACGGGCACCTCGGCCAGGCCTGCCAGGCGCGCTGCCTTGCAGCGGCGTTCGCCGGCGATGATTTCGTACTGGCCGGGCGAGGCTTCGAGCGGGCGCACCAGCACCGGTTGCATCACCCCCTGCGAGCGGATCGACTCCGCAAGCTCGTTCAGGGCTTCTTCGTCCATATGGGTGCGCGGCTGGTAGCGCCCGGGCTGCAGAACATCCAGCGACAGGCTGGCAGGGTGGCCCGAACGCTTGCCGATGCTGTCGAGCGCGCCCTGATCCACCCCCAGAAGGGCATCCAGCCCGCGTCCCAATCCTTTCTTGCGTGTTGCCATGACTCATTCCTGTTGATTGATCGGCACGGCCGAGCGGACCGAGCGAGCCGGGCGCCGACCCGCGGCTCGATCGGGTGCCTTGCCCGGCGGGTCACCGCGCCATGCCGCCGACCCGGCGCACGAGTTCTTCGCCGAAAGCCAGATAGGCTCTGGCGCCCCGCGAGGACCGATCGTAGACGACGCCGGGCATGCCGTGGCTGGGTGCTTCGGCAAGGCGTACATTGCGTGGCACGATGGTCTGGAATACTTTTTCACCAAAATGCGCCTCGAGCTGTGCCGACACCTGCTGTTGCAAGGTCACGCGGGTATCGTACATGACGCGCAGCAGGCCGATGAGTTCCAGATCCGGGTTCAGATTGCGGTAGATCCGCTTGATGGTGTTGACGAGATCCGAGAGGCCTTCGAGGGCAAAATACTCGCACTGCATGGGGATGATGACGCCGTGTGCACTGGCCAGGCCATTGAGGGTCAGCAGCGACAGGGTGGGCGGGCAGTCGACCAGCACGAAATCATATTCATCCTGCACGCTGGAGAGCGCCTGCTTGAGCCGTGTTTCGCGGCCCGGCATCTGGACCAGGTCGATCTCGGCGCCGGACATCTCGCGGTTGGCCGGCAGGACATCGTATTGACCCGTGTGCGAACGCAGGCGGGCTTCGCGGATGTCTGCCGCACCGATCAAGACCTGATAGAGATTGACCGCGGCCTCGTTCTTGTCGATGCCACTGCCCATGGTGGCGTTGCCCTGCGGATCGAGGTCGACCAGCAGGACGTTCTTGCCCAGTTGCGCCAGCGCCGCGGCCAGATTGATGCTGGTGGTCGTCTTGCCCACCCCGCCTTTCTGGTTGGCGATGCAGAAAATGCGGGCGCTGGTTGGTAGGGTCTCAGGCATCACATGGCCTCATCGGTTCGGTGCCAGTGGCGTTGGGTGCCAGCTGCAGCAGGCAGCGTTGCGCAGCCAGTTCAGGCACCTGCAGCCCGATGGCCCGAGCCACGTGCCAATCGGTGTGCTGCAGCAGATCTTCACGTTCGGCGGGCAGATCCTGGCCCTTCATGGCCAGCATCAGGCCATCCGGATTGCAGTGATGCGCCGCCAGCCGCACGAAATCCGCCAGGGATGCAAAGGCCCGGGAAATCACGATGTCGGCCTGCACACTGGGCATGGACTCTATACGGCCCTGCTGCACCTGCACGTTGGTCAGCCCCAGCAGACCGGCCACCTGACGCATGAAGGCTGTTTTCTTGCCCACGGCATCGATGCAGACGACGGTCCATCGCGGCTCGCACAGAGCAATGATGATACCGGGCAGGCCGGCGCCTGAACCCACGTCGGCGATTTTCAGCGCGCGCTGCGCACGCTGCATGGCCAGTTCGCGCAGGGTCGGCAGCACGGCCAGGCTATCGAAGAGGTGCTGCACGAGCATCTGCGCCGGGTCACGGATCGCCGTCAGATTGTACGTCCTGTTCCAGCGCTGCAGGTGATGCAGATAGGCCAGCAGACGGGGCCCGTGCACCTGATCATCCGCAAGCCCCATGGCCGCCAGTGCATGATTCAGGCGCGCCTCACTGGCGGCATCGACTGCCAGCCCCCCCTGGATGACCGGATAGGGGCCGGGCAAGCGGTCTGATACGGACGGCATGGCTCCGGACTGCCTGGTTCCGGGCTGGCGGATTCCGGGCTGCCTGGCATCGAGTTCGGGGTTCTGTGATTTCATGGACACGCTCAGGCCGCGTTGAGCTTGCGCTGGCGGCGCTTCAGGTGCACCAGCAGAAGCGAAACGGCCGCTGGTGTCACACCGGGAACACGCGCAGCCTGGCCTACAGTGTGCGGACGTACAGTCATCAGATGCTGGCGCACTTCATGGGACAGGCCGGGAATCTGCGCGTAATCGAAATCTGCCGGAATATCCTGGTTGGCCATGGTCTGCTGACGACGGATGTCCTCTTGCTGCCTGTCTACATAACCGGCGTACTTGATGCGGATGCCCACTTGATCAGCCTGGACCGGATCCGCCAGGCCGGGGCCAGCGACCAGGGCGCCTTCATGATCGACAAGCTGCATCAAGCGCTCATAGCTGACTTCAGGCCGTTTCAACAGATCATGAAGGGAATGACGCACGCCTTCCCTGGTCAGACCCAGTGCCTGCCGTTCATGAGCCTGCAATACGGCCGGATTGAGATGGGTTTCCTTGAGACGCTCGATTTCCGCGGCAATCTGGTCCCGCTTGCGACAATACGCCGTCCAGCGGACCTTGTCCACGAGACCCAGCCGGTACCCCGATTCGGTCAAACGCGCATCCGCGTTGTCTTCACGCAGGCTCAGGCGGTATTCTGCCCTGGACGTGAACATGCGGTACGGTTCCGTCACCCCTCTGGTGACCAGGTCATCCACCAGAACGCCAAGGTAGGCCTCATTGCGGGCGACCGTCCAGGGGGCCTCGCCACGGACCTGCAGTGCTGCATTGGCACCCGCCAGCAGACCTTGTGCAGCGGCTTCTTCATAGCCCGTGGTGCCGTTGATCTGGCCCGCAAAGAACAGACCATGGATCGCACGAGTCTCCAGCCATGGATGCAGATGGCGGGGATCGAAATAATCGTATTCGATCGCATACCCAGGGCGCATGATGCGTGCCTGCTCGAGACCCGGCAAACTACGGACCAGCGCATACTGGATATCGAAGGGCAGGCTGGTGGAAATCCCGTTGGGATAAATTTCACAAGAGGACGCGCCTTCGGGCTCCAGAAACACCTGATGGCTGGTCTTGTCCGCAAAACGGTGGATTTTGTCCTCTATGGACGGACAATAGCGCGGACCAATCCCTTCGATCGTGCCCTCGTCACTGTACATGGGCGAGCGGCTCAAGCCGGAGCGGACGATATCATGACTTTCGCGGGTCGTGTGCGTGATCCAGCAAGGCACCTGATCCGGGTGCAGATCGCTGCTGCCAAGATACGAAAACACCGGAGTCGGGTCCACGTCGCCGTGCTGCACCTCCAGTCGAGAGAAATCGATGCTTTTCGCATCGATGCGCGGCGGCGTGCCGGTCTTCAGCCGCCCACGCGGCAGCGCCAAGTCACGAAGCCGGCGCGCCAGGCTGATGGACGGCGGATCACCGGCACGACCCGCCGCGTGATGTTCCAGGCCCACATGCATCAGGCCATTCAGAAATGTACCAGCGGTCAACACGACGGTTCGCGCGCGGAATTCCAGCCCAATCTGCGTTTTCGCGCCAACAACCCGATCGCCTGCAAGAATCAGATCGTCCACCGACTGTTGAAAAATCATCAAATTCGGGGCGGATTGCAAGGCCATGCGAATGGCACGCCGGTACAGCGATCGATCGGCTTGCGCACGCGTTGCTCGGACCGCCGGGCCCTTGGAACGATTCAGCAATCTGAACTGTATGCCCGAACGGTCCGTGGCCAGTGCCATTGCCCCGCCCAACGCATCGATCTCCTTGACCAGATGCCCTTTTCCTATGCCACCGATGGATGGATTGCAGGACATTTGCCCCAACGTATCCACATTGTGGGTCAGCAGGAGCGTCGAAGCGCCCATGCGCGCGGCAGCCAACGCCGCTTCCGTCCCGGCATGGCCGCCGCCGATCACCAGTACATCAAAAGTTTCAGGGTAGTTCATATCATTCAACGATGCGGCAAAGGTTTTGTCTCGCGCGATCCAGGCGGACGCACGTTGCAGAATATCCTGGCGCCAATCCTTTGCCGAGAGCGAAATTATAGCCAGTCCTGTCGTATGGTTTCACGTGGAACATGAAAACCATCGGGAAGTCCTCAAAGCCATGACGCCCGGTTTCGCCCTCTTGCTGATGCCCGGCATCCAGAGGTGCAGATGGATCGAGTGACATTCAGCCTGTTCAGGAGCCTGTGCAAGCTCGTCCTCATTGATAGGGTCTTGCTGGCACCAGCGTGCCTGAATCATTCGCATGGTGACAAAATTGACATCCTCCTCTCCGTCTTGCGGATGCGTGGCACCCAAGGGTGCAAAGGAAGTGTCGAGCGACACCTGAAACTGACCCCCTACGATTGAACGAACGGCTGCTCGATGGCAGCAGAGCTCGGCTTGACGAACTCCGACCGGCGTTTTGTACGCGGCCGGTAGCTATCGCCCCGTCTGGTGAGGACGTGGCTGTGATGCAGCAGCCGATCCAGAATGGTAGTGGCCACCGCGGCATCGCGGACGACCTCGCCCCATTCGCTCATGGCGCGGTTACTGGTCACCAGCAGGCTGCCCCGTCCAACTGCCGCTCCACGCCAGCTTGTAGTGCGGTAGGCGGCGAAACCAGAGCCCACTTCGTCAAACCCAGCTCGTCGAACCCACCTCGAAACAAGCAGCTTTACGGCGTGCGCACGTGGTTTCGGTCGACCGTCCACGCCATGCATCCTGTTCGCGCCAGATATCCATAATCCGAGAAACGTGGTCTTTTCCGCACATCGGATCGGGATACCACTCAAGTATGTTGTTCCACGTGGAACACCCGTCCACTTCAAGCACAGCGGCGTGGATTGCGAATATGGGCATGGACAGCAGTGTCCGGTTACATTGATGGAAAGAGAGCGGAAAGCCATGATTGACGCGGGTTCCCAGCTGTTTTCAGGTGGTGTCGATTTGGACAGCCATCATCAGTTCGTGCAGTCTTCCGGGTATCGACCCGAAGGTATCCATGAATGCTGGAAAGACGCTGTTGGACATGCGTGGCAGCATCCCAAGCTTCATCGATGGTTTTTACACCCGTCGCGGCTATCCAGACCAACTGCGACGGGTTCGACTCAAGGATCCGGAAACTGGCAAGATCCTGGTCTTCATCACCAACCAGATGACATTGCCCAGCGCCATGATCTGCGTCCTGTATCCCAATCGCTGGTAGGTCGAACTGTTCTTCAAGTGGATCAAGCAGCATCTTCGGATCAAACGGTTTTATGGAACATTGGAGAACGCGGTCAAGACCCAGATCTGGATCACCGTCTCGGTCGACGTCCTGGTTGCCATCGTCAAAAACGGCTCGGAGTCGAAGCCTCGCTTTACACATTGCTACAGATATTGTCGGTCACTCTTTTCGAGAAAATGCCCATAGAACAAGCCTTTTCAGCCATTGACTACAGATCGGGAAGTCAGCAATTTTCTAACCAGTTGAATTTATTCGGAATTTAACCGGACACTACTGGGGCATGGATACGCTGGATGCGCATCCCGGCCTGCTTCCAGCTGCCAAACCTGGCCTTTCGGTCCGGCTGCTGAGTCCAGTCTTTCCGATCAGGCCTGCGGTGTCCTGTGCAGAACGGCGCTACCCTGCTTGCGACCGGTTCGCATGTGAAGAGATCTGAAAAAGATCTGAAGGCATTGCACGCATCAGGCTGCATGGGCGCAGCCATCATGCACTCCATGCGCCATAATGATGGTATTCACTACCGCCAGCACCACGCATTGCTTCATGCACCAACCGCCTGAAATGCCGCCCATACCCGATTGAAAACACGGAAGACAAGCACACTGCTCGCGCAGTTCTACGCTGGAGGGCACAGGATCAGCACCATATACGACCTGTACAACGCTGTGGACAAGCCTGTGCATGACCTGTACATACTTTGTGAGCAAGGTGGATAACCGCCTGAAGATGACTCAAAGACTTTGGCAACCCTTTTGGAGCCCGGACCATGCAGTTCCATGAACGCCATACCCAGCCCAGCTTCACGCCCTCTTGTCTTGTATCGCGTGCCAAAAAAAGGCACACTCGAAAGTGTGCCTTTTTCATGACGCCCAGCGTGTTACAGCGGACGAATTTCAGCCGCTTGCGGGCCCTTGGGGCCATCCTTGACTTCGAACTGAACTTCCTGACCTTCGTTCAGGCTGCGATAGCCACGGCCTTCTATGGCAGAAAAATGTGCAAAAACATCGGCACCGCCGGCATCAGGGGTGATGAACCCAAAACCCTTTTCGGCATTGAACCACTTGACTTTGCCTGTTTGAACCATGATTTGTAACGTCCATAATGAAAAGAAAAAGAACAATGAATCAAGAACGCTGGAACCAAACAGATCGTGCCGAAGTGCCAAAGGCGACGGGGCAAGCCGTGTGTGAAACGTGCGTACTGCCAGATTGCATTGCATCAGTAAGAATAACCACGCCTGCAACCAAGGCAAATCATGGTATTCCCTGAGCGTGATTGTATCTGGTGTTGTCGTTCTGTGCCCCAAAAATAAACTTATTTCAACCACTTTTCCCACTTTAACAACATGAAACCACTGCTATCGAAGCTACCTGGAATGGGTCAGACCATTTTTGGAGAAATGACTGCGCTCGCTCTGGAGACCGGATCCCTGAACCTGGGACAGGGCTATCCGGACTATTCACCGCCTGCCGCACTGATCCATGCCATCCACCATGCCATGCTGGAGAACCTGAACCAATACGCACCCATGCAGGGTCTGCCGGTGTTGCGCGAGGTCATTGCAGGTCGCATGCAGACGCAGCATGGCCGAGCCTACGATGTGCAGCAGGAGATCACGGTCACATCAGGTGCCACCGAAGCGCTGATGAGCAGCATTCTGGCCCTGGTGCACCCGGGCGATGAGGTCATCCTGCTGGATCCTGCCTATGATGTGTACGAACCCGCTGTCCAGTTGGCCGGTGGCCAGGCTGTCCGTGTCCCCATGCGGGCGCCCAATGCCGAACAGGACCGCTTCACGCTGGACTGGGATCGGATTGCCGATGCCGTACATGCGAAAACGCGCATGATCATCCTCAATTTTCCCAGCAATCCCAGCTGCATCACTCTGAAAGACTCCGATCTGGATGCACTGGAGACGCTGATGAAACGATTTCCAGATCTGCTGCTGTTATCCGATGAAGCGTATGAGCACATCGTATTCGACGAGCACCATCAGATCAGCCCGATTTCACGTGAAACATTGGCGGCACGGACGGTGTTCATCTCATCCTTCGGCAAGACCTTTCACGCTACAGGCTGGAAAATCGGCTTTTGCTGTGCGCCTCGTGCGATCATGAATGAAATCCGCAAGGTTCATCAGTTCATGGTGTATTCGGTCAGCACGCCCATGCAGGCCGGCATTGCCCGATTCATGCAGGCGGACGATGGCACAATTGCCGGCCTGTCCGCCTTCTACCAGAAGAAACGTGATCGCCTCCGTGACGGTCTGCTGACAACGCGCCTGCGCCCGCTGCATTCAGAGGGGACTTTCTTCCTGCTGGTGGATACATCGGCATTGGGCAGGCACGATGCCAAGGAACTGGTCATCCAGATGACACACAAAGTGGGTGTCACCGCCATCCCGGTCGCTACGTTCTACCGCGACCCGGGCTCGCCCGAGGCCAGCCACGGGCTGCTTCGCCTGTGTTTTGCCAAGCGCGACGTCACCCTGGACCAGGCTGTAGAGCGTTTGCAGAAGCTTTGACGTGGGTCGGCAGAACGTCCCCGTTGTCGAAGATCAGGCTGCGCTCGGGCCATAGCATGGCGGCCAGCCTGAACCGGCTTTGATCCACGGGTACATGCTGCTTGCGTTCGCGCCAGCGTGCACCGACCGAGTAATCGAGGCAGAACGCCTGTTCATGCCGACCGTGCCATGCAGTGGGCGCAACGCCCTCGAAAAGACGGCTGTAACGCCACGCCTGGCTGTTTTCCGGTCGCGTGAAAAGCCGCCAGTAATGACCGATCAGCACGGGGGTCGGGTCGGCGTCATCGTTCCACCATGGCACCCTGTCCAGATATCGCCAGCGATTGCCTGAAAAGAAGGGTTGCGGACACAGGGCTTCGATGCCGGATGTCAGGCGCTTGATGGGGCTGAGGGCCTGCTCGAGCACCTCGTGGTCCGCCACTGCATCCAGATAGGGGGGTGGATGATCGGGATCTTCGAGCCGGGTGTGCCAGCGTTCCCGCTCGGCCAGATAGCGGGCGTGCAAATCATCCTTGTGCGCGGCGTTTTCCAGACGCTGACTGCATTCATGAATGAATTCCAGGATGTGCCCCAAGGGCACTTGCGCGATGGCCTCGATCGCAGCCGTATCCCAGGCGGCATGAACGATGCGCAGACCCGGCATGCGTATGGCCAACGGCAGCCGGCTGAAGAAGTCCCGAATGGCGGGCCGCTCGCGCGCCGTCGCGCGTTCGAAGGGTGCGTAGAACGGCGTATCGGATGCCTCTCTGATGTCGAAGAACCAGCCCGAACCATCTTTCGCATCGTTGGCCAGCAGATTGATCTCATGGTTGCCCAGCAGACAGATGGCACGCCCTTGATCGACCAGGTCACGCACCTTCTGGATGACGGATACGCTGCTGGGCCCACGATCGCATAAATCCCCGATGAAGACCAGCAAGCGCCCCGATGCCTGATGCTCCAGGTGATCCAGCAGTTGATCCAGCGCCAGGATCTCGCCATGTACGTCACCAATGATTGCCAGGGGTTGCTCGTCCAGCTCTTGCAGAAGATATGGGGTCATCCTTTCATTGTGGTCTGTGTTGGCGGTAAACACAATAGCGCCTGGCTCTGGTGCTACGTACTGGCATTCCAGCCTGACTCGAAACGTCAGTGCTCGCCACACCGAAGGTCGGGATTCGTGGCGCACTTGATCAGGGGCCCGAAATCGGGCGGTGGTTCCTGCATTGTTATCCATAGACTTCTTTATCAAACTGATATTGATGATGGAAGGTTGTGGATAACTCGAACAAGTTGGTTATGACCGATATTTCAATCATTTGCGAGTGAATCATGGCAGTCATATCCTGTGCTTCGGCTGTGTACCGTTTGGGGATCGAAATGGCGACGGGGTGCAGAACGGGCGGTTGCCCACAATCCATCCACTGCCTGGGCACAGATGCGTGCCATAGTGCCTGTCCACAGGGCGATTGCAGATGATCGCACGGGCCTGGTTGCTTGTCCGGATGGTCCATGTATGGAAAATTCAGGCTGCGAGCTATGATGAAGGGATCACACATTGCGTGAGATCGTCATGAATTTCAAAAGATATGCAGCCATTGCGTCACTGGGTGGCGCGATGCTTCTGGGCACCGTGGCGTCGGTCGGCGTCGCTGCGGATGCGCCTGCCGATGGCGCGGCGGAAGTCTTCAACC
Organism: Castellaniella sp.; assembly: GCF_041677825.1. GTDB lineage: Bacteria > Pseudomonadota > Gammaproteobacteria > Burkholderiales > Burkholderiaceae_B > Castellaniella. The sequence continues at coordinate 10,351 of NZ_JBAYPG010000034.1, forward strand.
AGGCGATTACGAACATACCCGGGAAGTCGCTGATTGCGGTCCAGGTGGACTACAGGCCGGGCGAAAAATCACCCAGCCACTGGCACGCCAAGTCGGCTTTCATCATGGCCTATGTGGTCTCGGGTTCGATTCGCAGCCAGGTCGAAGGTGAACCGGTACAGGTCTTCAAGGCAGGGCAGACCTGGTACGAGACCCCGGGCGCGCATCACATCGTGAGCGAGAATGCCAGCGAGACAGAACCGGCCACCCTGCTGGCGGTGTTTGTAGCGGATACGGAACACGGCGATCTGACCACGTTCGACAAATAGGCTGGGTGTTTTTCGCACGCGTCTGGTCTTCTTCGCAGCCCCTGGGTGGTCAAAAAAGTCTCCACCCAGGGAAAACCACGATCAATACAGCCTGTACGGACATCATTCAGCAAGACTGCACAGACTTGTCCACAGAATTTGTGGATAGTGCACATCTCTTTCAGTGGTGCACGCGCTCGCGCTCCACGACGCCGGTGTTGGTGTTGACATAGAGCTTGACGCGCTCGCCCTGCGCGTTATGGGCCTTGACCTTGTACTGGCCGTGGTCCAGCTTGATTTCACGAATATCGCGGTAGCCTTCGGCGACCATGCGCTCGTAGATGTTGGCGATCGTAAGGGGCTGGTTGGCCGCAGCAACCGCTGTGGTTTGCGCGCTCACCTGTGTGAGGGCCTGCGGTGTGGCCGTTTGTGCCTTGGCAGCACCCATTGAAAGGACAGCGCCCATTGAAAGGGCAGCGCCGATACTGGCGGCGGCAATGAGATGGCGATAGGACCTGGACGTGGTTTGCATGATGATTCCTTGTAGTGATGCGCGTCGACACCGTGTCGAGCATGGTGCCATTGTGAGGTGCGCGCCCTGAACGCAGCCTGAAGCGGCTGTTCATCTGCAGTTCATGTTTTCGCCTCGGCAGCGAGATATTCCATAGTCCTGCAAGAGGGCGTGGCCCGGGTCATCTTCAGGAGTACGATAGCGGCTTCAAGATCTTGATGGAAAAGGATCATGCCCAATTCGTGCTGGCGTCTTGCCAAACCCTGCGCCGTCGCCCGTCATCAGAACGATGTCGATGCCATCTGGCTCCAGCTCGCCAATGCGCAGGTATGGCGCCGCTATGCGCTGGGCGGGCTCGGTGCTCTGGCAGTGGCTGCATTGTTGTGGGTGCGCTCGGCCTGGCCGGATGGTGGCTGGGTGCATGAAGGGCTTGAATGGCTTGGCCTGTGCTGTCTGGTGGTGGCCATCCTGGGGCGCTGCGGATGCATGCTGTATCTGGGCGGGCGCAAGGGGGCCGATCTGGTGACCGATGGCCCGTATTCGATCAGTCGCAATCCGCTGTATGTGTTTTCCTTGCTGGCAGTGCTGGGTATTGGATGGCAGACGGGCAGTTTCGTGGTCGGGTTGGTCCTGGCCAGCCTGGCATGGCTTGTATTCCGCTGGATCATTGGCCAGGAAGAGCACTTGCTGCGGGCTGCGTTCAGCCCGCGATTCGATCTGTATTGCGCCCGGGTACCACGCTTCGGTCCGCGATTTGGCTTGTGGACATCACCGCAGCATGCCATGGTCGACCTGTCCAGCGTCTGGCGCACCCTGCGTGATGCGGCACCGTATTTTCTTGCCATCCCCCTGTTCGAGGCGATCGAAGCCGCGCAGAACGCTGGCTGGTTGCATGCGTGGCTTGCGGTGATTTAATGGTTCACCGGGGCAGCCGATAGCATTGCTTACGCATTCGCCACAGACATCAAAATCCCGGTTTAAAATTTAAAATAAGAGAAAATGAGCCATAGATAATGTGATTTAAACGAAATAGACAGATAATGAACCTATTTCCCCATGTTTGTCCGACACCGTGTGCTGAATTATGATCCTCGCTGGTCAGACGTACCAGGGAGAACGATATGCACGCCCTTGTTCGGCAGGAAACACTCGAACCGGCCTGGACAGTTCAGCAGATCCTCGATCTGCTCGGCCGGCCCCTCAATGATTTGTTGCTGCAGGCGCAGGCGGTGCACCGGCAATACCATCCTGCCAACGCAGTGCAATGCTCGCGCCTGGCTTCGATCAAGACGGGCGGATGCCCGGAGGATTGTGCCTATTGTCCCCAATCCTCCCGGTACGCTACGCCGGTCATCAATACACCGCTGATGCCGCTGTCCGAGGTGCTGGCCCAGGCGCGCGAGGCCAGGGCACAGGGCGCACAGCGATTCTGCATGGGGGCCGCATGGCGTTCGCCCACGGCCCGGCAGCTGGATGATGTGATCGTGCGCGTGCAAGCCGTCAAGGCCCTGGGCATGGAAACCTGCGTCACCCTGGGAATGCTGAAGGAAGGCCAGGCCCAGCGTCTCAAGGAAGCGGGCCTGGATTACTACAACCACAACCTCGACACGGCACCGGAGCATTACGCCAACATCATCACCACGCGTCATTTCGAGGATCGTCTGGACACCTTGAGGCGTGTGCGCGCTGCGGGTCTCAAGGTGTGTTGCGGTGGCATTGTCGGGATGGGTGAATCCAGAGCGGTCCGCGCGGGCCTGGTGGCTGCACTGGCGAACCTGCACCCTTGCCCAGAGTCCGTGCCTGTGAATGCGCTCGTCAAAGTACCCGGTACGCCGCTTGCAGATACTCCGGACCTGGATGTGTTCGAATTCGTGCGCACCATTGCAGTGGCGCGCATCACCATGCCTACGGCGGTGGTACGGCTGTCTGCAGGGCGTGAAACAATGCACGCAAGCACGCAGGCACTGTGCTTCATGGCAGGCGCCAACTCGGTTTTCATCGGCGAGCGTCTCTTGACTACCGCCAACCCTGTACCCGAATCGGATCAACGGCTGTTCGAGCGCCTGGGCCTGGTGGCAATGCCCGAGGCGGTCTGAAGCGCGAGCCCCCTCAGGCGTCGATGTTTGCCGCCTGCAGCGCGTGGGTTTCGATGAAGGCCCGGCGGGGTTCGACATCATCGCCCATGAGGGTGACGAAGATTTCATCGGCCGCGATCGCGTCTTCGATCTCGACGCGCAGCAGCCGGCGCACTTCGGGGTTCATGGTGGTTTCCCAGAGCTGCTCCGGGTTCATTTCACCCAGGCCCTTGTAGCGCTGCTTGCTGATCCCGCGTTCGGCCTCGGCACGCAGCCATTGCATGACTTCGCGAAAATCGGAGACCTTCTTTTCCTTCTGGCGCTCGCCAACGCCCCGGCGCACCAGCGCACCGGGCCCGAGCAGGCCCATGAAGGTGCGTGCCGTGCGCGTCAGGACGGCGTAATCCCCGCTGCGCACGAACGCGCGGTCGAATACGCTGACGTGCATGTTGCCGAAATGGGGCCGCAGTACGGCCAGTTGCCAGGCATCTTCGATTTCATCGTAGCGGGCCTGTACCTGCACGACAGGGGGTGTACCGGGCTCGTTGAGCGCCTGTTGCAGGGCGTCGGCGCTTTGTCGGGCCGCGGCTTCGTCGCCCAGGCTGATCGATACGCCTTCGGCCATGGCCGTCAGGGCCTCGGTGTCGAGCGTGCGCGACAGGCGTGCGATCACCGCATCGGCCGTGACGTACTGCCGGGCCAGGTCCATGAGCGCCTGGTCGCGCAGGGGGGCCGCGGCGTTCTGTGGGACGAGTTCGGTATCCTTCAGAGCCAGCTGCAGCATGAACTGGGCTTCTTCGGCGTCATCCTTCAGGTAGCGTTCTTCGCGGCCGACCTTGACCTTGTAGAGCGGCGGCTGGGCGATATAGATGTGGCCGCGCTGCACCAGTTCGGGCATCTGCCGGTAGAACAGGGTGAGCAGCAGGGTGCGGATGTGGGCGCCATCGACGTCGGCGTCGGTCATGATGATGATGCGGTGATAGCGCAGCCGGTCGATGTTGAAATCCGGCCCGATGCTGGTGCCCAGCGCGGTGATGAGCGTGGTGATCTGTTCGCTGGAGAGCAGCCGGTCGAAGCGGGCTTTTTCGACGTTCAGCACCTTGCCGCGCAAGGGCAGTATGGCCTGGAACTTGCGATCACGGCCCTGTTTGGCCGAGCCGCCGGCCGAGTCGCCCTCGACGATGTAGAGTTCGCACAGGGCCGGGTCTTTTTCCTGGCAGTCGGCCAGCTTGCCGGGCAGTCCGGCGCCTTCGAGCACACTCTTGCGGCGTGTCATCTCGCGCGCCTTGCGGGCGGCCTCGCGCGCCCGAGCGGCTTCGACGATCTTGCCGCACAGGGCCCGGGCGTCGGTGGGGTTCTCGAGCAGCCAGGTCTCGAGCGTGCGGCCTACAGCTTCCTCGACGGCCGGGCGTACTTCGGAGGAGACGAGCTTGTCCTTGGTCTGGCTGCTGAACTTGGGTTCCGGTACCTTGACCGACAGCACACAGGCCAGGCCTTCGCGCATGTCATCGCCGGTGGTGTCGACGCGCGCCTTCTTTGCGAGCTCGTTATCGGCAATGTATTTGTTGAGCACGCGCGTCATGGCGGCGCGCAAGCCGGTGAGATGGGTGCCGCCGTCGCGCTGGGGGATGTTGTTGGTGAAGCACAGCACGTTCTCGGCGTAGGTGTCGTTCCATTGCATGGCGACTTCGACACCCACCGGCACCCCACCGGCTTCCGACTGCGTACTGACGGCGAAGATGTTGTCGTGCAGGGCGGTCTTGCTGCGGTTCATGTACTGCACGAACCCCTTCACGCCCCCCAGGTAGGCCAGGTCTTCTTCCTGCCCGGTGCGCTCGTCGACCAGACGGATCTTGACCCCGTTGTTCAGGAAGGACAGTTCGCGCAGGCGGCGGGCCAGGATCTCGTATTTGTATTCGATATTGTTGAATATCTGGTCATCGGCGCGGTAATGGACCCGCGTGCCGGTGCGCTCGGATGGCCCGGTGATGCTCAGTGGCGCGACGCGCTGGCCGCGGTGGAATTCGATGAAATGCTCGTGGCCATTGCGCCAGATGGTGAGACGCAGCCACTCGGACAGGGCATTGACGCAGGAGACCCCGACGCCATGCAGACCACCGGATACCTTGTACGAGTTCTGGTCGAACTTGCCACCGGCGTGCAGTTCGGTCATCACGATTTCTGCTGCGCTGCGATGATGCTCGTCGCCCTGGTGGATGGCGGTTGGAATGCCGCGCCCGTTGTCGGTGACCGAGATGCTGCTGTCGGCATGGATGGTGACGACGATGTCGTCGCAGTAGCCGGCCAGCGCTTCGTCGATGGCGTTGTCGACCACTTCGAAGACCATGTGGTGCAGGCCGGTGCCATCGGAGGTGTCGCCGATGTACATGCCCGGGCGCTTGCGCACGGCCTCGAGGCCCTTGAGCATTTTGATGGAATCGGCGCCATAGCCGGTTTCTGCGGCGAGAACGGGGGTGGGTTCTGACATGAAGATCCTGTGTTTGAGTACGCTGGTGATCAGATGCGCATGGGCATGACGACGTAGCGGAATTCGTCATCGCCCGCCAGCGTGATCAGCACGGACGAACTGGTGTTGGGCTGGATGAACCAGCGGACGCTGTCGGCTTTCAGGCTGGCCAGCACATCGAGCAGGTAGGTGACATTGAAGGCGACATCGAGCGGACCGTGTGGATAATCGATTTCGATTTCTTCGCGGGCTTCTTCGTTTTCGGTGTTGCTGGCCGATACGCGCATGAGATGGTCGCCCAACTGGATGCGCACGCCCCTGAGCTTGTCGGTGGTGAGGATGGCGGCGCGCTGCAGCGCGGCCTGCAAGGCTTCGCGACCGACATCGAAATGGCATTCGTAATCGGTCGGGATGACTCTTTGGTAATCGGGATACTTGCCCTCGATCAGCTTGGAAATCACTTCGATATGCTCAAAGCGAAAGCGGATCTGGCTGCCGGAGACATCCACCTGCACCATGGACTGTTCGTCATCGGCCAGCAGGCGCTGCATTTCGTGCACGGTCTTGCGCGGGATGATGACATCCTGTGTGGCCGATTGTGCCTCGAGGGCCGTGCCCGCATGGGCCAGCCGGTGGCCATCGGTGGCGACGACGCGGATCTTGCCGGGTTCGAGCACCAGCAGGAGGCCATTGAGGTAATGGCGGATGTCCTGGTGCGCCATGGCAAAGTGCACCTGGTTGAACAGATCCCTGAGGGCCTTCTGTGGCATGGAAAAAGACGCATCCCATTGGTCCACCGGGTTGACCAGCGGATAGTCGATGGCTTCCATGGTCTGCAGCGCAAAGCGGCTGCGCCCGGCCTGCACCGTGAGACGGTTGTCATCCAGTGACATTTTCACCACGCTGGATTCGGGCAAGGCACGCAGAATGTCGAGCAGTTTGCGGGCTGCGACCGTCGTGGATTGAGTCTCGTCGCCCACCCCGAAGGCCGAGCGCGTGGTGATCTGCACTTCGAGATCATTGGCGATGAACTCGACGGCTTCGGCCTGCTTGCGAATCAGCACATTGGCCAGAATGGGCAGGGTGTTGCGCCGCTCGACAATGCCCACCACTGTCGTCAGGGGCTTGAGCACGGCATCGCGACTTGCTTCTGTCAGTTGCATGTTCTTATCCTTTGAGCGTTTGCTCGAGTACGTGGAGTGCGTGGTTGAGCTCGGTCTGCTTGGCGCGCAGATCGGTGATCTTGCGCACGGCGTGCAGCACCGTCGTGTGGTCGCGCCCGCCGAACAGGTCGCCGATTTCGGGCAGGCTTTTTTGCGTCAGCTCTTTGGCCAGATACATTGCGATCTGGCGCGGCAGCGCGATATTGGCCGGCCGGCGTTTCGAGTACATGTCGGCCACCTTGATTTTATAGAAGTCGGCCACGGTCTTCTGGATGTTTTCAACCGTGATCTGGCTATGCGAGACCGAAAGCAGGTCTTTCAGGGCTTCCTTGCAGACTTCCACGGTGAGCACGCTGCGGCCGTGGAAGTTGGCGTAGGCCGAGACGTTGCGCAGCGCGCCTTCGAGCTCGCGCACGTTGCTGCGCAGGTGCTTGGCAATGAAGAAGGCCACTTCTTCAGGCATCTCGAGGCCCTGGGTCTGGGATTTGCGCAGCAGGATGGCCACGCGCATTTCGAGTTCGGGCGGCTCGATGGCGACTGTGAGGCCCGAATTGAAGCGCGAGATCAGGCGGCTGTCGATATTGGCCAGCTCTTTGGGGTAGGTGTCCGAGGTGATGATGATCTGCTTGTGCTGCGCCACCATGGCCTCGAAGGCGTAGAAGAATTCTTCCTGGGTGCGGTTCTTGCCGGCGAAGAACTGGATGTCGTCGATGAGCAGCAGGTCCAGCGAATGGTAGTAGCGCTTGAAGTCGTCAAACGCGCGGCGTTGATAGGCCTTGACGACATCGGACACATACTGGTCGGCATGCACATAGCGCACGCGCCGGCCGGACTGGCTGGCCAGCAAGGCATTGCCGATGGCGTGGATGAGGTGGGTCTTGCCCAGGCCCACGCCACCGTACAGGAACAGCGGGTTGTAGGAGACCCCGGGATTTTCGGCAACCTGGATGGCCGCGGCCCGGGCCAGCTGGTTGGCCTTGCCGGTGACGAAATTCTCGAAGGTCAGGTCGCGGTTGAGACGCGAGTGATCGGCCACGGCCGGCGTGCTGGCTGGCGCCGCTGCAAGGGCTGGTTCGCTGGCGGGCCCTGAACCTGCATCGGTGGCATCCAGGCCCGAGCCCGTGACGCTGGCGGCGTCGGCCCTGGGCCCCGGGCCATCCGTGCGCAGTGTGGCGCGGCGCGCCTGGGTGCTGGCCAGTTCGAAACAGACCTGCACGTTGGCGCCATACCACTCGGATGCCAGGGTCTCGAAGCGGCTGGAAAAGTTCTTGCGCACCCAGTCGAGCTTGAAGCGATTGGGGGCCGACACGCGCAGTACGCCCTGCTCGGTATCGTATTCGAGCGGGATGAGCGGCCTGATCCAGGCGTTGATCTGCTGAGGGGGGAGTTCCTGCTCGAGTTGCTCGAGGCAGGACTGCCAGAATTCATTCATGGTGATGTTGGGCGAAACCTTGATTCTACCCGTACCGGTGAAAGTTATCCACAGCCCGGCCCCGATGAGCCGTGATGAAATGCGCACTTCTGCTGGCCTGGACAGGTGCCCGGCCTGGGTGTCGATGGGTCACGAACATGGATCCTGCGGGGGTGCGCAGACCGGTGTCAGGCATCAGGCATATTGACGAATCCCCGAAAATTTGATGAAATAACGGGCTTTTCAGAGCCTTGGCATTCAGCCTGAGGCCTTCATATTTTCAGAGCTCTTTTCCGGATCCGCCATGAAACGCACCTTTCAGCCCTCTGTCACCCGTCGCAAGCGTACGCATGGTTTTCGTGTGCGCATGAAGACCCGCGCCGGGCGCGCGGTGATCAATGCCCGTCGTGCCAAGGGTCGCAAGCGCCTGGCCGTTTGACAGGGTCCCCGGGCCTGCGCAGCCCGATCTGCCCAGGCTTGGCATGTACATTGCCATGGCTGCTGATTTTCCGCCATCAGCCCGGCTTCATCGCCCCTCCGAATACGCGGCTGCCCTGCGCGGGCGCCGGGTAGCCCGGGGGGCGTTGTTCGTGGTCCACCAAGGGCGCGAAACAGCGTTGCAGCCCCAGCCCCAGGCGCGCCTGGGGCTCATCATCCCCAAACGCCTGGCCCGCCTGGCCGTGGTGCGCAATGCCATCAAGCGGGTGGTGCGCGAGGCCTGGCGCCAGCAGCGGCACAGCCTGCCGGCCACCGATCTGGTCTTTCGCCTGGTCGCCCGCCCGCCGCAAGGCAGCCTCAGGGTCATCAAGCGGGCCGTGCGCCAAGAGGCCGACGCTTTGCTGGCGCGGGTGATCCGATGCTGAAGGCACTGTTCATCGCCCCCATCCGGTTCTACCGCTACTTTCTCAGCCCGTGGGTGGGGCAGCAGTGCCGCTTCACGCCCACCTGCTCGGCCTACACGATCGAAGCCATACAGACACATGGCGTGGCACGCGGGCTCTGGCTGGGGATGCGCCGCATCGCCCGTTGCCATCCCGGTTGCGAGGGGGGGCTCGATCCCGTGCCGCCGCCGCAGGATCCCTCAACACGTTAAACTGACACGCTTTTGCTTAGATCCCATTCTGGAAACTGGCGCTCATGGATATTCGACGCACCATTCTCTGGCTGATATTCAGCCTGTCGCTCCTGCTGCTATGGAACAACTGGCAGGTGTATCAGGGTCAGCCGTCGCTGTTTTCCCTGGCGCCCACCCGAACCGAGGCGCCCGCGGCTGCGCCCCAGCCGGCCGATGCAGCGCGTTCCGCCGACGCAGCGGCCCATCTGCCTTCGGTGGCATCGCAACCCGGCGCCAGCACGGCGGTGCCCGGCACGGCTGATGCGCCTGACGGCCAGAAGGTGAGCGTGCGCACGGGGGTCTATGAACTGACCTTCGATACGCTGGGGGCCCAGCTGATCCGCGCAGACCTGCTGAAATACAAGGCGCTCGACAGCACGGACAACCCCATGTACCTGCTGAACGATCAGCCGGGTGATTTCTACGTGGCGCAGACAGGGCTGGTGGGGGCGGCGCAGGGCAGCAGCTATCCCACCCACCTGACGCCATTTCACCTGGTGTCGCCCGAGCCGGTGGTCAAGGGCAATACCACCGAAATTGCGTTCGAGGCCAGCGCAGGCGGGGTGCGGCTGGTCAAGACCTTTGTGCTCGATAACCAGGGCTATGACATCCACGTGCGCCACGAGGCCTGGAACGAGACCGATCAGCCGGTCAGCCCGTCGCTGTACCTGCAACTGACGCGCGACGGCAATGATCCACCGAATACGTCCGGTTTCTACAGCACGTTCACCGGCCCGGCGGTCTATTCTTCGGAAGACAAGTTCCAGAAGATGACCTTCGAGGACATCGCCAAGGGCAAGGCCAGCTATATCGAACAGGCCGACAACGGCTGGATTGCCATCGTCCAGCACTACTTTGCCAGTGCCTGGGTGCCGCCGCAGGGCACGCTGCGCAGCAACCAGGCCTTGAAGGTGGGCGACAATCTGTATGCGATCCGCACCATCGAATCCATGGGTGAGATCGCGCCCGGTGAACATCGATCGGTCGATGCCCAGCTGTGGGTCGGCCCCCAGGATCAGCAGGCGATGAGCCATGTGGCGCCCGGGCTGGAAGTGGTGGTCGACTATGGTTGGGTCACCATCGTGGCCAAGCCCATGTTCAAGCTGATGACGTGGCTGCATTCGATGGTGGGCAACTGGGGCTGGACCATCATCCTGCTGACGCTGCTGATCAAGCTGGTGTTCTATCCGCTGTCGGCGGCGAGCTACCGTTCCATGGCCCGCATGAAGCTGGTGGCACCGCGCATGCAGCAGCTCAAGGAAAAATACGGTGATGACCGGGCCAAGATGAATGCGGCCATGATGGAGATGTACCGTACAGAGAAAATCAATCCGCTGGGTGGCTGCCTGCCCATGGTGGTGCAGATTCCGGTGTTCATTGCGCTGTACTGGGTGCTGCTGGGCAGTGTCGAATTGCGCGGCGCGCCCTGGGCCCTGTGGATCGATGACCTGTCGGTGCGTGACCCTCTGTTCATCCTGCCGGCGGTGATGATGGCCACGATGTTCCTGCAGATCAAGCTCAACCCCACGCCGCCCGATCCGACCCAGGCGAGGATCATGATGATCATGCCGCTGGTCTTCGGCGGGATGATGTTCTTCTTCCCGGCCGGGCTGGTGCTGTACTGGTGCGTGAACAATATCGTTTCACTGATCCAGCAGCGGGTGATCATGGCACGCCTCGATCGCGAGAAAGCCGCATCCGCGTCCAGCTGAGCGGCACCCATGGACGCAGGCGCGGCGCTGCCCTAGACTGCGGCCATGGCCATGTCCTCGAATCTCGATCCCATCATTGCCATTGCCACCGCACCCGGGCGCGGCGGCATTGGCGTGATCCGCATCTCCGGCAGCGGCCTCAGGCCCTGGGCCGAAGGCCTGTGCGGCCAGCCCCTGAAAGACCGGCATGCCCATTTCCTGCGCTTCGTCGATCGTCACGGCGAGATCATGGACGAGGGCCTGGCGCTGTTCTTTCCGGGGCCGCATTCGTATACGGGTGAGGATGTGCTCGAACTGCAGGGGCATGGGGGGCCTGCCGTGCTGCAGCGCGTGCTGCAGGACTGCCTGGCGCGCGGGCAGGCCATGGGTCTGCGCCTGGCCCAGCCGGGCGAATACACCCAGCGGGCCTTTCTGAACGATCGCCTCGATCTCGCGCAGGCCGAGGCAGTGGCCGATCTGATCGAGGCCAGCTCGCTGGCGGCGGCGCGCAGTGCGATGGCCTCGCTTTCGGGGGCGTTCTCGGCTGAGATTCAGGTGTTGAGCGGCGCCATCGTGCAATTGCGCACGCTGGTCGAAGCCACGCTGGATTTTCCGGAAGAGGAGATCGATTTTCTCGAAAAATACCAGGCAGCCGAGCGCCTGCGGGCGGTGCTGGAGCATCTGGAACAGGTGTTGCAGACGGCGCGCAGCGGTCTGGTGCTGCGCGAGGGCCTGCATGTGGTGCTGGCCGGGCAGCCCAACGTGGGCAAGTCCAGCCTGCTCAATGCCCTGGCGGGCGACGAGATCGCCATCGTCACGCCGATCGCCGGCACCACGCGCGACCGGGTCGTGCAGGACATCCATATCGACGGTGTGCCGCTGCACGTCGTGGATACGGCCGGCCTGAGAGAGACGGACGACCCCGTCGAGCGTCTGGGCATTGCCCGCAGCTGGGCCGAGATCGCCCGTGCCCAGGTGATCGTGCACCTGCAGGATGCGCGCCAGCCTGGAGATGCACTGGATGAAGCCATCGTGGCGCGGCTGCCTGCAGGCACGCCCGTGCTGAATGTGTTCAACAAGGTGGATCTGCTCGATGACGTGGCGCGGGCAGCGCCTGGGGCCTCGGTGGCGGCCCGGCAAGCGGTCGCGGGCGGCCCGGTGCCCGGCGGCCCGATCGAGGCGCTGGCGGTGTCCGCTCGTACGGGCGAGGGCCTGGACGCCTTGCGCACGCGCCTGCTGCAGATTGCGGGCCGCACGCCGGGGTCGGAATCCCCCTGGCTGGCCCGCGCCCGGCACGTGCAGGCGCTCGAGGCCGCGCAGGGCCATCTGCAGCAGGCCGCTGCGCATGCGGCCCACAGCGACGAGGTGCTGGACCTGTTTGCCGAAGAACTGCGCCTGGCCCACGAAGCGCTGGGTGAAATCACGGGTGAGTTCAGCAGCGATGACCTGTTGGGGCAGATATTCTCCAGTTTTTGTATTGGGAAGTGAGATAGGGCGTGGGGCGTCCAAGGATGTTCGCTCCATCATCTGGTGCAAGAAGGCGCAAGCGGGAGATGTTGCAGGCGTGGTCGGACTACATAGAGACATTTTATCGACGATGATTATCATGCATTGATACAATCATCAAACGGACATGTCATGGACCACACGATCATGAAGCGTTGCATTGTCGGCATCAGACAGCCAGATAGACCGTCCCCCAAAGGGAGCGAGACGCCCAGCATTTGGTTTCCGTCCCTGGCCTCACTGGCAGCGGTGCTGTCGGACGACAACCGCCGCCTGCTGCGCCTGATCCACGAAAGGCAGCCCAGATCCCTGACCGAACTGGCCGAACTCAGCGGACGCAAGGTACCGAACCTGTCACGCACTCTGAGAATGATGGCCAATTACGGCCTTGTATCGCTGCAGCGCAATGTTCGAGATGTTCAGCCGACAGCGCTGGCGATTGAGTTTCTAGTTGTGCTGGATTGATGGCCATGAATTTCCTGACCCCTCATCAAAGTCAGTACTTCGCCTGGCAACTGACCCGGCAGGCTGCCAGTGACAGCGTGGAATCTCTGGCCAGCGCGCTGGTGGACTCCCAGGTGGATTTGAATCCGCACCAGGTCGAAGCCGCACTCTTTGCCTGTCGCAACCCGCTATCGCGGGGCGTGATCCTGGCAGATGAGGTGGGGCTGGGCAAAACCATCGAAGCCGGGCTGGTCATTTCGCAAAATTGGGCGGAGCGGCGTCGCAAGATGTTAATCATCGTGCCGGCCAATCTGCGCAAGCAATGGCACCAGGAACTACAGGATAAGTTCAATCTTCAGGGGCTGATCCTCGAAGCGAAAAACTATAACGCCATGCGCAAGGAAGGTGTCACGCAACCCTTCCAGCATGCAGGCGGGCCGGTCATTTGCTCCTACCAGTTCGCCAAAGCCAAGGCCGATGACCTCAAGCGCATTCATTGGGATCTGGTGGTCACGGATGAAGCCCACCGTCTGCGCAATGTCTACAAGAACGGCAATGTCATTGCCCGGACGATCCGCGATGCGCTGGAGCACGTCGATGCCAAAGTCCTGTTGACGGCAACACCGCTGCAAAACATCAACCTCCAGTTCTGCTCTCTGGTGATCAACTACGACCTGCCGTGGAATCCTCAACGGATCGAGCAGCGCATCGGTCGCTGCCACCGTTACGGGCAAAAGCACGATGTGGTGGTGGTCAACTTCGTGGACCGCAGCAACGAGGCGGATGCACGCCACTTCACAGGTACTTTGACATGGCGAGACGAAAGCACCGAGGCGCGGCCACTCAATGAGTTGCCTTCTGAAGAGAAGCCGGAACTGGTTCGCTACATCCCTCAAGGCTACTTCGAGGAGCTTTGCAATGAACACGTTTCTGGAAAATCGAATGCATTCGAGAAAGAACTGCGTGCCGTTACTGGTCCGTTGCGAATGGGGCCATGACGACTACAGCCTGAATGTGGCGAACCTGCCGCTGGCCGAGCCGTCGCCGCCAGCACCTGCTGCGAAGGCAGCCAAGTCCGGCAGAAAGCCCAGCGATAGCCGGACGACGGACATGTTTGGCGATGGAGGGGACGCCTGATGACGAAGAAGAACCAGGCAGTTCCCCTCCCTCGTTCCTCGGCAGCGGAGTACCTGACTTACATCGCTGCCACAGGCGATCAACCGCAGTCCGTGGAAATGCGCTATGAAGATGAAAACATCTGGCTGACGCAGAAGATGATGGCAGCGCTGTACGATGTCACCGTATCTGCCATCAATCAGCATCTGAAGCGAGTCTTCGATGACGGAGAGTTGCTGCAGGAGGCAGTTATTAAGGATTACTTAATAACTGCCTCCGATGGAAAGAACTACCGCGCCAAGCATTACAACCTCCAGGCCATCATCGCTGTCGGCTTCAAGATCAATAACGAGCGTGCGGTGCAGTTCCGCAAATGGGCGGGGCAAATCGTCAAGGACTACACCATCCAGGGCTGGGCTATGGACGTGGATCGCCTGAAGAAAGGGCACATGTTCACGGATGAGTATTTCGACCGTCAGTTGGAATACATCCGTGAAATTCGCCTGTCGGAACGCAAGTTCTACCAAAAGATCACGGATCTGTACGCGACTGCCTTCGATTACGATAGGGACGCACAGACCACACGGGCATTTTTCGCGCTGGTACAGAACAAGTTGCACTGGGCAGTGCATCGTCACACTGCCGCAGAACTGATCGTCGCACGTGCCGACGCTGACAAGACAAACATGGGGCTGACACACTGGGAAGCCGCACCTCATGGAAAGATCGTCAAATCCGATGTATCGGTGGCGAAGAACTACCTGAATACGGAAGAGCTGGATTATCTGGAGCGGATCGTTTCGCTCTATCTGGATTTTGCTGAATTGCAGGCGATTCGAAAAATTCCCATGTCCATGCAGGATTGGGCCAAGCGCCTGGATGGCTTCCTGGAGTTCAACGGCAACGAGATATTGACGGGGCCGGGGAAGATTTCGCACGAGCAGGCAAAGCTGCACGCCGAAAGCGAATTCGAGAAATACCGCATCGTGCAGGACAGGCTGTTCGAGAGCGATTTCGACCGGATGTTGAAGCAGCTTGAGGTTGATCACCCTAACCTGGGCAGCGACCAGAACAAGAATGAGGGGAAAGCATGAGTTCGCGTGTTCAGAATCACGTCACTGGCCGCTTGTCGCTGCGGCCGCCGCAAGCCGAATCCCTGGCACGGTTGGTACGTGCGCTGGAAGCCGCGCCTGAAATGCTGGGTAAGGATAGGGACGTTGCCTCGATCCTGGCAACCCTGAAAGCCGAGTTTTCGACGCTGGAAGACTTCGAGCGGGACTTCCCTTCGCTGTGCTTCGCCTTGGCCATCCAGGTAGACTCCAGCCGCACCGGTGCCGAAGAAGAGAAGATGATAGCGGCGCTGCTGAATGTGGAGAACCCGGAGGAGCCCACCGAGATCGTCATCCACGTCAACATGCTCAAGGAAGGCTGGGACGTCACCAACCTCTACACCATCGTGCCATTGCGTGCTGCCAATGCCCGCACGCTGATCGAGCAATCCATCGGGCGTGGCCTGCGCCTGCCTTATGGCAAGCGTACGGGCGTGGCGGCGGTGGATCGTCTCAACATCGTGGCGCACGACAAGTTCCAGGAGATCATCGATGAGGCCAACCGTGGCGATTCACCGATCCGCCTCAAGCAGGTGATCCTGGAAGCGCCCAGTAGCGAGGACAAAAAAGTTAGCGTTCAAGTGCTGCCCAATCTGCTGACCCGCCTGGAGCTGCATGATGATCTTGCGCCACATGTCCCACCTGCGTTGGCAGCGGTGGATGCAGGCTCTGAGGTTGGTGGCGAGCAACTCAAGGCACAGATTCGGCCGGTCTTTACGACCGAAGCAGAATTCAAGGCGGCCCATGTCGTGTGGAAAGTCCTCGCCACCTACGAGGTAAAGCGTGACTTGGCGCCGACCAGTGCGGCATTGCTGAAGCCGGAAATCCAGCAAGAGATTCTGGCAGAAGTGGAAAAACGTCTGAGACCCCAGCAGGGGCAAATGCTGCAAGGCGCTGACGATCGGGTACCAGCGCTGGACCTGTCCGCCGTCGTGGCCAAGACCACTGAAATTCTGGTTCAGCAGACCATCGACATTCCGCGTGTCGCCGTTGTGCCTACCGGCGAAGTCACCACGGGCTTTCATCCGTTCCGCCTGGGGGCCTTGCCCAACTTCCAGCCTGGGCAGCGCGAGATCGTCGGCCAGGCATTGCGTACCAGCGAACAATTCACCCTGAACCGTGAAAGTGGCCTGCGGGAAAACCGCTTTGAAGATTACATCGTCAAGAAGCTGATCGACTTCGACGACATCGACTAGCAGGCTTTGTCTGATTAATTTATTCATTTAAATGGGGATTTGGAATAAAATGATGGTTATCCATTCCCACAGGATATCCGCCATGAGTAAGCCTGCCGCCCCATTCACCTTGCCGGCCACGGATCGGACAGAACTTCGGGCGTGGCTGCGCAAGACGACACTCGATCAGCGCCTGGCACAGCGTGCCAGAATCCTTCTGGATCTGGACGCGGCAGTACCTCCCGCGAGAATCAGTGAACGCCTCGGGCTCTCGGCTCCCGTTGTCTTCAAGTGGCGCAATCGTTACAAGGAGCGGGGTCTGGCGGGGCTTGCGGATCTGCCGCGCCCCGGTCAACCGCGCAA
>NZ_JBAYPG010000035.1:0-23761 GCF_041677825.1 Castellaniella sp.
CGTTCTTCCTGCATATCGATCACCATGCCTCATGATCGACGACTTCTACCTTCCCCGCTTCAGACTCATCTCATGTTGGAAACACAAGACCCCGCTCAGACTCATGTCATGTTGGAAAAGACTCCCTCTTGCTAGAAGACGAATTGCGTAGTAACATATAGGGCTTTCGACAAGCCTTGCCTAATTTTGGGCCTTGTGTGCTTTGCGAAGAACAACAGCCCCGGCCAATCGTAGTCGGGATCCCTATCTGCGGGGAAACACCCCCAGGAGAAAACAATGTCGCAATCGACACCTGCACCCGCGGCGTATCGCCTCGGGCTCGTGGGGCGCAAGCTTGGCATGACGCGTGTCTTTACCGAGGATGGCGTATCCATTCCGGTCACTGTACTCGATGTCTCCAACAACCGCATCGCCCAGGTCAAGACGCCGGAAACCGATGGCTATGCTGCCGTGCAGCTGGCCCATGGCAGCCGTCGTGCCTCGCGCGTCAATCAGGCCCAGTCCGGCCATTATGCCAAGGCTGGCATAGAAGCCGGCAGCCAGCTCAAAGAGTTTCGCCTCGATCCGGCACAGATCGCCGAGTTCACTGCGGGCGCCGTCATCGCCGTCGATTCGGTCTTTCAGGCCGGCCAGCAGGTCGATGTCACCGGCACCAGCCTGGGCAAGGGCTTTGCCGGCACCATCAAGCGCCACAATTTCAGGGGCCAGCGCAACTCGCATGGCAACTCGCTCTCGCATCGGGTACCCGGTTCGATCGGCCAGGCCCAGGATCCCGGTCGGGTCTTCAAGGGCAAGAAAATGGCCGGTCACATGGGCGCCGAAACCTGCACCGTACAGAATCTCGACATCGTGCGGGTCGACACCGAACGCGGGCTGTTGCTGGTCAAGGGCGCAGTGCCCGGCCACAAGAACGGCGGCATCGTCGTGCGTCCCGCCGTCAAAGCAGCCGTGAAGGGGGCCTGAAGACCATGGAACTCAAGCTCTTGAATGAAAACGGGCAAGCCACCGCCACCGTACCGGTCGCCGATGCCATTTTCGGGCGCGACTTCAACGAGGCCCTGGTCCATCAGGTCGTGGTCGCTTTCCAGGCCAACGCCCGCCAGGGTGACCGGGCCCAGAAAAGCCGTGCAACCGTCAAGCACTCCACCAAGAAGCCCTGGCGCCAGAAAGGCACCGGCCGTGCGCGCGCCGGCATGACCTCCTCACCGCTCTGGCGGGGGGGTGGTCGGGCATTCCCGGCCAGCCCTGAAGAAAACTTCAGCCAGAAGGTCAACAAGAAGATGTACCGCGCGGGTCTGCGCGCCATCTTTTCCCAGCTGGTACGCGAAGACCGCATCGCCGTGCTCGAGAGCTTCGTCCTCGAAGCCCCCAAGACCAGGCTCGCGGCCAGCCGCCTGAAAGATCTGGGTGTGTCCGGGTCCGTGCTCATCATCACCGACGAGCTCGACGAGAACGTCTACCTGGCCACGCGCAATCTGCCTCATGTGGCCGTGATCGAAACGCACCAGGCCGACCCGCTGTCGCTGATCCACTTCAAGAAAGTGCTCATCACGCGGCCCGCCGTGGCTCAACTCGAGGAGTTGCTGGGATGAATGTCGAACGTCTGATGCAAGTCATCTTGGCGCCCGTGGTCACTGAAAAGTCCACCATGCTCGCCGAAAAGAACAATCAGGTGGCCTTCCGGGTCGTGGCCGACGCCACCAAACCCGAAATCAAGGCCGCGGTCGAACTGCTCTTCAAGGTCGAAGTCCAGTCCGTGCAGGTGGCCAACCGCCAGGGCAAGCAGAAGCGCTTTGGCCGCTTCATGGGCCGTCGTCGCAACGAGCGCAAGGCCTATGTCTGCCTCAAGTCCGGTCACGAAATCGACTTCTCGGAGGTCCACTGAATGCCGCTCGTCAAAGTCAAACCCACATCGGCCGGGCGCCGCGGCATGATCAAGGTCGTGCACCCCGAGCTGTACAAGGGGCCTGCATACGCGCCGCTGCTCGAAAGCCAGTCACGCCGCTCGGGCCGCAACCACAATGGCCACATCACCGTGCGCCATCGCGGGGGCGGGCACAAGCAGCATTACCGCATCATCGATTTCCGGCGCAACAAGGACGGTATCCCGGCGCGTGTCGAACGCATCGAGTACGACCCCAACCGCACCGCGCACATCGCGCTGCTGTGCTACGCCGATGGCGAGCGCCGCTACATCATCGCGCCGCGTGGCCTCGAAGTCGGTGCCACCGTGGTCTCGGGTCTCGAAGCCCCGATCCGCAGCGGCAACACGCTGCCCATCCGGGCGATTCCGGTGGGTGCCACCATCCATTGCATCGAAATGCAGCCTGGCAAGGGGGCCCAGATGGCGCGCTCGGCAGGTGCCGCGGCCGTGCTGCTGGCGCGTGAAGGCGTGTATGCCCAGGTTCGCCTGCGTTCGGGCGAGGTTCGCCGCGTGCATATCGACTGCCGCGCCACCATTGGTGAGGTCGGCAATCACGACCACAGCCTGCGCCAGATCGGCAAGGCCGGCGCCATGCGCTGGCGCGGTGTGCGTCCTACCGTGCGTGGCGTGGCCATGAACCCGGTCGATCACCCGCACGGCGGTGGCGAGGGCCGCACCGGCGAAGGCCGCGAGCCCGTCAGCCCGTGGGGTACGCCCACCAAGGGGTATCGCACGCGTCGAAACAAGCGCACGAGCAATATGATTGTCTCGCGCCGCAAGCGCAAATAAGGGGCGCACACTATGTCACGTTCGATCAAGAAAGGCCCGTTCGTCGATGCACATCTGATCAAGAAGGTCGATGCAGCCGTCGGGGGCAAGGAAAAGAAGCCGATCAAGACCTGGTCGCGCCGTTCAACCATTCTGCCCGAGTTCATCGGGCTGACCATCGCCGTGCACAACGGGCGCCAGCACGTGCCCGTGTATGTGAGCGAGAACATGGTCGGCCACAAGCTCGGCGAGTTTGCCCACACGCGCACCTTCAAGGGGCACGCGGCAGACAAGAAATCCAGGAGATAAGCCATGGAAACCACCGCCATCATACGCGGCGTCCATATTTCCGCCCAGAAAGCCCGCCTCGTGGCCGATCTGGTCCGCGGGAAGTCCGTGGCGCATGCACTCAACATCCTGACGTTCAGCCCCAAGAAAGCGGCGGGCATCATCAAGAAAGCGCTCGAGTCGGCCATCGCCAATGCCGAGCACAATGATGGCGCCGACATCGACGAGCTCAAGGTCACGACCATTCTCGTCGACAAGGCGCAGTCCATGAAACGGTTCTCGGCCCGTGCCAAGGGCCGCGGCAACCGCATCGAAAAGCAGACCTGCCACATCGTGGTCAAGGTCGGGGCCTAAGGAGTCACAATGGGACAGAAAATCCACCCGACCGGTTTCCGCCTGGCGGTCAACCGCAACTGGACCTCGCGCTGGTACGCCAACGACAAGAACTACGGCAGCATGCTGGCCGAAGACATTCGTGTTCGCGAGTACCTCAAGAAAAAACTGGGCTCGGCCTCAGTGGGCCGCGTGGTCATCGAGCGCCCGGCCAAGAACGCCCGCATCACCATCTACTCGGCCCGTCCGGGCGTGGTGATCGGTCGCCGCGGCGAGGATATCGAGCACCTCAAGGCTGACCTGCAGCGCCTCATGGGCGTGCCGGTGCACGTCAACATCGAGGAAATCCGCAAGCCCGAAACCGACGCCCAACTGGTCGCCGACTCGATTGCCCAGCAGCTCGAGAAACGCATCATGTTCCGCCGTGCCATGAAGCGCGCCATGCAGAACGCGATGCGCCTGGGGGCCCAGGGTATCAAGATCATGAGTTCGGGCCGCCTGAACGGGATCGAAATCGCCCGGACCGAATGGTATCGCGAAGGCCGCGTGCCCCTGCACACCCTGCGCGCCCATATCGACTACGGCACGGCCGAAGCGCGTACCACGTACGGCATCATCGGCATCAAGGTCTGGGTCTACAAGGGCGACATGCTGCCCAATGGCGACTTCCCGCCCGAGACGGCCGTGCCGCGCGATGAAGAACGCCGTGGTCGTCGTGCGCCACGCGGTGACCGTCCGGGCCGCCCCGGTGGTCGTGGTCGTGGCAGCCGGCGTGAAACCGCTGCTGCCCAGGCCGAAGGAGAATAATCATGTTGTCACCCGCTCGCAGGAAATACCGCAAAGAGCAGAAAGGCCGCAACACCGGTCTGGCCACCCGAGGCACCAACGTGTCCTTTGGCGAGTTCGGCCTCAAGGCCACCGACCGGGGTCGCCTGACGGCGCGCCAGATCGAGGCCGCCCGTCGTGCCATCAACCGTCACATCAAGCGGGGCGGCCGGATCTGGATCCGCATTTTCCCCGACAAGCCCATTTCGCAGAAGCCCGCCGAGGTTCGCATGGGCAAGGGCAAGGGCAGCCCGGAATTCTGGGTGGCCGAAATTCAACCGGGCAAGGTCCTGTACGAAATGGAAGGCGTGAGCGAAGAACTCGCCCGCGAAGCGTTCCGTCTGGCCGCTGCCAAATTGCCCATCGGCACGACCTTCGTGTCGCGCCGCGTCGGGGCCTGAGGAATCACCATGAAAGCCAGTGAACTTCGCACCAAGGACGGCACCGAGCTGCAGGCCGAGCTCGAAAGCCTTTTGAAGGCTCAATTCAACCTGCGCATGCAACGCGCCACCCAGCAGCTGACCAATACCAGCCAGCTGGGCAAGGTCCGTCGCGACATCGCTCGTGTGCGCACCATCATGACCGAAAACGCAGGGAAATGAAATGAGCGAAATCGAAACTGCAGCCGTTGAATCCACCCCCAGGCGTCAGCGCACCCTGACCGGCAAGGTGGTCAGCAACAAGATGGACAAGACCGTCGTGGTCAGCGTCCAGACCCGTGTCAAGCATCCCGTGCTCGGCAAGTTCGTCAATCGCTCGGCCCGCTACCAGGCGCACGACGAAAACAATCAGTACAACGAGGGCGACACGGTCGAGATCGCCGAAGGCCGGCCCCTGTCCCGTCGCAAGTCCTGGACGGTGGTGCGTCTGGTCGAGGCCGTTCGCGTCATCTGATCGGGGCCGGCATGGACATCGCCAGCTTCGATGACCTCCTGCAGGCGGCACGCCTGCAGGATCAGCCCCAGCGGCTGCTGTTCGTGTTTGCCGACAGCAGCGTGCCCGACGACGCAACACCCGCACAGAAAGAACGACACGCGCGCGGCGAAGGGGGCGAGCTCACCCCCATCCTGTGTGTCGACAAGACACCCGATCAAGTCTCCAGCTTCAGTGCCCTGGTCGACGAATCCACCCGTACGGGCAAAGGCTGGCACGTTGTTTTCGTGGCCGCCATGGCCGACCAGTCGGCTTTCCTGCCCGACAACAAAGACGTGGACCAGGCCTTCCAGCGCATGACGCAGATGATCAAGTACGGCACCATCGGGTCTTTGCTGGCCTTCGACCGCAACGGCGAGCCGCTGCAGTTCGGGGCGGCCTGACCCCCTGATTCCCATGCGCATCCACCAGACTGCCGGCCGAGCCCTCGTGGCCCTGCTGCTGTCGGCGGGCTGCGCGATCACCGCCCAGGCAGCGCCGGCTTCCGCGGCTGCCATCACCCAGGCGGCGGCCGCCGCCTACGATGATGGCTACGACATTTTTCATCCTGTCGTGGCCGAGCACGGCATGGTGGCCACCGAAGACGCCCTGGCCACCCACGTGGGGCTGGCGGTATTGCAGCAGGGCGGCAATGCCGTAGATGCGGCCATCGCCGTGGGTTTCGCGCTGGCCGTCGTGCAGCCCTGGGCTGGTAACCTGGGCGGTGGCGGGTTCATGATCGTGCACGAGGCCGCTACCGGGCGGAACCACGCCGTCGATTTCCGCGAGACCGCGCCCGCGCAGGCCAGTCCGCGTACCTTCGTGGACGAGCAAGGTCAGGTGATTGCCGGGCGCTCACTCTACAGCCCGGCCGCGGCAGGCGTACCCGGCACGGTGGCCGGCCTGGGCCTGGCCCACCGGCGCTGGGGCCGCCTGCCCTTGGCCCAGTTGGTGGCACCCGCCGTACGCCTGGCGGAAAACGGCATACCGGTGACCCCTGTGCTGGCCGACGCCTTGCGGCGCAACCGCGACGTGATGGGGCGCTGGCCGGCGACGCGCGCCGTTTTCTGGCACGCCGACCGCCCGTTGCGCGCTGGCGAGAGGCTGGTGCAGCGCGATCTGGCCCATAGCTTGCGCCGGATTGCAGCCCATGGGCCCGCCGCCTTCTACCAGGGGCCCATTGCACAGGCCATCGTGGCCGAAATGCAGCGCAGCGGCGGCCTCATCAGTGCGGCCGACCTGGCTGGCTACCGCGCGCTGGAGCGTACCCCCCTGGAAGGCACCTACCGCGGCAGGCGCATCGTGACCATGCCACCGCCCAGCTCGGGCGGCGTGCACCTGCTGCAGCTGCTCAACATGATCGAACCCTGGCCCGTGGCAGACTGGGGCGCCGGCAGTGCCCGGACGGTACATCATCTGGCCGAGGCGATGAAGCTCGCCTACGCCGATCGCGCCCGCTGGCTCGGGGATGCGGACTTTGTCGACGTGCCGGTGGCCGGCCTGGTGTCCAAGGCCTACGCACACGAGCGCGCGGCCAGCATAGACCCCGACCATGCCCGCCCCGTGCAGGATTGGCAGGCCGGCGACCCCTGGCCCCACGAGGGTGACCAGACCACGCACTATTCCATCGTCGATGCCGCCGGCAACGCCGTGGCGCTGACCTATACCCTGAATACGGGGTTTGGCAACGGCCAGGTCGTGCCCGGCACCGGCGTGCTGCTGAACAACGAAATGGATGACTTCGCCCTGCAGCCCGGCGTGCCCAATGTATACGGTCTGGTCGGGGCCGAAGCCAATGCCGTAGCCGCCGGCAAGCGGCCCCTGTCATCCATGACGCCCACCATCGTGCTGGACGCTGACGGCCGCGTCTGGCTGGTGACGGGCAGCCCTGGCGGCGCGCGCATCATCACGACGGTGTTCGAGGCGGTCGTGGACGCGGTGGACTTCGGCCTGAATCCGGCCGAAGCCGCTGCCCAGCCCCGTTTCCACCACCAGGGCCGGCCCGACGAACTGCGCGTCGAAAAAGGCTTCAGCCCGGACACGCTGGACATGCTGCGCGCACGGGGCCACAGGATTGTGATCAGGCCCACCATGGGCAAGACGCAAACCATCCAGCGCCATCAGGGCCGCTGGTACGGGGCCTCGGACCCACGCAACCCCGACGGGCTGACGCTGGGATATTGAGTGGCGGCCAAGCGGCGCACACTCATCAGCTCGTGCCCTCGGCCGCCTGCCGGCGCGCCTCGTCGCGCAGGTCCTTGCGCAGGATCTTGCCGACCGCGCTGCGTGGCAGATCGGCGCGAAACTCGACGTGGCGCGGCACCTTGTACCCTGTCAGGTGTTCACGGCACCAGGCGATCACCTGCGCCTCGGTGAGCGTCGGATCGCTGCGGATGATGAACAGCTTCACCGCTTCGCCCGCCACCCCGTGCGGCACGCCCACGGCCACGACTTCGTGCACCCCCGGCATGCCCATGACCACGGCCTCGATCTCGTTCGGGTACACATTGAAGCCGGACACCAGGATCATGTCTTTCTTGCGATCCAGCAGGAACACGTAGCCGCGCTCATCCATGCGGCCAATGTCGCCGGTCATCAGCCAGCCGTCGGCATCGAAGGTGTGCGCCGTCTCGTCGGGCCGCTGCCAGTAGCCCGCCATCACCTGCGGCCCCTTGACGCAGATTTCGCCCACTTCGCCCAGGGCCAGGCTCTGGTTGTTCTCGCGGATGGCCACATCGGTGGACGGCACGGGCAGGCCGATGGAGCCATTGAACGCCACTGAATCAAGCGGGTTGATGGTGACCGCGGGCGAGGTTTCCGTCAGCCCGTAGGCCTGCGCGATCGGCACCCCCGTGACCTCGAGCCAGCGCCGTGCGACGTCTTCCTGCACGGCCATGCCACCGCCCAGGCAGAGCGTCAGCGCAGAAAAATCCAGCTGGGCGAAGTCCGGCCGGGCCAGCAGCGCATTGAACAGCGTATTCACCCCCGTGAGCGCCGTGAAGCGCAGGCGGCGCATCTCGTGCACCAGCGTGTTCGTGTCGCGGGCATCGACCACGAGCAGATTGCCGGCCCCCAGCTTGAAGAACACCAGGCAGTTCGCCGTCAGTGCAAAGACGTGATAGAGCGGCAGGGCCGTTACCACGAGCTCGTTCTCGCCCTGGCAAAAGGGCCGCACCCAGGCATGCGCCTGATGCACATTGGCCACCAGATTGCCGTGTGTGAGCATGGCCCCCTTGGCCACGCCTGTGGTCCCGCCCGTATATTGCAGCGCGGCCAGGTCATCATGCCCCAGGGTGGGGGGTGCACACGGCCTGCGCCGGCCCTGGGCCAGCACGCGTGCCAGGCGCACGCTGCCCGGGATGCGCCAGGCGGGGACTTGCTTGCGCGCGTGGCGCAGCACCCAGTTGGCCAGGTGGCCGCGCCAGAAACCCAATAGATCGCCCACCGCCGTGACCACCACGCGCTGCACCGCCGAGTCGGGCAGGGCCTGCTGCAGTACATGGGCGAAGTTTTCGGCCACCACGACCGTGGTGGCGCCCGAGTCATTCAGCTGGTGCTGCAACTCGCCCACGGTGTAGAGCGGATTGGTGTTCACTACGACGGCGCCCGCCAGCCAGGTGCCGAACAGGCAGACCGGGTATTGCAGCAGATTGGGCATCATCAGCAGCACCCGGTCGCCCCGCTGCACCCCTTGCCCTTGCAGCCAGGCTGCGAAGGCGTGGGCGTGCCG
The DNA here is from genome assembly GCF_041677825.1 of Castellaniella sp. GTDB lineage: Bacteria > Pseudomonadota > Gammaproteobacteria > Burkholderiales > Burkholderiaceae_B > Castellaniella. Next base: position 8,781 of record NZ_JBAYPG010000035.1, read on the forward strand.
GTGCAGGCCGGCGTAGGTGAGTGTGGCACCCAGGCTGTGGTAGGCGATGCGCCCGGCGTGGCGGGTGCAGCCCTCTTCGAACAGCGCCGCCAGCGACGGGCAGGCGCGGGCCTGTTCCGTGATGTCGGCCGGCACCCCGGGCGGATAATGAGACAGCCAGATGCGCTCCATGGAATGTCCTGAACGGCGGGCCGCGATGCCTGCGGCGGTATTCAAAGCTTACACCACCCTGCCCGCGCTGCAGCGCCCGGCGCCGTCAGGCGTGGCGCTGGCGCATGAACTGGCTGAATTTGGGATGCGCCACGTAGGCGATGTTCAAGCGCATCGCGGCGCGTGTGCTGCGTCGCTCGGGTGTGAACAGATAACCTGGCGCGATGAAGATATCGCGCTGCGCGGCTTCGTGCACCAGACGCTCTTCGGTATCGCCCGGGGGCAGGAAGGCCCATAGATAGAAACAGCCCTCAGGCTCACAGAAGATCTCCAGCCCCAGCCGGCTGGCGATCTCCATCGCCTGGTGGGTGGTCTGTGCCACGCGCGTGCGCAAGCGGCGCAGATGCTTGAGGTACTGCCCGGACGCGATGAATTCATGCAGCATGCGTTCGGCGAGGTCGCCCGAACAGGCGATCGTCAGCATTTTCAGATCGCACAGCGCCTCGGCCAATGCCGGACTGGCCGCCAGGTAGCCCACGCGCAGACCCGCCGACAGGGTCTTCGAGAAGGTGCCGACGTAGACGACCCGTTCGAGCTGGTCCAGGCTGGCCAGGCGCGGCGCATCGGGCGCCAGGATATCGGCGAACGGGTCATCCTCGACGATGAGGAAATCGTGCCGGGCCGCCGCCAGCAGGATGCGATGCCCCACCGGCAGGCTGAGCGAACTGCCCGTGGGATTGTGGGCCTGCGACTGGGTGAAGAAGATCTTCGGCCGGTGGCGCGCCGCCTTGGCGTTCAGGTCATCCACATCCGGGCCATTGGCCAGCCGGCGCACGCCCACGATCTGGATGCCGCCCAGGTGCAGCTTGGCAAACAGCGGATAGTAGCCCGGGCTGTCGACCAGCACCGTATCGCCCGGTTCGAGCAGCTGGCGGGCGATCAGGTCCAGTGCATGATTGGCGCCCAGGGTGGTGAGGATCTGCTCGGACGCGGCGCTGATCTGGCGGTCGGCCAGGGTCTGTGCAAGATGGTCGCGCAGCTTGTGAAAGCCCCACGGATTGCCATAGCCGTGCACTTCGTCGGCCTGCGCCGGGCCACTCGGGAAGCGCACGGGCCTGAAATCCGGGTTGCCCACCCAGCCATGCGGTGGCCGGCCTTCGCCCACGCGCACATCGTAATGGCGGATCAGCTGTTCGCGCAGCAAGGTGGCTGCATCGACGGCCTGCGCGACCGAAATCGCCTTGGGCAGCTGCTCATGGCGGCTGCGCCGGGGAACGTAATACCCCGACCCCGTGCGCGCCTCGAGCTGGCCCATGGCCACCAGGCGGTCATAGGCCTCGGCGACCGTGTTCTTGGACACCTGCAGTTCGCGGGCGGCCGCGCGGATGGACCAGACCTTGTCGCCCGGTGGCCAGGTGCCGGCCATGATGCCGGCGCGGATGCGTTGCATGACGGCTTCGATACGGGTCATGGTGGGTTTTCTGTCATGGGTCAGATAATGGGACAGTTATTCAACATTCATCAAACTGTCCCTTTTATTGTACCGGTGGAATTTTTATGATGTCACCACAGCCTGCTGCTTCGCGCAGGCCAGACAGGGGCCCGGGGCCCGGCATCCTGCCGGCAGTGCGGGCCCGCGAATCGCAGAATTCGACACTACAGGAGAAGACAATGCAGAAGATCAATCGGCGTGCCCTGCTCAAGACGCTGGGGGCGGCTTCGGTCGCCGGTGCCGGGCTGGCTGTGGCGGGCCCGGCCAGCGCCCAGGACAAGGTCAAGTGGCGCATGCAGGCCCTCTGGGACGGCGGGACCACGCCACAGAAATTCGAAGAGCTGTTCGTCAAGCGCGTGGCTGAACTGACCGATGGCAATTTCGAGATCGAGCTGTTTTCGGCGGGCCAGTTGGTGCCGCCCAGCCAGGCCTTCGATGCGGTACGTGGCGGGGCCTTCGAACTCATGAAGACCTTCGATGGCTACGAGGCCGGCAAGATTCCCGCGCTGGCCTTCACCAGCACGGTGCCCTTCGGTTTCACCGAGTCCGATCAGTACGAGGCCTGGTTCTACGAACTGGGTGGCCTCGACATGGCCCGCAAGGCCTATGCGCCGGCCGGCCTGTTCTATATCGCGCCCACCGTCTACGGGCCCGAGCCCATCCATTCCAGGGTGCCCATCCATTCCGTGGCCGACTTCAAGGACAAAAAAGGCCGCTTCGTGGGGCTGGCCTCGGCAGTCATGGGCAATCTGGGCGTTGCCGTCACCCCCCTGGCCACGGCCGACGTCTATTCGGCGCTCGACAAGGGCGTGATCGACATCGCCGATCGCGGCGACCTGACCGCCAACCTCGAGGCCGGCCTGGGCGAAGTGGCCAAGTACATCGTCATGCCCGGCCCCCACCAGCCCACCACGGCCACCAGCTACGTGGCCAACCAGAAGGCCTACGACGCATTGCCCGAGGCCTACAAGGCCGCCCTGGCGGCTGCGGCCCGCGAGGTCTCCATGGCCCTGCGCCAGCACATCCTGGTGTCCGACGGCAAGGCCATCGATGCCTTCAGGGATCAGGGGGTCGAAGTCGTGTCCCTCGACCCGGCCGACGTCGCCCAGGCGCGCAAGCAGGTGGTCGAGGTCTGGCGTGACGCCACCAAGGGCGAGCCCCTGGCCACCGAAATGATGGAAACCCAGGTCGAGTTCATGAAAAAGCTGGGTCTGCTCGACTGACCCTGGCGCGTCCCCTGTCCCCGACAGCACGCCAGCGCACCGATCCGCCCGCTGCGCTGGCGTGCCCGGCCTGACCTCCTGCGGTTGTTCCCACCATGCCCCGACCCATCCGCCTGTACGTGCAGGCCATCACCCGCCTGAACCTCTGGCTGTTCCGGCTGGCCGCCGCCCTGATGCTGCTCATCGTGCCCGCCATGATGGCCGAGGTGATCAGTCGCTACGTGTTCCACTCACCCACGGTCTGGGGCATGGAACTGGCCGTGCTGCTCTTTGGCCCCTACTTTCTGCTCGGTGGCCCTTATCTGCTGCATGTGGGCGGGCACGTCAACATGGATCTGATCCGCAGCCGCATGGCGCCGCGCACCGGTCGCCGGGTGGACATCTTCAACCAGCTCGTGATTCTCTTCTTCTGCGGCGTGATGCTCTACTACGCCACGCCGCTGGTCATCCAGTCCATCGAGTACCGCGAAACCACTTTTTCGGCCTGGAACCCGCCCCTGTGGCCCTACAAGATCGCCGTGCCGCTGGCCGTTCTGCTGCTGGGCCTGCAGAGTCTGGCCGAACTGGCGCGCATCTGTGCACGTCGGGATGACGGGAGCCAGGCATGAGTGCCAACGCCATCCTCGTTCTCATGTTCGGCGGTCTCACGCTGCTCATGCTCACCGGCCTGCCGATCGCGTTCGTCCTGGGTGGCCTGTCCCTGCTGCTCACGGTCACGCTCTGGAACCCGGATTCGGTCGTCATCCTGGTGTTGCAGATCTTCGATACGATGCGCTCCGAGCCGCTGCTGGCGGTGCCCCTGTACATCCTCATGGCGGCCATTCTGCAGCGCTCGGGCGTCATCGAAGACCTGTATCGCGTCATGGGCCTGTGGTTTGGCCGGCTGCGCGGCGGCCTGGCCGTCGGCACGGTGATCATCTGCGTCGTCATGGCAGCCATGACCGGGGTCGTGGGCGCTGCCGTGACCTCGATGGGTGTGCTGGCCATGCCCGAGATGTTGCGCCGCAAGTACGACGCCTCGCTGGTCGCCGGCACGATCTGCGCCGCAGGCACCCTGGGCGTGCTCATCCCGCCCTCGGTACTGACCATCGTCTATGCCGTCACGGCCCAGGTGTCCATCGGCAAGATGCTCATCGCCGGCGTGGTGCCCGGCCTGCTCCTGGCCAGCCTGTACATTCTCTACATCCTCTACGTGGCTTATTTTCGCCAGGGCAGGATACCGCCCGCCGAACAGCGCCCGGTCTCCATGCGGCTCAAACTGCTCAGCCTGCGCGCCGTGGTCATCCCGGCCATGCTCATCGTGCTGGTGCTGGGGGCCATCTTCATGGGCATCGCCACGCCCACCGAGGCCGCCGCCGTGGGCGTGGTGGGGGCCGTGCTGGCCAGCCTGGCGCGCCGCCGGTTCTCGTGGGCCGGCCTGGCCGAAGCCGGTATCCAGACCCTCAAGGTCACCTCCATGATCCTCTGGATCACCATCGGCGCCAAGGCCTACGTGGCCATTTTCACCGGCCTGGGCGGGGCCGACACGTTGATCGCCCTGATCCGCGACCTGGACGTGAACGCCTATCTGGTGCTGGCGGTGATGATGCTCATCCTCATCTTCCTGGGCACCTGCCTGGATGAGATCGGCATCATTCTGCTCACCGTGCCCGTATTCCTGCCCATCGTCAAACTGCTGGGTTTCGATGAAATCTGGTTTGGCGTGCTGTATGCCATTTCCATCCAGGTCGGCTACATCAGCCCGCCCTTTGGCTACTCGTTGTTCTACATCCGGGCCACCCTGCCCGAGGGCATGGGGATCGGTACCGTGTATCGCGGGGTCGTGCCATTCATGGGCCTGCAGGTGCTCGCCCTGCTGATCTGCGCCGCGCTGCCGGGCATGGTGACCTGGCTGCCCAGGATGATGGGATGATTTTTCACTGATTGAATGCAAGGGGTCTGTCATGTCAAGCAATTCATCAAGCAATTCATCGCGTATTTCGGGCTTTCACAAGCTCGGCGTGCCCGAACGGGTGCAGCGGGTGCTCGACTTCGCCGGCCTGCCGGCCGCCGGGCTCGCGCCGCTCTTTCATGGCACGGGCCACCTGCCGGTCGCGCTGGCCGATCAGCTGATCGAGAACGTCGTGGGCACCATGAACATCCCGCTGGGGGTGGCCACCAATCTGCTCATCGACGGCCAGGACTATCTCGTGCCCATGGCCACCGAAGAATCCTCGGTGGTCGCCGCGGTCTGCAACGCTGCGCGCCAGTGTCATGACACGGGGGGCTTCATCACCTCGATGTCGGCCACGCAGATGATTGCCCAGGTCCAGCTGGTCGAGGTGCCCGATCCCGCCAACGCCCGGCTCGCGATTCTCGAACACCTCGACGAGATCCGTGACGTGTGCAACGCCTGCGATCCGGTACTGGTCAGCCTGGGTGGTGGATTCCGCCACCTCGAGGTGCGCATCATCGATGCCGCCAGCGGGCCCATGGTGGTGACCCATCTCATCGTCGATACCCGCGATGCCATGGGTGCCAATGCCGTCAACTCGATGGCCGAGAAGATCGCGCCGCACATCGAATCCTGGACCGGCGGCCGGGTGCGTCTGCGCATTCTCTCGAACCTGGCCGATCGGCGTCTGGCGCGCGCGCGCTGCATCTGGCATGTGGACGCCATCGGTGGCGCCGACGTGCGCGACGGCATCATCCAGGCCTATGAGTTCGCGCAGATGGACCCCTATCGGGCCACCACGCACAACAAAGGCATCATGAACGGGGTCACTGCAGTGGTCCTGGCCACCGGCAATGACACGCGTGCCATCGAGGCCGGCGCCCATGCCTATGCGGCGCGGCGCGGCTGGTACAGCAGCCTGACGCACTGGGAAGTCACCCGCGACGGCCATCTGGCCGGCTCCATCGAGATCCCCATGGCGGTCGGCCTGGTCGGTGGCGCCACCCGTCTGCACCCCATGGCGGGTGCCTGCCTGAAGATCATGCGCATCGAGTCGGCCGAACAGCTCGCACGGGTCATCGCCGCCGTGGGGCTTGCGCAGAACTTCGCTGCACTGAAGGTGCTGGCCACCGAAGGCGTCCAGAAGGGGCACATGTCGCTGCATTCGCAGAACATTGCCCTCATGGCCGGCGCCCAGGGCGACGAAATCGCCCTTGTTGCGCGGCGTCTGGTCGAGCTGGGCACGGTGCGCATCGACGTGGCCGAGCAGGAACTCGAGGCCTTGCGCGGCGGCGCCTGAGTGCGCCTGCCACACCCCACTGCGAACCCGGAAATACTTGCGCTGCGGCATGAATCACGCAACAATGAACACAAAGGGTCACGAATGAACGCATAAAGTCACGATCGTTCAACAGGTCGCGCATTCCGGAAAACAATGCCTGCACACGCCGCAGGCCCACTGGAGACAAATGTGCTTGACAACGCCATACTGGGCTCGATCCGGGCGGCAGCCAATGACATGGAAGCCGCCTATCGGGCGTTCCATCAAATGCCCGAACTCTCCATGCAGGAAACCCGGACATCCGCCGCCATCGTCCAGCGGCTCGAAGGCATGGGCCTGTCGCCGCAGCGCTTCGGGGGTACCGGGGTCGTGGCCGTGATCGAGAACGGTACGGGTCCGGTCGTTGCCTATCGGGCCGACATCGATGCCCTGCCGATCAAGGAAGCAACCGGCCTTGACTACGCCTCCAGTGCCCGGGGGATTCTGCCCGATGGCTCCGAAACACACGTCATGCATGGTTGCGGCCATGACATGCATATTACGGTCGGCCTGTACCTGGCTCATGTGCTGGTGCACAACCGGGCGTCGTGGGCGGGCACGGTCATCATGATCTTCCAGCCAGGCGAAGAAACGGGCCAGGGCGCCCAGGCCATGCTGGAAGACGGCCTCTGGGCCACGGTCACCCGGCCCGAGGCCATTTACGCCCAGCACGACTGGCCGGGGCCGGTCGGGCATCTGTTCATCAAGCCCGGCACGGCCATGGCCATGTCCGACAGCCTGAAAGTGACTGTCCACGGCCGCCAGGCCCATGGTGCACAGCCCGAAGACGGCATCGACCCCATCGTCCTTGGGGCCTACATGATCGTACGCCTGCAAAGCGTCGTCTCGCGCGAGATCGCCGGCACCGACATGGCCGTGATCACCATTGGCACATTCCATGGCGGGCTGAAAGAAAACATCATCCCCGACCGCGCAGAATTCAAGGTCAACATTCGCAGCTTCGATGAAGGCGTGCGCGAGAAGGTGCTGGCCGCAGTCAGGCGCATCATCCTGGCCGAGGCGGTGGCATCCGGCGCCCCCGAACCCGACATCGAATCGATGTACTCATTTCCACGCTGCCATAACGATCCCCAACTGGCCGAAAACCTCATCGCCAGGCTGGGCAGCGAGTTTGGCCCCGACAAGGTGCATCTCGACAAGGCGCACACGGGCAGCGAAGATTTCGGCCGTTTTGGCGATCAGATCGGGGTGCCCTACGTGTACTGGCACTTTGGCGTGTATTCCCCTGGCAAGTTCACGCAGGCAGATCAGCCGGCGGGGATTCATTCGCCTTTTTTTGCCTCTGACGACGTGCCGGCCACCTTGCATACAGGGGTCAGGGCCGCCCTGACCGCGGTCCTGGGCCATGTGGGCAAGCCATCACAGGCCATGGGCAAGCCATCATAGGCCATGGGCAAACATCATAGGTCGTGAGAAGACCGCGCGCGTCATGAAAAAACCGCGCTGGCCGTGAGCAAACATCGCAGGTCGTGAGCAAAAGGAGAAGACATGAAGCACAAATACCTGGCAGGGATCCTGCTGGCGGGGTTCTCGGGGCTCGTCATCCAGGCACCGGCCCTGGCCAACAAAGACAACGATACGGTGATCTGGGCCACCGCATCGCAGATGGACACCACCGACATTTTCTACAACAGCCTGCAGGAAGCCGTGACCACGGCCCTGAACATGTGTGATTCCCTCATGCATGTCGACCCGGATACCAAGGAATACAAGCCCCTGCTGGCCGAAAGCGTCGAGCAGGTCGACCCGCGTACGCTCGACTTCACCCTGCGCCAGGGCGTGCAGTTCTGGAACGGCAAGGAGCTCGACGCCGAAGACGTGGCCTACACCCTGAACCACGTCCGGCAGCCCGACAGCGGCGTGTCCACGCGCATCACGGTGAACTGGATCGAAGACGTCGTGCCCATCGACAAATACAAGGTGCGGATCAAGGCAAAAGAGCCCACGCCCGCGGCCTTCGCCTATCTGTCCGACCTGACGCCGATCTATCCCAAGGGCCATTATGACAATGCCCCGGCCCTGAACACGGGCAGCAACGATGGCAAGAAAGACTACGGCGCGGTCCTGCCCATGTGTACCGGGCCCTTCATGCTCAAGGAATTCCAGCCCGGCAGCTCGTTCACGTTGGTGAAGAACCCGAACTATTTCCAGGGTGGGCCCAAGGGGCAGCCGCAGATCGGCACGCTGATCTTCCAGACGATTCCGGATACCGACAGCCAGATGGCCTCGCTCATCACGCATGATATCGACTGGATGTGGTCCGTCCTGCCCGAAAACATCGATCAGCTGCGCCAGGTGCCCAATGTCACGGTCACCCCGGCACCCACGATGCGCATGTCGTTCCTGTCGCTGGATGCGGCAGGCCTCACCGGCGACACGCCCCTGAAAGACCGCCGGGTGCGGCAGGCGATTGCCCACGCCATCGATCGGCAGGCCATCGCCAGAGACCTGGTCGGCCCCGGTGCCGAAGTCCTCAAGTCCATCTGCAGCCCGTCGCAGTTTGGCTGCACCGAAGACGTGCTGCAATATGAGTATGACCCCGACAAGGCGCGGGCATTGCTGGCCGAGGCCGGCTACCCTGACGGCTTCAAGATGCGCTTCTATGGCTATCGCGATCGCCCCTACAGCGAGGCGGTTGCCAACTACCTGCGCGCCGTGGGCATCGACACCGACTTGCAGTTCCTGCAGTTCAATGCCCTGCTGCCCAAGGTCCGCAACCGCGAGATCCCGCTGGCACAGCTCACCTGGGCGTCCTACAGCCTCCCCGATGCGTCCATCTCGACGGGCAACTACTTCGAGTTCAGTGGCGACGATCTGTCCCGCGACGAGCAGGTCCGCGATTGGCTCGTCAAGGCCGACCACACGCTGGACCCTGCCGAACGCGAGGCGCTGTACAAGAAGGCGCTCTCCAGGATCGCCGATGAGGCCTACTTCATTCCGGTCGTCAAGTATGGGCGCGTCTACGCAACCGATGCCGATCTGGATCTGGCCATCACCGGTGATGAACTGGGCCATTTCTATCGGGCCCGCTGGAAATAGCCCGATGTTCGCAGACACGGGCCTGTGCCTGTGCCCGGGCCCGTGTCTGCAGGGCCACCACAAGACGCGCGAGTCATGCTGGGTTTGATCCTCAAGCGCCTGACAGTTGCCGCACTGGTCGTGGTCGTTGTGTCTGTCATTGCGTTTTCCCTGGTTTACCTTTCAGGCGATCCTGCGTCGGCGATCGCCGGTGAAGGGGCATCCCAGGCGGATGTCGAAGCCATACGGGTCCAGTATGGTTTCGATCGGCCCCTGTACGAGCAATACCTCGGCTGGGCGTACAACGCGCTGCACGGCGATTTCGGTCGCTCTTACTTTCTGCGCACACCGGTCGCCGATGTCATCGCCGGGCATTTCCCGATCACGATCATTCTCGGGCTCTGTTCCATTGCGTTTGCGCTGCTGCTGTCGATTCCCATGGGGGTGCTGGCCGCCCTGCGGCCCAACACGCCGATCGACCGGCTGGCCCTGGCCATTGCCGTGGCCGGCCAGGCGGTGCCGTCCTTCCTCTTTGGCCTGGGCCTGATTTATGTCTTTGGGGTGAAACTGGGCTGGCTGCCCTTCTCGGGCACGGCCACCTGGGTTCATTACATACTGCCGTCCATCGCCCTGGGGTATTACGCGACCCCGGTGATCATGCGGCTGACCCGCTCGGGCATGCTCGATGCCCTGCAGTCCGATCACGTGCGCACGGCCCGGGCCTATGGCCTGGCGCCCTGGCGCGTCATCATCAAGCATGCCCTGCGTCATGCGATGCTGCCGGTGCTGGCGGTCAGTGCCGTTCAACTGGGCTTCATGCTGGGCGGCTCGATCATCATCGAAACCGTTTTTTCCATGCACGGTCTGGGCTATCTGGCGTGGATTTCCATCCAGCGCTCCGACCTGCAGGTCATTCAGGCCATTCTGCTCATCATTGCCGTCATTTATGCTCTGCTGACGCTGCTGGCCGACCTGCTCAACATATTTCTCGATCCGCGCCTGCGCAAGCAATAGCGTGAAGGATGCCGCCGTGCCTGCCGTGACCGAAACGCAAGACCCCGCAGTGCATCTGTCACGCTCTCCACGGCAGCTGGCCTGGCACCGGCTGGCCCGCAATACCAGCTTCTGGCTGGGCGGTGCCATCCTGCTGCTCATCGTGCTGGCGGCCATCTTCGCACCGTGGCTGACCCCCCATGATCCGGGCCTGCAGGATCTCGGCCAGCGCTATGTCCCGCCCGTGTGGGATGCCGCGGGCAGCTGGCTGCATCCCCTGGGCACCGACAAACTCGGGCGCGATTATCTGGCGCGGCTGCTGTATGGGGCGCGCATCTCTCTGGTCATCGGGTTTTCGGCCATCGTGATTTCGGGCGTCATAGGCACCTGCCTGGGGGTGGCGGGGGGCTACTGGGGCGGCAAGGTCGACCTGTTCGTCAATTTCATTCTGTCCATCCGGCTGACGCTGCCGGTGGTTCTGGTGGCGCTCGTGCTGGTCGCCGTGATCGGCAATTCCCTCACCCTGCTGATCGCGGTCATCGGGGGCCTGCTCTGGGACCGCTTTGTCGTCGTGGCGCGCAGTGCCACGCAGCAGCTGGCGCAGCTCGAATTCGTCACCGCGTCGCGCTGCATCGGCAGCTCGCGCGCCCGGATCCTGTTCAGGGAGATCCTGCCCAACCTGACCGGGCAGCTGACCGTGGTCGCGTCCATCGAACTGGCCAACGCCGTACTGGTCGAAGCATCCCTGTCGTTTCTGGGGCTGGGGGTGCAACCGCCCCTCAGCTCCTGGGGGCTCATGGTGGCCGATGCCAAAAGCCAGATCTTTTTCATGCCCTGGCTGATTGCCATTCCGGGCGTGGCCCTGGTGGCTCTCATTTTTGCCATCAATATGCTGGGCGACGCCATCCGCGACGTCGCCACGCCCGAGGGGAGGGCCTGAACCATGCCACATCTGCTCGAGGTCCAGGGCCTGCACGTCGACATCGACACCGACCAGGGCACCCTGAAGCCCATCGTGGGTATCGATCTGGTCCTCGATCGCGGCGAGACACTCGCCATCGTGGGCGAGTCCGGGTGTGGCAAAAGCCTCACGGCGCATGCCATTCTGGGCCTGCTGCCCCGGCGTGCGCGCCTGCGCGCCGAACGGTTGAGCTATGCCGGGCGCTCGCTGCTTGGCCTGAAGCAACGCGCAATGAACAACATACGCGGCGACCGGATCTGCATGATCTTCCAGGACCCGATGACCGCGCTGGACCCCTGTTACACGGTGGGTGCGCAGATGGTCGAAGTGCTGCGCCAGCACGCCACCATCTCGGCGGCTGCCGCCCGGGCCCGGGCACTTGAACTGCTCGATCTGGTGCAGGTTGCACCGGCCCGCGAGCGCTTCGGGCAGTATCCTCATGAACTGTCCGGCGGCCTTCGGCAGCGTGTCATGATTGCCATGTCATTGCTCTGCGAACCCGACCTCCTGATTGCCGACGAGCCCACCACGGCCCTGGATGTCACCGTCCAGGCGCAAATCCTGCAGTTGCTGATGGATATCCAGCACGAAACCGGGATCGGGATGATCCTCATCACCCATGATCTCGGCGTGGTGGCCCGTGTTGCCCATCGAACCGCGGTGATGTATTGCGGCCAGATCGTCGAGCATGGCCCGACGCGGGACCTGCTGGACCATCCCCTGCATCCCTACACGGAAGGCCTGCTGCGCTCCATTCCGATACCGGGGCGTGTTCCGCGCAGGGCCAAGCTCGGCTATATCCCGGGCATCGTGCCGGCCCCACTGGGTGTGCATGGGCAATGCACGTTTGCGCCCCGCTGCCCCTACGCCACCGAGCCCTGCTGGACGCAGGCCATTGCGCTGCGTGCCGCAGGGCCCGCGCGCGACGTGCGCTGCATACTGCCGCTCGATGGCAGTGCCCTGTCGCCCGAGATCTGGAATCGCGCCCTGGAGGAAGAAACATGAATGGCTCGCCCGCGCCTGCCGTCGCATCGGGTGCCGAGCCCATGCTGGCCGTGGATGGCGCAAGCTGCGACTTCACCACCGGCGGCCTGTGGTCGCCGCGCAGGACCGTGCACGCCGTGCGCGACGTCAGCCTGACGGTCAACACTGGCGAAGTGCTGGGCATCGTGGGTGAATCGGGCTGTGGCAAGACGACCCTGTCGCGGATGATGCTGGGCATCATTGCACCCACCCGGGGCCGCATCACGCTTGCGGGCCGTTCGATCCATGACTACAGGCGCCTCGAGCGGGCGCGCCTGATACAGCCCATCTTCCAGGATCCGTATTCTTCGCTCAATCCGCGCATGACCATAGGCGAAATCATTACGGCGCCGCTGGCCATACAAGGCATGGGCACGGCCGCCACCCGACGCGATGAAGCGCTCGGTCTGATGCGCGCGGTGGGCCTGGCTGCGCACCTGTACCACGCCTATCCGGGGCAGATGTCGGGCGGGCAGCGGCAACGCATTGCCATCGCCAGGGCGCTGGCGATCCGTCCGCAGATCCTGGTGTGCGACGAACCGACTTCGGCGCTCGATGTTTCGGTGCAGGCCCAGGTGCTCAATCTGATTGCCGACCTCAAGCGCGAACTGAACCTCACCATCATCCTGATCAGCCACAACCTTGCCGTGGTGAACCACCTTTCGCACCGGGTGGTGGTGATGTACCGCGGCCAGGTGGTCGAACATGGCAGCGCCGAAGAGATTTTCCTGCATCCGCGCGAACCCTATACCCAGGCCTTGCTGGCCGCCGTGCCCACGCTCGAACCTGTCTGAACGCCGCACGGTCCGAACGAGCGGCTGCCCGGGCGCTGCGCTGCCTGAACGCTGCACAGCTTGAAGGATCCGCGGTCTGCGCAATCCACGGCCCGCACACGGTCTGCACAACCCACTTGCCATGACGCCAGCAATCTGCTTATAATCAGTGTCTTGCCGATTTTTCTGGCAGAACCGCAGCAATCGAATTCAACCCAAGGCAGCGCCTGCCACCGCGCAGGCACTGCCCGACGGGACCAAAACTGTGGGTGTTGCAAGTGCCGTGCCACCGTGCACGGGCTGCATCGTCCTCAAGTTGGAACAGGAAAAATCATGATTCAAATGCAGACCACGCTCAACGTGGCCGACAACACCGGTGCACGCTCCGTGATGTGCATCAAGGTGCTGGGCGGCTCCCGGCGCCGTTATGCCGCCATTGGCGACATCATCAAGGTGACCGTCAAAGAGGCAGCGCCGCGCGGCCGCGTCAAGAAGGGCGAAATCTACAACGCCGTGGTGGTGCGCACCGCCAAGGGCGTGCGCCGCAAGGATGGTTCGCTCATCCGCTTTGGCGGCAACGCAGCCGTCCTGCTCAATGCCAAGCTCGAGCCCATAGGCACCCGCATCTTCGGTCCGGTCACGCGCGAACTGCGTACCGAGAAATTCATGAAGATCGTGTCGCTTGCGCCCGAAGTCCTCTAGGAGCCGATCATGCACAACATTCGCAAGGGCGACGAAGTCATCGTACTGTCCGGCCGCGATCGCAGCCGCCGGGGCACGGTGCTGCGCCGGATCGACGCCGATCACGTCCTCGTCGAGGGCATCAACATGGTCAAGAAGCATGCGCGCGGCAACCCCATGACGGGCGAGCCCGGCGGCATCATCGACAAGACCATGCCCATCCACATCTCCAACGTGGCCCTGTACAACCCCGCAACCGGCAAGGGTGACCGCGTCGGCGTCAAAGTGGTCGACGGGGTCAAGGTCCGCATCTTCCGCTCCAACGGTGCCGTCGTCGGCGCCAAGGCATAAGGGGCAGTTCAAAAATGGCACGTTTGCAAGATTTCTACCGTGACACCGTAATGGGCGACCTGCAGGCCAAGTTCGGCTACAAGTCGCTCATGCAGGTGCCGCGCATCACCAAGATCACGCTCAACATGGGCGTTTCCGAAGCCGTGGCCGACAAGAAGGTCATCGAGCACGCCGCGGGCGACCTGGCCCGCATCGCAGGCCAGAAGCCCGTCATCACCAAGACGCGCAAGGCCATTGCCGGCTTCAAGATCCGCGAAGACTATCCCATCGGCTGCATGGTCACCCTGCGTGGCCAGCGCATGTACGAATTCCTCGATCGCCTGATCGCCGTGGCCCTGCCGCGCGTGCGCGACTTCCGGGGGGTCTCGGGCCGCGCGTTCGATGGCCGCGGCAACTACAACCTCGGGGTCAAAGAGCAGCTGATCTTCCCCGAGATCGAATACGACAAGATCGACGCCGTGCGTGGGCTGAACATCAGCATCACCACCACCGCCGAGACCGACGAGGAAGCCAAGGCGCTGCTCAGCGCATTCCGCTTCCCCTTCCGCAATTAAGGGGCTGACGTGGCAAAACTCTCACTCATCAACCGTGACATCAAGCGCGCCCGTCTGGCCCAGAAATTCGCAGCCCGGCGCGCGGCCCTCAAGGCCATCATCAACGATCAATCCAAGTCCGACGAAGAGCGCTACCAGGCCCGTCTGGCCCTGCAGCAGCTGCCGCGCAACGCCAATCCCACGCGCCAGCGCAATCGCTGCGTGGTCACCGGGCGCGCCCGCGGGGTGTTCAGCAAGTTCGGGCTGACCCGTCACAAGCTGCGCGAAATGGCCATGCGCGGCGAAGTGCCCGGCATGACCAAGGCCAGCTGGTAGGAGAACCACACATGAGCATGAGCGATCCCATCGCCGATATGCTGACCCGCCTGCGCAATGCGCAAATGGTCAACAAGACATCGGTCTCCATGCCCTCCTCCAAGCTCAAGGCCGCCATCGCCGCGGTCCTGAAAGACGAGGGCTACATCGAAGATTTCACCATCGGCGGCAC
>NZ_JBAYPG010000036.1:0-23161 GCF_041677825.1 Castellaniella sp.
GCACGAAGATCGACAGGGTCAGCCAGGGGAGTGTTGAAGACGCCATTTCGCTAGCCATCAGTGAACCATCAAGACGAAGAATGTGAGAAACACCATGATGCCCAGGATCATGGCGAAGGCGTAATGATAGATGTAGCCCGACTGCAGCAGGCGTCCGGCTGCAGCGGTCATGCCCACCAGGCGGGCACTGCCGTTGACGATCAGGCCGTCGATCAGGCCGCGGTCACCACCCTGCCAGAGACCCCGGCCCAGCCCCGTGGCCGCAGGCACGATGACGTGCATGTTGAACCAGTCGAAATACAGCTTGTGGTCCAGCAGCCGGTAGACCGGTGCAAAAGTACGTGCCAGCGCCTCTGGTACCCGCGGATTGACCAGCCAGCAGTACCAGGACACCACAAACCCCGCCAGCAGCAGCAGGAAGGGCGTGCTGACGAACCCATGCAGGCCGTATGCCACCCAGCCATGCCAGCGTGCCGCCAGATCGGCCATGGCCGGGTGTTCGGGCAATACCTGGATGGCACCGTCGAAGAAATTGCCGAACAGCAGCGGCTGCACGAACCAGATGCCGGCGACGATCGACATGAAGGCCAGCAGCATCAAGGGCACGGTGACCACCCAGGGCGACTCTTTGGGCAGACCGTGGTGGTGGGCCATCTCGGCAATGGCCTGGGTTTTGGCCTCGCCGCGCAGCACTTCGAAGTCTTCTTCGTGCACCAGCGCGCTGGGGCCCTTTTTCGTATCGAAGCGCTCCTTGCCGTGGAACACCAGAAAGTACAGGCGGAAGGAATACAGCGAGGTGACGAACAGCCCGATGTACACCGCCCAGTGAGCAATGCTCGCGCCCCAGACATTGGCGGCCTCGGTCACTTCGACGATGGGCTCTTTGGAGTAGAACCCCGAGAAGAATGGGAAGCCCACCAGCGCCAGCGTGCCGATCAGCGTCGTGATCCACGTGATGGGCATGTATTTGCGCAGGCCGCCCATGTGGCGCATGTCCTGCCCATGGTGCATGCCCAGGATGACCGAACCGGCGGTCAGGAACAGCAGCGCCTTGAAGAATGCGTGCGTCATCAGGTGAAAGATGGCCACCGAATAGGCCGACGCCCCCAGGGCGACCGCCATGTAGCCCAGCTGGGACAAGGTGGAATACGCCACCACGCGCTTGATGTCGTTCTGCACCACGGCGATCAGGCCCAGGAACAGGGCGCCAAAAGCCCCCACCAGCATGATGAACGACAACACGGCTGGCGCATGTTCGAACAATGGCGAGAAGCGCGCCACCATGAAGATGCCGGCCGTCACCATGGTCGCTGCATGGATCAGCGCCGAAATCGGTGTCGGGCCTTCCATGGAATCAGGCAGCCAGACGTGCAATGGCGCCAGGGCCGACTTGCCCATGGCGCCCACGAACAGCGCCAGGCAGGCCACCGTGAGCAAATGCCAGTCCGTACCCGGAAAATTCAGGCCGGCCAGACGATCGGCCTGCGCAAAGACTGCCTCGTAGTGCAGGCTGCCGGTGTTGGCATACAGCAGGGCAATACCCAGCACGAAGCCAAAGTCGCCCACCCGGTTGACCATGAAGGCCTTGAGATTGGCAAACACCGCAGTCGGCCGGCCGTAATAGAAGCCGATGAGCAGATAGGACACCAGGCCCACCGCCTCCCAGCCGAAGAACAGCTGCATCATGTTGTTGGCCATGATGAGCATCAGCATTGAAAAGGTGAACAGCGAGATATAGGAGAAGAAACGGATGTAGCCGCGATCATCGCTCATGTAGCCGATGGTGTAGATGTGCACCATGAGCGAGACGAACGTGACCACGACCATCATCAGCGCCGTGAGCGTGTCGACCAGAAAGCCGACTTCGAACTTGAAGGGGCCGATCCAGGACCAGATGTAAATGGTTTCATCGAACACCGAACCATCCAGCGTCTGCTGCAGCGCCAGCAGCGAACCCACCAGGGAGACGCCCACCCCCACGCAGGTCAGCCAGTGTGCACCCTTGCGCGTGATCCACGAGCCCATGAAGCCCGTACCGAACAAGCCCACCAGCACCGCCGTGAAGAGCGGCGCCAGGGCAATCAGCAGATAAAGACTCTTTGCATCCATGGTGGGCTTATCCCTTGAGGTGGTCGAGTTTCTCGACGTTGAGGGTACTGAGATTACGGAACAGCAGCACCATGATGGCCAGCCCGATGGCGGCTTCGGCCGCCGCCACCGTCAGCACGAAGAACACGAATATCTGCCCGGCGGGATCTCCCGACCAGATCGAGAACGCCACGAAATTCATGTTGGCCGCCAGCAGGATCAGTTCGATCGACATGAGCAGCACGATCAGGTTGCGCCGGTTCAGAAAGAAGCCGAATACCCCCATGGCGAACAGGATGGCACCGACGATCAGATAATGGCTCAGGCCCAGGGTCATTTTTCGGCTCCTTCGGCGGGGGTGGCAGGGGTTTCGACCTGGGCCTTCATGGATACCAGGCGCACACGATCGGCCGGGCGCACACGGACCTGCTGGCTGGGCACCGTGCGCTTGTAGTCGGGCCGCCGGCGCAGCGTGAGCGCGATGGCGGCCACCATGCCCACCAGCAGAATCAAGCCGCCCACCTGCACGGCGTAGGCGAAGTCGGTGTACATGACCGTACCCAGTGCCAGCGTGTTGTCGTAGTCTTCAGGCACGGGCGCCAGGGGCCCGACATGGCCCCAGGCGCGCACCAGCACGACGGCCATCTCGACGATCATGATGCCGCCGATGGTCAGCCCCAGCGGCAGGTAGACCTTCATGCCCTGCTTCAGGCCCTCGGCCTTCATGTCGAGCATCATGACCACGAACAGGAACAGCACCAGCACCGCACCCACATAGACAATCATGAGAATGAGCGCGAGGAATTCGGCCTGGATCAGCATCCACATCATCGAGGCCGTGAAGAAGGTCAGGATCAGGTGCAGCACCCCGGTCACGGGCCTGGTGGCCGTGATCACCCGGAAGGCCGCCACCACCAGCACCAGGGCCAGCAGATAGAACAAGGCTAGATCAAAACTCATGGTTCCGGTTTCCCGATATCAACGATAGGGGGCATCGGCGGCGCGCCGAGCTGCGATTTCGGCTTCGTACCGATCACCCACGGCAAGCAGCATGTCCTTGGTGAAATACAGGTCGCCCCGTTTTTCACCGTGGTACTCGTGCAGGTGCGTCTCGACGATGGCATCCGTCGGGCATGCTTCCTCGCAGAACCCGCAGAAAATGCACTTGGTGAGGTCGATGTCGTAGCGCGTGGTACGCCGGGTGCCGTCATCGCGCTGCTCGGACTCGATGGTGATGGCCAGGGCCGGGCACACGGCTTCGCACAGTTTGCAGGCAATGCAGCGCTCTTCGCCACTGGCGTAGCGGCGCTGTGCATGCAGGCCGCGAAAGCGCGGCGAGGTGGGCGTCTTCTCGACCGGGTAATACAGCGTGATCTTGCGCTTGAAGAAATACTTGCCCGTCAGGCGCATGCCCTCGAACATCTCCTTGAGCATCAGACTGCCGAAGAAATCCTTGATTGCTTCCATGGTGTACCCCCTACTGCCAGATATTCCAGGGCGTCTGCATCCAGATCGCCACCAGCACCAGCCATACCCCCGTCAGGGGGATGAAAACCTTCCAGCCCAGACGCATGATCTGGTCGTAGCGGTAGCGCGGGAAGGTCGCACGAAACCAGATGAACATGGACACCACCACGAACGTCTTGAGACCCAGCCAGATCCAGCCGGGCACCCAGGTCAGGGGCACGATGTCGAGCGGAGGCAGCCAGCCACCCAGGAACATGATCGACGCCATGGCCGAGAGCAGGATCATGTTCGCGTACTCGCCCAGGAAGAACAATGCAAAGCCCATGCCCGAATATTCGACCATGTGGCCGGCCACGATCTCGGATTCACCTTCGACCACGTCGAAGGGATGGCGGTTGGTTTCCGCAACCGACGAAACCACATAGATGATGAACAGCGGCAGCAGCGGCAGCCAGTTCCAGGACAGGAAGTTGAGCCCCATGTCCGCAAAGACGCCCTGATCCTGGCCGGTCACGATACCGGAGAGATTGAGGGTGCCCGACACCAGCAGTACAGTGACCAGGATGAAACCGATGCCCAGTTCGTAGGACAGCATCTGGGCCGATGCGCGCAGGGCCCCGAGCAGGGCATACTTCGAATTGGACGCCCAGCCCGCCATGATCACGCCATAGACCTCGATGGAGGTGATCGCCATGATGAACAGCAGCCCGGCATTGATGTTCGCCAGCACCACATCCGGGCCGAACGGGATCACCGCCCACGCCGCCAGGGCGGGCATCAGCGTGACGATGGGCGCCAGCACATAGAGCACAGGGCTGGCGTGCGTGGGCACGATCAGCTCTTTGGTGAGCAGCTTGAACACATCGGCAAACGGCTGCAGCAGGCCACGATAACCGACCCGGTTGGGCCCCAGGCGCACGTGCATGGCGCCGATCATCTTGCGTTCCCAGTAGGTGAGATAGGCCACGCACAGGATGATGGGCACCGCAATGATGACGATCTTGACCAGCGTCCAGACCACCAGCCACGGGGTGGCGCCGATCAGGCCCGAGCCCCAGTCGTTCAATACGTTCAACCAGTCCATCAGCAACGCTCCAGCCGGATCGCGCCTGGGCCCTGACCCAGCGCAGCAGTGTGTTCGAAAGCCGCGGCGATGCGCAGCGCCTGATCCGCCACCGCGTCATCCAGCGCAACGGGCAACTGGATCTGACCGTGGTCGGATGACACCCGTACGGCGTCTCCGGGGACCAGCCCCAGCGCCTGAAGGGTTGCAGCGTTCGCCCAGGCCTGCGGCGGTGCCGAATTGACATGCTCCTGCAAGGGCTGCGACCGGCGGACCAGCGCATCGGTGCGATAGATCGGTACTTCGGCAACCCGCTCGAGGCCCGCGCCCGCGCTTCCGGGCGCGGCCGCCAGGCCGATCTCATTGGACAACCGGCCATCGATACCGCCCTGCATCACGCTGTCGCGCACAGACTCGGACGTGTCGTCATCGAAGCCTTCGAGTTCGAGCAGATTGGCCAGCACACGCAGCACTTTCCAGGCCGGGCGCGTATCCCCCACTGGCGCAGCGACCCCCTTGAAACTCTGCACCCGCCCTTCGGCGTTGACGAAGCTGCCGGAGGTTTCGGTAAAGGGCGCGATGGGCAGCATGACATCGGCCCAGTCTTCGGCCGCCGAACGATGTGACGTGAGCGCCACCGCCATGGCCGAGCCCTGCAGGGCACGCACGGCGCGTTCGCCCAGATCGCTGTCCATGCGCGGTTCGGCATGCAGCACCAGATAGGCCTTGAGCGGCTCGCCGCCCAGCATGGCGCGGGCATCCAGGCCGCCATCCTGGGGTACGGCACCGGCCAGATAGCCGCCGACCGTATTGCCGCCAGGCGTCAGGAAACCGAACCGCCCGCCTGAAAGCTGTGCAATCGCCTGGGCATTGGCTGCCAGTTGCGCGACCTGATCATCCGCCACCGCACCATTGCCCATGAACACGGCGACGTTCTCGCCGCTGGCCAGACTGTGCGCGATGGCCTTGGCGCCCTCGCCCGGCGCTACGCCCTCGAGCCCCGCGGGGACCGGCTGCTGCCGCTGCCCCGCCAGTGCCACGGCGATTTCAGCCAGTGCCTGCACCCAGCCCGAGGGCTTGACCGTGATCCGCGCCGCGACCGGCACCAGCGGATCGACCGCCACCGCATCGACCAGCGTGAGCTGCATGCCCTTCTTGGCCGCCTGACGCAGGCGCTGCGCCATGAGTGGATGATCCTTGCGCAGGAAGCTGCCCACCACGAGCACGCGATCGAGTTCGTTGAGTTCGGCAATCGGCATGCCCAGCCACGGGGCGCCGCTGCGTACGGCATCGAGTGCCGAGCCCGGCCCGCGCAGGCGAAAGTCGATGTTCCCGGACCCCAGGGCGCGCGTCAGGCGGGCCAGCAAGGCCAGCTCTTCGAGCGTGGCGGTGTCGGTGGCCAGGGCGCCGATCTGCGCCCCTGCGCCATCATCGTGGACCTGCCTGAGGCCAGCCACCACGGATTGCAGGGCATCCTGCCAGGAGGCTTCGTGCCACTGCCCGTCACAGCCCCGTACCATGGGGTGCTGCAGACGATCGTCGCCATACAGGCCGGCATAGGAAAAGCGGTCTTTGTCGCTGATCCAGCATTCGTTGACCGGCTCGTTCTCGAAGGGCACCACGCGCAGCACCCGATCCATCTTGGTCTGCACCACCAGATTGGCGCCCACGCTGTCGTGCGGGCTGATCGAGCGGCGCCGGGCCAGTTCCCAGGTGCGTGCCCCCATCATGAAGGGCTTCGAGAGCAGGGCCCCGACCGGGCAGACATCGATCATGTTGCCGGACAGTTCGGACTCGACCGCCTCGCCCACGAAGGTGGTGATCTCGGCGAATTCGCCCCGGTTGAGCAGGCCGATTTCAAGGATGCCGCCGATTTCCTCGCCGACACGGATGCAGCGCGTGCAGTGAATGCAGCGCTGCATCTGCTCGGCCGAGATGAGTGGCCCCATGGGCTTGTGGAACACCACGCGCTTGGGTTCCTTGTAGCGCGAAGCCGACTCGCCATAACCCATGGCGAGATCCTGCAACTGGCACTCGCCGCCCTGGTCGCACACCGGGCAGTCGAGCGGGTGGTTGATGAGCAGGAACTCCATCACCGCCCGCTGGGCGTCGATGGCCTTGGGCGAGCGCGTATACACCACCATGCCATTGGTGACCGGCGTGGCGCAGGCGGGCAGCGCCTTGGGCGCCTTTTCGACCTCGACCAGGCACATGCGGCAGTTGGCCGCGATGCTGAGCTTCTTGTGATAGCAGAAGTGCGGAATGTACAGGCCGGCCTCGTGGGCAGCCTGGATGACCATGCTGCCTTCTTCGGCTTCGATCTTCAGCCCGTCGATGGTGATTTCTACCATGGGGTGTCCTGACCTACAGATACTTGGGAACCACGCAATCCTTGTGATCGACGTGGTGGACGAATTCATCGCGGAAATGCTTGATGAAGCTGCGCACCGGCATGGCCGCGGCATCGGCCAGGGCGCAGATGGTGCGGCCCATCATGTTGTGCGCGACGGAATCGAGGGTTTCGATGTCTTCCAGGGTGCCCTGGCCGTTTTCCATGCGCTTCATCATGCGGTACAGCCAGCCCGTGCCCTCGCGGCACGGTGTGCACTGACCGCAGGATTCCTCGAAATAGAAGTACGACAGACGCATCAGCGACTTCACCATGCAGCGGGTTTCATCGAGCACGATGACCGCCCCCGAACCCAGCATGGAGCCGGCCTTGGCGATGGAATCGTAATCCATGTTGGTCTGCATCATGATCTCGGCCGGCAGTACCGGCGAGGATGAGCCGCCCGGAATCACGGCCTTCAGCTTGCGCCCGCCCTTCATGCCCCCGGCCAGTTCGAGCAATTTGGCAAACGGCGTGCCCAGCGGAATTTCGTAGTTGCCCGGGAGTTCGACATCCCCCGAGATGGAAAAGATCTTGGAGCCGCCGGCCTTCTCGATACCGGATTCGTGGTACGCCTGGGCGCCCATGTTGATGACCCATGGCACCGAGGCAAAGGTTTCGGTGTTGTTGATGGTGGTGGGCTTGCCATAGACCCCGTAGCTGGCCGGAAAAGGCGGCTTGAAACGCGGCATGCCGCGCTTGCCTTCCAGGGACTCGAGCAAGGCGGTTTCTTCGCCGCAGATGTAGGCCCCGAAGCCATGGTGGGCGTGGAGTTCGAAATCAAAGCCCGAGCCCAAGATGTCCTGGCCCAGGAAGCCCGCCTCGCGCGCTTCGGCCAGCGCCTGCTCGAAGCGTTCGTAGATGCGGAAGATCTCGCCGTGGATGTAGTTGTAGCCCACCGACGCGCCCATGGCGTAGCCGCCGATGATCATGCCCTCGATGACCGAATGCGGGTTGTAGCGCAGGATGTCGCGATCCTTGAACGTGCCCGGTTCGCCTTCATCGGAGTTGCAGACCACATATTTCTGCCCCGGGATGTTGCGCGGCATGAAGGACCACTTGAGCCCGGTAGGGAAACCGGCCCCGCCCCGGCCCCGCAGACTGGACGCCTTGAGCTCGGCAATCACGTCTTCGGGCTTCATTTCGGCCAGCACTTTCTTCAGGGCCTGATAGCCCCCGCGCGCCAGGTAGCCCTGGAGATCCCAATTGTGGCCATCGAGCCCGGCCAGAATCTGCGGCTGCAGGTGGCGCCCATGGAAGATCATGCTGCGCGCGGCGTCGCCCCCCAGGTCGGGGTCGAGCGCTCCGGCAGAAAATTTCTCGAGTACGGCCTGCGCGGTCATGCGGACTCCTTCAGTTCGGCGATCAGGGCATCGATTCTTTCGGGGGTCATGCGGCAGCACATGTGCCTGTCATTGGCGATGACGACCGGCGCATCGCCGCAGGCCCCCATGCACTCGCCTTCAAGCAGGGTAAACAGGCCATCGGCCGTGGTTTCATGGAAATCCACCCCCAGCGTCTGCTTGAGATGCTCGGCCGCCGCAGTGCTGCCCTGCAGGGCGCACGGCAGGTTGGTACAGATGGTGAGCGTGAACCGGCCCACCGGCTGCGTCTGGTACATGGTGTAGAAGCTCGCGACTTCCTGCACACGGATGGGCGGCATGCCCAGGTACAGGGCCACCTCGCGGATGAGATCGGGAGACACCCAGCCGTGTTCTTCCTGGGCGATGGCCAGCGCCGCCATCACGGTGGACTGCTTCTGATCGGGCGGATATTTGGCGGTTTCCCGGTCGATGGCCTGATAGGCCTGTTCGGATAGCAATTTTGACATCTTGATCATCCTGCCATTAGCGGTCGATCTCGCCAAAGACGATGTCCTGGGTCCCGATGATGGTGACCACGTCGGAGATCATGTGCCCCCGCGACATTTCTTCGAGTGAATGCAGATGGGCAAAGCCCGGCGCCCGGATCTTCATGCGATAGGGCTTGTTGGCCCCGTCGGAAATCATGTAGATGCCGAATTCGCCCTTGGGGTGCTCGACGGCGGCGTAGGCTTCGCCTTCGGGAACGTGCATGCCCTCGGTGAACAGCTTGAAGTGATGGATCATGTCTTCCATCCCTTCTTTCATGCGCGCCCGCTTGGGCGGCGCCACCTTGTGGTTGCCGACGATCACCGGCCCCGGATTGTTGCGCAGCCACTCGACGCACTGGCGTATGATGCGGTTGGATTCGCGCATCTCGGCGATGCGGCACAGATAGCGGTCGTAGCAGTCGCCGTTGACGCCTACGGGGATGTCGAACTGCATCTGATCGTAGACCGCGTACGGCTGGTTCTTGCGCAGGTCCCACTCGATGCCCGAGCCACGCAGCATGGGGCCCGTGAAACCCAGGGCCAGTGCGCGCTCGGGGGACACCACGCCGATATCGACCAGGCGCTGCTTCCAGATGCGGTTTTCAGTGAGCAAGACTTCGTATTCGTCTACGCATGTGGGAAACCGCTCGGTGAAGGCCTCGATGAAATCGAGCAACGAACCGGCGCGGTCGGCGTTCATGGCCTTGAGTTCCTTGTCGGAACGGTATTTGCTGCCCTTGTACTGCGGCATGCTGTCGGGCAGATCGCGATACACCCCCCCGGGGCGGTAATAGGCCGCGTGCATGCGCGCCCCCGAGACGGCTTCGTAGCAGTCCATCAGATCTTCACGCTCGCGAAACGCATACAGGAATACGGCCATTGCGCCCACGTCGAGTGCGTGCGAGCCCAGCGACATCAGGTGATTGAGAATACGCGTGATTTCGTCGAACATCACCCGTATGTACTGGGCGCGCACCGGGATCTGGATACCCAGGAGCTTTTCGACGGCCAGGCAGTAGGCGTGCTCGTTGCACATCATCGACACGTAGTCGAGCCGATCCATGTACGGCAGGGCCTGCAGGAAGGTGCGGTGTTCGGCCAGTTTTTCGGTGGCCCGGTGCAGCAGCCCGATGTGCGGATCGGCCCGCTGGACGACTTCGCCATCGAGTTCGAGCACCAGGCGCAGCACGCCGTGCGCCGCCGGGTGTTGCGGGCCGAAGTTCAGGTTGTAGTTCTGGATCTCTGCCATGTCAGTACCGTTCTATGCCGTAGTGATCCTCGCGCACCACGCGCGGCGTGATCTCGCGCGGCTCTATGGTGACGGGCTGGTAGATGACCCGCTTCTGCTGGGCATCGTAGCGCATCTCGACGTGCCCCGAGATGGGGAAATCCTTGCGGAACGGATGGCCGATGAAGCCGTAGTCGGTCAGGATGCGGCGCAGGTCGGGGTGCCCCTCGAAGACGATGCCGAACAGATCGAAGGCTTCGCGCTCGTACCAGTTGGCCGATGGCCAGAGATCGACCAGCGAAGCCACCACGGGGAATTCGTCATCGGCCGCATACGCCCGCACCCGCAGGCGCCAGTTGTGGGTGACCGACAGCAGGTGGCTGACCACGGCGAAGCGGCGCGGATGCGGCGCGTGATCGGGCCCGTAGGTAGGTGCCTTCCAGGCCGAGTAATCGACCCCGCACAGGTCGATCAGGGTTTCGAAACGCAATTCGGCATGGTCGCGCAGGATGCGGCCGACGTCGGCCCAGCGATCGGGCGCCAGTTGCAAGGTCAGTTCGCCGCGGGATTCGACCAGATCGATCGTATCGCCCAGCACTGCAAGCAGGTGGGTCTTGAGAGTTTCTGAACGTGTCATGGGGAGCGTCTGGCTGGAGCCGTGCCTAGCGGGCAATGGTGTTGGTGAGGCGGATCTTGTTCTGCATCTGCAGCAAGCCGTAGACCAGGGCTTCGGCCGTGGGCGGGCAGCCCGGCACGTAGACATCGACCGGCACGATACGATCACAGCCACGCACCACGGAGTATGAGTAGTGGTAATACCCCCCGCCATTGGCGCAGGACCCCATGGACACCACCCAGCGCGGTTCGGGCATCTGGTCGTACACCTTGCGCAGCGCCGGCGCCATCTTGTTGCACAGTGTGCCGGCAACGATCATCAGGTCGGACTGGCGCGGGCTGGGGCGAAAGATGATGCCGAACTGGTCGAGATCATAGCGCGCGGCACCCGCGTGCATCATTTCGACCGCACAGCAGGCCAGGCCGAAGGTCATGGGCCACAGCGACCCGGTCTTGGCCCAGTTCAGGAACTTGTCGGCACTGGTGGTGACGAAGCCCTTGTTCATGACGCCTTCTGCAGACATGCGTACCCCCTGTTATTCCCAATCGAGCGCACCCCGGCGCCATTCGTAGATGAAGCCCACGGTGAGGATCGCCAGGAAGATGGCGACCGCCCAGAAACCGACCATGCCCACCACCCCGTTGGCCATGGCCCACGGGAACAGGAATGCGATCTCGAGATCGAACATGATGAACAGGATGGCCACCAGGTAATAGCGGATGTCGAACTGCATGCGCGAATCACCAAAGGCCTCGAAGCCGCACTCGTAGACCGAGAGCTTTTCGGCATCGGGCCTGTTGGGGCCCAGAAAGCGCCCTGCCAGCATCAGCGCCACGCCGATCAGCGTGGCCACAATGATGAAAAGCAGCACGGGGAAGTACTGTTCAAGGTTCATGCCAGACCTCAGGTCCATCCAATCAAACTATCGGATTGTAGCATTCGGGCACGGCCTGGTGCCGCGCAGCAGCCATTCTGAAACAATCTGGTGAATGCGAATCAGACGCATTGGCCGCATGCGATGCAGCCCGGCGGAAACGCCCTTCTGATTGCGCGTGCCATGATGATGGCGACCCGGCACCCCAATGAAAAACCACCCCGAAGGGTGGCTTTCTGCCGGGATCGAGCCCCGGCGGGTTCTGGCTGGCCCGGCAAGATGCCGGGCCATATCCTGCGTGGCATGCCACGCCATGGATCAGAACGCGTGGGTCAGGCCCAGGCCGGCTTCCGTACCCTTCAGGTCGCGGATGTAGCCCAGGTTGGTACCGTACGAACCATAGGCGTACACCGTGGTGCGCTTGGACAGGGGGTACTTGTAGTTGATCTGGTAGGTGTTGATGTTGCCAGCGTAATCACCCCAGGCGCTGCTGTTGTCCAGGTTGGAGTTGGAGTGCGACCAGCCGGCATACAGAGTGCCGCCGCCCACCGGAGCGCTCAGGCCCACGGCGTAGTTGTTGGCCTTGAAGCTGTGGTCATTGGGCTCGAGATAACCAACGCCAGCAGGCAGGACACCTGTGATCCCCATGCCACCCGGCACCTTGGGCGCCCAGCCCAGCTTGCCATGGCGATCCTGGCCGAAGGCCAGCATCAGCTTGATGACTTCGAAGTCATAGCCGCCGCTGATGACCCAGCTGGTGACGGCGTCGACATCGGAACCATACCCCTGGCGATCATAGCTTGCGCCGAGGCTGATGGGGCCGTTGTTGTAGCCGATACCCACCGACACGCGGTTGCCGCGATTGTCGTAGGTTTCCCAATCGCCACCGGCCACCTTGTAACGGCCGACCGTATCGCTGTTGCCGGTGCCGGTGCCATACATGAGGATGGCGCTGAAGCCGGACAGGTTGGGCGTGACATACTTGAAGGAGTTGTCGACCCGGTCTTCACCGGCCACGCCAACGGCGCCGAACACGGTTTCGTTATCGCCCATGCCCATGCCGTTGGGGCCACGGTAGACGCCAAAGGCGCTGCCGGCGGAGTACTGGCGACCGATGGTGAACGTACCCCAGTCATCGCTGGACAGCCCGACGAACGACTGGCGGTGCCACTGGCGCGGGGCGTATTCGGAACCATTGCCAATGTTGAAGCCCTGCTCCAGGGTGAAGATGGCGCGCAGGCCATCGCCCAGATCTTCGGAACCACGCAGCCCCCAGCGGTTGCCGGCGTTCAGGTCACCGCGCACACCGGACTTGGTTTCGCGGAGTTCACCAGCGCCACTGGGGCCGTTGTATTTGAAATTCTGATAGCCGTAGCCGGTATCCAGGATACCGTACAGCGTCACGGACGTTTCTGCCTGGGCAACACCGGCGGTGGCAAAGCCAGCCAGCAGAGCAGCAGCGAGCAGAGTCTTTTTCATGTAAGAAATCTCCGTAGATTTGTGTGAATCAGAGCAGGCCAACATCGTGCTGCTGCTCTTCCAACTCCGCAATCGGAAGTTGGGTCTATTGCACCAAAAAACCGCGCTCAAGGCTATCTGGACGTGCAAGTCGGGCCCAGTTAAGCGAACAAACGTTGCACAACAACAACACTCAATGTTCACTGGACAGGGCCAGTGCCTGCTTTCGGGTTGTTTCCCGCCGGGCTGCGCCGGCCCACGATCCCGACGCTTCGGCAGCCACGCGCGCAGCCGTCCGGGCCGGACTCGATCGGGTGTCCCTCGATCGGGTATTCCGTGATCAGGCGCTCTTCGGCGAGATGAACAGGCTGTCCACGCCCGGCCGGTGTTCGAGGTGCTGGACATCGTGCAGCAGCCCCTGGATCGCGTCCGATGAATAAAGGCCGCCAACCAGCCCCGAAAACTTGTCGTGCAGCGCGGCCATCGACGGAAAGTTGTCCGGTTCGCCACTCGGGCTGTCGACCCGGTGCTCGAGCACCTGCCCGCTGGCCAGCCGGATCCGCACCTGCGCGCCGAAACGATCGGGGAACAGGGCTTCGATGGCAGGTGTCGAAATGACATCCACCTTCTGCATGAGCGCATCCACATGCGGATCCCCCAGGCGCTGGCCGTAGGTATCCCAGGTGACCTGCCCATCGAGAACGGCCACGGCCGCAAGAAACGGCATTGAAAACTGGCCTTCGACCACGCTGCGCACCTGGCGTTTCTGTTCGATGGGCGCCCCGACCAGCAAAATGCCCTTGTGCGGCAATGCGCACTCGATGTGCCCGATTTCAGCCCCCGCCAGATCGTGGGCGCTGCGCAGGGCCACGATGGCATCGATGGCCGCATGGGCAAAGCGGCAGGCCGGATACGGCTTGATGGCGATATCCAGGGTGCGCCACTGGTCTCCCAGGGCAATCTGCGCTGCCGGCATGTCGGCATGCGGCGCATAGGCCCGCATGAACCCATGCGGGCCCTCGAGCGGATGCGACGCCCCTTTGTAGCCAGCGCGCGCCAGGCAGGCCGATACCAGGCCGGCCCGTGCAGCGGCGCCCACCTGGAAGCGCTTCGTCCACGCACCGTTCTCGAGGAACTGCAGCGACCCCGCTGCCTGGCTCAGCGCGATGCCCAGCGCCGACGCTGTCTGCGCGGCATCCAGGCCGAGCACCCGGGCCGCCGCCACGCTGGCGGCAAACACGCCGCAGGTGGCCGTAGGATGAAAGCCCCGGTCATAATGGTCTGCAGCCCCCAGGGCGACCGAGAGCCGGCAGACGAGCTCATAGCCGGCAATCACCGCAGCCAGCACCCGGGCCCCGGACGCCTGCACCATGCCGGCAGCCGCCAGGGCCGCCGGCAACACCGTGGCACTGGGATGCAGGGCACCGCGCGCGTAGGTGTCATCGAAATCGAGAGAATGGATCAGCGCACCGTTGAGTTCCGCTGCAGCGGGCGGTGCAAAGCGTTGCGCGGCACCGAGTACATAGCCACCCTCTGGGCTGGACGCCGTGGCCTGCCCCAGGGCCTGCAGCGCCGCCACGTGCGCCCCGGTGGATTCAGCGTCCCACCAGGCGCGCATGCCCACACCCAGCGAATCGAGAATCAGCGCCCTGGCGCGCGCTCGCACGACCTCGGGCACGTGCTCGAGTGCCAGTTCAGAGGCGAATCGGGCCAGTGCAGCCGTGACGTCCGTGCCGTTCTTTCCCAGTCGCGTGCTCATGCCGCCACCCTGCGCGCCAGGATACGGGTAGGCGCCCCGTCGCCTCCATGAATGTTCAGGGCATTGCAAAGCACCTCGATACGCTGCCCGGTCAACCCGTCGAGGTTGGTGAGATGCTCGGCTACCAGCACGCCATGCCCGAGCAGGCGTTCGTGGACAGGAAAATCGAACCCCGGCCCGCGCTGCGCATGCGGCATCTCGGGCGTCGGCGTATCGATCGCCAGCATCTTGACCTGGTGGTCGACCAGCCATTGGGCAGCCGCCACGCTCAGCCACGGGTGATCCTGATAGGCAGCCGACCCCGCCAGATGGTGCATGCCGGTATTCAGGATGAGGATGTCGCCGGGCTCGAGCCCGGCACACGCCGCCTCGAGCTGCGCGGGGCCGATCTCGTGCGCGCCACCGGCGTCGATGCGGCAGATCAGGCCCGGGCCCCACAGGCGCTCGAGCGGTACATCCTCGAAAGCCGGGCCGTCATTGAAACGGTGGCGCGGCGAATCGACATGCGTGCCCAGATGCACCACCATATCCATGCGGGTGATGTTCAGCGGAAAGCCCGGACGCTGCCGGAAATGCCCAAACTCGGGCACCGGGAAAAAAGGCTGCCGAGGCATGTCCGGGCCCAGCGGATGAGACAGATCCACCCATGGGCCCCGCGCCTGCAACGCGCGTGCCGCAGGCAGTTCGAGCCAGCCCTGCCAGCCATCGGACAATACTGCACCATCACACATGGGCCCCTCCTGCCTCTTGTATGGACAGACGACCGCCCAGGCGGCCGTCAGAGCGAGCGCAGACCTCAGTGCCCACCAAGGGCCTGCGACAAGTCTGCCACCTGAATACCCGGAAGATTGGCGACCAATGCCACCAGGCGGTCGGCCTGCTCGGGACTCAGGACCTGCTGAACATTATCCCGGAATTTCTGTTCGAGCTCGGCGGCGGACAACGGGTTGGCCGGATCACCCTTGGGGTAATACACGATGGCCTCGAGCCGTGTGCCATCATGCCGGGTGACGACCACCCGGGCCGGAAATTTCTCTGGGTACAGTGGAGTGAGTTCGGGATCGGCCACGACTTCGGTGACTTCAAGCACCCTGCGGATGCGCGCATCATTGAAGCGTTCGGGCGCGAACTGCCGCTGGGTGATTTCGCCATCCACCAGCGCCGCAGCCACGCAATAGGGCACGGACAGCCGGGCCGCCATGGTTTTCTGGACATCCTTGCTGGAAAAATGCGACTTCACCGTCGCATAGGTACGGATCTCGACTGCCGCAATCTCGTCGGCAACCGGCCCGGCGCGCTCCACGATGTCGAGCGCCGCGCCGATGGGCGAATGGCTGGCCAGAATAGAAGGATAGAGCTTGAAGCCATTTTGCAGGATTTCCCAGCGCGCCCCGAGGCCCGCCTGCAGGGCAGCGGCATCGGGCTCGGTGCTGTAGGCCGCCAGATAGCCTTTTGGATGGCCGAGAATGTCCGGCGGGCTGCTGGCACCCAGCTCGGCCAGCAACACGCCAAGTATGCCGTTCATGGCCGCCTTGCCTGGATGCAGGCCCTTGGAATCATCACCCGACTCGAAAAAAGTGTTCAGGCCGGCCGCCTGGGTTCCTGCAAAGCCCAGGGCAGTGCAGGTGGCATCGACCCCCAGGCCGGCAGCCCGGGCGGCGGCCGCGGCGGCTGCAAACGTACCGTTGGTGGCTGTGGAATGCCAGAACCGGTAATGGCTGGGCATGACCGCCATCCCGACCCGGGCACCGATCTCGTAACCCGCCACCAGGGCAGTGATCAGGTCACGCCCCGTACCCCCGCGGGCTTCGCTCACCGCCAGTGCGGCCGGCACGACCACCGAGCCCAGATGCGCCAGCGCACGCTTGTGGGTGTCATCATTGTCGGCTGCATTCATCAGCATGCCATTGGCCAGTGCGGCCAGGGCCGCATGGGTCTGCGCGCCACCAATCAGGGTGGCCTGCGCGGTGGCCCCAAACTGGCTCACCAGATCACCGGCAATCCGGGCCTTGCGTGGATCTTCCCTGTAGGCCGCAAAAGCACAGCCGATGGCATCGAGCAGGAAGCGGCCGGCCTGGGTCACGACCTCAGGGGGCAAATCATCAAATTTGAGTTGGGCCACGAAACGGGCCAGCGGTTGGGTCAGGGAAGAAGTCATGGGATCCAGGCCTGGCAGGCACTAATGAACGGGAAACGGCACGGGTGTCAGGACGCCGGGCAGCCCGCGCCGTCGACAGGGAAAGTATGGTCGGCTTCGAACACCCGGAAAAGCGAATTTTGCCAAACACAGGTTTTGCATATGACAAACGCATGCCGCCGATTCACGCGGTCTTCAGGCTTCGGTGGATGTCTGCAGCCCCGCAGCCGCACATAGATTATCGACCAGATCGGCCAGGAAATCCTGAGCGTGGCGGCGCTCGCGCCGGATGCAGATGCGCAGATCGCGTCGTGACCAGGCTTCCTTGAGCCCGACCACTGCCAGGTATTGCTGATCGGCAGGTTCGAGCGCGGAGCGCGGAACCACGCCGATGCCGGCGCCCGATGCCACCAGACGGGCAATGGCACGATAGCCGGAGACCTGCACGCGCACGTCCAGCCGCCCACCCAGGGCCGCCGCGTGCCCAACCAGGAAGGTATGCAGCGCCGTACCCTGTTGAAGACTGATGAACGGCTCGCCCATGCAGTCTGCGAAGTGGATGTCCGCCGTGGCAGCAAGCCCGGATGACTTGGGCATGAGCATGACCAGTTGATCCTGCCGATAGGGGAGAAACTCGAGATCCGGATGGGTCTGATCGAGTGCCACGACACCGATATCGGCGCGTGCGGCCGCCACGGCATCGACAATCTCGTGGCTGGGGTGCTCTTCGAGAATGATGCGCACGTCCGGAAAACGGGCGAAGAAGCGCGCCAGATCGTCGGGCAGGTACGAGCTGATGGCATTGTTGTTGGCGAAGAACGTGATCCGGCGCGTGATGCGTTGCGAAAAAGGCTGCATGTCGGAGCGCATCTGCTCGAGCAGCGCCACGCAGCGCCGTGCGTGATCGGCCATGACCCGGCCGGCCGGTGTCAGGCTGACCCCGCGCGCACCGCGGACCAGCAACCGGGCCCCCATGGCTTCTTCCAGACGCTTGATGCGCAGGCTGACCGAAGACGGCGCAAGATGAACCCGCCGGGCACCCCGTGACAGGTTGCCGGCATCGGCCACCGCAAGAAAAACCTTCAGATCGACAAAATCATAGTGCATGAATTCGAGGGACTGCATCCATCCAGCCTGGCGGTCAGCATTCATCCGGCGTGCCGATCAGATTACCCTGAGCTTTCGTGAATGACAAATCCTGGCTTTGAAATTGCTCGCTTCTGCCCACGTCCCGGACTCGGGATAATTGCGTCTGGCCCACCTGCACTGCAGGCGAAATTCACGCGCATCATCCTCGAGCACAATCGTCATGTCGAACGCACCAGATCCCAGCCAGCCCATTTCAATGCCCGGACCGCTCGATGGCCTCCTGGTCGTGGCCATCGAACAGGCCGTGGCAGCCCCGTTCTGCACAGGCCGCCTGGCCGCAATGGGTGCCCGTGTGATCAAGGTCGAGCGGTCCGAGGGGGACTTTGCCCGGGGCTATGACCAGGCGGCCAACGGCGAAGCCTCGTATTTCGTGTGGGCCAACAGTGGCAAGGAATCGCTGATGCTGGACTTCAAGCAACCCGAGGGCGCCGCGCTGCTGCATCGCATTCTGGCCAGGGCCGACGTGCTGGTTCAGAATCTGGCGCCAGGCGCGCTGG
The DNA here is from genome assembly GCF_041677825.1 of Castellaniella sp. GTDB lineage: Bacteria > Pseudomonadota > Gammaproteobacteria > Burkholderiales > Burkholderiaceae_B > Castellaniella. The sequence continues at coordinate 18,578 of NZ_JBAYPG010000036.1, forward strand.
CCCGCGCGGGTTTTGGAGAGTCTGATCTGCGCGCACAATACCCACGTCTGATCACCTGCGACATCAGTGGCTATGGCAGCGAAGGCCCGGGCAGCGACCTGAAGGCGTATGACCTGCTGGTCCAGTGTGAAAGCGGCCTGGTCGGCATCAGCGGCGCACCCGAAGCCTATGGGCGCATCGGGGTCTCGATCTGCGACATCGGCGCCGGCCTGAATGCAACCATCGGCATATTGTCGGCCCTGGCGCAGCGTGCGCGCACGGGCGTCGGATCGAACATTGCCATCTCGCTGTTCGACAGCGCGGCCGACTGGATGACGGTGCCATATGTGCACCAGGTCTACGGGAAAGGGGCGCCCGCACGCCAGGGCCTGCAGCATCCGTCGATTGCGCCATACAGCAGTTACAGCACCCGGGATGGCCGCGACATCGTCATCAGCATACAGAATGAGCGCGAATGGCAGCAGTTCTGCGCCCACTTCCTGCAGGATCCAGCCATTGCAGCCGACGAACGCTTTTCGTCCAACAACCAGCGCGTGGCGCATCGTGAAGCGCTGAATGCGCTGATCGCAAAGGCGTTCGCCCAACTTGACCGGGATCAGGCCCTGGCGCGCCTGAACGCATCGAATACCGCCTACGGACAAGTGCGCTCGGTGGCGGAACTGGCCGAACATCCTGCATTGCGCACCTGGCCCATGTCCGTCCACGACGAGGATTTGCACCTGATCGCGCCACCCGTACGCGCGCCCTGGGACAGGCAGCGATTCGAATCCGCTCCCCGGCTGGGACAGCACACCAAGTCCCTGCAGGCAGAATTTTCAGTTGCATGCAATGAGATTGCGCCATGACTACACTCGATATGAACCACCTGCGTCAATGGGTCGGGAGATCCATGACAGACCATGATGTCCTGTCCGTACGGCACGCACGCCTGATGGCGGCCACCGTGGGGCGCGCGCCCGAAAGCCTGGAAAACGGCACGGCCCTGCCGCCCCTGTGGCACTGGATTTATTTTCTCGAAGGGCGCCCGCCGGCCGAGCTGGGCCGTGACGGACATGCCGCCCGCGGCGGATTCCTGCCGCCCGTGCCGCTGAGCAACCGCATGTGGGCCGGCGGCCAGCTCGAATTCCATGCGCCCCTCATCCTGGGCCAGCCTGTCGAGAAGCAATCCAGCATCCTGTCCGTGGAGCACAAACAGGGGCGCAGTGGCGACCTGGTGTTCGTCGCCGTGGAACACCAGATCATCCAGTGCGGCCGGCAGGCGGTTCGCGAAGTCCATGACATCGTCTACAAGACCCCCAACCTGCCAGGCGCGGGGCATACGCCGGCAGAGGCCCGCCCCAGCCAGTACAGCAGGCCCTTCACGCCCGATTCGACCATGCTGTTTCGCTACTCGGCACTGACCTTCAACGGCCACAGGATCCATTACGACGCAGACTACTGCCGCAACATCGAGGGCTACCCCAACCTGGTGATCCATGGCCCCCTGTGCGCTACGGTGCTTGCCGGATATGCCGAAGAAGTCGCTGGCCGGCGGCTGAAATCCTTTGTTTATCGGGCGCAGCGCCCCAATCTGCTGGGTGACTCATTGAGCCTGAACGCCTCGGCGCACGACGGTGCCCTGTCGATCTGGGTGGCACAGGCCGATGGTGCCATCTCCATGCAGGCGCACGCCGGCTTTCACGACCATGCGCACGACACCGCCACGCACGCGTCATGACGCATGCCTGCCAGGCCTGTCCGAGGACGATGTGCAGTTGAATGCCGGTTTGAGTGCCCGTCTGCCTGTTGAATGCGCATCGGCCCGCTGAATGGCCATCGAACTGCTGAAAGCCCGCCTGCCCGATGAATGGCTGCTGAATGTCCGCCCGATGTGAATAGACGGCCAGGAATACACCGTGTACGCAAATTGAACACTTTACGACCGCCGCAGCGTATCACTGTTCACCAAACAGCCTCAATGAATCTGGCACGCAAATTGCGAGTCTCCAGATGCAGGTGAAGGATGCGCACATGGCATCCATTTTCGTACCACCGGGGCTGGCACCGGCCGCATGAGCCCCTTCATACAAGGAAGCAAGACCGTGACCGATCGTTATGCCCAATATGAAAGATTTGCCTTTGACCGACCCAGTCCCGGCGTATTGCGTGTCACCATGAAGTCGCCGCTGAAATTGGGGGCGATGGATCCACGGATGCACCTCGAGGTCTCCGAAATCTGGCGCGACCTGGACGTCGATGACAGCGTCAACGTGATCGTGTTCACGGGTGACGGCAAGACCTTCTCTGCCGGAGGCGACCTGAACCACGAACGCAAGGTCTGTGATGACTATGCGTTGAGAATGCAGACGATGAAAGAGGCGCGCAATCTGGTCACCAACATGCTGGACTGCAGTAAGCCCATCATCACCGCGGCGCGTGGATGGGCCGTGGGCGCGGGCCTGGCCACGTTGTTGCTGGCCGATGTATCCATCGTCGCCAATGACGCAAAACTGTCCGACGGTCACCTGAAGATCGGTGTGGCTGCCGGGGATCACGCAGCCATCATCTGGCCGCTCCTGTGCGGCATGGCCAAGGCCAAGTACTACCTGCTGACGGCGGACACCATCACGGGCGAAGAGGCGGATCGCATGAATCTGGTGTCCATGGCTGTACCGGATGAAGAGGTCGAGGCCCGCGCACTGGAGATTGCCGCGCGCCTGGCCAAGGGCGCTCCGGCTGCACAGCGCTGGACAAAAATGATGCTCAACCACTGGGTCAAGCAGGCCCTGCCCATCTTCGATGCCTCGCTGGCGCTCGAATTCATCGGTTTTGCAGGCCCCGAAGGGACCGAAGGGATCGATGCCTTCCTGCAGAAACGCAGTGCAAATTTCAATCCGAAAACCCCATTCTGAGCCCAGGCGCAGGCGCCACACCCCCAGGTGCCGTACATCGCTGCGCCTGCGTATCCGGGCCCGAATCAGTGCCATACCCATGCTCGCGCATGAATCCGCGTTGAACCAACCCGACCTCTACGGAGACAAACCATGAAAACCTTTCAGTATCTGAAGCTGACCGCTGCCGTGTTCGGTGCCCTGGCCATTGGGGCCAGCGCCCAGGCGGCAGACGAGGCACCGCTGCGCATCGGCGCCATCGTCGACATGAGCGGCATTTACTCGGCGCACGGCGGCCCCGGTGGGGTGGCGGCCGTCAAGATGGCCATCAACGATTTCGGTGGCACGGTCAACGGTCGCAAGATCGAGCTGCTGTCGGCCGACTACCAGAACAAGCTGGACATCACCCTGGCCACCGCACGCAAGTGGTATGACCAGGACGGCGTCGAAATGATCATCGAATCGACCGATTCAGCATCAGCCATCGGCCTGCAGAAGCTCGCGCAGGAAAAGGACAAGGTGGTGATTTTCGCTGGATCCGCGTCTTCGCTGCTGTCCAACGAAAATTGCTCGCCAAATGGCATCCATTACGTGTATGACACCTATGCGCTGGCCCATGGCACAGGTGCAGCAGTGACCAAGAACGGCGGCGACAGCTGGTATTTCATCACGGCAGACTATGCCTTTGGCCATGCCCTGGAAAAGGATACGGCCGATGTCGTGAAGGAATCCGGGGGCAAGGTACTGGGCGCCGTGCGCGCGCCGTTGAACACGGCGGACTTCTCTTCTTTCCTGCTTCAGGCGCAATCTTCTGGCGCCAAGGTGATTGGCCTGGCCAATGCGGGCACCGACACCCAGAACACTGTGCGTCAGGCCTCGGAGTTCGGCATCACCCAGGGCGGCCAGCAACTGGCCACCTTGCTGGTATTCCTGAACGATGTCAAGGGAATGGGCCTCGAGGCGTCACAGGGGTTGCAGTTCACCACCGGGTTCTACTGGGACCGGGACGACGAAACCCGGGCATTTGCCAAACGCTTCTATGAGGTGCACGGTGCGATGCCCTCGATGGTGCAGGCCGGTATGTACTCGGCCACGATGGCCTACCTGAATGCAGTCAAGGAAGTCGGTGCCGATAATGCCAAGGCTGTGGTGGAGCAGATGAAGAAGACTCCGATCGATGATTTCTACACCCACAACGGGCACATCCGCGAAGATGGCCGCATGGTCTATGACATGCTGCTGGTGCAGGCCAAGACACCCGAAGAGTCCACCGGCGAATGGGATCTGCTGAAGATCAACTCGGTAATCCCGGCCGAACAGGCCTGGCGCCCACTGTCCGACAGCGTCTGCCCGCTGGTGAAGAAATAAGCTCGGCGCAGGGCATTCCGACACGCCAGGGGGCCCGGGTCCATCAAGGATCCGGGCCAGCCCGGTGGCCGCGGGCGGCTGCAATCCGTTACAGAATGACTGTAATTTTCGCAACAGGCCCTGTATCATGGCGGGCATTGCGCCAGCCCGGTGCGTCGTGCAAGGCCCCTGGCAGGTTCAGCCTCGCATGGGCGCCCATCTTCCTGATTGAATACGCATGAGTGACATCATTCTCGAGACTCGTCACCTGACGAAGTCCTTTCTGGGCTTCGTGGCGGTCGATGACGTCAACCTGAAGGTCCAGCGGGGCCATATCCACGCGCTCATCGGCCCCAACGGGGCGGGC
>NZ_JBAYPG010000037.1:0-21814 GCF_041677825.1 Castellaniella sp.
ATGGATAGCCCGTGGACAACGCCTACGGCGTTGCCCACCGTCTACCCACAGGTCGGCGGCTGCACACATCAACACAGGCTGCCAGCTACCAAGTTCAGACTCATCTACGGATTGGAATCGACTATATCAGGAGACCATCCAGTGAAAAAAATCTTCGCATATTCAGCCAGCGCAACAGTCGTTGGCCTGGCGCTGGGCATGAGCGGCGCAGCGCTCGCTGCAGAGGGCGGGCCGCTGCTTTTCGGCCTGCAGTTTCCCATCACGGGTGACTACGCCGTTGAAGGGCAAGGCGTGAAAAACGGCCTCGACCTGCTCATCGAACAAAAGAACGCCGAAGGTGGCCTGCTGGGCCGTGAAATCAAGCTGATCGTCTGTGACGACGAGGGCAAGGCGTCTCGCGCCACCATCTGCGCGCGGCAGCTTGTCAACGATAGCGTCATCGGGGTGGTCGGCAGCTACACCAGCGGCGCCAGCCTGGCGGCCGGGCCCACGTACTCGCGCGCCAACGTCATCCACAGTTCGGACGGTACCAGCGACGAGCTGACTGCAAAGGGCTGGAAGAATTTCTTCAGGAACGACCCGCCCAACAGCGCAGAGGCGGCCTTCACAGGCGACTATCTGGTCAACACCAAGGGTTACAAGAACATCGCCATCATTACCGATCACTCCAGCTATGCCACCGATCTGGCAGATTCCGTCGAAAAATCCATCAAGACGCACAACGGCCACATCGCCAGCAAGGAGTTCATCAACGCCGGCACGCAAGACTACACCGCCGTACTCACGAAAATCAAATCAGTCAACCCCGATGTCGTGTACTTCAGCGGCTATTACACGGACGGTGGCCTCATCAAGGCACAGATGGATCAGCTGAAGATGGCAGCAGACTTCGTCGGTGGCGACACCAACCAGAGTGAGGCGTTCATACAGATTGCCGGCGCCTCGGCACCCGGATCCGTCGTCATCAACGTACCCCCGCCAGAAAGCCTGCCCTACGAGAATGCGGCCAGGTTCCTTGCCGATTACAAGGAAAAATACGGCAGCAAGCCACCAAGCATCTACACGCTCACCAATGTAGATGGCCTGAATTCGATTTTCGCCGCCATCGAGGCGACACAAAGCACGGACTTCTCGGCCATCGAGCAGTGGCTGCACAACATGCCGGCCGAATTCGAGGGCCTGACCGGGAAAATGAAATGGGATGAAAACGGTGAGCGCGCAGGCAGCCTGATGGCGGCGATGGAAGTGCAGCCGGATGGCAGCTTCAAGATCGTCCACCAATAGACTCAAACCCCGGGGCGACGGCATGCAGTGCATGTCGCCGCCGGATGCCGGATGGCCATGATCCGGCCGCAGGAGCACGTGGATGGACATCGTTCTGCAGCAGACCATCAATGGCCTGACGATCGGCGGCATCTATGCGCTGATCGCCCTGGGCTACACCATGGTGTACGGCGTCCTGAAACTGATCAATTTCGCCCATGGCGATCTGTGCATACTGGGCGCGTATATTGGCCTGACTACGATTATGGCGGGCGTCTTCAGCAGGCTGGATCAGATCCTGCTGCTGGGGGTGGCGTTCCTCATGGCCATCATCGTGGTGGCCATTGCCGGCATCCTGCTGGATCAACTGGCCTACAAGCCCTTGCGCCGCGTGCATCGCCTGTCTGCAGTCGTGTCGGCCCTGGGGGCCTCGATGCTGATCGAGAACGGCATCATGCTCATCTGGGGGCCGAATGTCCGGGTCTTTCCAAGCGGCCTGCTGCCCAACGTGTCATGGGAGATCGGGGGCGCAAGCATCACGCTCGTGCAGGTCATGATCCTGATCGGCGCCAGTCTGCTGATGGCCTTGCTGTACATTTTCGTGCATCACACGCGCCTGGGCACCGCCATCCGGGCTTCGGCCATCGATCAGGACGCAGCCCGGCTCATGGGCATCAATGTCAACCGGGTCATCGCCCTGGTGTTCATCATCGGCCCTGCATTGGGTGCCATCGGCGGGCTTTTCATCGGCCTGTACTACCGGCAGACTTTCTTCACGATGGGCTGGTCGTACGGCCTGTTCGCGTTCATCGCGGCGATCATCGGCGGCATCGGGAATATCCCGGGCGCCATGCTGGGCGGCCTGCTGCTGGGTCTGGTCAACGCATTCGGTGCCGGGTTCATTTCGAGCGCGTGGCAGGATGCGATCACCTTCGCCCTGCTGATCATCATCCTGCTGGTCCGGCCCTCGGGGTTGCTGGGCGAACGCATTGCCGAAAAGGTGTGAGCACGTGAGCACGACGAAAGCAAGGCCCGCGCCCCACACGTCACCCGACGTCGGCCCGGACAGCCAAGGGCACAGATGGCGCTCCTGGGCCGGGCCGGCATGTACGATATGGGCCACGCCGTGTACTTTGGCATCGGCGCCTACGCCACCGCAATGCTGTCGCTGATCTGGGGCTGGCCCGTGCTGTGGACCATTCCCGTGGCCATCGCGGTGGCCGCGGCGGTCGGGGCCATTCTGGCTGCACCCATTGTCAAGCTGCGCGGTGATTACCTGCTGGTGGTGACCATAGGCTTCAACAGCATTTTCGTACTGGCGCTGAACAACAACCTGCTGGGCCTGACCGGCGGCTCGGACGGGCTGTTCGGGATCGATCCACCCTCATTCTTCGGACATGACCTGGACAGCCAGACCAGCCTGTTCTATATCAACTGGGTCGTGCTCGCGCTGGTGATCTGGTTGATGCACAACCTGGATCGCTGCGCGCTGGGTCGTACCTATCGCTACATCAAGCTCGACGAACTGGCAGCAAGCACCCTTGGCATCGATGCGCGCCAATACAAAGTCGGCGCCTTTGCCCTGTCGGCTGCGCTGGCCGCAGTGGCCGGCGCCCTGTTTGCCATCCAGCTCGCCTCTGTCAGCCCCGGATCGTTCGTCTTCACCGAATCCGTCGTCCTGTTTGCCATCGTTCTGATCGGTGGCCAGGGATCCATCCCCGGGGTGCTGCTGGGCACCACGATGATGTTCGTGCTGCCCCAGGTCTTCACGGCATTTGCCTATTATCGCTATTTCGTATTCGGCATCGCCATGATCCTGGTGATGATACTCAGGCCTCAGGGCATCTGGCCCGCCCGCAAAGGGGGGTTCTGATGGATACGTCTGCAATCCTGCTCGAACTCGAACATCTGGGTATCCAGTTCGGTGGGCTGCGCGCGGTGGATGATCTCAGCCTCAAGGTGGCCAAAGGATCCATTTTTGGCCTGATCGGCCCCAATGGCTCAGGGAAATCCACGGTGTTCAACCTGATCACGGGGGTATATCGGCCCACATCGGGCCAGGCCCTCCTGCATGGACGCCCCATCAGCGGCCTGCCACCACACAGGATCGCGGCGCTTGGCATTCGCCGCACTTTCCAGGCCATCCGCCTGTTTCCAGGCATGACCGTGCTGGAAAACGTCATCGCGGGCGAACACCTGCAGCTGCAGCAACGCTGGTGGCAGGGGCTGTTGCGCACAGCCAGTCAGCGACGTGAGGAAAACGCCCTGGTGGATCGGGCCATGGACGTGCTGGGCATGCTGCAGCTGGGCAACATGGCGCATGAGCAGGCCACTGCCCTGCCCTACGGCGCACAGCGCGGCGTCGAACTGGCGCGTGCCCTGGTGGGCAATCCCGAGATGATCATCCTGGACGAGCCCGCCGCCGGCCTGAACGACAATGAATCCGCAGCGCTCAACGACACCATACGTGCGATCCGCGGCATGGGGGTCACGATACTGCTGGTCGAGCACGACATGAACGTCATCATGAACGTGACGGATCATATCGCCGTCATCAATTTTGGCCGCCTGATCGCTGAAGGCCGGCCAGGCGAGATCCGCAGCAACCCCAAGGTGATCGAGGCCTACCTGGGTCAGGACGACGACCCGCCGGCAGCCAGGCACGACGTCGTGAAACCTGTCAGGCAGGAATACGCATGACGCGCTTGCTGGACATCGAGGACCTGAAAGTCGCTTACGGGCAGATACAGGCCATCAAAGGGATTTCGCTGCATGTGGACGCCGGTGAAGTCGTCACCATACTGGGCGCCAACGGGGCGGGTAAAACCACCTTGATGCGCACCATCAGTGGCCTCATGAAGCCGCAGTCCGGGCGTATCCATTTTGCGGGCCGCGACATCACACGCCTGGAGGCGCACCGAATCGTGCGCCTGGGCATCGGGCAGTCACCAGAAGGGCGACGGGTGTTCGGGACCTTGTCCGTGGCGGAGAACCTGCTCCTCGGAGGCTTCACCCGCACACACGAAGAGATGCACGCCAGCCGCGAATACGTCTACCGGATCTTTCCGCGTCTGCATGAGCGCCGTACGCAGCTCGCCGGCACACTATCCGGTGGCGAGCAGCAGATGCTGGCCATCGGCCGCGCACTGGTCACCCGGCCGCAGCTGCTGCTGCTCGACGAGCCCAGCCTGGGCCTGGCACCCATCATCGTACGCAACATTTTCCAGGTGCTCAGAGAAATCCGCGAGACCGGGGTGACCATCCTCATCATGGAACAGAACGCACGCATGGCCCTGAAGCTGGCCGACCGCGGCTACGTACTCGAGGTGGGCCGCCTGCAACATGAAGGCAGCGCCCGGCAATTGCTCAACTCGGAAGACATCCAGGCGGCCTATCTGGGCGGGAAATGACCGCATCATGCCGCCACCTGCAACCTGACCAATCAACTCATATCCCCATGACACCAACCGAAGCAATACCCGACATCCAGGCCAAGCAACCCACATCGGCGCCGATCTGGCCATGCCGACTGCATCAAGTCCTGAAAGCGCGCGCCGTACGACAAGTCTCCTATGTTCCGGACGCGGGTCATGCCATCCTCATCGATCTGCTCATCAATGATCCGGACATGACGACCAATGTCCTGACCACCGAAGAAGAAGGTATCGCCATCGCCACTGGCGCGTGGCTGGGCGGCCAAAGGGCTGCGGTCCTGATGCAGTCATCGGGCGCCGGCAACTGCATCAACATGCTGTCGCTTGCGGTACAGACCCGTACCCCGCTGCTGCTGCTGATCACGATGCGAGGCCAGTGGGGCGAATTCAACCCGTGGCAGGTCCTTATGGGCCAGGCCACGGAACCCGCGCTGCGGGCGGTCGGGGTCACGGTGTTCCATGCGACGACGGCTGAAGACGTGATTGCCACGGTGGATCAGGCGGCCGGCATGGCGTTTGAGGCGGATCAGCAAATTGCGGTCCTGATCGACCAGCGCGTATTGGGTGAAAAGAAATGGTAAATGAATGCAACGGCATGGACCGTCGCGAGGCCGTGCGCATACTGCTCGCCGAGCGCAAGAATACCCTGGTGGTCACCGGCCTGGGGTCGCCCAGCTACGACGTCCACGCGGCAGGCGATGCGGACAGCACCTGTTACCTGTGGGGCGCCATGGGTGCCGCTGCGCTGGTGGGCCTGGGCCTGGCCCAGGCGCAGCCGGGGCACCGTGTCCTGGTCATCACGGGCGATGGTGAACAATTGATGGGCTTCGGCGGGCTGGCAACCATCGCGGTCGCCGCACCACGCAACCTGGACATCATCGTGCTGGACAACGAGCACTTTGGCGAGACCGGCATGCAGGTCAGCCACACGGGCCGTGGCATTGCGCTCGACAGGATTGCCGCCGCCGCGGGCTTCGCCGAGACCGGCGTATTCCACCACCTGGACGCGCTGCGTCAGTTGGCCAACCGTCTGCAGCAGGCAGCCCAGGGCCCGCGCCTCTTTGTGCTCAAGATCAAGGCTGAAAACCTGCCCCGGTCTTTACCGCCCCGGGATGCCGTGTTCATCAAGAACCGCTTTCGGGCCCATCTTGGATTCATGCCATGCTGAATCTCAGAGCACGCTCACGTACACAGGGGCCTGTGGCGCCGATGCATGCGGGCATTCTCCTGCGGGTGGCGCCATGATGGCAGGCGGCAGAGCACCTCGTGTCGTGATCGTGGGCGGCGGGATCATCGGCAGTTGCAGTGCCTGGTTCCTGCGTCGGTTGGGGTTTGGCGGGGATATCACGGTCGTGGAGAAGGATCCCAGCTACGCGCTGTGCTCGACTGCGCTTTCGGCAGCCTCCATCCGCACGCAGTTCGAATCACCACTGAATGTACGCATGAGCCTCTATGGCGCCCGGTTCGTCAGCAGCATCAGGGATTCCTTCGGTCCGGCAGCAGATGTGGGCTACCAGGAAAACGGCTACCTGATCCTCAGCGGCATGGGCAGTGCAAATGCACGGTTGGCCATGGTCGACATGCAGCGAGCCGAGGGTGCAGACGTGGTGGCACTGGCCCCCCTGGAGATCGAAAGGCGCTTTCCATGGATTTCAACCCAGGGCGTGGCACTGGGCACCTACGGCCAGGCCGCTGAGGGATGGTTCGATGCCTGGTCGTTGCTGTCCCTGGTCCGGACCAGCGCCTGCGAAATGGATGTGCGCTATGTAGCCCGGGAAGTGACGGGCTTTGATTCGGGACCCAGTCGTGTACAGGCGGTACGCCTGGCCGACGGCAGCCGCATACCGTGCGACTGGTGCATCATGGCCGCCGGTGCCCAATCAGGCGCCCTGACGGCACGCCTGGATCAGCCTCTGCCTGTGTCACCACGAAAGCGCACGGTATTCTCGTTTCATGCGCCGCTCAAGATGGACCATGGCCCTATGCTGTTCGATTCATCCGGCATCTGGATGCGGCCGGAGGGCCAGGGCTTCATTGGCGGGGTCCAGCCGCCCGCCGAGCGCGACGGCGACGCCACGGGCGATTTCGAACCAGATTACCGCCTGCTCGAAGGCACATTCTGGCCCGCGCTGGCGCAACGGATCCCGGCCATGGAAGCCCTGCGCCTGCAAAGCGCATGGGCAGGCCATTACGAAGTCAATACCCTGGATCACAACGGTATTGTCGGCCCGCACGACACGCTGGAGAACCTGCTGTTCGCAACCGGGTTTTCCGGCCACGGCCTGATGCATGCGCCGGCCGTCGGGCGAGCCATCGCAGAATTCATCCAGCAGGGCCGCTATGTGACCCTGGATCTGACCCCCCTGGGCTATGCGCGCATCCGCGCGGGCAAGCCCCTGTCTGAAGAAATTGTTTATTGAAGGAGTACGACATGAGATTCAGCAACAAAGTCGTGGTTGTGACGGGCGCCGCCCGCGGCATCGGGCGGGCTACCGCCGAACGCTTCCTGTCCGAAGGCGCGAGCGTGGTGATCGCCGATATCGATTCGCAGCGCCTGCAGCAGACCGCTCAGGCAATCGGGCCAGCAGAGCGTGTCCTCGCGCGAGTCACGGATGTCAGCAGCAAGGAACAGATGGATGCCCTGGTAGCCGCTGCCGTGGAGCATTTTGGCCATCTGGATATCATGGTCAACAATGCTGGCATCTGCCCCATTGTGCCTTTTCTCGATGTCACGGAAGATACTTACGATCATGTCCTGGCCGTGAATCTCAAGGGCACGTTTCTGGGCACGCAGGCAGCCGCCCGGCAGATGTTGGCACAAGGTGGCGGCGGCGTGATCATCAACATGTCGTCGATCAATTCGGGTCTGGCCAACCCCAACGTATCACCCTACGCAATCTCCAAGGGTGGCATGAACCAGGTCACCAGTACCGCGGCCGTTGCGCTGGCCCGCCATGGCATCCGGGTCGTGGGCGTGGGGCCGGGCACCATCATGAGCGAGATGGTCGCCGGGGACTTCGTCAACAGTGCGGGCAACAAGGCGATCCTGATGCGCACGCCCCTGGGGCGCTATGGGGAACCGCGCGAAATCGCCGGCGTGGTGGCCTTCCTGGCCAGCGAAGATGCTTCGTATTTCACAGGGGAGACCATTTATCCCGATGGCGGGCGCCGGGTACTGAACTACGTCATGCCCGAGTGAGACCGAGCGATGAAGTCCATCTACGACAAGCTGCATCACGTGTGCATCGTGGTGCATGACATCGACCGCACCCAGGCCTATTACGAGTCCATCGGCATCGGGCCCTGGCAAGCGTATCCGCCGCTGAGTGAATACATACGTCTCGCAGTGCCTGACGAAGAAGGTTTCAAGGCACTGAAGTATCGTGTCTGCAACCTGCCCAATATCCAGTTGCAACTCTGCGAGCCCGGCCCGCAGGACAGCCCGCAGCGCAGGCACCTGGATACCCGGGGCGAGGGCGTTTTTCAATTGGGGTTCGAAGTGCCCGATGCCGATGCGGCGCAGGCCGAATCGGGCCTGCCGGTACTGATGTCGGGGCGCCGCAGCAACGGTACGGGCTTCACGTACTACGATACGCAGGACGCCGCTGGCGTGGTTCTTCTGACCCGGGCCACGAATCTGCCCGGGCGCTGAACGGCACGGCTGCCCCCAGAGTAGTATCCATGCGGCGCAGCCGCCCCGCGGCCGGGCCTTGCCTATCTGGCAGGCTGATGCCATCAGTGGCCCGTGGCGCCTGTGAGGATCACCGTCTGGCCAGCGGTGATCCACTCGCCCAGCGCCAGGCGCTCCGCGAAGGACTTATCCACAAGGACAGGGGCAGCGCCTACGGCGTCACGTTCCCTGATTTCCCGGGATGCTTCTCTGCAGCCGACGATCTGGCAGACCTGCCGCGCCTCGCACAAGAAGCGGTCGAAGTGAACTTTGAGGGTGAGGATATGGGCATCCCCGCCCCTACCTCTCCCGACGCCTGGCTCCACGACGAGCGATTCCAAGATGGCTACTGGATGTTGATCAACATTGATCTGTCGAAGATCAGCACCCGAGCCGTTCGCCTGAACATCAGCTTGCCCGAGAATCTGGTGCATCGTATTGACGCAATGGCCAAGGCTCAACGCCTTTCGCGCTCTGCATTCCTGGCAAAAGCGGCAGAGCGGGAAATGGCGAAAGCCTGATCTCACCGCGCCCGCACCCAGCCGAAGCCGGGCCGTCACCCCCCTGTTCGACCGGAAGGAACCCAGGGAATGTGGGGAGACGCTGGAAATGTTGAAGAAGCAGACACACTCGGGGGCCGACCACCTGACAAGTACCCACCTGACAAGTACGTAAACAACGTCACGTTTACGGCACATTCTGCCAAAAAGCAAAAGCCGCCCCGATCAGTGAGCGGCCAAACGCTTGATATAAAACATTTTTGGTGGGCTGTGACAGGCTCGAACTGTCGACCGACGGATTAAGAGTCCGCTGCTCTACCAACTGAGCTAACAGCCCCGTCAGGAAATCTGGCGAAGAACGAAACTATACATCAAAATCGGGTCAGATGTCTGCTGCCAGACGGGCGGCCAGACCGATATAACTTCGTGGGGTCAGTGCCAGCAGGCGGGCTTTGGGTTCTGCGGGCAGATCGAGGCTGGCGATGAAGTTCTGCAGTGCCTCGCGCGTGATGCCGCGACCCCGCGTCAGCGCCTTGAGTTGCTCGTATGGATGCGGCAGGCCATGGCGACGCATGACCGTCTGCACCGGTTCGGCCAGGATTTCCCAGCAGGCATCGATATCGGCATCGATGGCCTCGGCATCCAGTTCGAGTTTGCCCAGCCCGCGCAGGCAGGCATCGCACGCAACCAGCGTATAGCCCAAGGCCACGCCCAGATTGCGCAAGACGGTTGAATCACTCAGATCGCGCTGCCAGCGGGATACCGGCAGCTTTTCGGACAGGTGACGCAGCATGGCGTTGGCCAGGCCCAGGTTGCCCTCGGAGTTCTCGAAATCGATCGGATTGACCTTGTGTGGCATGGTCGATGAGCCCACCTCGCCCTCGCGCAGGCGCTGGCGGAAATATCCCAGTGAGATGTAACCCCAGAGATCCCGGTTCAGATCCAGCAGGATGGTATTGGCCCGGGCGACTGCATCGAACAGTTCGGCTATCCAGTCGTGTGGTTCGATCTGAATGGTGTATGGATTCTGCGTCAGGCCGAGCCCCTGCAGCACTTGCGCCGAGAACATGGGCCAGTCGATGTCCGGACAGGCCGCAAGATGCGCATTGTAATTGCCTGTGGCGCCGTTGAGCTTTGCCAGGGGCCGGACCGCCGCCATCACGCCGACGGCCTGCCGCAACCGGGCAACGACATTGGCCAGTTCCTTGCCCATGGTCGTGGGCGTGGCGGGCTGCCCATGCGTGCGCGACAGCAGGGGCTGGTCTGCGTACTGGTGTGCCAGATCGCGCAGGCGCGCCAATATCGAACCATACGCTGGCAGCAGGCAATCCGTGCGTGCCCTTTGCAGCATCAGCGCATGCGAAGCATTGTTGATATCTTCGGACGTGCAGGCGAAATGGATGAACTCTGCCGCTGCGGCCAGGGCGGGTACATCGGCCACCTGCTCCTTGAGCCAATATTCCACGGCCTTGACATCGTGGTTGGTGTCGCGCTCGATGGCCTTGATGCGCGCGGCATCGGCCTGCGAAAACCCCTCTGCCACCGCCTTCAGCCGTGCACGCGCCGATGCGTCGAAAGCCGGCATTTCGGGCAGGCCCAGTTCAGACAGGCCGATCAGCCAGGCAATCTCGACCTCGACCCGATGCGCCATGAAACCCGCCTCGGACAACAGGGGACGCAAGCCATGCACCTGGCCCGCGTAACGACCATCGAGCGGCGACAAGGCCGTAAGCGCCGAGAGGGAAGAATCGATCTGCATGCTGTATACCTGCCGCCTGGAAAAGGCCAGAACGGGTGAAAAGAGAATAATGAACAAAAGGGTACCGTGGGCTGGCATTCTAACACCGCCAGTACGAGATTCGGCCGCCCACAGGCCCGCACTCAGCCAATCCATACGCTTGTCAAGCCCCTGGAGCACATAAACCACAGTTGACCGAACCCGCCAATCCGCCTGCTATACTTTTCAGGCCTAGAACTTCCCTGCTGCGCCATGAAACTGATTGGCTCTCTGACCAGCCCTTATGTACGCAAGGTGCGTATCGTGCTGGCCGAGAAAAAGCTCGATTACGAGCTCATACTCGACGACCCCTGGGGGCCTGCTGAACAGCTCGCAGCCCATAACCCGCTCGGCAAGGTACCGTGCCTCATCATGGATGAAAGCGGGTCCCTGTTCGATTCGCGCGTGATCGTCGAATATCTCGACACGCTGTCTCCTGTCGGGCGCCTGATCCCGCCACCGGGGCGCGAGCGCATCGAAGTCAAGCGCTGGGAAGCCATTGCCGATGGCATCATGGACGCCGCTGCAGCCGCGTTCATCGAAACCCACCGGCGCCCCGCCGAGAAAACGGATCCACAGTGGGTCGAACGCCAGATGGCCAAGATCCATGCCGCGCTGGGCCACATGAATTCGCAGCTGGGGGAACAGGCCTATTGCACGGGGGTCAATCTGTGCCTGGCAGACATCGCCGCAGGCACCGCGCTGGGCTATCTCGACCTGCGCTTTCCGAATCTGGGCTGGCGTGCCGCGCACCCGCAACTCGAGCGTCTGGCCGAAAAACTCGACGGCCGGCCATCATTTGCCAACACCCGGCCCCCCGAGGCCTGAAATCACCCCGCCCCCCAGGCAGACATCACCGGCATACAGCACGGCTGACTGCCCGGGCGTCACGGCCCATTGGGCCTGCCTGAACGATAGCTCGAAACGCCCATCGGCAGTGGCCGACAGGGTGCAGGCGGCATCGGCCTGGCGATAGCGGGTCTTGGCCGTGTACTGGCCTGGCGCGGGCGCCATGCCGGACACCCAGCTGGCGTCCTCGGCTGTCAGCCGGTGGCTGAGCAGCCACGGGTGATCATGCCCCTGGACGGCATACAGCACGTTGCGCTCCAGATCCTTGCGTGCAACATACCACGCATCGGCGGTGCCGTCGGGTCGTTGCAGGCCCCGCACGCCGCCGATCCCCAGCCCCTTGCGCTGCCCGAGGGTATGAAAGGCCAGCCCCTGATGCTGCCCGAGCGCGCGGCCTTCGGGATCCAGGATGGGCCCGGGATGCATGGGCAAATACCGGTTCAGAAATTCCCGAAACGGCCGCTCGCCAATGAAGCAGATGCCAGTGGAGTCTTTCTTGGCCGCGTTGGGCAAGCCGAGGTCCTGCGCGATCCGGCGCACTTCGGTCTTGCGCAGGAGGCCCAGCGGAAACAGCGTGCGCCGCAACTGCTGCTGATCCAGGCGATGCAGGAAATAGGTCTGATCCTTGCTGGCATCTGCGGCCTTGAGCAACTGGCTGGGGCCGCCGCCGGGCGCATGCCGGACCCGTGCATAATGCCCGGTGGCGATGTAATCCGCACCCAGGGCCAGCGCATGGTCCAGAAAGGCCTTGAACTTGATCTCGGCATTGCACAGCACATCGGGGTTGGGCGTGCGTCCGGCCGAATACTCGCGCAGAAACTCGGCAAACACACGATCCTTGTATTCAGCGGCAAAATTCACGGCCTCGATGTCCACGCCGACCAGATCGGCCACACTGGCGGCATCCAGCCAATCCTGGCGCGATGAACAGTACTCGGTGTCGTCATCGTCTTCCCAGTTCTTCATGAACAGGCCGAGCACCCGATAGCCCTGCTGCCTGAGCAGCCAGGCCGTTACGGAGGAATCCACCCCTCCGGACATGCCGACGACGACGCGCGCCCCAGGCGCCGGCTGGTCAGCCATGCAGGGCCTCGTCCAGCGATTCGATCCAGTGCCGCACCGGGGTGCCGGTCCCGCCCTGGAGGTGGCAGATGCAGCCCACGTTCGACGACACGATGGTGTCGGGCAGCGCAGCCTGGATGGCCTCGAGCTTGCGTTCACGCAAGGCAAGGGACAGTTCGGGCTGCGTGATCGAATACGTGCCGGCCGAGCCGCAGCACAGGTGAGCGTCATTGAAGGCCTGGAGGTCAAAGCCCAGATCGGCCAGCAGACGCTCGGTCAGTGGCCGCAGACCCTGCCAATGCTGCAATGTACAGGGCGGATGAAAAGCCACCCGGCCTGGTATCTGGCGCAACCGGCCCTTCAGTTCGGCCGCCATGGGCGCCAGGACTTCGGCAATGTCCTTCACGTACGGCATCAGGCGTGCAGCCCGTTGCGCATAGGCGGGGTCGTGCTGCAGATGTCGCGCGTAATCCTTGATCATGCCGCCGCAACCCGACGCGTTGACGACCACGGCCTCGACCGTGCCCGCCTCGAGCAGGGGCAGCCAGGCATCGATATTGGCGCGCATCTGAGCGCGTGCGGCCTCCTGGGCATCGAGGTGGTAATTGATCGCACCGCAACAGCCCGAACCCGCTGCAAAACGCGTACCGATACCCAGGCGGTCGAGCACGCGCCGGGTCGCTGCATCGATGGACGGCATCATTGCCGGCTGCACGCAATTGGACAGCATGATGACCTGACGGCCATGGCGTTCGGCGTGTTCGGGCAAAGGCCCGGCGGCCCGCGCCGGTGCCAGCTTGCTGCGCAGAACCGCCGGCAGGATGGGCCGCACATGCAAACCCAGCCGGTACAGTGGCCCGAACCAGGCCGAACCCATGAGCCGGCGCAGGCCCTCGCGCTTGAGCCGCTCGAGCCATGGCCGCCGTACGCGCTCGCTGACCAGTTGACGGCCAATATCCACCAGCGCGCCGTATTCGACCCCGGACGGGCAGGTGGTTTCACAGTTGCGGCACGTCAGGCAGCGGTCCAGATGCTGTTGCGTGACGTAGGTGGGCTCGACACCTTCGAGCAACTGCTTCATCTGATAGATGCGCCCCCGTGGGCTGTCGAGTTCGTCGCCCAGCAGCTGGTACGTTGGGCAAGTAGCCAGACAGAAGCCACAGTGTACGCAACGGCGCAGGATTTCATCGGCCTCACGGCCAAAATCCGTATCCCGCGCCCATTCGGCCAGTTGTGTTTGCATGGTGAGATCTCAGAATTCCGGGTACAGGCGCTGTGGATTGAAGATTCCGGCAGGATCGAACTCGTGCTTGAGACGCCGATGGATCTGCAGGATACCCGCGGCCAGCGGATGGAACACTGAAAACCCGGCCGGCACGCCATCATGCCGATAAAGGGTCGCCGAGCCCCCCAGCGACTGCACCCGGTCGCGCAAGGCACCGGCCTCATGCCCGCCCGGCAGCCAGCGCAGGCTGCCACCCCACTCGTGAAGTACGGGGCCCAGGCCAAGCGCGGGCGCATCCGGCGGCAGGATCAGGCGCCACAACGGGCGCTGCTGGAAAAAGGAATGGGTCTGGTCGCGCACCGCCTGCCAGAACCCGGTGGCTGATGCCTCGGGCAATGCATCGCCGCCAATGGCCTGACACGCCTGGCGCACGGCCGCCTCGTTGCCCGACAGCCGCACGGAAAGGCGGCCCCCGCCGCCCGCGGCATCGGGTGCCCACAGGGTGGCCGAGATCGGCAAAGGCTGTGCACGCCACCTCAGGCAATGCGCCAGGGCCGCTGTCTCGTCAAGCTGCAGCACCTGGGTCTGTTCGCAGCGCGGACGGGGCAGGACCTTGACCGAGACTTCGACCATGGCACCGAGCACCCCCAGCGACCCCGCCAGCAAACGGGACAGATCATAGCCGGCCACGTTCTTCATCACTTCGCCACCGAATCGAAGCACATTGCCCTCGGCATCGAGCAGACGACAGCCGAGGATGAAATCCGCCAGCCCGCCGACCGCCATGCGCCGCGGGCCTGCCAGCCCGCTGGCCACACACCCCCCCAGCGTACCTGCGTCACCAAAACGCGGCGGCTCGAACGCCAGCATCTGCCCCTGTTCATGGAGCACGGTTTCGATTTCGACCAACGGCGTACCCGCCCGGGCGGTCAGCACCAGCTCGGATGGTTCATGGCTGATGATGCCTCGATAGGCCGAGAGATCGAGCCAGCCGACCCGGTCACCAGACGGCAGGGGGCCACCGTAGAACAGCCGGGTGCCGCCGCCACGCAGCATCAGGGGGCGCTGTGCGGCGCGCGCTGTGACAACCTGTTCGCAGAGTTCGGAAAGTACGTATTCCATGGGCCAGCCGTCAGAAACGTGGAATGTCGGGGAAGCGGATATTGCCCTGATGCACATGCATCTTGCCGTATTCGGCGCAGCGCACCAGGGTGGGAATCAGCTTGAGCGGGTTGAGCAGCCCCCATGGGTCAAAGGCCCGTTTGAATGCCGAAAAGGTGTCCAGCTCTTCGCGCGTGAATTGAGAGCACATCTGGTTGATCTTTTCGATGCCCACGCCGTGCTCCCCCGTGATGGTACCCCCCACTTGCACGCACAATTCGAGTATGGCCGCACCGAACGCCTCGGCGCGCTCGATTTCATCGGGCTGGTTGGCATCGAACAGGATGAGGGGGTGCAGGTTGCCATCGCCGGCATGGAACACATTGGAGCAGCGCAGATCGAATTCTGTTTCCATCCTGGCAATGGCCGCCAGCACCTTGCCCAGATGGCGACGGGGGATGGTACCGTCCATACAGTAGTAATCGGGCGATATGCGCCCTGCCGCCGGGAACGCGTTCTTGCGCCCTGCCCAGAACCTGAGGCGCTCTTCTTCGGACGACGAGGTCTGCAGCCGCGTGGCGCCGGCCGCGCGCAGCAGGGCCTCGACCCGGGCGATCTCTTCGGCGACCTCTTGCGGGGTGCCATCGGATTCGCACAACAAGATGGCTTCGGCCTCGAGGTCATAGCCCGCCTTCACGAAGGGCTCGACCATGTGCACCGCGCGCTTGTCCATGAGTTCGAGGCCCGCCGGGATGATGCCGTTTGCAATCACCCGCGTGACCCCTTCACCCGCTGCCTCGACGCTCGGGAAGCTGGCCATGACCACCTGGGCCAGTTCAGGCTGGGGAATCAGGCGCACGGTGACTTCGGTCACCAGGCCCAGCATGCCTTCGGAGCCGATGAAGGACTGCAGCAGATTCAGGCCTGGGGTTTCGGGGGCTTCGGAACCCAGCTCGAGGATTTCACCATCGATGGTCACCACCCGCACCCGCAATACATTATGGACCGTCAGGCCATACTTGAGACAGTGCACACCCCCCGAATTCTCGGCCACATTGCCGCCAATGGAGCACGCAATCTGGCTCGACGGATCGGGCGCATAATACAGCCCATGCACCGCGGCGGCCTCTGAAATCGCCAGATTGCGCACCCCCGGCCCCACGACTGCCACACAGGCCTCGGGGTCCAGACGCAGAATGCGGTTGAGCTTGGCCAGACCCACCACCACGCCCTGCGGATGCGGGGTGGCACCGCCCGAAAGACCGGTGCCTGCCCCACGTGGAACCACTGGAACATTGTGTGCCTTGCATGCCTCGAGCACGGCAAGCACCTGGGCTTCGGTCTCTGGCAGGACAACCACAGGGGGCTGCTGCCGGTACAGCGACAGGCCATCACACTCGTAGACAGCCGTCTGATCGGCACGCGTCAGGATGCAGTGCGCGGGCAGATGCCCGGCGATGCGGGCGAGAAAACCGGAAAAATCCGGCATGGCTGCAGCCTCCTGGGCTTGCGCTTGGACGGCGTTCATGTCCGGCCACTCAAACAGCAGGTGGCAACATCTTGCCCGGATTCAATATGTTGTGCGGATCGAGCGCCGCCTTGATTGCGGCCATGACGTGCAGTGCATCCGCACCGTGCTCGGCCAGCATGAAGGCCTGTTTGTGCAGGCCGACCCCATGCTCGCCAGTGCACGTGCCCTCCATCGCAATGGCCCGCTCGACCAGGCGCCGATTGAGTGCTTCGGACTCGGCCCATTCAGCCGGATTGTCGGGGTCCAGCAGCATGAGCACGTGAAAATTGCCGTCCCCCACATGGCCCACGATCGTGTACGGAAAGCTGGCCTGATCCAGTTCGAGTGCCGTCTCGCCGACGCAATCGGCCAGACGGGAGATGGGCACACAGACGTCCGTGGTACTGGATCGACAGCCGGGCCGCAATTGCAGGCCCGCAAAATAGGCATTGTGACGCGCCGTCCAGAGGCGATTGCGGTCTTCCGGATGCTCAGCCCAGTCGAAATCCTGGCCGCCATGCTCGCGGGTGATGGCCTGCACGGATTCTGCCTGCTCACGCACCGAAGCCGGGCTGCCATGGAATTCGAACAGCAGCAGGGGCGATTCGCGCAAATCCAGCTGGCTGTACTGATTGGTGGCACGCACTGCATGGGCATCCATGAATTCGACCCGCGCCACCGGGATACCCATCTGGATGATTTCGATGACACTCTGTACGGCGGAATCCAGATCGGGAAAATTGCAGATCGCTGCCGATACGGCTTCGGGTTGTGGATACAGCCGCACGGTGACTTCGACGATGATGCCCAGCGTGCCTTCGCTGCCTACAAACAAACGGGTCAGGTCGTAGCCCGCCGAAGATTTGCGCGCCCGGCTGGCGGTCTGGATGAGCCGGCCATCGGCCGTGACCACCTTGAGCGACATCACGTTTTCACGCATGGTGCCATAGCGCACCGCATTGGTGCCCGAAGCGCGCGTGGCCGCCATGCCGCCCAGGCTGGCATCGGCACCAGGGTCGATCGGAAAGAACAGACCGGTGTCGCGCAGCGACT
Source organism: Castellaniella sp. (assembly GCF_041677825.1). Taxonomy (GTDB): domain Bacteria; phylum Pseudomonadota; class Gammaproteobacteria; order Burkholderiales; family Burkholderiaceae_B; genus Castellaniella. The sequence goes on from NZ_JBAYPG010000037.1 coordinate 17,445, forward strand.
CATTCAACTGCATGCGCGTCACCCCGGCCTGAACCGTGGCGGTGAAATCTTCGGCATGCACCGACACGATGCGATCCATCCCGGAGAGATCGAGACTGACCCCACCCTGGATGGCCAGCAGGTGCCCTTCGAGCGATGAGCCTGCGCCGTAGGGAATGAGCGCCACGCCATGCGCATGGCAATGTCGGGCGACCCAGACCACATCGTCGACCGACTGCGCAAATACCACCACGTCGGGCCACATCGCCGGATAAGGCGATTCGTCGCGCCCATGATGTTCGCGAACGGCCTGTGCCGTGGAGCAGCGCGGGCCGAAATGGTCCGTCAAGGCTGCAATGAAACCCGCAGGCAGGGCCCGCGGCTGCTGTTCAAACGGCATCGTGTCCATGGTGTGTACGCCCTCATGACAATCGGTAAACGGAGAATTCAGGCCGCGCTGTCGGCGTGCTGGGCACGCTTGCTGCCCTGGTGCTGGCGCCGCGTGCGCACGGCCTCGGCCAGGCAGTCGAGCATCGCGACCGAGGTGTCCCAATCGACACAGGCGTCGGTAATGCTCTGGCCATACACCAGAGTACGACCAGGCACCAGATCCTGTCGACCCCCGACCAGGTGGCTTTCGATCATGACCCCGAACAGGCGCTCGTCACCGGCGGCAACCTGGGCGCACACATCATCGATGACCAGCGGCTGACGGGTGTAGTCCTTGTGGCTGTTGGCATGACTGGCATCGACCATGACGCGCCCCCGCATGCCGGACGTCTCGAGCGCTTCGGCTGCCGCCTGAACGTGCTCGGCCTCGTAGTTCGGCGTTTTGCCGCCACGCAATATGACGTGGCAATCCTGATTGCCGCGTGTCGAGACGATGGCCGAATGGCCGCCCTTGGTGACCGAAAGAAAATAATGCGAGTTCGAGGCGGCCTAGATGGCGTCGATGGCGATGCGTGTATTGCCATCGGTACCATTCTTGAAACCGACCGGGCAGGACAGGCCGGAGGCCAGTTCGCGGTGAACCTGGCTTTCGGTGGTGCGCGCGCCGATGGCCCCCCAGGAGATCAGGTCGGCGATGTACTGGGGCGTGATCATGTCGAGAAACTCGGTGCCGGCCGGCAGCCCGAGCGCGTTGATCCCGATCAGCAGCTCACGCGCCCTGCGCAGGCCCTGATTGATATCGAAACTGCCATCCAGGCCCGGATCATTGATGAGCCCTTTCCAGCCCACTGTGGTGCGCGGCTTCTCGAAATATACCCGCATGATGATCTCGAGCTCATTGGCGTGCGCCTGGTGCAGGGGCGCCAGCCGCCGCGCGTACTCGAGAGCCGCATCGGTATCATGAATGGAACACGGGCCGATCACGACCACCAGACGGTCATCGAGGCCGTGCAATATCCGATGCACCGCATCGCGCGCATCATGCACGATGTGCGAGATCTCGGATGTACAGGGAAATTCGCGCATCACGTGGGCGGGTGGCGCTAGCTCGCGAATTTCTCGGATGCGGGTATCGTCGGTATTGTGTGACACTGTGGTGCTCCTGTGGGCCGGGGCCAGGTCGGAAACAAAAAAAGCCGCCTGGCTGGGCCGGCGGCTTTCAAGGGAATTTTGACCTACTTCATGATACTGCGATCCCCTTCCTCCACCGGCGGCTTCGGAAAAAAGGCAAAATAGAAAAACCAGGAAATCGCGTTCATCGGTCAATCCTAACACAGGCGGCCTGCCGCAGCAACCGAAGTGCCGGTCCTTGTTGGCGCAAAGTGCCGGCCCTGGGCGGGTCAATGCGCCATGTGGCCGGTCCCTTCTTCCACGTGCTCGTCACTCGCGAAGATCGCAGGATCGGCCTCGCCCCTGACGGTCAGGATCCCGGCCAGACCTTTTTCCACGCGCGACAGGGCATGATCCACCAGGACATACTGGCCTGGATAGTCTGTCGTGAACTCGACCATGGTCGCGCCGCCAGGCGGTACGAGCGTGGTCTGCACGTCGGTCAGGGGTGTGCTGGTCAGCGAGGCCTGGTCGTAGACCCGATCGAAGACCTCACCGATGACGTGGAAGCTCGACGTCAGGTTGGGCCCGCCTACGCCGAAGTAGATGCGTACCGTATCACCCACGTCGGATTCCATCCTGTAGATCTTGGTCAGCGCATCCATGGCGCCATTGAACATCATGTGCTGGGGATTTTCAGCCAGCAGGTTCTCGAGAGAGAATTCCTGCAAGCCGGGGGCACCGTGCAGCTGCGCCGTGTAGAGCTCGCCCTGCATGACGTAGAACTCTTTGTCCACCTTGGACAAGCCCCCTTCGGGCTCGACCAGAATCAGACCGTACATGCCGTTGGTGATGTGCTGCGCCACCATGGGGGTTGCACAGTGATACACGAACAGACCCGCATGCTTTGCCTTGAAGGTGAACGATTTGGATTGCCCGGGCGCCACCTGCGTGACATCCGCCCCCCCGCCAGGGCCCGTGACCGCGTGCAGGTCGATCGAATGGATATGCGTGCTGTCCGGCGCGTTGCTCAGGTTCAGCGTCACCGTGTCCCCCACCCTTACGCGGATGAACGGGCCGGGTACCTTGTTGTTGAAGGTCCAGAACCGGTACGTGCTGTTGTCGGCCAGCCGGGCCACCAGTTCGGTCGTCAGCAGGTCGACCGTGACATGCTGCGGCGCCCGCGCACCCACTGGCTCACCGACCGCGTACGGATCGTGCGCAATCTGCGGCGCTTCGGTCCGGACCACATCGGCCTCTTCGCCAACGATGATCCTGCCCACCATACCCGCGGCCTTGTGACCGGGCAAAGTGCAGTAGTATTCGAACGTGCCATCCTTGTTGGCCCGGAAGACGATGGCCGTTGCGGAATTCTTGCCCGAGATCTCGTCCGATCTGGCATGAAATTCAGGCACCGCCACGTCATGGGTGGCGCCATCGCCGTTCACCAGATTGATCTGCACGACGGCACCTGCCGGCACCCGGAGATCAGGGTTGACGATATTGGTGCCTTCTTCCTGGAAGACCAGCTTGCCGTCTGCAATCGCCGTTCGCAATGTGAAGGTCACGTCGGGTCGATGGCTGACATTGCTGCTGCTGTCAGCCCCTTCACCGTGGGCGGCCCACGCCGCCGTACCGAGCCCTGCACTGACGAGACCCAGCAGCACACCACACAGGAACCTTCTGAAAAATATCATGAATACACCTATATTCAATATGGCAATTATATTAACCTAAACAATACAAGCTTGGACTTCCCTGCCAGCTTTGATCTGCGGAACGCCCATGTTACCGGGCTCTTGGAAGGTACGAAACGACATTTCGCAAGCTTTGAGGCACTAAAATGGACAACGACATTCTTCAAGGTTCCAACTATCGCAATTATGAACTTATAATCCCTCATGCCATCATGGCCATCATCATGCCCATGATGCCTTACACTTCTCAGGTTTGAATGTGCCGACCGACCACAATTCTTCCGGACTGATTCGCAAGCCCCACAGCGCTCGCCGTATCATGCTGGCGCTCGACGCCACGCGATGCTCCACGTGCATGCTCAATACCATCTGCCTGCCGCTGGGCATGTCGCAGCACGAGGTTCAGAAAATGGACGAACTGGTCGAAGAGCGCCTGCGGCTGCCCAAGGGGGGCACCTTGTTCCGCGAAGGGGATGCGGCCAATGCACTCTATGGGATACGTTCCGGCTCCTTCAAGACCCAGATCGAAGATGCCCGCGGCCAGGTACAGATCACGGGCTTCCTGCTGCCAGGTGAAGTCCTGGGCATGGATGGCCTGATGCATGACGAACAGCTCTCGCACGCCATCGCACTGGAAGACTCCGAAGTCTGCATCATCCGCCTGGACGCGATGGACCGTCTGGCCACACAACTACCCACCTTGCAGCGTCAGCTCAGGCGCCTGATGAGCAAGGAAATCGGCCGCTCACACCAGATGCTGCTGTCGATCGGCGGCCTGCGCTCGGAACAGCGCCTTGCGGTATTTTTGCTGAATCTGTCCCAACGCCTGCAGAATCTGGGCTATTCGCCCCACGAATTCATCCTGCGCATGAGCCGCGAGGAAATCGGCAACTACCTGGGGCTCACTCTGGAGACCGTGAGCCGGCTGTTCTCGCGCTTTGCCCGCGAAGGCCTGATCCGGGTCCAGCAGCGCGAAGTGCAGATATTGGATCAACAGGCACTGCACGCTCTTTCGGGCACCGATGCCGCCTGAGCATCGCACCATCCGACAGGCATCCGGCACAGAGTGGAGCAGTCGATTCCAATCCGTAGATGAGTCTGAACTTGGTAGCTGGCAGCCTGTGTTGATGTGTGCAGCCGCCAACCTGTGGGTAGACGGTGGGTAACGCCGTAGGCGTTGTCCGCGGGCTATCC
>NZ_JBAYPG010000038.1:0-21380 GCF_041677825.1 Castellaniella sp.
CTGTGAAGTGAGCGATGCAGTAATGTCGCCAGCAGCAGGAACCCACCGAAGCGGCTCATTCCGGCTCGATGCTGGGGTGAGCGCCGTAGGAATCCCCTGACTTTAGGCAGGGGAGGATGTCAACAGCGAACTGACGGCTGCATAGGGCGTAGCAGGTGGCGCATTCTGTACGTTGACATCGGCAGCCAGTGCGCTGGTACCGATCAGTGGAAGAGACAGTGCAGCGATGATGGCAGTGGCGGCTGCAGTGCGGGTCATAAGTGATGACAGTGTCATGACAGATCTCCTGTGGACAAATGAATGAGGCGGCAAGATGCCGGTTCATTCATTGGATGCAGCGCGCTGGCAAAACGTGACAACGGATCCGGCGGAGGGTGCATTTTTGTGAACACCGTGATCCAATAGGCCGAAAACAGCGGGAGAGGATCACCACCATGGACACCGTAGCCGGGCTTGGGCCCATGCAGGATGCAGCCTTGATCGAACAGGCGGCAAACGGCCATGTGCCTGCATTCGACCAGTTGATGCGCCGCTACAACCAGCGCATGTACCGGGCCGCCCGCAGCATCCTGGCCGACGAGCGCGATGCCGAAGAGGCCTTGCAGGAACCCTTCCAGCAATGCATGGCCGAGGCATTCTCGTTTGCCGGTGAACGCTGTGATCGCATTGTCGCTGGTGTGCATCGGCGGATGCGCGATGCCGGCATTCTGCAAGGAGACTGAGATGAAACCCGTCGTTGCCATGAACAAGCCCATTGCCGTGCAGTTGCAGGCCGGCAAGGAATACCACTGGTGTCGCTGCGGGCGCTCCAGGAACCAGCCGTTCTGTGACGGGTCACATCGCGGTACCGGTTTCACGCCCCTGGCCTTCGTGGCCGAACAGGATGGCGAGGCCTGGTTGTGCCGCTGCAAGCAGACGCACAAGGCACCGTATTGCGACGGCCATCACCGCCAGGTGCCTGACGACATGGTGGGCAAGCCATTTTCACTGGCTGACGCAGAGGTTGGCGCAGGGGCCGGCGCCCAGGTGGCTGCCCGCGGCGCAGCAGATGTGGTGTCCAGCGCGGCAACAGACGCGGCTGGCGGCTCGGATGCGGCTGCGGGCGGGGCCAATGGGGTCAGCCCCAGTGATGCCGCGCCGGTCGCCCAGCCCACCCCGGAAGAGCCCACGGTGGCTTTCATCCATCGCCTGGCCCGCGAGGGCCTGTCGAAAATGGGGCGCTATGGTGTCATGGATGCCATGGGCGTGCCCCGCAGCCAGCTGCCCGACTGGAACGATATCCAGTTCATGACCGCGCAGCTCGCACGCCAGCCGCTTCAGGAAGACGTGCCTGTACACACGGGGCTGGTGATCGGGCCCGAGGCCCGCAAACCCCTGGCGCTCGATCTGCCTTTGCTGGTCAGCGACATGAGTTTCGGCGCGCTGTCCGAAGAAGCCAAGATGGCGCTGGCGCGCGGGGCCGAACGGGCGGGCACCGGCATCTGTTCCGGCGAGGGCGGCATGCTGCCCGAAGAACAGCAGGCCAATCGACGTTACCTGTACGAGTATGCCTCGGCCCGGTTTGGTTATGACGACGCCTTGCTGCCACTCGTGCAGGCCTTTCATTTCAAATGCGGGCAGTCGGCCAAGACCGGTACCGGCGGGCATCTGCCCGGGCGCAAGGTGACCGGCCGGATCGCGCAGATTCGCAGGCTGCCCGAAGGGCTGGACGCCGACTCGCCGCCCACGTTCACCGACCTGCACACGGTGGACGACTTCGCCCGTTTTGCCGGCCACGTGCGTGAATGCACGGGGGGCGTGCCCATTGGTTTCAAGCTCAGCGCCCAGCACATCGAACGTGATATCGAGTTCGCCGTGCGTGCCGGCGCCGACTACATCATTCTGGATGGCCGGGGCGGGGGCACCGGCGATGCGCCGCTGATGTTCCGCGACCACATCTCGGTGCCGACCATCCCCGCGCTCGCCAGGGCCCGGCACTGCCTCGACCAACTGGGGGCCAGCGGGCGCGTCACCCTGATCATCACCGGCGGCCTGCGCACCCATACCGACTTCGCCAAGGCCCTGGCCCTGGGGGCCGATGGCATCGCCCTGGCCAATTCGGCCATGCAGGCGATCGGCTGCGTGGCGGCCCGGATCTGCCACACCAACCTCTGCCCGACCGGCATTGCCACCCAGGACCCCGAACTGCGCAAGCGCCTCGATGTCGACGTGGCCGCCGCGCGCCTGGCCACGTTCCTGCAGGCCAGCGTCCAGCTGATGCAGGTGCTGGCCCGGGCCTGTGGCCATGGCCGGCTGGATCAGTTCAACCGCGATGATCTGGCCAGCTGGCACAAGCCGATCGCCGAACTGGCCGGCATCGAGTGGTCGGGTTTCATGCCCGAGCGCTGAACCGGTGCCGGTGCAGGGCGTGCACCTCTTCGGCCAGGCGCGGTACCGGCCCGTCGACCGGCACCGACGGCACGATATCCTGGATGGGCAGGGCGCGCACGGGCGGTGGCGGGGCGCCCAACTCACTGAGCCAGCCCATCAGCTGCCGCGACGAGCTCACGTAGACGATGCGCCCCAGCCCCACCCAGCCATGGGCGGCCGCGCACATGGGGCAGTGCTCTCCCGACGTATAGACCGTGGCTGCCGCACGCTCTGCCGAGCTCAGATGGGCCGCGGCCCAGCGCGCGATTTCAAATTCGGGGTGGCGCGTGTGATCGCCCCCTGCGACCCGGTTGCGATCCTCGAAGAGGATCCGGCCCTGTGCCGACACCAGCACGGAGCCAAAGGGTTCGTCGCCGGCATCCAGGGCTTCGCGGGCCAGTTCGACGCAGCGTTTCAGGTAGGGCATTTCGGATTCGGCAATCACGATTGTCTCCGGAATCGATGAATATGGCATGACTCTACCCGATACCGTTGTTCAGTTCACGTTGAAGTCATCGGTCGTTGAAGTCATCGGTCGGTACAGGTGAAATTTGTCGGAAGCACTGATTTCCGTTCAAATAATGACCGTTTTAGGGTTCAATATCCAACAATCCACACGGACATCAGCCATGTTCAACAAATTCAACTTCGAATCATTGTGGATGCTGCTGGCCGGCGTCGTCCTGTTCGTGCTTGCCGCGCTGCTGGGCAAGGCCGTGCGCGCCTATCAGGATCGCCAGGAGATCGTCGCGGACGATGTCGTGAAAATCGTCCTGGGGGCCACCTTGTCGCTGTTTGGCCTGCTGCTGGGGTTTCTGCTGTCCTTTGCCATTGCGGGCTACAACACGCGCATGCAGGCTGAAGAAAACGAGGCTTTCGCCATCGGCCATGCCATGCAGCGGGCGGCGCTGCTGCAGGCGCATGAACAGTCGGCGGCCGAGGGCATGCTCAAGGACTACCTGCAGGAACGCATCCTGTTCTTTGGCACGGCCGATCCACAGGAACGCCAGCAGGCCCGCCGCCTCAGCAGCCAGTTGCAGACGCGCATGTGGCTGTTGCTCAGCAAACAGGCTCGCGCCAACCCCAGCGCGTTGCACACATCGCTGCTGGATGCCTGCGATGCCCTGTACCTGGCCCAGCAGAAAACCCTGTCCAGTTGGCGGGCCCAGATCCCCGCTCCGGCCTGGGCGCTCGCCATCATATTTGCACTGTGCAGCAACTTCCTGATCGGTTATACAGTGCATGGGGTACGCGGAAATTATGCGCTGGTGACCGTCCTGCCGTTCCTGATCGCCCTGTCGCTGTACGTCATCGCCCAGATCGACGTGCCCGGAGAAGGCCTGATCCACGTGCTGCCCGACAACATGCGCGCCTTGCATGAGATGATTTCCGATCCGCAACGGTCGCTCTAGGGACTTCCCTAGGTGTCATGGCTGGTCACTTCATGCATAATCTGCAACAAGCAGGTGAGGAGACAGCCCTGCTGGGCGCAGGTACCCGGTCAGGGTACATAAAACCATGCAGTACCCAGAAAACCAAAAAATCGTCGGGGCCAGCCTTCAAACGCTGGCCTCGATCCATTGGGGTCGAAGGCATTGCTTCCTGGGCCCTGAATTGCGCCTATTGTGCGACGTTCAACCAACATCCTTGCTGCATTTTCTTCTATCGTCTATCATCAGCTGTTTTTCTTTTTGCTGGGGATGCGCATCATGCACGGCTTGCACCTCACGGCTGATCTCTATCATTGCCAATCCGACCCGTCATTGCTGACCGACGAGCGCGCACTTGCCCGGTTGTGCCGCCTGGCTACACTCGAATCGGGCCTGACCATCGTCGCTGAAAAATGGCATACGTTTCCCGATTACCAGGGGCAACCCGGCGGCGTGACGGGGATGCTGCTGCTGGCCGAATCCCACCTGGCCGTGCATACCTGGCCCGAGCGCGGCGGGGTCACGCTCGATGTCTATGTGTGCAATTTCGAGGCTGACAATTCCGCCAGGGCCGAGCGCCTGATGGCGCAGGTCGAAGCCGCCTTCCAGCCCGGTCAAAGCCAGCACGAGCGCCTCATGCGCGGCGAGCGTGACGCGCCGGCACCTGCCGGCGAACTCCTGACCGAAGGCCTCAACGGTGATGCCATCTATGGGTTTCGCTTCCAGAAGCGGCTGCTTGACCAATTCACCGGCTTGCAACGGCTCGAACTGCTCGAGTCATCCACCCTGGGGCTGACGATGCGCCTGGATGGCTGTCTGATGACCTCCGAGGCCGACGAGGCCTTCTACCATGAGCCCCTGATTCATCCGGCGGCCCTGGCGCATCCTGACCCACGTCGCGCACTGATCGTGGGGGGCGGCGATGGCGGGGCGCTGGAAGAACTGCTCAAGCACCCCAGCCTCGAACAGGTGACGCTCGTCGAGCTCGATGGGGCGGTGATCGAACTGGCACGTACCCACCTGCAAAGCATCCATCGCGGCAGTTTCGATGACCCACGGGTGCAGGTCCGCATCCAGGATGGCCTGGCATTCGTGCGCGATTGTGCGCAAAACGGGCAGCAGTTCGATCTGGTGTATCTGGATCTTACCGATCCGGAAACGCCTGCCGGCCCGCTGTATACGCGCGAATTCTTCCAGGCCTGCCAAGGGCTGATGGTGCCGGGCGGCGCCCTGGTGCTGCACCTGGGTGCGCCGTTTCATGAGGCGGCACAGGTGTCTGGCCTGCTGGCCGATCTGCGCGCCGTCTTTGCGCAGGTGCATGGCTATGGCCTGCACATCCCCCTGTACGGGTCGTACTGGTCTCTGGCGGTGGCATCCGACACCCTGGATCCCACGGTGGTGGGCCGCGACGAACTGGCCACCCGCCTGGCTGCGCGGGGCCTGGCCGATCTGCAGGTCTATGATGCCGATTTCCATGGGGCGCTGTTCGTGCAGCCGGTAAAATACAGGCTCTGATACAGGCTCCGAGGCGGGTTCAGGGGCTGCTGGCCGAAAACACATTGAGCACCAGCACCCCGGCCAGAATCAGCGCAATGCCGATCACGCCCGCGGCATCCAGCGCCTGCCCGAACGCCAGCCAGCCGATGAGCGCAATGGCCACGATGCCCACGCCCGACCATACGGCGTAGGCGACGCCCACCGGGATGGCCTTCAGGGCCAGGGCCAGCAAGTAGAAGGCAATTGCGTAGCCAGCGACGGTGACTGCGGACGGCGCAAGCCGGGTAAACCCGTCTGAAGCCTTGAGGGCCGAGGTGGCCACTACTTCGGCCATGATGGCAATGATCAGGTAGAGCCAGCTGATATGCATGTCTGCGCCTTTCAGGGGTGGGAGCCGGGAATCTCCCGGGTACTGCGACGCAGCAGCACCGTCACGGCTCCGGCGCCCCCGTCGCGCTCGGCACACTCGGCCCAGGCCTGGACGCAGGCAAGCCGCCCCAGATGGGTGCGCACGGCCGTTTTCAGTATTGCGGTGCCGCGGCGTGAACCGATACCCTTGCCATGGACAATGAGCACGCAGCGGATGCCATGCTCGAGGCACGTGGACAGAAAGCGTTCGAGACGCTCGATCGCCTGGTCGAGGTGGCTGCCGTGCAGATCGAGCGTGGCCTGGATCGGCCATTTGCCGCGTCTCAGGCCATGCAACAGGTCAGTGCCGCAACCCGCCTGCAGAAACTCGCGCGCGTCAGGGTCGTGGGCGTTCGTTGGGGGTCGCAGCGACGTGCGCACTGGTGGCTCGGAGTGGGCAGGCCGCTGGCCCGGGGCTGCAGGATCGCCCTGAGCGTGCAGGCGCCGCGCCTGCAGCCAGGCGTCGGGTTCGCGGCGCCCGCGTGCCCGCGCACGGGGCCGGTGTTCGGGCAGTGGCTGGACGTGGCGCATGGTCTGCCGGAACAAGGCCCGGTCGGCCTCATCCAGTGCGGCCGGCGCACCAGTGCCGGCCGGCCCGTGGCTGGGCGGAGCAGGGCAGGCCGCTGTGCCGGCTGGCGCGCTGCCGGCCGCGGCAGGCGCGACCGCTGTACTGGCTGGCCCGGCGCGAGCCGGGACGGGGGATGCCGCTGCCCCGGCTGGCCTGGTCTGCGAGACCGGGGTATTGACGGCCGATCGGCCCAATGCCTGCAGGCGCCTGAATTCAGCCAGCGAGCCGATGAGGGTCTTGCCCACTCGGGCGGCCGGTGTCAACTGGCCCGGGTATCGAGCCAGCGCTGGGCATCGAGCGCGGCCATGCAGCCCGTGCCGGCGCTGGTGATGGCCTGGCGGTAGACATGATCCTGCACGTCGCCGGCAGCAAACACCCCCTCGATGGAACACATGGTGGCCAGACCCTGCTGGCCGCTGCGGGTGATCAGGTAGCCATCCTGCATATCGAGCTGGCCGGTGAACAGCTGGGTATTGGGCGTGTGGCCGATGGCGATGAAGACCCCCATCACCGGCAGTTCACGGGTCTCACCCGTCTGGTTGTTGCGCAGGCGCACGCCGGTGACCCCGGAATCGTCGCCGAGCACCTCGTCGAGTTCTTCGAACAGGGCGAGCGTCATGTTGCCGTTTTCCACCCTGGCCATGAGCTTGTCGACCATGATGGGTTCGGCACGGAACTGGTCGCGTCGGTGCACCAGGGTGACACTGCGGCAGATATTGGACAGGTACAGCGCTTCTTCTACGGCAGTGTTGCCCCCGCCGACCACGATGACATCCTGATTCTTGTAGAAGAAGCCGTCGCACGTGGCGCAGGCAGACACCCCGCGGCCCATGAAGGCCTGTTCGGATGGCAGCCCCAGATAGCGGGCCGAGGCCCCGGTTGCGATCACCAGGGCATCGCACGCATAGGTGCTGCCGGTGTCGCCGGTGAGAGCGAACGGATGGCTCGAGAGATCCACCGAGGCGATATGGTCGAACACGATCTCGGTGTTGAAGCGTTCCGCATGCTGCAGGAACCGCTGCATGAGTTCTGGCCCCTGGACACCCTGGGCATCGGCCGGCCAATTGTCGACTTCGGTCGTGGTCATGAGCTGGCCACCTTGCTCCAGCCCGGTGATGAGCACGGGTTCGAGGTTTGCGCGTGCGGCATATACGGCCGCTGTGTAACCAGCAGGGCCCGAGCCCAATATCATCAGTTTGGCGTGTTTTACATCGGACATGGCAGAAAATCCTTTCATTTCGTCCCGCCAATTATAATGGTGCGATGGCTAGATTACCGGCAGCTTCCTCGCGCGCATCGCGTAACGTACGCAACGGGCCCTCTCCCATGCAGACACGTCTGTCGAGTCTCGTGCGCGAGGCCCGCTGGATCCTGCTGTCTGCCGTCGGCTGCTGGCTGGTGCTGGTGCTGGCCACCTGGGCGGCGTCCGATCCCGGCTGGTCGCACGCCGTGCATGCAGGGGTCGTGCACAATTGGGGCGGCAGCTTTGGCGCTCACGTGGCAGACCTGCTCTACTACCTGTTCGGTGCCAGTGCATGGCTGTGGGTGCTGCTGCTGCTCAAACGCCTGATTGGCGGGTTCTACCGCCTCACCCGGATCGTGCTGCCCGGCAGTGTGCCCGAAACCCTGCCACGGGTGCCCTGGGAAGCGGGCTTTGGCTTTGCGCTGCTGTTCGTGGGCTGCATGGGTATCGAGGCCTTGCGCCTGCCGGTATGGGGGGCGGGCTTCCCGGCCGGGGCCGGGGGGCAGCTGGGCCAGTTGCTCGCCGGGGCGCTGGCCGATCTGCTGGGGCATGCCGGCGGTACTTTGCTGCTGCTGGCCCTGATCGTGATAGGTTCGAGCCTGTTCTTCGGGTTTTCATGGCTGGTGCTCTGTGAACGCATCGGCCTGGCGCTCGAGCGCACCTGGGTGCGTCTGCTCGAATCCAGAGACGCCCGCGCAGACCGCAAGGTGGGGGCCGTGGCGCAGGCCGAGCGCGAAGAACTGGTCGAAACCCGCCAGACCCATCTGGATCATGCCCAGCCGGTGCGCATCGAACCCACGGTCACGACGGTGGCCAGGTCGGCACGCGCGCAGCAGGAAAAGCAGCAGAATCTCTTCACCGCCGATCCGGCCATGGCCGGTGGGCTGCCCGAACTCTCCCTGCTCGATGCGGTCGAGCAGGTTCAAGAGACGATTTCGCCCGAAACCATCGAGTACACCTCCCGCCTGATCGAAAAAAAGCTGTCCGACTTCGGTGTCAGCGTCACCGTGGTGGCGGCCCAGGCCGGGCCGGTCATCACGCGCTACGAGATCGAGCCGGCCACCGGGGTCAAGGGCAGCCAGATCGTCAACCTGGCCAAGGATCTGGCGCGTGCGCTGAGCCTGGTGCGTATCCGGGTGGTGGAAACCATCCCGGGCAAGAACCTCATGGGGCTCGAATTGCCCAACCCGCGCCGGCAGGTCGTGCGCCTGTCCGAAATCCTGGGCTCGCAGGTCTATCATTCCAGTGCGTCCCTGCTCACCATGGCCCTGGGCAAGGACATCGCCGGCCACCCGGTCGTGGCCGACCTGGCCAAAATGCCCCACTTGCTGGTGGCGGGCACGACCGGGTCGGGCAAGTCGGTGGGCATCAATGCGATGATTCTTTCGCTGCTCTACAAGGCCGACGCGAGCCAGGTGCGCCTCATCCTGATCGATCCCAAGATGCTCGAAATGTCGGTTTACGAAGGTATTCCGCACCTGCTGGCGCCGGTGGTCACCGACATGCGCCAGGCGGCCAATGCGCTGAACTGGTGCGTGGCCGAGATGGAGCGGCGCTACAAGCTGATGAGCAAATTGGGGGTCCGCAATCTGGCGGGCTACAACACCAAACTGCGTGAGGCCCAGAAAAAGGGCGAACCGCTGCCCAATCCGTTCTCGCTCACGCCCGATGCGCCCGAGCCCTTGTCTGCCCTGCCCAACATCGTGGTCGTCATCGACGAACTGGCCGATCTGATGATGGTGGTGGGCAAGAAGGTCGAAGAACTCATCGCCCGTCTCGCCCAGAAGGCACGGGCCGCCGGCATTCATCTGATTCTGGCGACACAGCGGCCCAGCGTGGACGTGATCACGGGGCTCATCAAGGCGAACATTCCCACACGCATCGCCTTTCAGGTGTCTTCGCGCGTCGACTCGCGCACCATCCTCGACCAGATGGGGGCCGAGACCCTGCTTGGGCAGGGCGACATGCTCTACCAGCCCCCGGGCAGCAGCGTGCCGGTTCGGGTGCACGGCGCCTTCGTGCACGATGACGAAGTCCATCGTGTGGTCGACGCCCTGAAAGAACAGGGCGAGCCCGACTACGTCGAGGGCCTGCTCGAGGGCACCACAGAAGGCGAAGGTGACGCGGCTGCCTCGGGCATTCCCGGCATGGCCGATGGCGAATCCGAGCCTCTGTACGACGAAGCCGTCGCAATCGTCCTCAAGAACCGGCGGGCATCGATTTCGCTGGTGCAGCGCCATTTGCGCATCGGCTACAACAAGGCTGCGCGCCTGCTCGATCAGATGGAGCGTTCGGGCCTGGTGTCGGCCATGCAGCCCAATGGCAATCGTGAAATACTGGTACCGGCAGGTGCCCAGGGGGATGACGAATGAACGCCTGCGCCATGGTGCCCCGGTCTGCCACGAACACGCAGCCGGCCGTTCGCTGGCTTGCACGGGCTGCACGCCAGCTTGTCCTGTATGGGCTGGTCCTGCTGGCGCCGAGCATGGTCTGGGCCGCCGAAGGTGCCCGAAGCCAGTTGCAGGCCTTTGTCGATCAGGTCCAGTCGGCCACAGGGCAATTCACGCAGACGTCGCTGGCCGATCCGGCGCAGGGGGCTCGCGCCGCGCCGCAGCGCGGGCAGTTTGCGTTCAGGCGGCCGGGGCGCTTCCGCTGGCAGATCCTCGAGCCCCACGAGCAACTGATCGTCTCCGACGGGCAGCGGGTGTTCCAGTACGATCCCGATCTCGAACAGGTCACTGAACGGCGGGCCGATCAGGCCGTCGGGGCTTCGCCCGCCGCCCTGCTGTTTGGCTCCGGGTCTCTGGCAGACGCCTTCGATCTGCAGGATCGGCCGTCCCGCGATGGGCTGGCATGGTTGCGCGCCGTGCCGCGCAACCCGGACGCGGGGTTTGTGCATGTGGACATCGGTCTGGCCGACGATCTGCCGCGGCGCCTCGAACTGCTGGATGCCTTCGGGCAGATCACCCGCATCGATCTTTCGGGCGTTCAGACAGGGGTGCAATTGCCTGAAGACACGTTTGATTTCGAAGTGCCAGCCGGGGCCGCGCTGGTGCGGATGAACTGATGGGGTCTCAAGGCGACCTGCTTTCATCCGCGCCTGCAGGGTCGGGCGGCGCGCCGCCCGAGGGCATCACGACACCTGCGCCCGGCGCGCCGCCCAAGGGCGCCACGGTGCCTGCGCATGCCCCGCTGGCCGAGCGCTTGCGCCCGGCGCGCATCGACGACATGGTGGGCCAGACCCACCTGCTGGGCCCGGGTCGGCCGTTGCGCCTGGCGCTTGAATCCGGCACGCCGCACTCCATGCTGTTCTGGGGGCCGCCTGGGGTGGGCAAGACGACGCTCGCACGGCTCACGGCCAGCGCCTTCAAGTGTGAATTCATCGCCCTGTCCGCGGTGTTTTCCGGCGTCAAGGACATTCGCGCGGCCATGCAGCAGGCCGAGCAGACGTTGGCGCGTGGGGGGCGCACCATCCTGTTCGTGGACGAAATCCACCGGTTCAACAAGGCCCAGCAGGACGCCTTGCTGCCCTATGTCGAAAGCGGCCTGGTGACGTTCATTGGCGCCACCACCGAAAACCCCTCCTTTGAAGTGAATTCGGCCCTGCTCTCGCGCGCCCAGGTGTATGTGCTCCAGCCCCTTGCTGAACCCGAACTCAAAGCGTTGCTGGTGCGTGCCCGCAAGGCCCTGGGCGATCTGGCGCTCGACGAACGCGCCACCGACACGCTCGTGGGCTATGCCGACGGCGATGCCAGACGGCTCCTGAACCTGCTCGAACAGTGCAATACCGCCGCCAGCGCAGCCGGAATCCAGACGATCGATGCCGACTTCATGCAGAATGCGCTGACCCTGAACAGCCGGCGTTTCGACAAGGGTGGCGACCATTTCTACGACCAGATTTCAGCCCTGCACAAGTCCGTCCGCGGCTCTCATCCCGATGCGGCGCTGTACTGGCTGACCCGCATGCTCGATGGTGGCGCGGATCCAAAGTACCTGGCGCGGCGCATCGTGCGCATGGCCTGGGAAGACATTGGCCTGGCCGATCCCCGCGCCCTGCAGATCGCCAACGAGGCGGCCCTGACCTACGAGCGCCTGGGCAGCCCGGAAGGTGAACTGGCGCTCGCGCAGGCCGTGATCTATCTGGCCGTGGCTGCGAAGAGCAACGCGGGCTACAACGCCTACAACCGGGCACGGGCCTTCGTGAAACAGGACACGAGCCGCGAGGTCCCGGCGCATCTCAGAAATGCACCCACGAAGCTCATGAAGGCACTGGGCCATGGCCAGGCCTACCGCTATGCGCACGACGAGCCCCATGGCTATGCGGCTGGCGAGACCTACCTGCCCGACGGCATGGGCGAGCCCGGCTGGTATCGCCCCGTGCCTCGGGGCCTGGAAGCCAGAATTGCCGAGAAGCTCGCCTTCCTGCGCAGCCTGGATGAGGCCGAGAAGAAGTAATTGCCTACAATACCGGCTTTGACGAATTTCATCGGCCCTACATCATGCTAGACACCAACCTGCTGCGCAAGGATCCTGCCCACGTCGTGCACGCGCTGGCCCGGCGCGGTCTCGCCTTTGATACCGAACGCTATCAGGCTCTCGAGGCGCGCCGCAAGGACGTGCAGGTGCAGACGGAAACCTTGCAGGCCCGGCGCAACGCGCTGGCGCGCGAGATTGGCCAGTGCAAGGGGCGCGGCGAAGATGCCACGGTGCTCATGGCCGAGTCGCAGCGGATTCCTGCGCAACTCAAGGCCCTCGAGCAGGCGCTTGCCGTCATCCAGAAAGAACTGAACGACTGGCTCATGACCTTGCCGAACCTGCCGGATGCCAGCGTGCCCGATGGCGCCGATGAAGCGGGCAATGTCGAGGTGCGCCGCTGGTTGCCGGGGCCTGCCGATACCGCCGGGAACCCGCTGGCGCCGGATTTCGCGGTGCGTGATCACGTCGATCTGGCCGAGCCCCTGGGGCTGGATTTCGAGGCCGCCCGCAGCCTGGCGGGCGCGCGCTACATGATGCTGCGCGGGCCGCTTGCCCGCCTGCATCGGGCGCTGGCCCAGTTCATGCTGGATCTGCATGTCGAACAGCATGGTTACCAGGAATGCTACACCCCGTACATCGTCAACAGCGCCACCCTGTATGGTACGGGGCAGTTGCCCAAGTTCAAGGACGACATGTTCTGGGTCACCCGCGGGGGGCATGGCAGCACGCCCGATGACGCGGGGCAGGCCGAAGACCTGTACCTGATTTCCACCGCCGAGATCCCGCTCACCGGCACGGTGCGCGAGCGCATTCTCGATGCGGCTGACCTGCCGCTGCGCCTGGCCGCCCACACGCCCTGCTTTCGTTCCGAGGCGGGCAGCGGCGGGCGCGACTTGCGCGGGCTGATTCGCCAGCACCAGTTCGACAAGGTCGAAATGGTGCAGATCGTGCAGCCCGAACAGTCGTGGCAGGCCCTGGACGAAATGGTGGGCCAGGCCGAACGCGTGCTGCAGGCCCTGGGCCTGCCCTATCGGGTGGTCCTGCTGTGCGCCGGCGACATGGGGTTTGGTGCCGCCAAGACCTACGACCTCGAGGTCTGGCTGCCCGCGCAGAACACCTGGCGCGAGATCTCGTCGGTTTCGAACTGCCTCGATTTCCAGGCGCGCCGCCTGCAGGGGCGCTTCAGGCGCGATGGCGCGAAAGCCCGGCCAGAATACCTGCACACGCTGAATGGCTCGGGGGTGGCCGTGGGTCGGGCGTTGGTGGCCGTGCTCGAAAACTGGCAGCAGGCCGATGGCAGCGTGGTGGTGCCGCCCGTGCTGCGGCCTTACATGGGCGGTTTGGAAACCCTGGGCCCGCGATAGCGCTGGGGGCTGTCGGGTGTTTCTGTAGCTTCGGCGTCGGTTTCGGCCGTTTTGCCGTGGGCCCCGATGTGCGTGATGAGCAGAAACAGGATCACCCAGAACAGCAGGTTCAGCACTGTGGCCAGCAGGCTGTTGAAACTGGCATAGCCCGTGGCGGCTGACGCCTGTATGCCCAGGGTCTCGGCCACCAGCGGGATGTTGCCCAGGCCCTCGATGATCAGCCGCCCGGGCAGCGAAAAGCCCCATTTGATGGCATGGATGGCTTCCCAGCCGGCAATCTGGCCGTCGCCATCGATATCGAGTACGTAATTCAGGGCCTGCAGTTCCATGATGCCCTCCGCAAGAGTGATCCCTGTAGCCAGCCGTGCCGGTACTGCAGTTACTATAGGGTTTCCTGCAGCGTTCGGCAATCGGCGCAGCGCAGATCGGTCGACCGGACCGCACTGGATCAGGACGGGGCAAGCATGAGGCAGACATGGCGCTGGTTCGGGCCGCACGATGCGGTCAGTGTGGATGATATGTTGCAGGCGGGCGTGCAGGGGGTGGTCACGGCCTTGCACCATGTCCCGGTGGGCGAAGCGTGGTCCATCGAGGCAATCCGCACACGCCAGGCACAGATCGCCCGCATGGGCAGTGGTGCGCCCTCGGGGCTGGCCTGGGAAGTGGTCGAAAGCCTGCCGGTGTCGGAAGACATCAAGAAGCAGCAAGGCCACTGGAAGGCGCACATTGCACATTATCAGACCAGCCTGCGCCACCTGGCCCGGTGTGGCATCGAGGTGGTCTGCTACAACTTCATGCCGGTGCTCGATTGGACGCGCACCGACCTGGGCTGGCGCCTGCCGCACGGTGGCACCTGCATGCGTTTCGATGTCGTGGATTTCGCGGTCTTCGACATCCATCTCCTGCGGCGCCCGGGGGCGGCCGAATCCTTCTCCCCGGAGATCCGGGCGCAGGCCGATGCGCGTTTTGCCGTCATGGACACGACGCGCCAGCAGGCATTGATCACGAACGTGATATGCGGGCTTCCAGGGGGCGCCGGGCGCATGTCCCTGCCCGATCTGCACGGCCATCTGCAGGCGTATCGCGACATCGATGAACAGCGGCTGCGCCGCCATTTTCATGACTTCCTCGAACAGGTGGCGCCGGTAGCCCAGCAGCTTGGCCTGCGCCTGTGCTGCCACCCCGATGACCCGCCCTGGCCGCTGCTGGGCCTGCCGCGCATCATGTCCACCGAGCAGGATCATGCCGATCTGGTGCGTGCCGTCGACCTGCCGGCCAATGGCATCACCCTGTGCGCCGGTTCGCTGGGCGCGCGCGCAGACAATGATCTGCCCGGCATGATGCGGCGTCTGGGCGAGCGGGTGCATTTCCTGCATTTGCGCAACGTGCGCCGGGAATCCAATGCGGTGTCCGGGTCGTTCCACGAGGCCGAACATCTGGCGGGCGACACCGACATGGTGGCCCTGATGGCCGCCGTGGTGGCCGAAGAGCAGCAGCGGCGTGCGGCTGGGCGGCTGGATCACTCCATCCCATTCCGGCCCGATCATGGCCAGAACATTCTCGATGATCTCAAGCGCCAGACCCAGCCAGGCTATCCCGCCATCGGGCGTTTGCGAGGCCTGGCAGAACTGCGCGGCGTCATGACGGCACTCGAGCACAGCGCAGTCGGGCGCGTCGCATGAATCCTGCGCGTCTGAATACGGCCTGGTGGGGTCATCACGGCAACCCGGCAGTCATCGCGGGCGGGGTGCAGTGGCCCGCGTACCGTCCGGGCGAGCATGGCGTGGGTATCGTGCACCTGGGTCCGGGCGCATTCCACAGGGCGCATCAGGCCGTGTACACCGATACCGCCCTGGCCGCCTGCGGTGGCGACTGGCGCGTCACCGGGGTGAGCCTGCGCAGCCGGGATGTTGCGCGCGCCCTGAATCCGCAGGATGGCCTGTATACCGTGCTCGAACGGGGGCCGCGCGCCAGCGCGGCACGTGTCATCGGCAGCGTGGCGGGTGTGCTGGCGCTGGCCGATCAACCCGAACAGGTGCGGCAGGCCTTGGTGGCACCGGGCACGCGCATCGTCAGTCTGACGGTTACCGAAAAAGCGTACGGCATACAGCGCGCCAGTGGCCATATCATCGAATCGCATCCTGCAGTTGTCCATGATCTGCAGCACCCCGAGGCCCCCACGGGGGTATTGGGCCTGCTGCTGTGGGCATTGCGCGAGCGCAAGCGTCGGGCCAGCGCGCCATTCACCGTCCTGTGCTGTGACAACCTGCCCGAAAACGGCCGCCTGCTGCGCGCGGGGGTACTGGATATGGCGCGCCACCTGGCACCGCAGTGCCAGGCCTGGATCATCGAGCAGGTGGCCTTTCCGGGCACGATGGTCGACCGCATCACACCCGCGTCAACGGCTGCGACGCTGGATGACGCGCGCAAGGCCACAGGCTGCATCGATCTGGCCGCCGTGGAAACAGAACCTTTCAGCATGTGGGTGATCGAGGACCATTTTCCGCAGGGCCGCCCCGCCTGGGAACAGGCCGGCGCCCAGTTGACTCATGACGTCACCCCCTACGAGCAGATGAAACTGCGCATGCTCAATGGCGCGCATTCGCTGCTGGCCTATACAGGGCATGTGGCGGGCCATGCGCTGGTGCGCGATGCCATGGCGGATCCTGTCTTCGAAGCGGCCGTGCGACGCCATCTGCAGGCCGCAGCCAGCAGCCTGTCATGCCCACCCGCGATGGATCTGGGTGCGTATGCCCAGGCCCTGATGGCCCGTTTTTCGAATCCGGCCATTGCCCACCAGACGGCGCAGATCGCCATGGACGGTACCGAAAAAATGCCGCAGCGCATCCTCATCCCCGCGGCCGAAGTTCTGGCCCGCTCGGGGGATCTGCGCCCCTTTGCGCTGGCCACTGCCGCATGGATGCGCTACTGCCTGGGTCGCACGGATGCCGGTGGGTTTTATAGCCTTCAGGACCCGCGCGCAGAAGAGATCATCCGGTGCCTGCAGGGTCAGGCAGCGCGTGCCAGCCACATCGTGGCGGCCCTGCAGGGCCTGCCGGGGCTGTTCCCGGCCAGCCTGTGCCAGACGCCACAATGGAAGGCGCTGGTGGCCGGCTATCTGGACCGGATGCTGGCCGCTGGGGTGCGTTCAACTTTGGGTGAACTGTGCTAGAATGCGCTGCTTGGCTGCGAGCAAGCCGGAGAGGTGGCAGAGTGGTCGAATGTACCTGACTCGAAATCAGGCGTACGTGAATAGCGTACCGTGGGTTCGAATCCCACCCTCTCCGCCAGAACAACAATAAAATCAAACAGATACGCTATTCAGGATTGTGCCCTGAGTATCGTTTTGCCTCGTCGGCCTTGTGTGACCAAAATGTGACCGCTTCGGCGTGGCCAGCCAGGTGGCTGGGCATGTGCTCCTGTCGATGGCAACCGACACCATCCGAATCATGCTGTAGTGCGGTCTGCTTATTTCTGCAAGCCTGGGCGCGCACGATGGCGGTGGGCAATTGCACGTTGCCTGCGTGATCCGAATGGGTTTGTAGTCGAGGCCGCCATTGCCAATGCATGAATGGGTGCTATGACCAGGTGGCACGGCGTGGGCTTGGACGTGCCTGCCTCGATCATGCGCAGGAACCAAGGACGGTGGTCATTGGTGGTCGAGGTGCCCGGCTCGATGAAGGTCTCGACCAGTTGCACGCCGCGCTCAAGCGGCGTTCTGTAACGGACGTGCGCGCTCAACCCGTTCGCGCTCCTTGGGCGTGTTCATCACTTCCCAGAGATCGCTGCGCCGCTGCACGTTGAGCCAGAAGTCCGGGCTGTTGCCGAACACACGGGCGAGGATCAGTGCCGTCGCCGCCGTCACGTTCCTGCGATTGCCACATAGTTCGTTGACGTGCTTGCGCTGGACGCCCATCGCCTCGGCGAGCGCGCCCTGTGTCAGCCCCATCGGCTCCATGAACTCTTCGGTCAGTATCTCGCTGACAGTCGTCGGCTTGCGCTTGGTGGTCAGCATGTTCGCCTCGCTTTCATCGGTAGCTGTGACCGTCCAGATAAATCCCTTCCGCCTCGCCGCGCTCACCATCCCAGCGGAAGATCAAGCGCCATTGCTGGTTGACGCGGATGGAATGGAACCCTGCGAGATTGCCGCGCAGCTTCTCGAAGTGGTTGCTGGGCGGCACGCGCAAGTCCTGATCGGTCACGGCGTCGTCAATCATCTGCAGTTTGCGGAACAAGCGGGCCTCAAGATCGGACGGGATGTTGCGGGAGCGAACATCGTTCACGAAGAAAGCCCGAAGCCAGTCGTCCCGAAAGCCTACGATCACAGGTTCACTCCAACGATGGGTATATGTACCACACTATGACTCACCCTGCAATAGGGAACGGCTCAATTGTTTGGGTCAAAGAGTTCATCGAACAGGTCTCCGAACCATCGCTCGAACACTTCAATCTCGGCTTGTGTGACCGGACCGGGATCGGGTCAGTCGTCGGTGACGGTCCATGTGCTGTGATCATCTCAGCCAACCGCCAGCTTGGCCGCCTCCTGCCACATGAAATCCGGCATGGCGCTGCGCAGGCGCCAGGTGATGTTCATGGGCTGGGCGCCCGCATGATTGACATAGTCCACCTCGCCAAAATTGACGAATCCCCGGGTGCGGCCGTATTCATCCTTGCTGGCCTCGCGCACAAACAGGAAGAGCCGCTTGCCCAGCGCCTGGTGCTGGATGTATTCCTGGCCGCGGCCGTGATCCGGGCGGCTGGCATTCTGTGACTGCCAGTGAAACAGTTCCTCGTTGATCGCATAATCGTGATACGAGGTGCTGGGAGAGAAATGCTTTTCGTTCTTGTCCAGGGTCACGAACAGCAATTCGATGCGCTCGTTTTCCATGCGGTATACACCTTCTCGCGAGTAGGGCTGGTTTGCGAAGGTGGTGGCTCCGAACGCGACCAGAATCTGATCCCGGCTGTATCTGGCGTGCAACTGCAAGGGGACGCCGGTGCAGCCGGGCATGGGCCATTGCACATGCCTGACGTGCTCGAGCAGCAACTGCAGCACGGCGCTCAATTCATGCTGCAGGGCTGGGTGACGCAGTGCGTGCAGGCTGTCCTGCACGTTCTCGAAGCCGACCTGAGGGCCGGCCTGCTGCCAGAAGTCATAATGACACATCAGGGCAAGACGTGGATGGGCACCCGCGGGAAGGGTAAAGTCTGCCTGCACCAGTTGCTGCAGGAACTGCAGGTAGTCGACTGCATCGCAGCCCAGGAACCTCGTTTCGATCGTGCGTTTGTATAGCCTGTACAAATCGGGCCTTGTCGGCTGCTCCGTTGCATGCAGGCCAGCCGCTGCCAGCAATTCGGTCCAGCCGCCCTTTTTGTACAGCTCTTGCAGTTGCAGCTGCGGATGCAGCCTGATGAAATTTTTCAGCGTCAGTGGCAAGTCGGTCTGTTGTCGAAACTGCCGCAGCATATGCAGCAGGCGATTGCGGCTGAAGATGGCGCTGCGGATATTTCGCAGCACTTCTTCTTCGGTGCGCTTGCTCAGTTCGATTCGACAGCCCAATGGCGCATGGGGAAAACCGGCCCTGAGCTCGGCTTCCAGCCCCTGTCGGGTTTTGCCGACCAAGGCACGGAACTTGCCGGCAAAATCATATTCGGGGCGTGAATTGCCGACGAAGTCCAGCACGGTGCAAGTGTCCTTGCCGCTGGCCAGACGCAGGCCGCGGCCCAGCTGCTGCAGAAAGATGGTCAGGCTCTCGGTCGGGCGCAGGAACAGCAGCGTGTCCACCTCGGGAATGTCCACGCCTTCATTGAAGATATCCACGACGCAGAGAATCTGGATTTCACCACTGCGCAGTGCCTGCTGTTGCTGTGTCCGTTCATGGCGGTTGTCGCTGGTCAGGACCCCGGCACGAATGCCGTGGCTGCGGAATCGCTGGCCCATGTATTCGGCATGCTCTCGGCTGACGCAGAATGCCAGCGCCTTGATTTTCTGCACGTCGGTCAACAGCGCCCGCATGCTTTCCAGGATGCGACGCACCCGGGCCTCGTTGTCGATATAGATGACCTTGAGTTCGCTGGGGTCGTAGCGGCCGCGCACCCAGGCGACGCGCCGCAGGTCGGTGTCATCATCGATGCCGAAATACTGGAAAGGCGATAGCAGGCGGCGATTGATGGCCTCCGGCAGGCGCAGTTCGGCGGCGATCACGTCACAGAAATCAGGCAGGATATCGCTGCCGTCATGCCGCTCTGGTGTGGCGGTCAGGCCCAGAAGGATGTCCGGCGTGAAGTGGCTCATCAGTGCCCTGTAGCTGTGTGCCGCTACGTGATGCACTTCGTCGATCACGATGTAATCATAGAAGCCTGCAGTCAGCGGCAATCGGGCCAGCTGATTGTTCAGCGTCTGGATGGAGGCAAACAGTTCGCGGTAGTGTTCGGGTCGCTCGCCGTCCACCCATAATTGACCGAAGTGCGGGCTTTTCAGTACACCCCGGTATGCAGCCCGTGCCTGGAGCAGGATTTCCTTGCGGTGGGCAACAAACAGGAATGTCGCCTGCGGATTGGCCTGCCGGTAGCGCATGAAATCGAAGGCCGAAATCAGGGTCTTTCCGGTGCCGGTTGCCGCCACGATCAGGTTGCGGTGCCGGCCGTGCCATTCACGCTCGACCTGCAATTGCTCGAGAATATCCCGCTGATACGGAAAGGGCTGGACGTCGAAAAAATAGCCGGCGGTATCCTGGCTGCCGCCGCGCGCCGTGTCCAATGCGTGCCGGAGCTTGCACCGGCTTTCCGCCTTGCCGTCGAAGCGTTCGAACTCATCGGATGCCCAGTAGGTTTCAAAAGTCTGCTGCGACTTCTGGATGATGTGCGGGATCTCCTGGGCGGTGATCTTCAGGTTCCATTCCAGGCCGCTGGTCAATGCTGAAAAGGACAGGTTGGATGAACCGATGTAACCCGTGTGAAAACCGGTATTGCGATAAAACAGATAGCTTTTTGCATGCAGCCGTTCGGCGCGCGTGTTGTAGCTCAGCTTGACCTGCGCGTTGGGCAGGTTGGCCAGAAACTCGACCGCCCTGGCATCGGTGGCCCCCATGTACGAGGTGGTGATCACCCTCAATGGCCGTCCGCTGTGGGCGAATGCCTGCAATTCATTACGAAAGATGCGTATGCCGGCCCATTTCACGAACGACACCAGCCAGTCGATGCGATCGGCAGACAGGATTTCGCGCTTGAGTTCGCTGTCCAGGGACAGGCCGGCATTGCTGCCACTGAACAGTTCGCTCTCGGTGAGGCCCGTCAGGGGATGGATGTCTTCGACATATTTCTTGAGATCCGCAGCCACGGGGTTTTCCAGCTCGTAGATTGCAGTCAGTATCCTGCCCCGGGTGTCGAGCAGATTGTCGGTAAAGAACCCCTCGTCTTTCTCGATTTTTGCTTTCAGCCACAGCAGAAGTTCGTTGGCGAGCCGGATCTTGTGCGTCAGGTGCTGTCCGCTCTTGTCTGCAGGGACGGACTCCAGGGCGAAGGCGAATACCTTGACCAGGAAGCGCGACAGCCACTGCGTGGCCGATGCTGCATCAAGCTCGCGCTCGCCGATGTAGAAGCGCTGATGATCGAGCCGACTGGCGATCCATTGGGTAATCAGTTGCTCGTACAGGCCGATGCGTTGCATGATGCTTGCGCTCCGCTCAATCGAATCCGGCCAGGATACCGAAATCAGCCCTGTCGAGCCAATCAGGCTGGTTCGGTCTGGCGCATATCGCCTGGATGCTGTCTGGTATCGTCTGGCTCCATGAGCACGTTCAGCGCTCCTGATGGATATTTGTTGGAATTTGGTCAGGTAGCGTGATGGATATGGGGTAATACCCCTCGAGATGCTTGAATAAAGTCATCTTTTGGGGGAGTCTCTTGTTTCCTAAGACTCGAGACGCGCCCAGTGTGCCATAACCTGCTGAACGACCCAAACTTTTTTACGCTGCTGTTGCAGA
>NZ_JBAYPG010000039.1:0-21198 GCF_041677825.1 Castellaniella sp.
AACAGCGTCCTTCTCTGATCCAGCAGCAGCGCCTTGTTGTACGTCGCCCGCACCTTGTTGCTTTCCACGTGGGCAAGCTGCCGCTCAATCGCATCAGGCCGGTACCCGTTCTCATTGGCCCAGGTTGAAAAGGTCGTCCGCCAGCAATGCGGCGTCGTACCCCGGCCCAGGTTCATGTCGCGCATCGCGTAGGTCAGTCGGTTAGGCGTAGTAAAGCCCTTGCCGCTCCGGTGCGGGAACAGATAGCGTCCGCCACTCGTGATGCACTGCAAATCCTTCAGCACGGCAATGGCCTGCACAGACAACGGGCTGACATGGTCACGCCGCGCTTTCATCTTCGCCGCGGGCCGACGCCACAGTGCATCCTCAAAGTCGAACTCGTCCCACTCGGCATCCGCCGCCTCCCCTGGACGGCAGGCGGTCAGCGCAATCAGCCGCAGACATAACGAAGTTTCCGGATAGCCCCTGTAGCCTCGCAAAGCCTGATAGAACGTCTGGATTTGCTCCCGCGTCATCGCCGCCCAGGCTCCGTGGGACTTGCACTCCCCCAGCAGCGGACGAATCTGTTTCACGCCGATGTCGCTCATCGGCATCCCATCGAACTTGGGCGACAGGTACTTCCTGATGCGGGACTCTTTCGTGCGATAGGAATTGAGCGCAAAGACTGGCTATGATCTCCGCCGGTAGGCTTGACCAGCAGGAACAGACCCCTGCCGTCTGAAAGTTTCCAGCCTCGGTCAGTCGGTTTGACCGACTTGATCCTGGCGTCGGTGAGTAGATTCTCGGGCATCGTTGGACTCCACCGCGGGGAGATGTACCCCCACGGTTGAACACGAGTACCCCCAACGCTACCCCCGAATTTTTCAGACCTCGATGAACAACAGGAACGCTCAGCAGACCGTATTGTTCATGCAACCCATTGATTTCAAACGGGCCAATCCGTCCACCAAGCGCTACTGAGCGCCACCGAGATCCAGCAAAAATCGTCAGACGTTGAACAGGAAATTCATCACGTCCCCATCCTTCACCACGTACTCCTTGCCCTCGGCGCGCATCTTGCCGGCCTCCTTGGCGCCGTGCTCGCCCTTGCAGGCGATGAAGTCCTCGAACGCAATGGTCTGCGCGCGGATGAAGCCGCGTTCGAAATCAGTGTGGATCACGCCTGCCGCCTGCGGGGCCGTGGCGCCCACGGGTATCGTCCAGGCACGCACTTCCTTGACCCCGGCGGTGAAATAGGTCTGCAGCCCCAGCAGTTCATAGCCCGCCCGGATGACCCGGTCCAGGCCGGGCTCGCTCATCCCCATGTCGGCCAGAAAAACCTCTTTGTCGGCATCTTCCAGATCGGCGATTTCGGCCTCGATGGCCGCGCAGACTGCGACCACCGGCGCCTGCTCGCCCGCAGCATAGCCCTGCACGGCTTGCAGATATGGATTGTTCTCGAAGCCGTCTTCCTGCACGTTGGCCACGAACATGGTGCGCTTGGCCGTGATGAACCCGTAGCCCTTGATCAAGGCCTGCTCATCGGCATCCAGCCCCAGACTGCGCACGCTGCGGCCCTGATCCAGAACCGCCTGGATGCGTTCGAACAGTGCAACCAGCCGCATGGCGGGCTTGTCGCCCGAATTGGCCAGTTTGCGGTTCTTCTGCAGGACCCGTTCGGCAATCGCCAGATCGGCCAGCGCCAGTTCGGTATTGATGACCTCGATATCGGCGATGGGATCGATGCGCCCGGCTACGTGCACCACATTCTCGTCTTCGAAGCAGCGCACCACGTGCACGATGGCATCGGTTTCACGGATGTTGGCCAGAAACTGGTTGCCCAGGCCTTCGCCCTTGGACGCACCCGCCACCAGGCCGGCAATATCCACGAACTCGACCACGGCCGGCACGACGCGCTCGGGCTTGACGATGGCCGCCAGTTGCGCCAGGCGTGCATCCGGCACTTCGACCACGCCCACGTTGGGCTCTATGGTGCAGAAGGGGTAGTTTTCGGCGGCAATGCCGGCTTTGGTCAGGGCGTTGAACAGGGTGGATTTGCCGACGTTGGGCAAGCCGACGATGCCGCATTGCAGTGCCATGGGATTCTCTGGACGGATAAAACAGGACGCCATTGTACCCGGGCCGGCTCGCGGCACAGGCGCCTGCAGCGCATGGAGCGCCCGGGCCGGTACCGGCAGGCCCCAACGGGGCCGCACCGGTCTGCTCACTGAACGGCCAGTTCAGGGAAGAAATACAGCACCAGCGCAATCAGCAGCAACGGCCCGCCGTTGAAGACCGCGTGCAGCCCGATGGCCGCACCCACCCCGCGACGCACGCGCAACCAGCCCAGGACCAACCCGGTGACCCATTGCGGCAACACCAGCAGCGGCAGCACCACCCAGCTGATTGTGGACAGCCGGAAATTGAACAGGTGCACGGCTGCAAACGCGATGGCCGCCGCGTGGAACAGGACCGGAAACCAGCGGCGGTAACGACGCCGTGCGGCCCAGGACAGGCGCCAGCCCCCTTGCCAGCGATGCCCGGAACGATACCAGCGCGGGGCCAGGATCAGCAACAGGGCGGCGCAGCCGAGCAGCGCAGAGGCAGGGGCCGGCCCCTGCACCAGGACAGCCACCATCAGGGGTACGAACCACCAGACCATGGCCGGGCGTCGCAGGGCATAGCGGAAGGTCAGCTCTTCCACGATGGGCGCCCAGACCATGGCGGTGAGCCAGGGCAGTTGGTGGATATTGAGCCTGTGCTCGGCCCCGAGCGCGGTGGCCGCCGACAGGGCCAGGGGCGCAAACACAAAAATGTTCAGCGTCCAGAGCAGGATCGCCCAGTGCAGGATGCGCCACCAGGGGGCCCCGAGCGCAAAATCCACCGGCAGGCAGGATCCGGCTGGACGGGCCCCGGTGCGTGGACCCAGCCCGGGCCGGCGCACGAAGCGCAGGAAATCGGCGATTTCCTGGCCCATCGTGGGCAAGCCGGCAGGACGCGCAAGGCCCAGCATCGTCGTCAGACCCGCGGGTGGTTGCCCTGGTGCAACTGCTCGGTGGCGCGATCGAATTCGCCATCGAGCAGACGGGGCAGGATACTGCGACAACGCTCTATGGCGTCATTGATCCCCGGCATATCGTCCTTGCGTGGGGGATGCAGCACGAACCCGATCACCTGCTGCGCCAGCCCCAGGCTGCGCGGATGGCCGATGCCCAGGCGCAGGCGCCAGAAATTCGCGGTGCCCAGGCTGGATTGAATATCGCGCAGGCCATTGTGCCCGGCGTGGCCACCCCCGAGCTTGAGCTTGGCCGCGCCAGGCAGCAGATCGAGTTCATCATGCAGCACCAGGATTTCCGCCGCTTCGAGTCTGTAGAAACGCGCCAGTGCGCCCACAGCCTGCCCCGAGCGATTCATGAAGGTGGTGGGTTTGGCCAGCAGCACCACCTGACCGGCATGGCGCGCCTTGGCCACTTCGGCAAAGAAAGGCTTTTCGACCGCGAAGCGCGCGTGCAGATCATCGGCAAAATGATCCGCCAGCCAGAAACCTGCATTGTGGCGGGTCGCTTCGTACTCGGGTCCGGGATTGCCCAACCCCACGATCAGGCGGATGGGCATCATGAACAGCCCCCAACATGCAAAGCTGACATCATACGACAAAGCCCCCGCCAGCCTGTGCCGGACGGGGGCCCGCGGTACGGTGCAATGAATCCGACGGCGAGATCACTCGGCCGCGTTTTCTTCCCCTTCTTCGGCCGCATCATCCGTGACCGTGCCCCTGGGCGGGTTGGCCTGGGCCAGTAGAGGATTGACTTCTTCGCCCTGCGGTACATACGTGACGCCACGCGGCAGGGTGATGTCCTCGAGATACACGCGCCCATTGGCCAGCAACCCCGCAAGGTCAACCACGATGTTCTGCGGCAGATTGGCGGGCAGGCAGGTGATGTTCAGTTCGGCTGGGCCGTGCATGACCACCTGGCCCGACAGCTTGACCGCCGGACAGGTGTCCGAATGAAGATAATGCACGGGCACACGCGTGGTGATCGCCTGGCGCGCATCGACGCGCTGAAAGTCGACATGCAGCACCAATGGCTTGTAGGGGTGCCATTGAACGGCGCGCACCAGCACCGGTTCGGCCTGGCCATCCAGCACCATGTCGAGGATCGATGCGTGGAATTCTTCTTTGTTGAGCGCGTGGTAAATCTGGTTGTGATCGAGTTCGATATTGGCCGGGGCCGAAGTGCCCCCATAGACAATGGCGGGTACCCGACCGGCGCGGCGCAGGCGGCGGCTCGCACTCGAACCCTGAACGCTACGCGAAGTGGCGGTGAATTTCATGAAAGACTCCAAAAAGGGGGCCATGCCCCCATGACGACAGCGCAGCCACTGGCTGCAGGACGCCTCTTGCCGCGACCAGCAAGAGGCGGAAATTGATCAATCGGCAAACAGCGAACTGACCGACTCGGCCGTGGAAATGCGCAAAATGGTTTCCCCCAGCAGTGACGCACACGACAATTGACGGATCTTGCTGCAATTGCGCGCTGCTTCGGCCAGCGGGATGGTATCGGTGACCACGACCTCGTCGAGCTCGGAATCGCGGATGCGGGCCACGGCATCCCCCGAGAGCACCGGGTGCGTGCAATAGGCGTAGACCGAGCCCGCGCCCCGCTCTTTCAGGGCCGAGGCGGCCTTGCACAGGGTGCCGGCCGTATCGACCATGTCATCCATGATCAGGCACGTGCGGCCATTGACATCGCCAATGATGTTCATGACCTCGGATACATTGGCACGCGGGCGGCGCTTGTCTATGATGGCCAGATCCGACTCGAGCTGCTTGGCCAGGGCACGCGCCCGCACGACACCACCGATATCGGGGGACACCACCACCAGGTTCTCGAAGTGCCGGCCCCAGATATCCCCCAGCAGGATGGGCCCGGCATAGATGTTGTCGACCGGGATATCGAAGAACCCCTGGATCTGGTCGGCATGCAGGTCCATCGTGAGGACCCGGTCGACCCCGACCACCTGCAGCATGTTGGCGACCACCTTGGCCGAAATCGACACCCGCGCCGAACGCGGCCTGCGATCCTGGCGGGCATAGCCGAAATAGGGGATGGCCGCCGTGATGTTGCGCGCCGACGCACGCCGCAAGGCATCGACCATGACCATGATTTCCATGAGATTGTCATTGGTGGGTGCGCACGTGGGCTGCAGCACGAAAACGTCTTTGCCGCGCACGTTTTCGTTGATCTCGACCATGACCTCGCCGTCGGAGAAACGGCCGACCGTCATCTTGCCCAGCGACATGTCGAGGTGATTCACGACATCGACCGCCAGGCGCGGGTTTGCGGTGCCGGTGAAAATCATGAATCGGTCTTGTGGCATGCTGTTGCACCAAAGTGTCAAATGACAAGGCTGTTGATTCCTGCCCCTTTTCGGGGCTGATTCAACAGCCTGGAAAATTCTGCCCGCAACGAATGAAATGAGTGGCTGGGGAAGAAGGATTCGAACCTTCGCATGCCGGAATCAAAATCCGGTGCCTTAACCAACTTGGCTATTCCCCAATTTCAGTCAACCCAGCCCCGCAGGGGGTGGTCTTGAAGACCCCGGCAAACCCGGGACTGGAAGACCGCCCGACCGGGCCTTATTTTACTGATAATTTGATCATGCTGCATCTGCGCCGTGGCAAGGTCCGTATATTCAGCAAACAGACCGGAACCCGACCCCGTCATGCGAAAATGCCCGCCCGCCGCCTGCAGGGCCTGATGCAGGCCGCACCATTGTGGATACCGCCTGATGACCACGGCCTGAAGATCATTGCAGCCATAAAGGCCGCTGTTCCCTTCAAGCCACTCAGTAAAGTCCGAAATTCTTACCGATTCTGTATTTCTTGTCAAATCAGGGTCGGAAAAAATGTCGGCGGTGGCAATCGGCATGGCAGGCATCACCAGGCCATAGGCCCGCTGCGGCAACAGAAGCGGGCTCAGGTCGGCGCCGATTCCTTCGGCAAATGCGCACTGGCCCAGGATGAACACCGGGACGTCGGCCCCCAGTGCGAGCGCCAGGCGCATCAGTTCGGAACGGCGCAGGCCGGTGCCCCACAAGCGGTTCAGCGCCAGCAGCGTGCTGGCGGCATCGCTGGACCCCCCGCCCAGCCCGGCCCCGGCCGGGATCTGCTTGCGGCACGCGATACGGGCGCCGTAGGACGTGCCTGTAGCCTGCTGCAGGGCCCGGGCAGCCCGTACCACCAGATCCTCTTCTGCCGCCAGCCCCGGCAGGGTTTCTTCTGCGCGCAGGATACGGCGGTCTTCGAGACGTTCGAAGTCCAGCGTATCGCAAAAGTCCACGAACCGGAATACCGTCTGCAGCAAATGGTAGCCATCCGCACGCCGGCCGACCACATGCAGAAACAGGTTCAGCTTGGCGGGCGCGGGAACATCGTGCAGAACGCGCATCGCCCTCACCTGGCGAGAGGCGCAGGGTCGTCGACGATCAGCTGCAACTGCCAGCGGCCCTGGGCATCTTCACGCAACAGGCGGATGCGCCGCGGCCCCTGGGCATCCCACTGGCCCAGGCGCACCTGCCAGCCCTGCTGCACGAAGGCCTCGGGACGGCCTTGCGCGTCGGCCTGCAGGCCCTGCACGGGCTGCCCGTCCACAGCCTGGCCACGGACCCAGTCGCGCAGGCCGGCCACCGGCATGGGATGCCCCCAGACCCTGGCGATCAGGCCATCCGCATCAGTGGCCCGGTCAAGCTGGCCGTCTGCCTGCTCGAGCGTGGCATGGCCGGGATCGACCTGAACGCGCGCGAGCACATTGCCCAGCGGTGTGGACAGGTCGAGTATCAGACGCTGACCATCGTCACGCCAGGCATAGCCACCCTGCACGGCCTGCGCCGGCCCGTCAGCGGGCTGCAGGGTGACGGCAAACCGCCCCACCCGCTCGAACGCGGGCGCCTGCCCGCCGATGCGCGAGGGCGCCGCGCACGCCACCAGGGCCAGCAACAGGCCGCACGTCAACAGCCAGCGCAGCATCATGGCCGAGGCACCTTCAAGCGCTTGAGGGTATCGAGGATGGCCGGTGAGTCGGGTTCACGCCGCAGAGCCCCCGACCAGACGTCACGGGCCTCATCCTGGCGCCCGAGCAGCCACAGGACTTCGCCCAGATGGGCTGCCACGTCGGCGGCCGGCATCTGCGCATAGGATCGGTGCAGGTATTCGAGCGCACCCTGGTAATCCTCGATGCGATACAGGTACCAGCCCACGCTGTCGAGAATGAAGGGGCTGTCGGGATCCAGATCGAGGGCGCGCTCGAGCAGATCGCGGGCCTCGTCCAGATCGCGGTTCTGTTCGACCAGGGTGTAGCCCAGCGAGTTGAATGCATTGGCATTGTCCGGGTCGAGTTCGATGATGCGGCGCATCAAGACCTCGAATTCATCGACCTTGCCCTGATGCAGCAACGTCATGCCCAGATCGTATTTGATTTCCGGCGTATCGGGCATTTCGAGATCGGCCGCCTTGAGCAGTTCGACTGCCTGATCGGTACGCCCTGCATCTTTGTAGATGGCCGCAAGCGTCAGGCGGATCGTGGCGCGCTCACGCCGGTCTTCGGGTTCGATGGCCTCCAGCGTGGCCCTGGCCTGCGCCAGATCGCCCAGCTTGCCATACAGCACCGCCTCATGGGTACGCGCCTGAAAGGTGAGCGCCGGGTCGTCGATCAGGCGCAACTGGCGGATGGCCTCGCGATGATCATTCTCACGCTCGGCCATGCGCACCAGCAGCAGGCGCGCATCGGCCACATCGGCCTGCGCATTGGTCGCACGATCATCGAGCGCCCTGCGCCTTTGCTGCTGGATGGCGATGTACTGATCCAGCAGCACGCGCGCCTGTGCATAGCGCTCGGCGCGTGCATTGACCTCGGCCTCGGTGTACAGCAGGTCGAAGTCTTCGGGCGCCTGCCGGCGCATGCGTGCCAGCAGGGCCAGCGCATCGTCGAACCGGCCCTGGCTGGTCAGGCGGCTGACCAGCAGCAACTCGAGGCCACGCTGGCCGGGGTGTTCGTCGATGAAGGCCCGTGTTTCACGGATCACACTCTCGGGCTCGAGGCGCAGGCCATATTCGAGCACGCGCTGGGCTGCATCCTGAGAATCCGGGTCGAGCTGCTGCCCACGGCGGGCTTCTTTCAGGGCGCGCGCATTCTCGCCGGCGGCCCAGGCCGCATCGGCCAGCGCCAGACGAGCCAGACTGGAGCTGCCCACCACATCGACCAGGGCCTTGTCCAGAACGTCCAGCGCCAGACGCTTGTCGGTCATGCGGGCCACGATCCCCGCCGCCTGCACGATGGCCTGATCACGGTCATCCGCTGCAGCGATGCGGCGGGCCAGCGTGCGCGCCAGGCCATCGGTCTGCCCGCTGGATGCCGACAGGGCGAGCGAGGCGGCCACGGCCTCGGGATTGTCCGGATCGAGGGTGGCCCACTGGTGCGCCGCGCGCAGGGCCAGGGCCAGGTTATGCCCTGACATGGCCATCTGGAATGAGCGCAGCGCAAGGCGTGAATCCAGCGTGTCGCGTGACAGGGCCAGCAGTTCTTGGGCGGCGTCATCGTACAGACCGTGCTGCGCCGAGAATTCGGCCACCAGAAGCCGATACAGCAGCTCGGGCGTAAGCGGCACGAGGGGCGGTTCGCCCTGGCGCATCTGGATGGCGTCTTCTTTCGTCTGTGTGTCCGTATCGGACGATGCAGCCCACGCCCCCGTGTGTGCAGCGCCCAGCGCAAGCAGCACAGCCAGAACGAAAATGGGGAGTCTCATGGGCTGAACCAGAGCCGCGACGCGAACACATTGCGCGTCTGGTGGCAAAATTGCATCATAGAAAGAGGATGTTATCACCCCTGCCATGCCCGAACTGCCAGAAGTTGAAACGACACGTCGTGGAATCGCCACGTTCATGCCCGGACGGATCCTGCGTGAGCTGGTGATCCACGAGCCCCGCCTGCGCTGGCCCGTGCCAGCCGGACTGCCCGCCCGGCTGCAGGGCCAGACGGTACGGGCCTGCGAACGGCGTGGCAAATACCTGCTCATCCGTTTCGATGGCGGCACGCAGATCGTGCACCTGGGCATGTCGGGCTCCCTGCGCCGCGTGCCCATGCAGGCGCCGCTGCGCAAACACGACCACGTCGAATGGCGTTTCGATGATGGACGCTTCCTGCTGCACGATCCGCGCCGCTTCGGTGCCGTCCTCTGGCACCCGGACACGGACGGCCCATTGCTGGCCCACCCCCTGCTGGCCGGGCTGGGCATCGAGCCATTCGACCCCGGGTTCACGCCCGAGTGGCTGCATGGCCAGTTGCAGGGGCGCAGGCAGGCCATCAAACCACTGCTGCTGGCCGGCCGCATCGTGGTGGGCGTGGGCAACATCTATGCATCGGAAGCGCTGTTTCAGGCCGGCATCGATCCACGCCTGTCTGCAGGGCAAATTTCACGACCCCGCTGTGCACGGCTGCATGAGGCCATCCTGAGCACACTGGCGCAGGCACTCGAAGCAGGCGGCAGCACCCTGCGTGACTACGTGGATCCACAGGGCGCGCCAGGCGCATATTTCAGCCTGCATGCAGCAGTCTATGAGCGCGATGGCCAGCCCTGCCCCCGGTGTGCCACCCTGATACGGCGCCTGGTACAAGGCCAGCGGGCCACGTATTTCTGCCCGCACTGCCAGAAGCGCTGAAGGAGCCTGCGCCGGGGTGAGCCTGCACTGGGGTGAACCTGCATCCAGGGTGAACCTGCCTCGAGGGACCTGCGCCGGGATGGGGCTGATTTACCCGTTCCAGCCGTTCCCCGGCTGATGCGCCGGTTGGCTCAGGCCAGCACCTTGCCGGGATTCATGAGGCCCTGCGGATCGAGCGCCGACTTGAGGCGGTGCATCAGGACCATCTCGACCGGATCCTTGTAGCGCGGCAGCGCATCGCGCTTGAGCTGGCCCACGCCGTGTTCGGCACTGATGGACCCGCCCACCGCATGCACCCGATCGTGCACCAGCTGATAGACGGCTTCCTGTTGCGCCAGCAGGCGGTCGGCATCCCAGCCGACCCCCGGTGCCACGTTGTAATGCAGGTTGCCATCGCCCAGATGGCCGAAAATCACATGTCGGATACCCGGAAACGCCGCCTGAAGGGCCGCGTTGGTGTGTTCGACGAACTCGGCCATGCGCGACACCGAAACAGAAATATCATGCTTGATGCTCTTGCCTTTTTCTTTTTCGGCCAGCGGAATGCTTTCACGCAGGTGCCAGAGCGCCTGGCTCTGTGCCACGGACTCGGCAATCGCCGCATCCTGCACCAGCCCGGCTTCGATGGCCTCGCCGATCACGTGCTCGAAACGTTCGCGGGCGTGGGCTTCGGATTCGCTGTCCGAGAGCTCGAGCAGAGCATACCAGGGAGCAGAAGGGTTGGCGAAGGGCAAACGCTGCTGCGGGAACGCGCGAACCACGTCCAGCAGACACGGCGCAGCCATGAGCTCGAAGCCCGTCAGCGAGGCGCCCAGGCCGGCACGCGCCAGCCCCAGTACGCCGATGGCGGCCCCGATGGACCCCAGGGCCAGCAGCGCAGTGCAGCGAGCGACTGGCTGGGGGAACAGCTTGAGGGTGGCTGCCGTGATCACCCCCAGGGTGCCTTCGCTGCCGATGTAGAGGTCGCGCAGACTGTAACCCGTGTTGTCCTTGCGCAGCCCGCGCAGGCCATGCCAGATCTCGCCCTGGGGGGTGACCACCTCGAGGCCCAGGGTGAGTTCACGCATGTTGCCATAGCGCAGCACCTGGGTGCCGCCCGCATTGGTTGCCAGATTGCCGCCTATGGTACAGCTGCCCTCGGCAGCCAGGCTGAGCGGAAACAGCCGGCCCGCTTCATCGGCCGCTTGCTGCACCGCCTGCAGGATGCAGCCCGCTTCGGCCACCAGGGTATCGTTGTCGGTATCCACATGGCGGATCTGGTTCAGGCGCTGCAGGGAAAGAATCACGGCCTGCCCCGAACCATCGGGGGTCGCCGCACCGCACAAGCCGGTATTGCCCCCCTGCGGGACGACAGGCAGGCCTGCCTGGGCACACAGGCGCACCACGCTGGCGACTTCGGCCGTGCTGGCCGGGCGCACCACGGCCAGCGACCGGCCACGATAGCGTTCGCGCCAGTCTGTTTCGAACGGCTGCGCATCCGCCCCTGTAAGGACGTGTGTGACACCCACCACCGCGCGCAACGCTTGCAAATGATCCATGACGGCCAACCCCGTTCCAGCAATCCGTGACAATCCGCTATTGTAATCAGCGATAATCCATTCGGTACATTCACCCCTTCGTGATGGAGTTCCTTTTGAACCTGCCCCTTTCCCTGCCATCCAGTGTGTTCAAGGCCTACGACATTCGCGGCACGGTACCCGACCCCCTGAACGCCGGGTTCGCCCGACTGCTGGGGCTGGCCCTGGCAGAACGGGCACGGGCGCAAGGGGTGCGCAGCATGGCGGTGGGCCACGACGGCCGCCTGTCCAGCCCCGATCTCGCGCAGGCCCTCCAGGAAGGCCTGCGCGAGGGCGGGCTGGATACGATCGACCTGGGTCTGGTGCACACACCGCTGGTGTACTTCGCGGCCCACCACAGCGGCAGTGGTTCCGGGGTGGCCGTCACGGGCAGCCACAACCCGCCTGACTACAATGGTTTCAAGATGATGCTCGGCGGGCGTACCCTGTACGGTGCAGACATCCACGCACTGCGCGAGTCCATGCAGCATGTCCGCCCCCCTGCGGGTGTGTCCCGGGGCCGCACGCGGCATCAGGCGCTGGTCGACACCTATATCCAGACCATACGCGGGCAAGTGCACCTGGCCCGCCCCATGAAGATCGCCATCGACTGCGGCAACGGTGTCGGGGGCGTGGCCGCCACGCGCCTGTACCAGGCACTGGGCTGCTCGGTGGATGAACTCTACACCGAAGTGGACGGCCTGTTCCCCAACCACCATCCGGATCCGGCCGATCCAGCCAACCTGCAGGACCTGATCACCCATGTCCAGGCATCGGGCTGCGAACTGGGTCTGGCCTTCGATGGCGATGCCGACCGCCTCGGCGTGGTCACCCGTTCGGGGCAGATCATCTGGCCAGACCGGCAGATGATCCTGTTTGCGCGCGACATCCTCGAGCGGCGGCCGGGCGCCGAAATCCTGTTCGACGTGAAATGCAGCCGCCACCTGGGCGCCGCCATCCGTGCCGCGGACGGCACGCCGCTGATGTCGCAGACCGGGCACTCGCTGATCAAGGCCCGTCTGGCGGAAACCGGCGCGCCACTGGCCGGCGAGATGAGTGGCCATATTTTCTTCAACGACCACTGGTTCGGCTTTGACGATGGTCTCTATGCCGGCGCCCGCCTGCTCGAGATCCTCTCGCGCAGCCCCGACCCCAGTGCCGTGCTCGACGCCCTGCCCCAGGGCCTGGCAACCCCCGAACTCAAGTTGCCCATGGCCGAGGGCGAGCCCCACGCGCTCGTACGGCGCCTGCAGGCCGAGGGGCAGTTCCCGACCGCGACCGAGCGCATCACGATCGATGGCATCCGTGTCGAATATGCCGACGGCTTCGGTCTCGCTCGGGCATCGAACACCACGCCGGTGGTGGTGTTGCGCTTCGAGGGCGATACCCCCGGCGCGCTGGCACGCATTCAATCGGAATTTCGCGCGGCCCTGGGTGCCGTGCTGCCTGCCGGGCACGCACTGCCCTTCTGAACGGGCACGACGCCCAGATCGGCATAGACCGCCAGATGCGCCTGCACGATGCGTTCCAGGCCAAAATCCCGTTCGGCCAGGGCGCGCCCGGCGGCGCCCATGCGTACGCGCAGGGCCGCATCGCCCGCCAGTCTGTGCAAGGCCCCCGCCAGGGCCGATGCATCCCTGGCAGGCACCAGCAGGCCACTGACGCCCGGTTCGATGGCATCCCGGCAGCCGGGCACATCGGTGGTCACCACCGGCCGACCGGCTGCCGCAGCCTCGATCAGTGACTTGGGCAGGCCTTCACGGTAGGACGGCAGCACGACGATATGCGCCTGGGCGTACAGGGCCGCCACATCCGTGCATTCGCCGACGTAATCGAGCCAGCCGTCGTCCTGCCAGCCCTGCAGCGTCGAGGCATCGATCGAGGCCGGATTTTCCGGATCGGGGCTGCCCGCCAGGCGGCAGCGCACGGGGCTGCCCTGCTGGCGCAGAATGCGCGCGGCTTCGGCAAACTCGACCACGCCCTTGTCACGCAGCAGCCGTGCCGCCATCACGGCCGTGACGGGCTGCGCAGGCCAGGGGCGCGGCCTGAAGGCCTGCAGATCCACGCCCGAGCCGCGCATCATGACGACCTGTGCGGCACGCAGCGCCCCGGCCCGCAGCAGCACGTCGCGATCCGCGGGGTTCTGGAATATGACCCGGCTGTGCCGGTGTCCCAGCGCCAGACGATACAACACCAGCGCCAGATGGCGCTGCCAGCCACGCCGCCAGCCCGGCCCGGGTATGAACACATAGCCCAGCCCGGAGATGGCCGCCACAAAAGCCGGCACCCCCATGAGGCGCGACATGATGCCGCCATACAGCACAGACTTGAGCGTGACGGCGTGCACCAGGGCAGGCTGCAGCGTGCGCAACAGACGACCCAGCGCCCACAGGCTGCGCCATTCGGCCCAGGGTCGCATGCCGGTACGCGACAACGGCAGCACGTGATGCACGAAACCCAGTGCCTTCAGGCGCGCCCCCTCGGGGCCTGCCATCGACGCCACATGCACCTCGTAGCCCGCCTGGCGCGCCGCCTCGGCCACAGGCAGGCGATGCGAGATGAAAAAGGCCGGATTGGTGATGAAAAAAAGAAGCCGGGGCGCAAATGGAGCGCCTGGCACCGGGTACGCACCGTGATCCGCGGCCTGGGCGTCGGCCTCGCGCCACCCTGACCGACCCCGGGCAAGAGGATTCTGGGCAAGACGCCGCCACAAGGCGTCATAGCGGTCCACCATCGCCTGCAGCCCATAGCGCTGCGCCACCGACTCACGCGCGGCGGTCTGGCGCGCCGCCCAGCCCGGTGCGCGCACGGCCCTGACCGCAGCCTGCATGGCCTGCGCCAATGCCGCGGGATCCTGCGCAGCCACCACCCAGCCATGCTGCGCCACGATTTCTGCGGCATCGCCCACGTCGGTCACCACCGCTGCCGCGCCGCAGGCCATGGCCTCGCAGACCACATTGGGAAAACCCTCGGCCTTGCTGGCCAGCACGTGTACGTCGATCGCGGCCATCCAGTGCGGCACATCATCGCGCCGCCCCAGAAGCACCAGTTGCTGCAGCACCCCGAGATCGCGCGCCATCGCCAGCAGTCCGGCGTTGTCCGGCGACATGCCCAGCCCGACCAGCACGCAGCGCAGCCGCAGGCCGTGATGCTGGCACAGCGCCAGGGCGGCCAGCAGATTGGCGTGGTCCTTGAGCGGATTCCAGCGGGCCACGCAACCCAGAAGCACCTCATCCTCGGCCACGCCCAGCGAAGCCCGCAGACGGCCCCTGCTGACAGGATCAGGCTGCCAGCGCCGCAGATCATAGCCGTTGGGGATCACGACCAGCCGATCAGTACGATAGCCCAGCGCACGATGCACCACGGCCGCCCGATGCGCACAGGCCACGATGGCGGCCGGCACCATGCCGGAGACACGCGCGCACCACCACGCCGCCCGCCGCGACGAGCGGCTGCTCTCGGCCAGGTGCTCGCCCGAATTGCGCAGCCCCCAGGATACGGCACGCACGCCGGCCAGACGCGCAATCAGCCCCCCGAGCAAGTCCGCATGATACATCCAGGTCTGGACCACATCGGGCCGCTGCCTGCGCAGCAGGCGGTACAGGCGCCAGAGCCCGCGCAGGGAGCCTGCCACGCCCCGCATCTCTAGATCGATCACCTCGATGCCCGCCGCCTGCAGGCTCGGCCCGATGACCCCGAAGCCACGCATGGAAACCACCTGATGCCGGACGCGGTCCCGATCCGCCGTGACCAGGCGCTGCAGCACGGTTTCCGCGCCCCCGTGCAGAAGCCCCGAGATGACGTGCAATACGTGCAGCCGCGCGGTCTGGCTGGATACATCATTCATGCGCGGCACCCGTCGAAGGATCGGCAGCGCCCGATGACCAGGCAAGGCCCAGCGCATCCCAACGGGCCAGAATGGCCTCCAGTCCGTAACGCGACCGTACCGAGACCGCGCCCGCGCGGCCACGCGCTGCCCGGTCCTGCGGGCTGGCCGACAGCAGTTCACCCAGCGCACGCGCCCAGGCCCGCTCGTCATCCGGGGGCACCAGCAGCGCATCGCGCCCCTGGCGTGTCATATCGGCCGGCCCGGATGGACAATCGGTGGCCACGCAGGGCAGCCCCAGCGCCATGGCCTCGAGCAGGGCATTCGGAAACCCTTCGACGCGCGAGCAATGGATGAACACATGGGCCTGCAGCAATGCAGGCCAGAGCTGACGGGTATGCCCAGGCAGCCGGATGCGCGCCTGCAGGCCCAGCGCATGCACCCGCGCCTGGCAGGCCTCGCGCTGCGGACCATCGCCCCAGATCACCAGATCCCACCGGGGATTCGTGGGCGCAAGACGGGCAAACACCTCGATCAGCCGATCGAATTGCTTGACCGGCTGGAAGCGGCCGGCCGCCACCAGAACGAGCCGATCCCCGGCCGGTTCGGCGTGGCGTGAAGGCGGCAGCTCGGGCGGCAGCGGGTTGGCAATCACCACGCTGTGGCGCACCGCGGGGGCCACCTGGATCAGGTGCCGGCGCGCGGTCTCCGTCTGTACCACGACGCGTGCCGCCCAGGGGTACGTGAACCGGCGCAGGACACGCAGCACGCGGCCCGCAGCCCACCCGTGCAGGGGATCGGAACGCTCGCTCACCACCACCGGGACATCCAGCCCCCGGGTGGCCAGCAGCGCCATCACATTGACATTGGTGAGGAATGAAAGAACGCGATCCGGCCGGTACGCCTGAACCAACCGCCGCAAGGCCCACAGCTTGACGAGCGGCCGCAGCATGCCGGGGCTCGCAGGCATCCGATCGGCCAGCCACTCGACCCGTACACGGGGATCCAGCACCTGCATATTGCGCCCGCGCCCGGAAAAACAGCAGACCAGATGCACGTCAACCCCATTGCGCACCCAGGCGCTGGCCAGCGTGGCGGCCACACGCTCGGCACCGCCGCCATGCAGCGAGCTGAGCAGGAACAGCAATTTCATGGCAGCGGCGCCGTGTTCATGGCCGTTGCGTCGACTGCTGCGCGACGCCGGCCAGGAAGAAGCGCGTCCCAGAGCACCATGATCCTGTCCTGCCCGAACCGCTGCAGCACTTCAGGCGCCCGGTGAGCCAGACGCGCCCTCAGGGCTGGATCGGCCATCAGCCGGCCCAGCGCGGCCGCCAGCGCGGCGGGATCCTGCAGCTCGCGCACCAGAACGCCGTCCACATCGGCGCGGATGATGTCCGACGGCCCCGTTTCGCAGTCGAAAGCCACACACGGCAAGCCCGACGCCATGGCCTCCAGCAGGGTGTTGGGCAGCCCTTCGGTGCGCGAACTGAGCACATACAGACTGCTGGCCCGATACCAGTCGGCCACATTGCCCACGCGCCCCGGCAGCTGGATCCTGTGATCCAGCCCCAGTTGGCTGCGCAACGCCTCGAGCGCCGGGCGCTCGGGGCCCTCGCCCAGAATGACCAGATCCCAGTGTGGCTGTGCTTCGGCCAGCCGCGCAAAGGCCCGGATCAGGCAATCGAAGCCTTTCACGGCATGCAGGCGACCCACGGCCAGCACGATGGACCGCGGGCCAGGCGCCGGGGCAGGACGCACCGGCTCGCCGCCCGGTATCGGCCAGATGGCTGCATTGGGGATCACCTGCGCACGGACCCCGGGCACATGGGCATCCAGCCACTGCGCACTGCGCCGGGTCAGGGCCACGACGGCGTGCGCGCGCGGATACGCCCGGCGCCGCAGAACGACCCAGAAACGGGGCAACCGCCTGGCGGGTGGATGGCTGTGCTCGGTGGCGATGACCGGCACCCCCAACCCATGGGCCGCCAGCAGCGCAAGAATCGAAGGACGCGTCATCATGCCCACCACGACATCCGGGCGCTCTTCACGCAGCACCCGGCGCACCGCACGGTAACGCCCCAGATTGCCGATCAGCGCCTGCAGCGCGCCCCGGCTGTCGCGCGCCACGTCCAGGGCAATGCGGCGCACGCCAGCCGGCAGCGCGTAGGCATCCTGCCCGGAACCGGCCAGCGTCACCAGCGTCACGCGCCGCCCCTGGCCCAGCCACCACGCTGCCAGCTGGGCCGCCACCCGCTCTGCCCCACCCGCCCGCATGGAGTGATGGAGAATCAGCAGGTGCTCAGCGCAGGAATCGGACATACCAGGGCATGGCCGATTCGAGACCTTGCAGGATGTCGTATTGTGGGTCATATCCCAGCAGACGGCGGGCCTTGGCGATATCGGCTTGCGAATGTCGGACGTCGCCCGCACGGAAATCCGCATGCCGGGCGTCTTTCCGGTACTCGACCCCATGGCGGCCAAGCACGGTACGCAAAT
Organism: Castellaniella sp.; assembly: GCF_041677825.1. GTDB lineage: Bacteria > Pseudomonadota > Gammaproteobacteria > Burkholderiales > Burkholderiaceae_B > Castellaniella. The sequence continues at coordinate 17,576 of NZ_JBAYPG010000039.1, forward strand.
GCCCGAACAGTTCGTTGAGCGACGTGCGGGCATTGAACGCGACGTTGTACACCTGGTTCTGGCCCTGCGGACCGGCCAGTGCCGCCAGGAGATTGGCCTGTACCGCGTTGTCGACAAAACAGAAGTCGCGGCTGGTCTCGCCATCGCCGTTGATCACCACGGGCTGATCGAGGATCATGGCCGACACCCACTTGGGGATGACCGCCGCGTAGGCTCCATCCGGATCCTGACGGGGCCCGAAGACATTGAAATACCGCAGACCGACGGAATCCAGGCCCCAGGCCCGGAAAAAGACGTCGGCATACAGCTCGTTCACGTATTTGGTCACCGCATAGGGGGACAGGGGCCGGCCGATCCTGTCCTCGACCTTCGGCAGCCCGGGCAGATCGCCATAGGTTGAACTGGACGCGGCATAGACAAAAGACCGCACCCCGGCATCGCGCGCGGCCACCAGCATGTTCAGGTGCCCGCCGATATTGACATCGTTGGTGGTGACCGGATCCTCGAGCGAACGCGGCACCGAACCCAATGCGGCCTGATGCAGCACATGCTGTACACCCCGCGTGGCCCTGTGGCAGGTGTCCAGATCGCGGACATCGCCCTCGATGAACTGGAAACGCGCCCATTGCGCAGGGCTGACCCGGTCGCGCACCTCATCCAGATTGCGCTGGTAGCCCGTGGAGAAATCATCCAGCCCGATGACCGGTTGATCGAGCCGCAGCAGGGTTTCGAGCAGGTTCGAGCCGATGAAGCCGGCACAACCCGTGAGCAGCCAGGTGCGCGGCGCCTGCTGCAGTTGCGTTTGGATCAAATCATGGGGACAGGGCATGGAATTCTCAGAGACGCAGATCGGATTGGTGTTTGTCCAGCACATACTTCAGATCGTAAAGCACGTGCTCGGGCTTGCCCAGTGCGCGCAGGACGGCCTCGCCCATGGCCCTGAACTGTTCGTGCGCCACGGCCACGATGATGCCATCATAGGCACCCGGCTCTGGCGCAGCAATGGGCCGGATGCCGTATTCGCGCTCGGCTTCGTCCGCATCGACCCAGGGATCGTGGACATCCGTGGCGATATGGTATTCACCCAGCTCATGCACGATATCGACGACGCGGGTATTGCGCAGGTCGGGGCAGTTTTCCTTGAAGGCCAGCCCCAGCACCAGTACGTGCGAACCCTGCACCTGGATGCGCCGCTTGGTCATCGCCTTCACCAGTTGAGCGGCCACGTAGCCGCCCATTGAATCGTTCAGCCGGCGCCCGGCCAGGATGATCTCCGGGTGATAGCCGATCGACTGGGCCTTGTGGGTCAGATAGTATGGATCGACCCCGATGCAGTGCCCGCCCACCAGGCCCGGGCGAAACGGCAGGAAATTCCATTTTGTGCCTGCCGCCTCGAGCACTTCCTGGGTATCGATGCCCAGGCGATTGAAAATCAGGGCCAATTCGTTGATCAGGGCGATATTGACATCGCGCTGCGTGTTTTCAATCACCTTGGCCGCCTCGGCCACGCGGATGGAGGACGCCTTGTGCGTACCCGCGGTGATGATTTCACGATACAGGGCATCGACCAGATCGGCAATTTCGGGGGTGGAACCCGACGTCACCTTGCGTATGGTGGCCACGCGGTGCGCCTTGTCGCCCGGGTTGATGCGCTCCGGGCTGTAGCCCGCAAAGAAATCCTGATTGAATGCGAGGCCGGAGACCCGTTCGAGCACCGGCACGCAGACTTCTTCCGTGGCCCCCGGATAGACCGTGGATTCGTAGATCACCACATCCCCGCGCTTGAGCACCCGCCCGATTGTTTCGCTGGCGCGCACCAGAGGCGACAGATCGGGCTGCTTGTACTGGTCTATGGGTGTGGGCACGGTGACGACGAACACGTTGGCCCGCGCAAGCGCCCCGGGCTCGGAGGTGAATTCGAGCTGTCTTGCCTGGGCCAGCTCGGCGGCCTCGACTTCCAGCGTCGCGTCCTGGCCCGCCTGCAGTTCTGCGATGCGCTGCCGGTTGACGTCGAAGCCCAGAACCGGGCGGCACTTGCCGAATTCAACAGCCAGCGGCAGGCCCACATAGCCCAGCCCGACGACAGCCAGACGGACATCATTCAATTTCATCGCGGGCCCTCCGGAAAAAGATTGCTGCATCGGGATGATTTTAATCGCTGCGCCCGCGCCGCCCCAGCGAGGGCAGCAACAGCCAGCGCGGACGACGCCAGGTGATGAGCCTGACATACAGCCAGACATAGACAGCCGCAAAGGCCACCATGCTCAGGCCCAGGATGCGCACGTCATCCCACCACACGGTGGCCGGCACCAGACTGATCAGCGCCAGCACCCAGAGATAGGGCGATGCCATGGCATTGCACAGGGCAGGCACCGCATGGCGGCGATCACGACTGAAGGTCACCCGGACCAGACGCCGAAAGACCAGTTGGTGCAAATGCAGGGCATCGGGCTGATCGACTGGCACGCCACGCCTGAACTTGCGTCGCCAGATGGAAAACAGCGTCTCGAACACCGGGTAGAACAGCACGGCCAGGGCGTAGAATGGCGACACGCCCGGGTTGCGGACCACCAGCTGCACGGCCAGTTCAGCCAGCATGAACCCAAGAAAATAGGCCCCGCCATCACCCAGGAACACGCGCCCGAACGGAAAGTTCCAGGCCAGAAAACCCAGGGTGGCCGACGCCAGCGCGGTGGCAATCAGGAAGATGGGCACGTCCTGCACCTGCCAGGCCACCAGCGCAAGCGACAGCGCGATCAGGCTGGCGATCATGCCAGCCAGCCCGTTCATGCCATCGACGATGTTCAGGGCATGGGTACATCCGCCCACGGCCAGCATGGTGAACAACAGCGACAGCACCGGCCAGGCGGACAGCCAGCCATCCACCCAGGGCAGGCCCACGCGCGATATGCCGCCCAGCAGCCACCAGGCGATGGCAGCCGACAGAAAGGCGGCCAGCAGGCGCTTGCCGGATCCGATGTCCTTGGTGATGTCCTCGAGCAAGCCCGCCATGAACACAGGCAGCACGGCCACGAACAAGGCCGGCCACAACCAGCCCAGGGTCATGTTGCGTGGCCCAAGAACCAGCAGGCCGGCCAGGGTACCGGCCACGACGGCCAGGCCGCCCACCCGCGGCGCAGCGCGGGCATGCATGGCCTGCGGCTTGTGCAGATCGACGTCTCCGGTGTAGCGCCCATGCCAGCGCTCGGAGACGACGATCAGGCCGCCGGCCAGAAAGGCAGTGATGCTGATGATGGGCCAGCTCAGGGCGTCGGAGAATGACGAGGCAATCAAGGGATGACGGCGATGGAATGGGGTGGCGAAGGAGTCACGCTGGAATCACAATGGAACCAGTCCGAACCCCGATTATCGTTCATCTGCAGCAAGACCGCCTGCCATCGGCCTGCAGCGCACCCCCGGGGAAGGCAGACCGGCGTCTACGACAGAGCGGACCTGCGCCCCCGGCTGCCGGGTTGCGGCCCACCGCCGCCAGAGCCCGAAATCGGCATAGGGGGCAGTTCTTATGAACTGCACCCCTGCCACACCACCCGGCATGCGGGTCCGCACCGGGCGGTTCGAGAAGTTGAGGTTATGAGAGTCTGGGAAGGCCTAGCTTGTCGAAG
>NZ_JBAYPG010000040.1:0-20871 GCF_041677825.1 Castellaniella sp.
TCTGCAACAGCAGCGTAAAAAAGTTTGGGTCGTTCAGCAGGTTATGGCACACTGGGCGCGTCTCGAGTCTTAGGAAACAAGAGACTCCCCCAAAAGATGACTTTATTCAAGCATCTCGAGGGGGATTACCCCATATCCATCACGCTACCTGACCAAATTTCAACAAATATCCATCAGGAGCGGTGAACGTGCTCAGGCCGTGATCTGCCCACAGCATTGATGGAGTCGATGTTTCACAAACATCAGTGGGATCAGGAGCGGTGAACATGCTCACCAACAAAAAGCCCAACGGAGAACCGTTGGGCTTTTGCGCAATGATCTATAATGTATCGCAATTGCTATGCAAGTGTCCGAGGGTAGTATGAAAACCGCCACATTTCCACCGCTCAGGGTTGATCCGCAGTTGCGCCAGGACACTGAAAGCGTCTTGCGCGAAGGAGAAAGTCTGTCACAGTTCATCGAACAGGCCGTACGCAGTCAGGTCGAGCTACGCAAAGCCAATGAAGCCTTTCTGGCGTGTGGCCTGGCCTCGCGCGACCGGGCCCGGCGGACTGGTCACTATGTCCAGGCCGATGTGGTGTTGGGAAAATTGCACGCCAAGCTGGATGCGGCCAAGGCGTGTATCAGCCGCTCATGAGCCATACCGTTCGTTTCACGGAGGAAGCCGAGGCGGATTTGGTGAGGCTGTATGAATTCTTATTGGAACAGGATCCGCACAGCACAGAGCCAGCTGAGCGGGCCTTGGCGCGTATTGTCCAGGCGATCGATTTATTGAAGCAGTTCCCGTTTACATGCCGCAAGGCATCGGCCCACACTCCTTATCTGCGCGAATTGGTGATCTCGTTTGGCGCCGCTGGATACGTGGCGCTTTTCGAGATCGAGCCCGACGACATCGTGACGATACTGGCCGTGCGTCATCAGCGCGAGTCGGACTACCACTGAGATGCGCTGCAGCTCGTAAATAATCAGGATGACCGCAGCCGTTTCGCTTGGCGGCCGATCGCTCAAGGCGTAAAGGTCGAGTGCTCGGCGTTTGCGATGCAAGGATGGCAGATCAGGGCGGCCTCCTCAAAATCAGGGGGGATTCACTTTTTTTGCGCGTGTATCCGGTATTCTTGAGCCTGTAGCCGCCGCGATGATCGCGGCATCGGATCCGCCCCATGAAAATCGGCCTGCTGATCTTTGGCCTGGCAGGGCTGCTGGCCCTCATATCGTTCATGCCGCCACTGGCCGGCCGGCTGCGCCTGCCCTATTCGGTGCTGCTGGCCGTAGTGGGTTTCGTGCTGGGCGTCATCATCCACGTGCATGGCTGGGCGCCGGGGGTGATCGGCGATTATCTCGATACGCTGCAACATTTCGAAGTCTCGTCCGAGACTTTCCTGTTCGTGTTTTTGCCCGTACTGCTGTTCGAGACAGCCCTGGCGACGAACATCCGCCGGCTTATGGATGACATCAGCCCGATCCTGGTGATGGCGGTGGTGGCGGTGGTCGTGTGCACGGTCGCGGTGGGGGTATCGCTGTCGGCCATTTCATCGTACGGGCTGGTGGCGTGCCTGATGCTCGGGGCCATCGTCGCCACCACCGATCCGGGCGCCGTGGTCAGCATCTTCCGCGAGGTGGGGGCGCCGCGCAGGCTGACCAATCTGGTCGAGGGCGAGGCCCTGTTCAATGATGCGGCGTCGATTGCGCTGTACACCGTGCTGGTGGCCGCACTGATCGACGGTTCGCCGATTTCCGAACTCACCATCGTGAAGGACTTCCTGATCTCGTTCCTGGGCGGCGGGCTGGCGGGCTTCGTCATGGGCTCGGGGGCGACGATGCTGTTTCGCTGGTTGCGGGGCTGGCCGGCGGCCGAAATCACGCTCACGGTGGCACTGGCGTATCTGGCCTTTTTCATTTCCGAATATTACCTGGACGTATCGGGGGTCGTGGCTACGGTGATCGCCGGTCTGGTGGTCGGGTCCAATGGGCGCACGCGCATGTCGCCGACCACTTTCGAGCAGCTGGAGGGGGCCTGGGGCCAGTTCGGGTTCTGGGCCAATTCGCTCATCTTCCTGCTGGCGGCCATGCTGATTCCGCGCATGATGGCCGAAATCACATGGGTCGAGGTGTTCCTGATCCTGGTGCTTTATGTCGTCACCATGGCGGCGCGGGCGCTGGTGGTCTTCGGGCTGCTGCCGCTGATGGGGCGCCTGCGCCTGAGCACGCAGGTCAGTCCGGCCTACCGGACGGTGATGCTGGCCGGTGGCCTGCGTGGGGCGGTGTCGCTGGCGCTGGCCCTGGCCGTCACCGAGCAGAGCGCCATCCTGCACGTGGATCGTCAGTTCATCGCGGTGGCCACCACGGGTTTCGTGCTCCTGACCCTGTTCGTCAATGGCATGAGCCTGCGCGCGCTGATCACGCGCCTGGGCCTGAACCAGCTCAGCCCGGTCGACCGGGCCTTGCGCGATCAGGCGCAGGTGGTCGAACTGGCCGTGCTGCGCGACAGGATCGATGAGGTCGCACGCAATGAGCATATCGTGGCCCCGGTGCTCGAGCGCCTGCATGCGGTCTTCGATGCCGGGCAGGCCGGCGTGGATGCGGCGCAGCTGCACCAGCTGAGCGATGACGAGAAGGTGGCCGTCGGCATGGGGATTCTGGCGGGGCGCGAAGAAGAACTGTACTTCGACAACCTCAAGGAACAGCTGCTGGGCTGGCGCACCGCCGAGGCGCTGCTGGCGCGGGCCGAGCGCCTGAGCGATGCCGTGCGTGCGCGCGGTCTGGCCGGGTTCGAGGCGGCGCTGGCCGCCGACCTGCAGTATTCGCGCAGCCTGCGTCTGGCGGTGTGGGTACACCACCTGACGGGCTGGCAGTTCTGGCTGGTGCGCGGGCTGACCCGGCGCTTTGGCCTGTTGATGGCGAAGTGGTCGGTGGCGCGGCGTCTGATCCCGTTTGCGCGCAGTGATGTACAGCCCTTGCTGGGCGAGGCCGTCACCGACATCATCATCAAGGCGCACCAACGCCGCCTCGATCTGCTCGAAGAAGCCCTGCAGGCGCTGGTGCTGCAGTATCCACGCTATGCGCAGACCTTGCAGGAAGCCTACCTGGCACGCATGGCGCGTACGTTCGAGCGCCTGCGCTACCGCGACATGCTGGGCCAGAACCTGATCAGCGGCGAAACCTACGCCGACCTGATCCGTCAGGTCGAGGCGCGCTGGGGGCCGCTCGAGCGCTATGGCCAACTGGACATTACCTTGAGCGCCGAGGTGCTGGTGTCACGGGTGTCGTTTTTCGAGGGGCTGGATGAGGCCCTGCGCGCGGCCATCGTCAAGGCACTCAAGCCGCGCCTGGTGCTGCCGGGGCAGGAGATCGTGCCACGGGTGCGACGCAGCCGCGCGATGGTGATCGTGGCCTCGGGGGCGGTGCTTCTGGATCTGCCCGATGGCACCACGGCCGAACTGGGCAGTGGCCAGATCTTTGGTGAAATCGCCCTGGTGATGGATCGCGATTTCGAGGCCCGTGCCCGTTCGCTGGGCTACAGCCGCCTGCTGATGTTGCCCGAAGCCGACTTCAGGCGCCTGCAACAGCAGTATCCGGCGCTGCGCGAGCGCATCGAGGCCATCGTGCACCAGCGCATGCGTGCCATCGAGGTCTGGGAAGAGTTCGAGCGGGGCGAGCGCCAGCACGAGCCCTTGCCCGATCTGCGGCCGGCTCCGGAAGCCGATCTGTCCTGATACGGCATGGTGTCGTCTGGCGGCCATCGGCGTAGTGCATTGTGCTGTCCGCCGGCCGTCCGCGTGGTGCATGTGTGCCGTCGGGCGGCCATCCGTGTGGCGCCATGGGGCCGGGCTGGCGGCCTGTGGGGCCTCAGGCGGGCTCGAGCAGCAGGCGGATGTCGTGCGCCATGTCTTCGGGGGTGAGCGACGGGCCCAGCAGGGCGCGCGCCTGGCCATTCTGGTCGAGCAGGTAGAAGGCGGCCGAATGATTCATGGCGTAATGATTGGGGGTGGGGCCAGGCTCTTTGGCGTAGAAGGCCTTGAATGAGCGCGCGGTCTTGTCGAGCTGTTCGGGGGTGCCCGTAAGCCCCATGAAGCGCGGGTCGAAGAGTTCGACATAGGCCTGGAGGATTTCTGGCGTGTCGCGGGCCGGGTCGACCGAGACCATGACCACCTGCACATGGTCGGCCTGTTCACCGAGCAGTTCCATGGCCTGGCTGATTTCCAGCATGGCCGTGGGGCAGACATCGGGGCACTGCGTGTAGCCAAAAAACACCAGCAACACCTTGCCCTTGAAATCGGCCAGAGTGCGCATCCGGCCCTGGGTGTCGGGCATGGCCAGATCCTGGCCCAGGCCGCTGCCGGTGATGTCGTTGCCTTCGAAAGGCAGGGGTTCGGTATCCTGCGAACAGGCGGCCAGAGCCGGGTAAAGGGCCAGGGCGGCCAGCGTGCCCAGGAAATGACGACGGCGGATGGTGGGGGTGTTCATGGCGTTCAGCATGCAAGTACGATCGTGGGCCCAGTCTGATCACGGCCTGGCAGGGTGTCGGTCACGGCCATGGGTGAAGATGTGGCCTGGGCGATGTGCAGTTCCAGTGTACTTGAAGTACGCCGTCCACGACGGCCTCCCGGCTGGCGACTTCCGGCTGGCGGCTGCCGGGTTGGTGACGCCTGACTGGCGGTTCCGGGCTGGCGACTCTCGGCTGGCGACTTTCCGGGTCGGGGGGCTGGTCGCCATGGCCATTCCATTACAATGCCGTCATGCGTGCCACCGTTCACATCCCGGATCTGGCCCATCTGCAGGCATGCAGGGGGCATCTTCATCACCAGGCGCAGCAATTGCCGCCCGCTGGCGCCCGCCCGGTCACCCTGGCCGGGCGCGTGGGCGGTTGGATCACGCCGGCGGCGCAGAACGCCGTGGCCGGTCTGCCGGGGGTGCATATCGAACCCGAGGCCGTGCACATTACCGCCGCAGCCCGCCGCAGCCTGGCTGCAGTCCTCGAGCAGCTGGCGCACGCCCTGAACCAGGCCGGGCTGATCCGCGCGTGGCGCAATGAATTGCTGGATGTGGTGGCGGAAGGGCAGCACCTGGCCCAGATGGAGCGCGGGGCCATGCGGCCACTGGGCCTGCTCACGCAATCTGTGCACTTGAACGCCTGGACACCTGACGGGCGCCTCTGGGTGGCCCGGCGCGCGCTCGACAAAAGCACCGATCCGGGCCTCTGGGACACGCTCTCCGGTGGCCTGGTGGCGGCTCGCGAGACCTGCGCCGCAGCTCTGCTGCGCGAAACCCATGAAGAAGCCGGGCTGCCTGCGGCCATGCTGGCGGGCCACAGCCCCTTGCGCACGGTCTTGCGCATGCATCGCCGCCTGCCCGAGGGCTATCAGGTCGAGAATGTGTTGCTGGCCGATTGTGTATTGCCGGCCGCGGCCGTGCCCGTGAACCAGGATGGCGAAGTGATCGAGTTCCGTTGCCTGAATATGACAGACTTGCAGTCCTTTCTGGGTCGCGGGGTCTTCACGCTCGAGGCCGAGTTGTGCATACTGGACTCCTTGCAGTTGCGGCTGCACGCCGATCGGGTTGCACAGGCGTCCTGAGCCGCTATCCAGGCGCGGCAGGCACCGCGGGGTGTGCGCTGCTGGCAGTTCTATCGGCAATGCCCCAAGGAGGCAAACATCATGGCACAAGAAGCAGACAATCCTTTCGTGCTGCCCGGCCTCGGGCAGACTGGCGATGCGGCAGGCAATCCGTTGTTTGCCGGGCTCGACATGATGCGTCAGGCCTGGCAGAACATGGCCGGCCTGCCAGGTACCGGCAACCGGTCAATCGGGGCGACGGGCGTGCTGCCCAGCCTGTCGCTCGACGAGCTCGACCAGCGCATCCGTGAACTGCAGACCGTGCACAACTGGCTGCAGCTCAATGCCGGCATGCTGGCGAGCACGATACAGGGGCTGGAAATCCAGCGCAGCACGCTGCAGACTTTTCAATCATTTGCCGACCAGGCCCTGGCGTCCATGTCGGGCGCTCAGGGTGCGGCAACGGCACGGGATGCCGCCGGGGCCCGCACCGCCGGGGCCGACGCAGATGCCCAGGCGCAGGCCCAGGCCCAGGCCCAGGCCCAGGCCGATGCCCGGGTGGATGCCCAGGCCGATGCAGATCCCGGTGCCCAGGCTGCAGCCCAGGTCGACGCCCAGGCGGCGGCCGAAGAGGCCAGCCGGGCCTACGCCGAGGCGGCGGGTGAATGGTGGCGCATGGTGCAGCAGCAGTTCGAGCACCTGGCCCAGGCCACGGCCGCCAGCCTGCAGGAAGCCGCTGAAGGCACAGGAAGCGTGGCACCCGAGGCCGCGTCCACGCGCGGCAAGGCAGGCGCTGCAGCCCCGAGGGCGGCGGCCGGAGTATCTGGCGGCAAGGCATCTGCCAGCAAGGGGTCCAGTGCCGCGGCGCCCGGTACCAGGGCATCTGCCAGCAAGTCATCCAGTCCCAAGTCATCCAGTCCCAAGTCATCCGGAGCCAGGGCGTCCGGCAGCAAGGCCTCCGGTACCGGGGCATCTGGCGGCAAGACAGGCGCGGGCGGGCGCAAGGCGGCGGGTACGCGTTCATCCGGGGTTTGAATCGATGCTGAATATCGTGATTCTGGCTGCAGGGCAGGGCACGCGCATGCGGTCTGCGCAGCCCAAGGTTCTGCATGCCATCGCCGGCCAGCCCATGCTGGCCCATGTACTGAACACGGCCCGTGCGCTCGAACCCGGGCGCATCGTGGTGGTGGTGGGGCACGGGGCCGAGCAGGTGCAACAGGCGTTTTCCGGCCAGGGGCTGCAGTTCGCGCTGCAGCAGCCGCAGCAGGGCACAGGCCATGCCGTCATGCAGGCCATGCCCTTGCTCGCAGGGGGGGCGGATGACGCTTGCCTGGTCCTGTATGGCGATGTCCCGCTGGTGCAGGCCAGTACCCTGCAGGCGCTGCTGCGGGTGCGTGGCCTGGGGGGGCTGGCGCTGCTGACGGAAACCATGGCCGACCCTACGGGCTACGGGCGTATCGTGCGCGATGGCCGGGGCCGGATCATGCGGATCGTGGAGCACAAGGACGCCACCCCCGAGGAACAGGCCCTGCGCGAGGTGAACACCGGTATTCTGGCGGCCCCGCTCGAGCCCCTGCGGCGCTGGCTGGGGCGGCTGGGCAATGACAACGCCCAGGCAGAATACTACCTCACCGACATCGTAGGTCTGGCGGTCGCCGATGGGGTTGCCGTGTCTCATGCTCAGCCGGCCGAATCCTGGGAAACGCTGGGCGTGAACAGTCGCGTGCAGCAGGCGGGCCTCGAGCGGATCTGGCAGGGGGTGCAGGCGCAGCGCCTGCTCGAGCAGGGCGTCAGCCTGGCCGATCCGGCGCGTCTGGATGTGCGCGGTACGCTGGACTGCGGGCGTGACGTGCGCATCGACGTCGGTTGCGTGTTCGAAGGTACGGTGCGTCTGGGCGACGGGGTGCAGGTCGGCCCGAACTGCGTGTTGCGCAATGCCGACATTGGCACCGATACCGTGATCGAGGCGTTCAGCCACATCGAAGGGGCCCGCGTGGCGCAGGCCGCCCGCATCGGCCCGTATGCGCGGCTGCGGCCGGGGGCCGATGTCGGCCCCGAGGCGCATGTCGGCAATTTTGTCGAACTCAAGCAGACCCGCCTGGGCCGGGGCTCGAAGGCCAATCACCTGGCTTATCTGGGCGATGCCCGCATCGGCGAGCGCGTCAATATCGGGGCGGGCACCATCACCTGCAACTACGATGGCGTGAACAAGCTGCAGACCGTGATCGATGACGATGCATTCATCGGCTCGGATACCCAGCTGGTGGCCCCGGTGCACGTGGGCGCCGGCGCCACGCTGGGGGCTGGTACCACCCTGGTGCGTGACGCGCCAGCCGGCCAGCTGACGCTGTCGCGTCCACGCCAGGACACGATACCCGGCTGGTCGCGGCCAAAGCGCAAGAGCTGAAGCCGCAGTGCGCATCCTGCACCTGAATCTCGAAAAGGGCTGGCGTGGCGGTGAGCGCCAGACGCTGCTCACCTTGCAGGGTTTGCAGGCGCGTGGCCACACCGTGCAGCTGGCGGCGCGCGCCGCCAGCCCGCTGGCCGGGCGCGCGCAGGCTGCCGGGGTGGCGGTGCTGGCCTGCTCCGGCGTGGGGGCGCTGCTGCGCCTGCTGCTGCGACAGCGCCAGGCGTTCGATATCGTGCATGCCCAGACGGCGCAGACCATGAGCCTGCTGGCGCTGCTGCGCCCCGTATTGCGGGCGCAGACGGTGTTCACCCGGCGCACGGCATTCCAGGTCACGGGGACGCAACGGCGCCATCGCTGGAAATGGTCGCGGGTGGATGCGCTGGTGGCCATCAGCCAGGCGGCTGCCCAGGCGCCCCGGGCGCTTGCACTGCCGGTGAGCATCATTCCCAGCGCGGTGGGACCGTTACCGGTGGACCCCGTTCGGGTTCAGGTGCTGCGGGGCCGCTTCGGTCTGGATGGCCGCCAGGTGCTGGTGACCGCGGCAGCGCTCAGCCCCGAGAAAGACCCCTGCACCCTGATCGAAGCGGTGGGCCTGTTGCGCCGTACGCATCCGCAGCTGATCTGCCTGCATTTCGGGGCCGAAGGCGCGGCGGCAGCTGCGGCACGCGAGCGCATCCAGAGACTGGGGCTGGGCGCGCATTATGTGCTGGCCGGGTTCGAGGCACGGATGGGCGATGCGTTGGCGCTGGCGCACGTGTATGCCAGCAGTTCGCGCTTCGAGGCCCTGGGCAGCAGCGTTCTGGATGCCTGTCTGGCAGGCTTGCCGGTGGTGGCCACCGAAGTGGGCGGGCACGTGGAGACGCTGGCCCCGGATCGTGGGCTGCTGGTGCCGGCGGGGGACGCGCCGCAGCTGGCCCGGCGGCTGGCCTGGGTGCTGGAGCACCCGGCCGCTGCGCAGGCCATGGCGCAGCGGGCGCAGGCGTACGTTGCGCGGGTGCACGGGGTGCCCGAAATGGTGTCGGGCTACGAAGAGATCTATCAGCGGCTGGTGTTGCGCGCCGGGGGCTGATGCCGGCCGGTCTACCCGCCTGCCGGTCGGCCGGTCTATTGTGGCAGCGGTTGCCGCCGGCGCTGGCGGGCCCGGCGGGGATGGCCAGCCGGCATGGTCGGCCGGGATGGCCAGCTGGTGTCAGCAGCGTGGCATGACCTACAGGGCCGTGAGTGCCTTGCGATAATACGCGCTGCGTTCGGCATAATTGGCCGCGCTGTGGTCCAGCCCGGCCACTTCGGCATCGGTCAGCGTGCGCACCACGCGCGCCGGTGACCCCAGGATCAGCGAACGCTCTGGAAACACCTTGCCTTCGGTGACCAGCGCGCCGGCCCCGACCAGACTGTGGCGGCCGATCACCGCGCCATTCAGGACCACCGCCTGGATGCCCACCAGGGCGCCGTCTTCGATCGTGCAGCCATGCAGCATGGCCTGATGGCCCACGGTGACATTGTTGCCCACGTGCACGGGTTTGCCTGGATCCACGTGCAGTACGGCACCTTCCTGGATATTGCTGTTGGCGCCGATGTGAATCGGTTCATTGTCGCCGCGGATCACGGCACCGGGCCAGACGCTGGCGCCAGCCTGCAGAGTGACAGCGCCAATCACGGTGGCTTCAGGGGCGACCCAGGCGGCGGGGTCGATGGCGGGGGTTTGATCCCCCAGGGCATAGATGGTCATGAATATGCTCCATAGCACGGCAGTTCTGCAGGGGATGGTAGCATGGGTGCTTGCCGATATTGCCGCGGTGCGGCGGCCTTGTTGCCGGGGCCCGGATTCCTGCCTGCGGGGCCTCGGCCCCTGTCTGCCGACCCCGGGCCACGCCTATAATCGCAGCATGCAGACCCGTATCCTCATCGTACGCACCTCGTCGCTGGGCGACCTGGTGCACATGCTGCCCGCCATCAGCGATATCGCCCGGCACCTGCCGGGTGTGCAGATCGACTGGCTGGTCGAAGAGGCACTGGCTGACATTCCCACCTGGCATCCCGCCGTGCATCAGGCGATCATCGTCGCACACCGGCGCTGGCGCCGCCATTGGTGGGCACCCGATACGCGGCGTGAGCGGGCCGCCTTGCGGGCGCTGCTGGCCGGGCAGCGCTACGATCTGATCCTCGACATGCAGGCGCTGCTCAAGTCGATCTGGCTGGTGCGTCAGGCGCGTGGCCGGCGTCACGGGCTCGACTGGAAGTCGGCGCGCGAGCCGCTCGCCTCGCTGTTCTACGATGTGCGTCACCGGGTCGAGTTCTGGCAGCCCGCGATCCCGCGCCAGCGCAGCCTGGCGGGTGCCGCGCTGGGGTATGTGCCCGAAGGCCCGCCAGATTTTGGCCTGCAGGCGTTCACCCAGGGGGTGGCCATCGAGCCGGTTGCGATGATCATGCCATCGGCCAGCCGCGCCGACAAACTCTGGCCCGAGCACGACTGGCATGCGGTGTTCGATGATTTGCAGGGGCGCGGGCTCGAGTTGCAGTTGCTGGCCGGCAGCGCGGCCGAACAGGCCCGCGCAGAGGCGCTGGTGCAGGGGCGCAGCGGGGCGCGTGTCCTGCCGCGCATGGGCCTGCGCGCCGTGGCCGAGCATCTGGCCCGGGCGCGCATCATGGTGGGTCTGGACAGCGGTCTGACGCACTTGTCGGCGGGTCTGGGGCGGCCCACGATCGGCATCTACAAGGCGTCCACACCCGTGCGTACGCCCCTGCAGGGGGCGGGCTATACCGCCAGCCTGGGCGAGCGCGGGCAGGCCCCGGATGCGGGCCAGGTGTGTGCCGCCATACATCAGGCCTTTGAATTTTCGGGAAAACCCTTACAATAGGTCACGATGGCACCCATGCGAGGTGTGCGTGATCCGTATCCTGTATTCGCTGCTGCTGATAGTGCTGGCCCCGTTCCTGCTGGGCTGGATGGGCCTGCGCGCCCGGCGCGCAGGCGGGCGCTGGCAGGTCCTGGGGCGCGAGCGTTTCGGCCGTTATGGCGCCGCCAGCACCCTGCTGCCCGGTGCCATCTGGGTGCACGCGGTCAGCCTGGGTGAAACCCGGGCCAGCACGCCGCTGGTACAGGCCTTGCTGGCCCGCGGGCATCCGGTCCTGCTGACCCACCTCACGGCCAGCGGGCGCGCCGAAGGGGCGCGCGCGTTCGCGTCCGAAATTGCCCAGGGCCGGTTGCAGCAGGCCTGGCTGCCCTACGATTTTCCGGGTGCAACCCGGCGTTTCCTACAGCATTTCAAACCCGTTCTGGGCGTGCTCGTCGAGCGTGAAGTGTGGCCCAATCTGGTGCACTCGGCGCGCCGGCAGCGGGTGCCCCTGGTTCTGGCCAGTGCGCGCATGTCGGCCGCGTCCCTGCGCCGCACCATGCGCCTGCATGCGCTGCTCGGGCCCGCCTACGCGGGGCTGGCGCGCACGTATGCGCAGACGCTGAAAGACGCCCGGCGTCTCGAGCAGGCCGGGGCCACTTCAGTCATCGTGTCGGGCAATTTCAAGTTCGATCTGCAGCAGGATGCCGAACAGATCCGGCGCGGTGCCGCCTTCGGGCATGCGCTGGGCCGGCGCACCGTCATCATTGCAAGCACCCGCGAGGGCGAAGACGAGCTGTTCATACGCCAGATCCGCCAGCAGCTCGACCGGTTGCGCGATCAGGGCCTCGAGTGCGATCGGCCGGTGCTGTTCATTCTGGTGCCACGCCATCCCCAGCGTTTCGAGTCTGCCAGCCGGCTGCTGCAGGCGCATGGCCTGCGTTTCGTGCGGCGTACGGGCCTGCAGGCGCTGGGTGAGGGTTGCAGTTCGATGCTCGCGGCCTGTCGGGATGTCGACGTCATCCTGGGGGATACGCTGGGTGAAATGGCCTGGTATTACGCCTCCAGCCAGGTCGCCATCGTGGGGGGCAGCTTTGCCGCGCTGGGCGGCCAGAACTTCATCGAGGCCAGTGCGCTGGGCTGCCCGGTTCTCGTGGGGCCGCACACGGCGCACTTCGAACAGGCCGTGGCCGATGCCTTGCTGGCAGGTGCCATTGCGCGCGCAGCCGATCCCGCGCAGGCGGTACGCCAGGCCTTGCTGTGGCTCGACGAGCCTGCCGAACTCAATCACATGGGCCAGGCGGCGCGTCATTGGGTGGGGCAGCACTCGGGGGCGGTACAGCGCGTGCTCGATGGCATCGAAGACCTGCTGCAGAATACGCGTACGCCGTACGCCGTGCCCGCGCAGCCCGGGGATCTGGGGCAGCAGGGGTCGGTATGACGGCGCAGGGCCCGGCGGCAATGCGGGGCCATTCGCGGCGCGGAGCCCGGCGGCAATGTGGGACTGTGTCGCGGCGCGGGGTCCCGTGGCAATGCGGGGCCGTGTCGCGTGCGGCTCGGCTGCAGGGTGTTGCAGCGTGGTCGGGTCAGGGCTGGCTGGCGCCCAGCCCGTGGTATTTCCAGCCCAATGCCAGGGTCGCCTGAAAAAACCCTTCCTTGCTGCCGCAGTCGTAGCGGATGCCTTCGTAGCGGTGTGCATACACGGGACGCTCGGACAGCAGGCTCGAGATCGCATCGGTGAGCTGGATCTCGTGCCCCACGCCGGCCGGGGTGCGGCGCAGGTGGTCGAAGATCTCGGGCTCCAGCACGTAGCGCCCGACGACGGCATCCGCCGATGGGGCGTCTTCGGGCGCTGGCTTCTCGATGATGGATTGCAGGCGCACGTTGCGGGCATCGACCGGCTGGCCGGCGATGATGCCGTACTTCCAGGTGTCTTGCGGGGCGATGGCTTCGATGGCCAGCACGCTGCCGTTGTGCTGGTGGGCCGCATCGACGAGTTGGCGGGTGACCGAGGTCTGGGCGTCGATGAGGTCATCGGCCAGCAGGACCACGAAGGGCTCGTTGCCGACGATGGGGGCTGCACACAATACCGCGTGGCCCAGACCCAGGGGCTGGGCCTGGCGCGTGTAGATGCAGTGCACATGGCCCGGCAGCATGGGGCTGATGCTGTCGAGCAGGGCCTGCTTGCCCTTGGTGGCCAGTTCGGCTTCGAGTTCGGGCGAGCTGTCGAAGTGGTCCTCGATGGCCCGCTTGTGCCGGCCCGTCACGAAGATCAGTTCGGTGATGCCGGCGGCGAGCGCTTCTTCGACGGCATACTGGATCAGGGGTTTGTCGACGATGGGCAGCATTTCCTTGGGCATGGCCTTGGTGGCCGGCAGGAAACGGGTGCCCAGCCCGGCGACTGGGAAAACGGCTTTGCGTATCGGTTTCATGGCGATGGGGTCAGTGTGCCGGCGCCCGCGCTGCGCCGCCCTCTGCCGAGGGTGGTCTGGTGGCTGCGGCCCGAGGGGTGCCGGATGCGCCTGGCGCGGTGGATGAAGCGGCTGGCGCTGCAGATGTCGCGGCCGTGCTGTTGGCCAGCCGCGCCGTGCCCACGGTGAGGGCCTGCTGATTGCGCTGCGACAGCGGACGCGGATTGCGGCCCTGATCGATCGGTGCGGGCCCGAAAACGCCTTGCCCGTAGGCCAGCAGGCCCAGGTTGGCGATGAGGGCGAGCGTCAGCAGGAATCGCATGAGGCAGTGCGGATCGAATGGACAAAGAAGTGAGTATATCCCAGGCTCAGTGCCCCTCTCCTGCCAGTAATGCGAGGCCGTCGAGCACTGGGTTGTCCAGCGGGGTGGCGGGATCCGGCAGGCGCTGCAGCAGTTCGGCCTCGACCTGGGGCAGGGCGCCGCCCGTGACCCAGACCCGGGGCGGTGCCAGCGGGTGCCGCAGGCTGGCGAGGGTAACCTGCCGCAAGAGGGCGCCCACCTGTGCCGCAGCGATGCCACTGGCGATGGCGGCGTGGGTATCCAGGGGAAAATCTGCGAGTGGACCGTGTGCCAGGGGCAGGTCGGCCGTGTCCTGGGCCAGGCTGCGCGCCATGGCCGTGGCGCCCGGGAGGATCAGCCCGCCGATGAAGGTGGCGACGGGTGCCCCGGCGGCGCGCTCGCCATGCCAGATCAGCGTGTCTATGGTGGTGGCCGTACCAAAGCTGGCCAACAGGCAGGCGCTGCCCGATGCAGGTGCCGGGTCGGTGGCCTGCAGCCGGTGGACGAGACCCAGCAGGCCGAGCCAGCGATCCGAACCGAGGCGGGCCGGATTCGAATAGCGGTTGGACAGCCAGTTCTGGCCGCAGCGGCCGTCCTGCCATTGCACGGTCAGGCCCCAGGCGGACCGGCAGGCCTGTTCCAGGGCGACGCGCACGCCGGGCCCGGCAACATTGGATGCATGAACCGATTCGGGCCTCTGGCCCACCCGCTGCACCAGGGACTCGAGTTCGTGGCGTTCGAGCATTTCCGGCCTGCCGCGCGCCCGGGTCGGGTCGCAGCCGAGCCGGACAAATTTGATCCGGGTGTTGCCGGCATCGACCAGGAGTTTCATGCGTCTCTCCGGAAAGCCCCGAGGTGGGTGTGGGCGCAGGCCTCAGGAGGCCAGGCGGGCTGAGATCTCGCCCACCGAAATGGCGTGCAGCCCGTGTGTGTTGCGCAGCAGCAGGTGGCCGTTGGCGTCTATGCCGCAGGCGATGCCTGTCTGGCATAGATGGCCATCATCGAGTACATCGATGCGCAGGCCCGCGAGGGCATCGACCCGGGCAAAGCGCTCGGGCAGGTCGGCCAGGCCAGCGGATGTCACGTGGTTGAGGGCCTGGTGCCAAGCCTGGGCGCAACGGCTGACCAGGGCGCTGGCCGTGACCTGGGCGGCCGTGGTGTCGGCTGCCGAGATGTGCGACCAGTCGGCCACCGGCCGGTTGAGCAGGCTGGCCAGGGCCTCTGCACCCTGCAGGTTCAGACCGATGCCGATGATGATCAGATGATGATCGGATACCGGGCTGGTGCCCGTGCGGCTGGATTCGATGAGGATGCCGGCCAGCTTGGCCTGGTCCCAGAGCAGGTCGTTGGGCCATTTCATGGCCAGGCGCGCCTGCTGGTCTGGCGCCAGCAGGCTGCGCAGGGCCTCGCAGCTGGCCATCCCCAGCAGGGGGGCCAGCGAGGGGAGTTGCCGGGTCGGCAGAAAGACATCGAAGGCACACGAGAACATCAGGCTGGCGCCGGCCTGATTGTGCCAGGCACGCCCGGCACGCCCGCGCCCCTGGTTCTGCAGGTGGGTGCCCAGCAGCCATGGGCGCATCATCTTGCCGTGGTCATTGCGGGCGCGCTCGAGCAGGTCCGCGTTGGTGGAACCCGTGACGTCGATCCAGCCCACCTGCGGGAAGTGGGGCAGCGCGGCCTGCAGACTGCTGGCCAGTGCGGCCGGTTCAGGCAGGAACCCGGCGGCCTGCGGCAGTGCCTGGGTCTCGGGAGCGTCGGTGGATGGCATACTAGAATGATTGCAATGGAGTCTTGGATGCGCGGGAGCATGAACACATGAGTTTACGCACAGAACAGGGGGTTTGTCAGGGGCTGGCGGGGCGCATCGAGTACACGCTGGATCATCCTCATGAGGCCCCGCGCGGCTGGGCGCTGGTCCTGCATCCGCATCCGCTGTACGGCGGTACGCGCGACAACAAGGTGGTCACCACGGTGGCGCGGGCCTGCGTACAGCAGGGCCTGATGGCCATACGCCCCAATTTCAGGGGCGTGGGGGGCTCCGAAGGTGCGTTCGATGCAGCCGTGGGCGAAACGGCCGACATGCTGGCCTGCGTGCAGCATGTGCTCGATTCGTTTCCGTGGGCCAGCGGCAGCCCCTGGTTGCTGGCCGGGTTTTCTTTTGGTTCGGCCGTGGCCGGCCAGCTGTATGCCGAACTGGCCGATCAGGGCCTGCCGCTGCCCGCGCGGCTGATGCTGATCGGCTGCGCGGTTGAACGGTTCCGGTACCGTGAGGTGGTCGTGCCGGCCGATACCGTGCTGGTGCACGGCGAACACGACGAAGTGGTGCCCCTGGCCGAAGGTGCCGATTTTGCGCGTGCCCATCAGCTGCCGGTGGTGATGGTACCTGATGCCGGGCATTTTTTTCATGGCAGGTTGCTCGTTTTGCGCCAGGTGGTGGATTCTGCCCTCGCGTGTTTCGCGCGCTGACTCCGTGCGCCGCGGCCTGCCGGGCTGTGTGATGGCGGGCGCGGCCGCCGGGTACGGCCAGCGGGTACGGCCAGCGGGTATGGCCAGCGGACGCGCCATGCGGATCATGGGCTGGCGGGTTTCAGGCTGGCGGGTCGATGCCTATAATGGCAGATTGACAGTCAGAAACTGCATGAAGAGCTTATCCATGATGCCTGCTCCAAAACCCGCTTTTTTGCGCCACCTCATGGGCTCCATGGTCCTAGCCGCCGCCGTGGCAGGGGCGCCCCTGCTTTCCGCAGCAGCCGATGCGCCACCGGCTGCCGACGCGGCGGGTGCAGCAGACGGGGCCGGTGCGGGTGCTGCGGCATCCGGGGCTGGGTCGGCGGGCCTGTTCACGGTCGACTCGCTGTCCAATATTCCAGCGCCTTCGGTCGATGCCAAGGCCTGGCTGGTGATGGACGCGAACAGCGGCCAGGTGATTGCTGCGCACAATCCCCAGGATGCCGTCGAGCCCGCTTCGCTCACCAAGATCATGGCGGCCTATGTGGTGTTCGATGCCCTCGAAAATGGTCGCCTGAAACTCGACCAGAAGGTGCACGTGTCCGAAAAGGCCTGGAAGACCGAAGGTTCGCGCATGTTCATCGACCCGAACTCCGACGTTCCGGTCGATGACCTGCTGCAGGGGCTGATCGTGCAGTCGGGCAATGACGCCACGGTGGCATTGGCCGAGGCGGTGGGGGGCAGCGAATCGGCTTTTGTGGCCCTCATGAACCAGCAGGCGCAAGAGCTCGGGCTGAAGCATACCCACTTCGTGAACGCCCCCGGCCTGCCCGACCCCGATCACACCACCACGGTGCAGGATCTGGCCCTCATGACGCGCGCGCTGGTGCAGCGCTTTCCTCAGTACATGCATTATTACAGCCAGAAAGAATACACCTACAACAAGATTCGCCAGGGCAATCGCAACCGGCTGCTGTGGGTCGATGACACGATCGATGGCCTGAAGACCGGCCACACGAAGTCCGCGGGGTATTGCCTGGTCACCACGGCCCTGCGCGATGGCCGCCGGGTGATCTCGGTGGTGGTGGGGGCCGGCAGTGAAGCCTCGCGTGCCGAGAGCAGCCTCAAGCTGCTCAACTGGGGCTACAAGAATTTCGATACCGTACGCCTGCTCGAGGCCGGGCAGTCTGCGGTCACCGCCGAGGTCTGGGAAGGCGAGGCCGACAGCGTCGGCCTGGGGCTGGATCATGACTTGTGGGTCACGGTGCCGCGGGGCCAGGCCGACAGCGTGCACACCGAGGCCCGCTATCCCCAGCCCCTGCTGGCCCCCCTCAGTGCGGATGCCGTGATCGGTACGCTGCAGGTCGAACTGGCCGGCCATACTCTGGCACAGCAACCCCTGCAGGTGCTGGCCGCGGTGCCCGAGGCGGGTATCGTCGGGCGCCTGTTCGACAAGATCCGCCTGTTATTTCATTGATCGTGGAGACCCCAATGACTGCATCATCCGAATTGATCCTGAGCGAACGCGACGGCGATGTCCTGACCCTCACCCTGAACCGCCCTGATCAATACAACGCCCTGTCCGAAGAAATGTTGGCCGCCCTGCAGGGTGCCATCGATGCCTGTCGGGCTGATGAAACCTTGCGTGCGGTGGTGCTGGCCGCCAACGGGCGGGCCTTCTGTGCCGGCCACGATCTCAAGCAGATGCGCAGCCACGAGGGCGACGAAGCCTATTACCGCACGCTCTTTGGCCAGTGCGGGCGCCTCATGCAGAGCCTGATGCAGTTGCCGGTGCCGGTGATTGCCCGGGTGCATGGCACGGCCACGGCGGCGGGCTGCCAGCTCGTGGCCAGCTGTGATCTGGCGGTGGCGGCACACAGCGCCCGCTTTGCCGTTTCGGGCATCAACGTCGGGCTGTTCTGTTCCACGCCCGCGGTGCCGCTGACGCGCAATGTGCCGATCAAGCACGCCTTCGAGATGCTGGTCACGGGCCAGTTCATCAGTGCCGAACAGGCTGCGGCGCGCGGCCTGGTCAATCACGTCGTCCCGGATGACGAACTCGACAGTGCCGTGCGGGGGCTGGTCGATGCGATCGTCAGCAAGAGCCCGCTGGCCATTCGCACGGGCAAGGCCATGGTCTATCGCCAGCTGGGCCTGCCGCTCGATCAGGCGTATGACTTCGCGTCCCAGGTGATGGCGGGCAACATGCTGGCCGCGGATGCCGAGGAAGGTATCGATGCCTTCATGCAGAAGCGCCCGGCACGCTGGCAAGGCAAATAGCAGATAGCGGGCAGCAGCGGGCCGCCGGTGGTCTGCCGGGCACATGCCGGCCCGCGGCGGCACCAAGGCCGACGACGCCAGCCTGCGGGCGGCGGTCGAATACATGGTCAGCCGGGTGAAGTGAGCCGGGTGCAGTGAGGTTCAGCTGCGGCCCGTGGGGGCGGGGCCGGCGCCGGCCCTGTCTGCATGCTGGCCCAGGGCATGGGCCAGCAGCTCAACCAGGCCGTGCAGTGCCACGGCCGAAGGAAAACCCAGCGGGCTGTCCGTGGCATACAGCAAATGGTGGTCGGCCCGCCGTGCACAGGGGGCCAGCGCGCTGTCGCTGAGCGCGACCAGCGCGGCACCCTGGTCCCGGGCAGCCTCGCTCAGTGCCGTGGCTTCGGGGGCATAAGGCGCCTGTTCGACGATCACCACGGCATCTTCGGGGCGCAGGTGGCGCAGCATCAATTGCATGATGCCGCCCGTATTCTGCAGCAGGTGCACATCGGGCCGGAACAGGCTGCACCAGTAGCGCAGGCTGAAGGCGGCCGGGTGGCAGGCATGAAACCCCGCAACCCCGATGTGCGGTGCCTTGGACAGGCGCTCGACGCAGGCCGACAGGGCCGCACGCTGTGTGCGGACCAGGGTGGCCAGGCCATTGTTCTGTGCGTAGACGTATTGCAACCAGGGGTCGGGCTGGGTGCTGCGTGTCAGTGGGCGCCGCGCATGGGATTCGTGGGTCTGGAGTTCGCGAATGAACACCGCCTTCAGGTCGTTCCAGCCCGGATAGCCCAGGTCATGGGCCAGACGTATCAACGTGGCGGGTTTGACGCCGATCAGGGCGGCCAGCCGGCGTGCCGACAGGGTGCCGACCTGGGTCGGATGTTCGAGCAGGTAGCGGACGCTGAGGCGATACTGAGGGCTGAAGGACTCGTAATGGCCCTGGATGTGGCGGGTCAGATCCTGCAGCGTCTGCGGTGTCATGGCTCACGTGACCACAGGACATCGGGCTCGCCGGCCTGGTGATTGAGCTGCCGTGCAAGGACGAAGCAGAGGTCGGACAGGCGGTTCAGGTACTGGCGTACCGGCGGATTGATGGTTTCTTCCTGGGCCAGGGCCACCACGGCCCGTTCGGCGCGGCGGGCCACCGAGCGTGCCAGATGGGCTGCGGCAGCGGCCGGGCAGCCCCCGGGCAGAATGAATTCCTGCAGTGCCCCGAGGCCTTCGTTGGCTTGGCGCGTGGCTTCTTCGAGGGCCAGGACCTGCTCTTCGCGCAGTGCCGTCCAGCCCGGAATGCTCAGTTCGCCGCCCAGGTCGAACAGCTCGTTCTGGATGCGCGCGAGCAGGCGATCGATGGCTTCTGGCAAGGGCTGGCTGCGCCACAGGCCGATGACGCTGTTGAGTTCGTCGACCTCGCCCAGGGCGTGGATGCGCGGGGCGCTCTTGAGAACGCGGGACTTGTCGCCCAGGCCAGTGGTGCCGTCATCGCCGGTACGGGTGGTGACGATTGAAACGCGGATGGACATGGCAGATCCTTTTGATCAGTGTTGTGAGGAAGGGGTCAGGTGTTCAGAAATGGCCCGTGCGCAAGGCCTCGAGGTCAAGAATGCGCAGGCCGCCGTATTCGACCTGGATGGCACCGCGGGACTGCAACTCGGACAGGGCCTGGTTGATGCGCTGGCGCGACAGGCCGACCAGGTAGCCGAGTTCTTGTTGCGTGACCCTCAGGGTCAGGTCGCCCCTGGGGTTCAGGATCGGGTTGAACATGGCTGCCAGGCTGCGCGCCACGCGCAGGTTGGGTCGGTTGGTGCCTTCGATCTCGCGCGCCGCCACAAATTGGCCCAGGCGCTCGTTGATCTGGAATATGACGAAGCGGTTGAATGGGGTGGAATGCTCGAGCAGCCAGTGAAAGCTGTCCAGCGGCAGACCAGCCACGATTGAACCACGCAGTGCCTGGACATTGTACCGGTAGGGTTCGCGCTTGAGTACGGTGCCTTCGCCGAACCATGACCCCGATGGAACGCCGGCAAAGGTGACGGGCGTACCCTGGCCTTCCTTGTTGCTGCTGACTTTCAGCAGGCCGTCGATCACCCCGAACCAGAAGGATGCCGGCCGGTCGACCCGGCAGACGTATTCGCCCGCATGGATGGTGCCGACGACGAGTTCGTGCGTGACGCGCGCCCGTTCGGCCGGATTGAGCACTTCGAACCAGGAAATGGCCATGAGTTCGTCTGCCGTGGCCCTGCGCCAGTTGCGCCGGCCGGGCGTGGGCGACGGGAAGGTGGGTAATGTGGCCATGGATTGTTCAGCACATAAGGGAAAACACTGTCAAGGAAAACCTGTAGATTGTCTTTATAACGACAACATAACGTCAAATTTTCGCATAATCTTCTGCTATTGACAACGCATCGTAAAAATTCAACGTTGCTCGATCCGGCAGCCCGCTGCCACTCGGGCTGGCAAGCACAGAGAGAAAAGCACATGGACACTCAAAATTTTCGCCCGCGGGTTCTGGTGACCAAGATAGGGCTCGATGGCCATGATCGTGGCAGCCGCATCGTGGCGGCGATCTGCCGCGATGCGGGCATGGAGGTGATCTACACGCCGCCATGGCAGA
>NZ_JBAYPG010000041.1:0-17830 GCF_041677825.1 Castellaniella sp.
CCAGCCAGCCAGGTGGAGCTGCTCACCCCCAGGTTGTGGAAGCAGCACTTTGCCGACGACCCCTTGCGCTCCGATATCTCACTGCACGGCGCCACGCAATAACGCCGCCGGCTAAGCGGTTACGATACGGATGGCCTTTAGCCGAGCATTGAAGTCAGCAACCTGCAACGCGGCCAAGGCGCCTGGACGCAATGGCAGCATGCTGAGGCACTGCAGAAACGGTGCGATCTCTGGTGGGGCGTGAGCAATGAGGTTGCGCCGTTGCTTGCGATCCAGGTACAGCTCCCGACGGCGGGAGGCGTTTTTGATCGGTTTGAGGTCTTCCCTCCATGCAAAGTCTGATGTGACCTTGCCATCGGCAAAAGCCAGGTTCAGGGCTGCCCGCACGGGAGACATGTCGCGGTTGATCGTATCCGGTGCTCGCTCGCGCTCTTGTCCTGCAACGATGACGGGTGCTGATCTCAGTGATTTGCGAAAGGTTCGGATGTGGTCGCGCTTGAGCTTGGCCAGTTCCGCCTTGGCCAGGGGAGTCTGATCTACCCACCGGGCGAAGCGACCCTGAGCATCGTTGGCTGCCTTGTCGCCCTTTTCCGAGCGGATGTGTTTCGTATAGGCAGAGCAGGCGTCGGCAACGGTATAGGCCTTCGCGAGGCCTCCGATACCGAGATGGGCGAACCATGCGCGAGCAAGTTCAACGGCTTTGTCGAACCGGGCACCGGGCGGGTGCTCGTCCAGTGGGCCGAATGAGTGGAAGTGTTGCTTGCGCTGGGCGTCATCCTAGTAACGGCCAACCCAGTTCCCGATGCTGTCGCTGGTGGTTTTGCGAAATCCGACATAGCAGCCGGCGGCAATCCTATGCCAGTAGGCGTCGCGGCGTGCTTTCAGCTTGTTGCGTGCCGCAACGCTGTCGATGCTGCTGGCCATGTTCCCCATCCTCTATTTGTACGCAACAAGTACGCAAAACGTTTGCGTACTTCAGAGTATTATAGCGGACAATGAAAAACATAACTAATTGAAAAATAAACGATAAATTACTCAGCAGGACATCAGGTGACAATAGAAATCTGCCTTCACACGGCAGGGGTCACTGGTTCGAACCCAGTATCGCCCACCAATCAGAACGACCTTGCCGTGATCACGGGCGCCTCCCTTGAATGGGGATGGGTGTTTGCCGGATGCGGCCAAACCCTCCAGAAAGGGAATGTCGTTGCGCGGGTTTGGGCCAGGCATCTGGAATCAGAGTGCCCGGTCGCCAGCAGGCGACTGCATCGGGTAGTGCACCGTGCCATCTGCCTGGATGACCGCGCCGCGCGTCAAGCTGGCGGGGGTCGTGCGGCCTGCTCCCATGATATGCAGTACCCGAACTTCCCGGGCAATCAGATAATCGCTGACGATGCGCCGGTGACAGCGCCACCAGACGGCCTCGGAGCACATGATGGCACAGCGCTGCATTCCGGCGTGTTGGATCAGCAGGTCCAGGCCTTGTCGGAACGCATCGGTCAGAGCGTAGTCGGCATAGTGGTGGAAGCTGTCATTTTCCCAGAAACCGTTGATTTCCTGGGGTGTGGTCTTCGATCTGCCGCGCAGCCCGCCCAAGGCGGCCAGATGTTCATACGCGATATGGTATGTGGCCAGAGACGCTGGCAGGGTATCCTGATTGAATTGCGGATTGGTGCGCGACCGTGGCACGGTACGTATGTCTATCAGGCGCTCGACGTGCACGGCCTGCAGCAGCGCCGCAAATTCGGCCAATGGGCGGGTGGAGTGTCCTATGGTATGGAGGGTAGGCATGATTCTGCCAGTGTAGCGTCACGCGCCTGGTCGGCCGGCTGGTTCGCCATCGCACAGGCCAAGGTGGCGAAGATGGGAATACACTTCATGGGTGGCATCGAAAGTGGAGGCGCGCCATGCGATACACAGGAGACATCGGTCTGCTCCCGTCAGACATTACGCCAGAATCAGCCTGGCGGTCTCGACGGCGCTTCATTCAGGGTGTGGCGCTCGCCCCGCTCGCGCTGGGCGTGTCCGGGTTCGCGCAGGGGGCTTCGGGTGGTTCGCCTGCCGGCCCTGTTCTTCCGGCAGAACGCAATGCCGAATGGCCCGTCATCGACGCCGCGAACAGTTGGCAGGACATCACCACCTATAATAATTTTTACGAGTTCGGCAGCGGCAAGGGTGACCCTGCCGACCACGCCGGCCATATGCGCCTGGATCCCTGGGCCGTTCGGATCGATGGCGCAGTACGTCATCCGATGACGCTGGACATCGACGCCTTGCGCCAATTGGCCCCCCTCGAGGAACGAGTCTACCGGTTGCGCTGTGTCGAGGCCTGGTCGATGGTTGTGCCCTGGACGGGCTACGCGCTGTCGCATCTGCTCGAGCGCGTCGAGCCCACCGAAGAAGCCAGGTATGTGGTTTTCACCACGGCAGTCCAGGAAGATGTGATGCCGGGCGTCAAGCGACGCATACTCGACTGGCCTTATGTAGAGGGGCTGCGCATTGACGAGGCCATGCATCCGCTCACCCTGCTCACGTTCGGCGTGTATGGGCGTGAGCTGCCCGCTCAGAATGGTGCTCCAGTGCGCATCGTCGTACCCTGGAAGTATGGTTTCAAATCAGGTAAATCCCTGGTGCGGATCCATCTGCAGGCTGCCCGGCCAGTCACCAGCTGGATGCGCGCTGCGCCCACGGAGTACGGTTTCTTTGCCAATGTCAACCCGGATGTGCCGCACCCGCGCTGGAGCCAGGCAACGGAGCGTCGCATAGGCAGCGGTCTTTTTGCCCCAAGGGTTCGCACGCAGAAATTCAATGGGTATGAAAAATATGTGGCGGATCTCTATCAGGGGATGGATCTGCACAGGCAGTTCTAGAATGCTGTTGCGCCTTGAGTTGCCGCCGTGAATCAAAGGCCGGATTCCAGGTCCCGCGGCGCGGCGCTTCACCTTGCACGCCGAGGCGGGCAGGGTGTCCTGTCGTACGGGATGGGCCTGGCGGTGCATGGGCTGGGGCTTTTCCCGTTGGTGCGCTGGCTGTTTCTTGGGGTGGGTCATGGCCTGACCGCCAACCCCCCAGAGTTTCTGACTCGCTCATCAGGGCTCTGGGCTCTGGTGTTGTTGTGGGCCACATTGTGCGTCACGCCGATGCGGCGCATCACGGGTTGGAGTAGTCTCGTGCGTCATCGCCGCACGCTGGGCCTGTATGCTTTTTTTTACACAGTGCTGCACATCATCGCCTGGGCGATCTGGGATCGCGATGGCGTGCCTGACGCCATGTGGGCCGATATATGGCAGCGTGATTTCATCGGGATTGGTACCCTGGCAGTGATCTGCCTGCTGCCATTGGCCCTGACCTCGACGCGCGGCTGGATTCGCCGTCTGGGCCGATGGTGGACGCGGTTGCATTGGCTGATCTACCCAGCCGCCATTTTCTCCGTCTGGCATTTCGAGTGGATGCGCGCCGGGAAGAACGATTTCTTTGAACCCCATGTGTATGCCTGGGCATTGGTTCTGCTACTGGGGGTTCGGATCTTGTGGTGGCTGCGCACGCGGATATCCGGTATGTCGCGTTGGCATCGGTGCTGGTGCCGGCTGTGGGGGCCGCGATAGCCACCATACCCGTGCCGCCCGTATCGGGGGCAGGCTGGTGCGTGCGGCCCGTGGTCCGGATCAGGCCAGCACCCGTGGTGATGACGACGGCCACGATATCCCTGATCAGCTGTCCCTGGACAAAAAAGGCACTATGGGTATGCCCGCGGCTGTCAGCCGCTCACGAACGGCCCGGGCCATGGCCACGGCGCCCTTGCTGTCACCATGCACGCAGACCGATTGCACGGCAAGCTTGACCGTCTGCCCATCCAGGGTGGGCATCTGCCCGGTTTCCAGAAACCGGATGAGCCGTTCTGCTGCTTCATCTGCATCATGCAGTACGGAACCGGGACGGCTGCGCGGCACCAGCTGGCCGTTGGGCAGATAGGCCCGGTCGGCAAAGACTTCGGAGTACACCGGCAGCCCGGCTGTCCGTGCAGCCCGTTCAAGTGCCGTACCCGAAATGGCGAGGATGGCCAGTCTCCCAGGCAGGGCCTTGACGGCGGCAACAATCGCCTGTGCGACGTCAGCGTCGGCGGCTGCCAGGTTGCCGAGCGCGCCATGCGGTTTGATATAGCGTACGGTCGTACCGGCCAGGGCGGCAATGCCCTGCAAGGCGCCGACCTGGGCGGCCACCAT
This sequence comes from Castellaniella sp., assembly GCF_041677825.1. GTDB lineage: Bacteria > Pseudomonadota > Gammaproteobacteria > Burkholderiales > Burkholderiaceae_B > Castellaniella. Next base: position 4,224 of record NZ_JBAYPG010000041.1, read on the forward strand.
GCGTGTGGTTTCTGCAGGAGACAGGGCCATGGGGCGACGGCCGAAGCCTTCGCGGTCCGGATAGCCTGGGTGTGCGCCCACCACGACGCCGCGTTCCGCAGCACGCTGCAGGGTCAGAAACATGGTTTCAGGGTCGCTTGCATGGCCGCCGCAGGCGACATTGGCAGAGCTGACGACATCGAGCATGGCTGCGTCGTCACCCATGACCCATGGGCCATAGGATTCACCCAGATCGGAGTTGAGGTCGATTTGCATACGTATGTTTCCAGGATGTGGTAATGCCTGGCATACTCGACATGCGGGTGTACCGGGCGGGATGGGGCGTGTGCCCACGTCACATATTTATCATAACGGAGCGGCGTGCAGATACGCCATCGTGCGGACACATCATGAACTGCAGATCCGCGCATACCGGCAGATCCCCTCAACAGGCATGGACATGGGCGTGGCGACCATCGATGCGCAGGATGGTGGTGTTCGCATACCGTGGTCGTTCATTGGACGGATCGCGGTGTGGCCCGTACATTGAGAGCCGACCCCTTCGCATTCAACCGCATCACCGCACGGAGAGCTATTCAATGAATACGCCAGAATCCCTCGAGGCCACCGCCGAGAAACTGAAATCCAGCATCAAGGTGGTCATGTTCGACCAGTACGGTACCGTCGTCGACATGCAGCAGGGTCTGACCGATATTGCCACCCCATTTCTGCAGGAGAAGGGGTGGGCAGGCAACCCCGGCTCATTCGTGACCTGGTGGCGCCGTACCCATTTCGAAAATTCCATGATCGACGCCCTGCTGCACAAGACGCACACGTCCTATCGCGAGATCGGCGAACGGGCGGTGGCCTACACCATGGATCGTGCGGGTATCCAGTACACCAGAGACGACGTGCGCTATCTGGTCGGCTGCATCGAACGGCTTCGGTGCTTTCCGGATGTGCCGCAGGCCATGGCCCGCTTGCAGACACGCTACAAGATCGTGGTCTTGTCCAATGGGGACCCCGACATGCTGGAAAGCGCCAGGCCTCACCACGGGATTCCGTTTGACCGGATCATTTCGGTTGCCGAGGCAAACAGCTTCAAGCCGCACGTGGCCACCTACACCCGGGCTGCCGAGATCATGGGTGTGGCCATGGATGAAGTGCTGTTCGTTGCCAATCATGCCTTCGATTGCCTGGGCGCGAAGGCGGCTGGCATGCATTCGGCCTTTATCGACCGGCGCAGGCGCCCGTTTGGTGAAACCCCCTACCAGCCAGACTTGTGGGTGGCTGACATGCGCTCGCTTGCCGAACTGATGGCCTGAACGATACACCCCGCCAGAAGGGGGCTCGATGCCGCCGCCCGTACCCCTGTCAAGATGACCGATACCCGCCAATCGTGGTGTTCTACGTGCTATCGTCACGCTACGGTAACGGGTTCCAAGGTCATTCTGGATGGTGAGTGCACTTTTTTCAAATATTGATGGTGAACTCCGGACGTGCGGGTCGAACAACCTCTTTGATGTCATGCCGATGTCACTGTGGTTCGAAGACTACAGTGCGCTGCATGTACTCTTCGAACAATGGCGGCAGGCTGGCGTGCAGGATCTGGCGGTCTGGTTGGCCGAAGATGCCAGCCGGGTCAAGGCCTGTGCCGCAGCCATGCGCGTCGTGCGCGTCAACCGCCAGACGCTGGCCATGTATGGGGCTCAATCCACCGAAGAGCTCATGGCCCGCCTGGGCGATGTCGTGCGAGATGACAGCATGGCCGGGTTTGCGAGCGAACTCGTCCAACTCTGGCAGGGCCATGGCGCTTTTCACAGTGTCAGCGTCAATTACACGCTCGATGGCCGACGCCTGGATATTTCCCTCAAGGGGCTGGTGCTGCCCGATCGTGAACGACCCTGGGATCAGGTCCTGGTCATGCTCGAGGACGTGACCGAATTGCAGGACGCCCGCCGTCTTGCCCAGGCCAATGAGCGCTTTGCGCGCGAGCTGTTCGGGCAGGCCCCCGTGTCACTGTGGGTCGAAGACTTCAGCCAGATCAAGGTGCTGCTCGACGAGGTGCGCGTGGGGGGGATCACCGATTTCCGTACCTTTCTCGACGTGCACCCCGAATTCGTGCGGCGTTGCCAGGCCGAGATCCGCGTGTTGGATGTCAATGACCATACCCTGCAGCAGTTCAGCGCCAGCAGTCGCGCAGAACTGCTGGGGCGCCTGGCCGACGTCTTCCAGGACGAGATGTACGAATCCTTCGCCGAGCAGCTCAATGACCTCTGGCATGGGCGCCTGTTCCAGCAGCGCGAAGTCCGCAACCGGAACCTGGATGGTGAGCTTCTGTACATGCATATGCAACTGTCTGTCTTTCCAGGTCATGAAAATGACTGGAGCATGGTTCTGGTTGCGCTCACGGACATCACGGCGCGCAAGAAGGCCGAAGCCTATCTCGAGTACCTTGGTCAGCACGATGTGCTGACCAAGCTCAAGAATCGCAGCTTCTACACTGATGAGATCGATCGCTTGCTGCGCAAGCGCGTCAAGCCTATCAGCTGCATTTCGCTGGATCTCAACGACCTGAAAGAATCCAATGACGCAGGCGGCCATGCCGCAGGAGACAGCCTGCTGCGGCGCATGGGAGAGGTTCTGGCCAAGGCGGTGGATCCACCGGCTTCGGTGGCGCGCATCGGTGGGGATGAGTTCATGATCCTGCTGCCCGGCGTGGATCTGCAGGGTGCACAGGCCGTAGTGGATGACATCCATCGCCTGATGGCGCTCAACAACCAGTTCTACGGTGGCCTGCCGCTCAGTGTGTCGATTGGCACAGCCACCGCCGAGCAGTCGGGTGATCTGGCAAAGGCCCTGCATGTGGCTGATCTCGAAATGTATCGCAACAAGCGTCTGCATCACGCCCACAGGCAAGCGGGTACGTCTTGAACCACGCTGCGGCGAAGGCCACCCGGCCGCATGCCATTTCTGCCACGCGTGTTCTCTTTCGGTAGCCGGGCTCCGGATCAACCTCTCAGATTCGGCAGCCGGGTACCCGATCAACCTCTCTGATGTCGCAGCGGCGCCAATGGTCACACGGGCGCCAGCGGCAACGCGGTCTTGTACAGCACCTGCTTGAGTGCAAAGCTCGAGCGGATCTGCTCGATCCCCGGGATGGGGGTGAGCTGCTCGAGAATGAACCGCTCGAGCGCCTGGATATCCGGTACCGCCACCCGGATCAGGTAATCTGAATCCCCGGTCATCAGATAGCATTCCATGACCTCGTCCTGCTCGGCAATGCGGCGCTCGAATTCGGCCAGTGAAGGCTTGTTCTGCGATTTCAGGCTGATGGAAATGAATACGTTCAACCCCAGCCCCAGGGCTGCGGCATTGGCCAGGGCAACATAGCGCACGATGATGCCGCTGGCCTGCAGCGCCTTGACGCGCGCCAGGCACGGCGAGGGCGACAGATGGACCCGGCGGGCCAGCTCGACATTGCTCAGGGAGCCATCCCGTTGGAGTTCATAAAGTATGCGCAGATCGGTCGTATCCAGTTTCATATGCTGCGAAATGATGGATTGGAAAAATATAATGCCGTTCAAGTTGCGCATGATACCTTATGTCGATATCAAATTTCATGGCGGGTGGTTCATAATGAAGGGCGCCGAATACGCGCTTTCGCCTGACCCGATCCATGAACCCGATACCCTACACCCTGCTGGATTCTCATCCGGCAAGACAAAAAGACACCGATCCACAGGAGACGGCCGAGTGGCTGGAATCCTTCGATGCCCTGCTGGCCCACGCGGGCACGGGGCGTGCAGCCTTCATGCTGGATGCGCTCTGTGAACTCGCCTGGCAACGGCAACTGGACTGGCAGCCACCGCTGGGCACGCCCAACGTCAATACCATTCCACCCGAGGCGCAGCCGCCGTATCCGGGTGATCCGGACCTGGAAAAACGTCTGGCGGGCATGATCCGCTGGAATGCACTGGCCATGGTGGTACGGGCCAACGAGGCCTATGGTGGCCTGGGCGGGCATATCGCCAGCTATGCCAGTGCGGCAGACCTGTTCGAGGTCGGCTTCAATCATTTCTTTCGTGCGCGCAATGAACAGCAAGACGGTGACCTGCTCTTTCTGCAGCCGCACAGCGCGCCCGGTGCCTATGCCCGAGCCTTTCTTGAAGGCCGCCTGACCGAGGCCGATCTGCTGCATTTTCGCCAGGAAATCACCGGGTCCGCTCAAGGGGCCCGTGGCCTGTCCAGCTATCCGCATCCACACCTGATGCCCGACTTCTGGCAGTTCTCCACCGGATCCATGGGGATTGGCCCCATGCATTCCATCTATCAGGCGCGCTTCATGCGTTACCTGACCCATCGGGGCCTGCTCGATTGCTCGGGGCGCAGGGTCTGGGGCATGTTCGGCGATGGCGAAATGGACGAACCTGAGTCCATGGCGGCGTTGGGCCTGGCGGCGCGCGAGCACCTCGACAATCTCGTCTGGGTGGTGAACTGCAATCTCCAGCGTCTGGACGGGCCGGTGCGCGGCAATGCGCGCATCATCGAAGAACTCGAGAAGCAGTTTCTCGGGGCCGGCTGGAATGTGGTGAAGGTGCTCTGGGGCAGCACCTGGGACCCGCTCTTTGCGCGCGACCGACATGGCGTGCTCACTCGGGCCCTGACCGATACGGTCGATGGCCAGATGCAGACCTTCGCCGCACGCGACGGCCGCTACAACCGCGAGCGCTTCTTTGGCCAGAACCCCCAACTGGCGCAACTGGTCGAGGGCTTGAGCGACCAGCAGATCGATGAACTGGCCCGGGGTGGCCACGATCCGCTGAAGATCCATGCGGCATATGCTGCGGCGCAGCAACATCAGGGGGCGCCCACGGTCATTCTTGCTCATACCAAGAAGGGCTACGGCATGGGGGCCTCGGGCCAGGGGCGCATGACGACGCATTCACAAAAGAGCCTGAAGGATGCGGATCTGCTGGCTTTCCGTGACCGCTTCGGTTTGCCGCTGGCTGACGCGCAGGCGTTGCGCCTCGAATTCTATCGCCCGGCAGAGGACAGCCCCGAACTGCGCTATCTGCGCGAGCGCCGGCAGGCCCTCGGGGGGCCGCTGCCCGCGCGGCATGCCCACTGTGCACCGCTGGCTGTACCGCCCATGGAAGACTACGCTGCGTTTGCCCTGCAGCCCGCACAGCGTGAATACTCCACGACCATGGCGTTCGTGCGCATGCTGGGCAGCCTGCTGAAAGACAAGGTGCTGGGGCCGCGCATCGTGCCCATCGTGGCCGACGAAGCACGTACGTTCGGCATGGCCAACCTGTTCCGGCAGGTTGGCATCTACTCCAGCGTAGGCCAGCTCTATGAACCAGAGGACGAAGGCACGCTGGTGAGCTACCGCGAGGCAAAAGATGGCCAGATCCTCGAAGAAGGCATCAGCGAAGCCGGTGCGATTTCGAGCTGGACTGCAGCAGCCACCAGCCACAGCAACCATGGCTTTGCCATGCTGCCGTTCTATATCTACTACTCGATGTTCGGTTTCCAGAGGGTGGGTGACCTGATCTGGGCGGCGGCAGACCAGAATCCGCGCGGCTTTCTCATCGGCGCCACATCCGGCCGCACCACGCTGGCGGGCGAAGGCCTGCAGCACCAGGACGGGGCGAGCCACCTGTGGGCCAGTGCCTATCCCAATTGCAAGGCCTATGACCCGGCCTTTGCCGCCGAACTGGCGGTGATCATCGACCACGGGGCGCGCGAGATGCTCGAGGCCCGGGCCGACGTGTTCTATTACATTACGGTGATGAACGAGAACTATGCCCAGATGCCCTTGCCCGCCGGGGCGGCAACGGGTGTCATACGAGGTGCGTACTGCCTCGAGCACCTTGCGGCAGAGGACGCTGGGGCGTGTCACGACCAGGATGGTGCGGCCAGCCAGGGTCAGGTTGATCAGCCATCCTGCGTCACCCTGATGGGGTCGGGCGCGATCCTCACCGAGGTGCGTGCCGCCGCCAGGATTCTGGCTGCCGAGGGGGTCGCCTGCACCGTGCTCAGCGTCACCAGCTGGAGCGAGCTCGCACGCGATGGCCAGCGCTGGCTCGAATCCCGTGATGCAGGCCATGGTGGGGCGATTGCCCATGTGCGCGCCCTGCTCGCCGCCTCGGGTGCCGATCGCGGGCCCATCATCGCGGCCAGTGACTATGTGCGGCTGGTGGCGGAATCCATCCGCGCCTATCTGCCTGCTGACCGCCTGTATGTCACCCTGGGCACCGATGGCTTCGGGCGCAGTGATACGCGTGCCGCATTGCGGCAGTTCTTCGGCGTGGATGCGGCCAGCGTGGCCGAAGCGGCACGCCGGGCGCTGCGTGGTGTGCCGACTGCGTGATGCGCCGGATCAGGATCGTGCGGATCCGGATCCGGCCGGGTGCTGAGCGCCGCAGCCCCGTGCGGCTCGTGGGCCTGCACAGGCTTGCATGGCCCGAGTAATCCCGGTGCAGCCATGACCTGATCAGGCTCAGCTGAATACGACGACCAGGCTTGCCAGCACCGTCAGCAGGCTGATGCTGAACGTTTCCATGTGCGGCAAAATGAAGCGTTCTTCGGGTTGGCGCCGGCGTTTCCGTTCGCGTACCAGGTGCACCGTGGCGAATCCCAGGCAGATCACGACGCTGAGGGTGAGCAGCAGGACGCCGTGTTCGGGATGGCTGACGCCCCAGCGCAGGACCAGCAGGGCGTTGGCGATCAGCGCCAGGCTGGTGCGCAGCCAGGCGATCGATGTGCGCTCGGGCTGCAGGCCCGGGCGGGTGGGCTGGGTCATCATTCGAGCAGCAGCCACAGCGCTGTACCGCCCGCCAGGGCGGCGATGGTGATGGCCAGCCAGAGAATCAGCGTGGAGACGGGCAGGGCGCGCTCCAGGCGCATGGCGTGTTCGTTGTTGCGCCAGCGGAAAAAGGCACTCAGGCCGATGATGCCGGACAGTATGGCGAGCACGACGCTGAGTATGAAAAACGCCTGTTGCGGTGCATGGCTGCTGCCCGAAAACTGCCTCAGGATGATGGCGACGGCCAGAACGGCAAGTGCCGTGCGTATCCACGCCAGAAATGTGCGCTCGTTGGCCAGGGAAAACCGATAGTCTGGATCTTTGCCTTCATCATGCCAGGCCATGGGTCGCTCCGTTTGTATGATCAGCCCCGATTATAAAAAGAAAGAATCGCCGGCAGCAGGCACGGCTGCCGAATGCCTCGGCTGCTGGGGCAGACCACGGGTAGGACAGGCATCATGGGCGCGCCTGCCGATCGACCGCGCCATACCTCGTACCTGACGATTTGCCAAGTCGGTGTGCTTTCGTCAGAATGATCGATTCACTTTTCATTCTGTATCGATTCGCATGTCACGGTATTTGCCCGTTTTCCTGCAAAGGCCATGGCGTGCCGAGATCATCGCCACCATCACGCTGGGCCTGCCCCTGATCAGCGCCCAACTGGCCCAGATGGCCATCAACATGACCAACACGCTGGTGCTGGGGCGACTCGGGCCCGACGAGCTGGCCGCGTCCGTGCTGGGTTGGCAGCTGTTTTTCGTGGTCTGGATCCTGGGCACCGGTTTTGGTTTTGCCGTCATGCCCCTGGTCGCAGGCGCAGCCAGCAGTCAGGACAGACGGGGCGTGGCCCGGTTCGTGCACATGGGGCTTTGGGTTTCCCTGGCCTATGCCGTGCTGGTGATCTGGCCATTGGCGAACGCGGCGCCCATTTTCCTGGCCCTGGGGCAGGAAGAATCCATTTCGCACCTGGCTGCAGGGTATGTCGGGGTGCTTCAGTGGTCGATGTTCCCGCAGCTGGCCATCATCGTGCTGCGTTCATTCCTGGGCGGCCTGCAGCGGCCGACTGTCGTGGTGGTCGCGCTGGCGGGTGGCGCGCTCATCAACTTGCTGCTGAATGTCGTGCTGGTGTTCGGGGTCACCGACATGATTCCCGCATTGGGGATGCGGGGCGCCGCATGGGCCACCGTGTTTGCCACCACCTGCGTGGCACTTTTCCTGTTCTGGTTTGCAGCCCGGCATCGCTCGGTACGCGGGCACCGGCTGGGGCAGGGCATGCAGCGACTTGACCTGCGGGCCCTGAGCGATATTTTCCGGTTGGGCTGGCCGATCGGGGTCACCCTGGTGGCTGAAGTGGGGCTGTTCAGTGCGACATCGGTCATGATGGGCTGGCTGGGCGCCTACGAACTGGCCGCGCACGGCATCGCCGTGCAACTCAGCGGCCTGGCCTTCATGGTGCCGCTCGGGCTGTCGGCCGCCTCGACCATTCGAACCGGGTGGGCCCGCGGACGGGATGATCGGGATGGCGTGGCGAGCGCGGCCTCATCGGCCATTTTGATCGGGCTGGGTTTTGCCTGCCTGTCGGCCATCACGTTTTTGCTCTGGCCTGCCTGGCTGGCGGGGCTATATCTGGATCTGCACGACGCCGGCGCGCGCCAGGTGCTGGTATTCGCCACCGCCTACCTGGCGGTGGCGGCTGCCTTTCAGCTGTTTGACGCCATGCAGGTCCTGGCCAATGGGGCTCTGCGCGGCCTGAAGGACACCCGCATCCCCATGGTGCTGGCGCTGTTCAGTTACTGGCTGCTGGGTGTGCCCATCGGCTATGTACTGGGCTTTGTCGTGGGCTGGGGGGGCATCGGTGTCTGGTGGGGGTTGGCGGCCGGCCTGGCGGCCGCCGCCATCCTCTTGAGCGTGCGCCTGGTCCGGCAGATCGCTGCCATGCCGCGCAGGGCCTAGTGGCCCAGTTGCTGGTTGTACGCGGCGCGCGCCTGCAGGAAGCGCTCGAACGGGAACTTGATGGGTACGCCTTCAAGTGCCGCCGCGAGCATGTCGAGATGGCCTTCGAAGCCGGCGCAGGCCTTGGCCGGGTCCTCGCCTGCGGGCACCGTCACGGTGAGGACCAGGCGCGCGCCGTCTGCGGTGTCGGACAGCGCCCAGCGCAGCGGGCGTTCGGGCTCTGATCCGCTGCTCCATGAGTAGGCCAGCAGCTGTTCGGGCACGAGCTCGAGCACCGTGCTTTCGATCACGATGCCGCTGTCGGCGAAATCGATCTTGACCGCGCCGCCCTGAGTCAGTGCAATCTGCCCGGGCGCCAGCCATTGCGCCATTTTGTCCTGCTCGGTCAGCATGCCCCAGACTGCCCGACCGCTGTGACCCGGGAAGGTTCGGGTGAGGGTGCCTTCGTGACGGCCATCGGGCAGGGTGTGCAGGGTTCCTGTGGGCAATTCGTCGGTGCTCATGGCAGTTCTCCAGTATCGTGTGCTTGAATCATAAATCTCGGGTTCATTGTTTGTATGCTCGAACTTTGCATGCTCGAACGCTGGTGTCCACGAATCACGACGGCGGGCGCCGTCCCGTGCCATCCGGCACGGCGGGCCCGGGCGCTCGCCGCTGGCCTGTACCGGCCTGATGGCCCATCTGTTCGATGCATACGGCATCGCAATCTTCAAAAGCGTCGGGCTTGCAGATCCGGATGCGCGCGTGCAGCACCTCGGGGAAGCCCGCAAGGATGCGTTGCAGGCAACGCTGCACCAGGGTTTCGAGCAGGTCGGTGTGATCCTGCGTGATTTCATCGATCAGGGTGCTGCGCAACAGACGGTAATCGAGCACGGTAGCCAGATCGCGGTCGTCGACCGGTGTGTCCGCACGGACTTCGAACCAGGCATCCACCGTCAGGGGCTGGCGCGCGCTGCGTTCATGCGCCAGCATGCCGATGGACGCCTGCAGGTGCAGCCCCTGCAGGAGGATCATGCGCGTATTCATGCCGGCGGGCCATCCACACGCCGCAGTCGGTGTTTCAGGGCCCGGGCACTTGCCAGTTGTACGCGGTAGCGCCGCAGTTCATCGCGCCGGAACACATGCACGACCACCCGGTCTCCGGGGCGATGGCTGGCCAGAAGCTGCTTCAGGGCCGTGTCGCTGGTTACGCGCAGCCCATCGATGGCGATCAGCAGATCACCGGCCGACAACCCGGCGAGGTGTGCCGGGCCATGCTCGTACACTGTGGCCAGGCGGACCCCGCCCGCATCGTTGTGTGTGCGCACATCGAGATCGGGGCGCTGATCTGCCGGGCTGGCCTCGAGCGTGATGCCGGTGCGCGCGAGGGCGTCTTTCAGGGGGACATCTTCGCGGCCATCGACATGACGGGCGATGAAATCCGATACGTCCACGCCCGTGGCCTCGAGGATCAGCCCCTGCATGGCCGTTTCGGGCACCCCCTGCGGCGGGTGGTCATAGAAACCGCGGCCGTGGCGCTTCCAGAGCAGGCGCATGACATCATCCAGGCTGTGCCTGTCAGCCGTACGTTGGCGGATTTCGAGATCCAGGCCCAGCGCCACGAGCGCGCCTTTGGTGTAGTAGCTGACCAGCGCGTTGGGTGAATTTTCGTCCTGCTTGTAGTAGCGCGTCCAGGCGTCGAAAGAACTTTCGGCCACCGACTGCTTGTGGCGGCCAGCCCCGCGCAGCACGCCATCCATGGTACGCGCCAGGAGGCCAAAATAGGCCGGTTCGTCGATCACGCCGGCGCGCAGCAGCATCAGGTCATCGTAATAGGACGTGAAACCTTCGAAGACCCACAACAGGCGGGTGAAATTGGGCCGATCCAGGCAGTACGGGGCAAAGGCGGCGGGTTTGATCCGCTTGACGTGCCAGGTGTGGAAATATTCGTGGCTCACCAGCCCGAGAAACCGCTTGTAGTCTTCGGGTTCGGGCTGACCCGTTGTGGGCAGGTCGGCCCGGGAGGTGATCAGCGCAGTCGAGGCGCGGTGCTCGAGGCCCCCATAGCCATCGGCCGTGACCATCACCAAGAATACGTAGCGCGAGGCCGAATCCAGGAACGGTGCCTGCCGGGTCTCGGGTTCGAAGAACTCGATCTGCGCCTGGCAGATCTTCTGTACGTCCTGCGCGATCCGGGCCAGATCGAGGCCCGGCACGACGCCGGTGAACACCAGTTCGTGCTGCGTGCCGTGGGCCTCGAAAGATACGCACTGGGGCGTGCCCATCTCGACGGGGTGGTCCAGCAGCGCGTCATGATCCGGTGCACGGTAGCAGCCGAAACCATGGCGCGCGGCGGCGCCGGGTTCGCCCTCTGCCTCGGGCAGGCTGGTGAAGACCCGCCAGCGGTCCGTGTGGCCGGGTGGACACAGGTCGAGCAGGCAGGGCTGGTCTTCCTGGCCAACCACAGCCAGGAACAGGCTGCTGCCGTTGAAGAACGCGTGGCTTTCGTCGAAATGGGCCCCCCGAACAGAGAGGTCCCATGCATACACGGTGTATTCTACGGTCAGCCTGCCCTGGGCCGGCGCGCATTGCCAGGTATGGCTGTCGGTCTTGTGGCAGCCAACGGGGCCGTCGGCATCGAAAACCAGCAGGCTTTCGATCTGTCGGGCAAAATCACGGATGAGATAGCTTCCGGGAATCCATGCAGGCAGGCGCAGGATCTGCCCGCCGGGCTCGGGCCGGGGTATCGTCAGGGTGATGGCAAAACGGTGCCCGGCCGGGTCGGCCAGCCGCACCTGATAGCGTATCGTCGAATTTTTCATGGCAACAGTTTACTTTGGAGATATCATGAACGAATCCTTCGTCAAGGTCGAGACCCGCGGTCGCGTGGGTCTGCTGACTCTGGACCGGCCCCAGGTGCTGAACGCGCTCAGCAACGAGGTCATCGATCAGCTGTACGATGCCATACAGGCATTCGAAGGCGACGACAACATCGGCGCCATGGTGCTCACGGGCAGTTCCAAGGCCTTTGCGGCAGGGGCGGACATCTCGGCCATGGCTGGCTGGTCGTACATGGACGTGTACAAGGCCGACTATCTGGGCGGCAAGTGGGAAGACCTGCGTCGTACCCGCAAGCCCATCATTGCCGCCGTAGCGGGTTACGCCCTGGGCGGTGGCTGCGAACTCGCCATGCAGTGCGACTTCATCATTGCCGCCGAAAATGCCAGATTCGGGCAGCCCGAGATCAAGCTGGGCGTCATCCCGGGTTATGGCGGCACGCAGCGTCTGCCCCGGGCCGTGGGCAAGGCGAAGGCCATGGACCTGGTTCTCACGGGGCGCATGATGGATGTCCACGAGGCCGAGCGCGCCGGCCTGGTGGCCCGCATCGTGCCCGTCGAGCGCCTGCTCGATGAGGCCCTCGAAGCGGCCGCCACCATTGCGTCCATGTCGCTGCCGGCCGTCATGATGGCCAAGGAATGCGTCAACCGTTCATTCGAGGCCACGCTCGATGAGTCCCTGTTGTTCGAGCGGCGCAACTTCCATGCGCTCTTCGCCACCGAAGACCAGAAAGAGGGCATGCAGGCGTTTGTCGAAAAGCGTCAGCCCGATTTCAAGCATCGGTGAGGGTTCTCGGCTAAAATGGTGCGCCTTTGAGGGGGCATTTGATGGCTTCTTCAAAAACCCGCTATACTTGAATAGTTTGACTACCGGTTGGTGGGTGGCTTTGGGGGCTACAGATCCGGGTGATGTGCTGGTGCTTTCTGCTGAAGATCGAGCGCACATTGCCCGCCGTTCCAGGGCAGGCCTTTTTCGGGCCTTGGCCGCACAGGCATGCACGGGCATGCTGGTGGTGGTTCTGGCCTGGATGATCGCGGGAACAAACGCGGCCGTATCTGCCTTGTTGGGTGCTGCGGCCTATTTTGTTCCCAATGCGCTCTTTGCCCTGCGTTTGCTGGCAGGCCATTGGGCTCCCGCCCGGGCCGGCGCGCTGGTCTTCTTCTGGGCAGAGGCCTTCAAGTTGCTGGCGGCAGCCGGGGTTGTGGTCCTGGTGGCATGGCGCTGGGGGGGCTGGCTCGATTGGCTGGCTTTCCTGCTCGGGCTGCTGGGGGTCATGAAGGGGTATGTGGTGTTGCTGGCATTGCGCCGTCTGCCATGAATTGATTGAAAAAAGGGTTTTCCGATGACCGACGTTGTCACGACACCTCAGTCCGAATACATCCAGCACCATCTGGTTCACCTCAACAATCTCGGTCACAAGCAGGACATCATCGCCAACTTCGATGTCGTCAACTACGACTCGCTGTTCTGGTCGGCCCTCATGGGCTTCATCGTGCTGTACTTTCTCTGGCGTGCCGCCCGCCGGGCCACCACCGACGTGCCGGGCCGCTTCCAGATGTCCATTGAAATGCTCGTGGGCATGGTCAACGATGAGGCCAAGAACATCGTGCCCAATGCCACTTCGCGCCAGTTTGCGGCGCCGCTCGCGCTCACGGTGTTCCTCTGGATCACGCTGATGAACGCGCTCGACCTGATTCCGGTCGATCTCATGGGCTGGATCTTCCAGATGGTCGGTCTGGGCAGTGCGCACGACGATCCCCTGTATTACCACCGTATCCTGCCTACAGCCGATCTCAACATTCCCATGGGGATGTCGCTGGGCGTGCTCCTGCTGATGCTCTACTACGGCATCAAGATCAAGAACCCGGTCGGTTTCGTGAAAGAACTCTTCACTGCCCCCTTCCATGCGCACGGCGTGGGGGCCATCATTCTGGCGCCATTCAACCTGCTGCTCAACCTCATCGAATACGTCGCCAAGACGGTATCGCTGGGCATGCGGCTGTTTGGCAACATGTATGCAGGCGAGCTGCTGTTCATGCTGATCGCC
>NZ_JBAYPG010000042.1:0-17338 GCF_041677825.1 Castellaniella sp.
GGCCATCTTCCTGGGCGCGTACAGCTCCGAGGCGCTGGGTGATTATTGCGCCGGCCCCAACCATGTGCTGCCCACGTCGCGCACGGCGCGTTTTTCATCGCCTCTGGGGGTGTACGATTTCCAGAAGCGCAGCAGCCTGATCCAGGTGTCGCCCGCCGGCGCGCAGACGCTGGGCCAGATCGCCGACACGCTGGCGCGTGGCGAAGGCCTGCCGGCGCACGCCGCCAGCGCCCGGTTGCGCCTGCATGCGGGGTCTGCCGATGCGGCTGCCCATGGGTTTGCCGATGCACCCGTCGATGCCCCGTCCAGTGCCTCTTCCTGATCCTCTGGCGGGCGCGGTATCCAGCACCCGCCGTCCTTGCACGGAGCCCTGACCCTTTCATGAGCCCTCGTACCGCCAGCGTAGAACGCAACACCAACGAAACCCGCATCCGCGTCAGCCTGAACCTGGATGGCAGTGGCCAGCGCACGCTGCAGACCGGCGTACCCTTCCTGGATCACATGCTCGACCAGATCGCCCGCCACGGCCTGATCGACCTCGACATCCACTGCGAGGGTGATACGTACATCGACGACCACCACAGCGTGGAAGACGTGGGCATCACGCTGGGGCAGGCACTGGCCCAGGCGGTGGGCAACAAGGCCGGGCTGCGGCGCTACGGGCACGCCTACGTGCCGCTGGATGAATCCCTGTCGCGCGTGGTGATCGACCTGTCCGGGCGCCCGGGGCTGTTCTATCACGTGGATTATGCGCGCGCGCGCATCGGCCAGTTCGATGTGGACCTGGCGCGCGAATTCTTCCAGGGCTTTGCCAACCACGCGGCCGCCACGCTGCATATCGACAACCTGCGCGGCGAGAACGCCCACCATCAGTGCGAAACCATCTTCAAGGCCTTTGGGCGCGCGCTGCGCATGGCGCTCGAGGTCGATCCGCGCGCCGGCGGGGCCATCCCGTCCACCAAGGGCGCGCTGTAAGCCATCATGGGTCGGATCGCCATCGTGGATTACGGCATGGGCAATTTCCACTCGGTGGCGCGGGCGCTGCAAGCGGTGGCGCCCGACCAGGACATCCGCATGGCGCGTCGCGCAGCGGACATCCGCGCAGCCGACCGCGTGGTGCTGCCCGGCCAGGGGGCGATGCCCGACTGTATGCGCACGCTGCGCGCCTCGGGCCTGCTCGACGCGCTGCTGGATGCGGCGCGCAGCAAACCGCTGCTGGGGGTGTGCGTGGGCGAGCAGATGCTCTTCGAAGCCAGTGAAGAGGGCCCGGTGGCTGGTCTGGGCCTGCTGCGCGGGCGCGTACTGCGCTTTGGCGGCCCCGGTTTTGCACAACCTGCGGGGACCCGATCTGCCGCCGAGGCCCGAGCGGCTGTAGGGGCCCGACCGGCTGCAGCGGCTCGATCTGCCGCCGGGCCTCGATCGGCTGCAGGTGCCCGATCGGCTGCGGATATACAGATCGTGGCCGGGCAATCTGCAGATTCGGCAGGCGGCGCTGCCGCCACCGGCGCCGGGCCGCTGAAGATCCCGCACATGGGCTGGAATGCAGTTCAACAGGTGCGCCCGCACGCCCTGTGGCAGGGCATCGCTCAGGACACGCCGTTCTACTTCGTGCACAGCTATTTTGCGCAGCCAGACGACGCGGCCGTGGTGTACGGCAGCAGCCGATACGGCGGGCCGTTCTGTTGTGCGATTGCAGTCGACAATATTTTTGCCGTACAGTTTCATCCAGAAAAGAGTGCACGCCCCGGCCTGCGCCTGTACGATAACTTCATCCACTGGCGGCCATGATGCCGGCCGGCCGCATCCATTTTCATTCTCGATACGACGATCATGCTCCTCATCCCCGCCATAGACCTCAAAGACGGGCACTGCGTGCGCCTGCGCCAAGGTGATCTGGGCGACGCCACCGTATTTTCAGATGACCCGGCCGCCATGGCCCTGCAATGGCTCGACCAGGGGGCGCGTCGCCTGCACCTGGTCGACCTGAACGGCGCCGTGGCCGGCCGGCCGCGCAACCGGGCCGCCATCGAAGCCATCGTGGATGCGCTCGAGGGCGAGATCCCGATCCAGATCGGGGGCGGCATCCGCGACCTCGATACGGTAGAAGACTATCTCGACAGCGGCATTTCCTATGTGATCATCGGCACGGCCGCAGTGAAGGATCCAGGTTTCCTGAGCGATGCCTGCACGGCATTTCCGGGCCATATCATCGTGGGCCTCGATGCACGCGACGGCAAGGTGGCCACCGATGGCTGGTCCAAGCTCACGCGCCACGACGTACTCGATCTGGCCACCAAGTTCGAAGACCAGGGGGTCGAGGCGATCATCTATACCGACATCGGGCGCGACGGCATGCTCTCCGGGGTCAATATCGAGGCCACGCTGCGGCTTGCACAACAGGTGCGCATCCCCATCTTCGCCTCGGGCGGGGTGCACGGCATGGACGACATCCGCGCGCTGTGCGCGGCGTCCGACGACGGCATCGAGGGCGCGATTCTGGGGCGCAGCCTGTACGAAGGCACGCTGGACTTCACCCAGGCGCAGGATCTGGCCGATACGCTGTGCGGCGGAGATCAGGCATGACGGCGGCCGGGTCCGGCACGGTAGCCGGTGGCTCCAGCACGGTAACCGGTGGACCCGGCATGGCAGCGGATGATTCCGGCATGACGGCCGGTGCAGCGGGCGCACGCGACTCCACCCTGTGCTGCCGCATCATCCCCTGCCTGGATGTGAACGCCGGGCGCGTGGTCAAGGGGGTGAATTTCGTCCACCTCAAGGATGCCGGCGATCCGGTCGAGATTGCCCGCCGCTACGATGAACAGGGGGCCGATGAGCTCACGTTCCTCGATATCACTGCCAGTACAGAAGACCGCGACCTGATCCTGCCCGTGATCGAGGCCGTGGCACGCCAGGTGTTCATCCCGCTCACGGTGGGCGGTGGCGTGCGCCAGCTGGCCGACGTGCAGCGCCTGCTCGATGCGGGTGCCGACAAGGTCTCGGTGAACAGCGCGGCCGTGGCGCGGCCCGCGCTCATCGAAGAGATCTCGCGCCATCACGGCGCGCAGTGCCTCGTGGTGGCCATAGACGCGCGCCGGGTATCTGCCGAGGGTGAGCCGGCCCGCTGGGAAGTCTTCACCCACGGCGGCCAGCGCGCCACGGGGCTGGACGCCGTCCAGTGGGCCCGGCGCATGGCCGACGCGGGGGCGGGCGAGCTGCTGCTCACCAGCATGGACCGCGACGGCACGAAAGAAGGCTTCGATCTGGCCCTGACGCGCGCCGTGGCCGATGCAGTGCCGGTGCCAGTGATCGCCTCGGGTGGGGTGGGCACGCTGCAACACCTGGCCGACGGCATCCTGAAAGGGCATGCCAGCGCGGTGCTGGCTGCCAGCATCTTTCATTTCGGCCAGCATACCGTGGGTGAGGCCAAGGCCTACCTGGCTGCACAAGGCATCCGGGTGCGCGACACCCGCCATCCGGGGGCGGCATGACCACTCCGGATGACGGCTGGCTGGCCGAACTGCGCTTCGATGCCCAGGGGCTGATTCCGGCCATCGCTCAGGATGCGGCCACCGGCCAGGTGCTGATGGTGGCCTGGATGAACGCCGAAGCCCTGCGTGAAACCGTGCGCACCGGCCAGGCCGTGTACTACTCACGCTCGCGCCAGCGCCTGTGGCGCAAGGGCGAACAATCCGGCCACGTACAGCAGGTGCACGACATCCGCCTGGATTGCGATGGCGACGTGCTGTTGCTGCAGGTGCACCAGGCCGGCGGCATGGCCTGCCACACCGGTCGCGCACGCTGCTTCTTCCGGCAACTGCAGGCGTGGGGCGATGCCGCATTGCAAGCAGGCGCAGGCATCCCGCCCGAACACTCCGATCTGGGCTGGGCCAGCACCGACCCGGTGCTGAAGGACCCCGACGAGATCTACGGCACGCACGCGACGGCGGTGCCCTCAGGCAGCGAACCCATGCCGGCAACGAGCAAGGCGGCCGGGCAGGGCATGCTGGGCGATACCGACCCGACCACTGTCGAGCACGAGCCTCCCGCCGCAAACACCACGGGCGCCCTGCTGGCGCGGCTGGCCGATACGCTGGCCAGCCGGCTGCCGGCGCGTGGCGGCGATCCGCAGACATCGTATGTGGCGCGGCTGCTGGCCAGGGGGCCGGATGCCTACCTGAAGAAGATCGGCGAAGAAGCCACCGAACTGGTCATGGCGGTCAAGGATGGCCAGCCCGAGCGCATCGTGGCCGAAACGGCCGATCTGTGGTTCCACTGCCTGGTGGCCCTGACCGCCCAGGGCCTGCGCCCCGAAGACGTGCTGGCCGAACTCGCACGCCGCGAAGGGCTGTCGGGGCTGGCGGAGAAGGCGGCACGGGGCGGGGGTTGATCGGTGCGGTCAGCTTCTTTCGTTGATCGCTGTATCCAGCCGTTTCCGCAATAGTGGATAGATTCGCCACGGACGCAGCGCGTTGACATCGGCCAGCGTCGAGCGTTTGATCGGCTCGCGAAAGCCCATGTGGTAGAGCTTGTCCTTCTGGGCGGCCAGGCCGACTTCGATGTCGCGCAGACTCTCCCGGTAGGTCAGCTGCGCGAAGGCCATGACCCGAAACTGCTCTGCACAGGTGATCATGGCTGTCCGCTTTCCCTCCATCAATTTAACTGGACACTAGTGTTCGAATGTTCGAGCAACAGATGGTGCATTGGACGTATGTTGCGTGTTGCGCAATGCGCATTTATCATGGGAATGATCAAGTCATTTCGTCACAAGGGTCTGCGCAGATTCTTCGAGACCGGCAGCGCTGCGGGTGTTCAGGCAAGCCATGTCAGGCGTTTACGCATGCAGCTGACAGCTTTGGACACGGCAACCACGGTTGATGACATGGATTTGCCAGGCTTTCGCCTGCATTCGCTCAAAGGTGACCAGAAAGGCCGATGGGCGGTGACTGTCAATGGAAACTGGCGCATCACGTTTGAGTTCGTCGATGGTAATGCGTACATCATCGACTACGAGGATTATCACTAATGACAATGTACAACCCCCCGCATCCTGGTGAGTTCATCACTGAGGTTTATCTCGCGCCTTACGGGATCAGCGCCAGAGAATTGGCATTACGCTTGGACGTTGCTGCGTCGACGATTAGCCGAGTGCTGAAGGGCACCAGTCGCGTTACCCCGGATATGGCGTTGCGTCTATCCAAGGCGCTGGGTCGCAGCCCCCGAAGTTGGCTAGCCATGCAGGATACTCATGATCTGTGGATCGCGCAGCAGAATTCAGATTTATCTGGGGTCAGCAGGCTTGAATTGCTGGAAGCCTGATTGGCGTGCACTGAACGTGACGGCAGCACATCATCTACCCGTGTAGTGGCAGGGGGGGCCGAATGCCGGCCTGGATCCAATATATGGATCCAATGTACTCAAAGAATCCCCTGTTCCGGGTATGGCGCATTGTTTTCGACCCGTTCATAACCCAGGCGCGACAGGTCCATGGTCCGGTATTCACTATAAATGATCAGTTCGGCCATGGCCATGGCAGCGGCCGGGGCGTGCATCATCCCGTGGCCGGAGAACCCGGCCACCGTATACAGATTGGGCAGGCGGGTGTTCCAGGCGCCGATCACGGGGTTGCCATCCAGCTCATTGACCTCGTAGAGCCCGGCCCAGGTGCGGTGGCACCGGGCGGCTTCGAAGGCAGGAAACCGGTGTGCGAGCGCTGGCCACACCACGCGCTCGAAATAGCCGTGGTCGACCTCGAAATTGAAGCCGCGGGTCTCATCACCGTCGACCAGACCACCTGAGTATCCCTGGCCTTCGGAGCGGAAAGCGAGCCGGGCAAGATCCTTGACATACGGCAGCGGCCCGATGACACTGCCCGGTGTGAAGTAGTGCTCGAAACGGCGCATGGGCACGATGGGCAGCCGCATGCCGAACAGGCCAGCCAGTTCGCCCGAC
Organism: Castellaniella sp.; assembly: GCF_041677825.1. GTDB lineage: Bacteria > Pseudomonadota > Gammaproteobacteria > Burkholderiales > Burkholderiaceae_B > Castellaniella. Next base: position 5,950 of record NZ_JBAYPG010000042.1, read on the forward strand.
CAGGCCCCCGCCGTGTTCACGAAGGCCTGCGCCGTAACCCGCGTGCCATCCTCCAGCTGGATCGAATCGACCTTGGCAGCACCGACAGACGCGGCAACGACCTTGTTGGCCCGATACGTGGCACCCAGTTCCTCGGCCTTGTGCCTGAAGCCCCACAACAGGCCATTGGGGTCGCACCAGCCATCACCCGGGCTGTGGGCACCGAGTGCCAGATCATCCACGTGCATGGCCGGAAAGCGCGCCTTGAGCGCCGCCCGATCGAGCAGGTCGACGTGCGCACCGCGGGCCACCTGCTGGCGGACATTGCGCTCGAGCTGATTGGCGACCCCGGCGGGTACGATGAACAGATAGCCCCCTTCGACCCAGTCGACGTGCGCCTCGTGGCGCGCCGTACCCATGCGCTCAGAAAATGTCTTGATGAAGTCGATGCTGTACAAGGACATGTCGATATTTTCGGGGGCCGTGAACTGGACCCGGCAGCCCCCGGAGGATAAGGTCGAAGAGGCGTATTGATAGGTGGGATCGGGTTCGATCACACAGACTTCGCTCGCAGGGCTCAGCTGCTTGACGAAGTACGCCAGGGCGCTGCCCACGACGCCCCCGCCCATGATGACGATGTCGGCGTTCACTGAATATACGGTCATTTTTTCATCCACACCCGAGGCGTGCGGGCCCGGGCTTGTACGGGTTGATCACGGTTCCTGATCCAGAATCACAGAATGCGGCTCAGGAACGCCCGCGCCCTGTCGGTGGCCGGGTCATTGAAAAAATCGTTCGGATTGCGGTCTTCGACGATTTCGCCCTCGTCCATGAACAGGATGCGGTCGGCCACCCGCCTGGCGAAACCCATTTCGTGCGTCACGACCAGCATGGTCATGCCTTCTTCGGCCAGGCGGGTCATCACCTCAAGGACCTCGCCCACCATTTCCGGGTCGAGCGCCGAGGTGGGCTCATCGAACAGGATCACCTGCGGGCGCATGGCCAGCGCCCTGGCAATGGCCGCCCGCTGCTGCTGGCCGCCCGAGAGCTGGGCGGGATACTTGTCTGCCTGGGAGGCGATCCCCACGCTTTCGAGCAGTTGCAGCGCGTGCCGATGCGCCTCTTCCTTGCTGCTGCGGCGCAGCTTGCGGGGTGCCAGGGTCACGTTCTCGATGATGGTCAGGTGCGAGAACAGGTTGAAACTCTGGAAGACCATACCGACGTTGGCGCGCAGGTCACGCAATGCCTTGCCTTCGCAGGGCAGCGGCTGCCCTGCGATCTCGATGGTGCCCTTGTCGATGCTCTCGAGCCGGTTGATGGTACGACACAAGGTGGATTTGCCCGAGCCGGATGGACCACAGACGACCACGACCTGCCCCTTGCCGATCTGCAGGTCGATGTTCCTGAGCACCTGGAAGTCGCCATACCATTTGCTGACGTCGCGCAGCGCTATCATGATGTCGTGCATGTCTTTGCGTCCTCTCGGGTCATTGATCGAGGCTTGCCGCGCCCCGCTCAGTGACCGGATGCTGCATGGGTTTTCCTGTGGGCAATCCAGTGACTCATCCGGGCCACCGCCAGATTGATGGCGACATAGACCACGCCGATGACGATGTAGGTCTGCAGTGGGTTGCCCAGCTGAAGTGCGGCATTCTGCGCCTTGGCGGTCATTTCGTGGAAGCCCACGATGAAGCCCAGGGCGCTGTCCTTGATGATGATGATGAACTGGCTGATCAACGCGGGGATCATCAGGCGTATCGCCTGCGGCACCAGAACGTGCCTGAGCGTCTGGAATTCGGAAAACCCCAGTGCAAGCGAGGCCGAGCGCTGCCCGGCGGGCAGCGCGGCGATGCCGGCCCGCATGATTTCGGCAATGACGGCCGAGTTGTACAGCAGCAGGGCGATCACCACCACCGTGTAGGCGGATATGTTCAGATGCAGCACCAGGGGTACGCCAAGGAAAAGAAACAGCATGTTCAGCAGCACGGGGATGCCGCGAAACACCTGCACATAGGCGCCGATCACCAGGCTCAGCCACGCCAGGCCCAGGGCCCGGCCCATGGCCAGGACGACGCCGGCCAGCAATGAAAGCACCAGGGCCACCAGCGAGGCACTCAGGGTCTGGAGCAGCCCGTCGCCCAGGAACTTCAGCAGCTTGATGTTGGTGACGAAGGGCAGCCATTTCTGCGGCGCCAACTGGCCGCGCGCATCCAGGCGCCAGACGACATAGGCCCCGATCAGCAGCAGGCACAGCACCCAGATCAGCGTGGCGATACGGATCAGGCGCAGACCGCGCGGCCCCGGGCTGTCGAACAACGCGTTCTGCTTCATCGCGTCAACCTGACCTTGCGCTCGATCAGGTCACCCAGCAGGCCCATGCCCAGCGACAGGGCCAGATAGATGCCGGCCGTCAGGATCATGATCTGGATCACGTAGCTGCTGTTCTGATTGACCATTTCGACCATGACACCGGTGGCCTCGAGCACACCGAATGCACTGGCAATGGAGGTGTTTTTCAGCAGGGCGATGTAATTGCTGGTCATGGGCGGCACGATGGAACGCGCCGCCTGCGGCAGGATCAGGCTGGCCAGCAACTGGTGCCATGAAAGCCCCAGTGCTCGTGCGGCCTCGACTTCGCCCACGGCCACCGAGAGCACCCCGGAACGCAGGGTTTCGGCCACGAAGGTTGCCGTATACAGGGTCAGGGCGAGCCAGGCGAACGGGAAGAATGGCAGCACGAAGCCGACCTGGGGCAAGCCGAACACAACCAGAAAGAACACGATGGTGAGCGGCGTGTTGCGCACCACCTGAATGTAGACCGCTGCCGTTTTCTGCAGGGGTGACACCGGCAGAATGCTGGCGATCGTCAGCAGCACCCCCAGCAGGGTGGCACTGACGATGGTCAGCACGGTCAGCGCGACGGTCGTCAGGAACGCCGCGCCGATCGTGAGGATGATGGCCGAGAACGCCACGTCAGCCAACTACCGGCATGTGCCGCCAGGTGCAGGCGGGTTGGGTACGGGCCCTGACAGCACGGTGCCCAGCGTATCCTTGTAGGCCTGTGCCCACGAGCCGTCGGCATAGATCTCATCCAGGGTCTTGTTGATCCACTTGCAGAAGACCTTGTCATCGGTCTTCTGGATGCCGACCCCGTATTCTCCCGGGCGATACTCGATGCTGGTGATGACCTCGAGTTTGCCGTCGTGCTGCGCGGCCAGCGCGGCCAGGATTGCATTCTCGGTGGATGACGCATCGACCTGCCCGTTGATGATGGCTTCGGCGCATTTCGCGCTGGAGTCGAAGTAGACGAGGCTGTCGCTCAGGTAGGAATAATGCGCTTTGATGTAGGGCACGATGGCTGCACCCAGGGGCACGCACAGCTTGTGGCCTTCGAGGTCTTCCATTTTCGAGATCTTGAGCGGATTGCCCTTGGGCACCATGATGGAGTTGGGCGTGATGTAGTAGGGGCCGGCGAAATCCACGACCTTCTGGTTTTCAGGGTTGATGGTGTACGCCGCCAGGATCATGTCCACCTTGGATTCCGACAGGAAGGGCTCACGGGTGGACGTGGTAACCGGCACGAACTCGACCTTGTCGGGCGCAATCCCCAACTTGCCGGCAATGAGCCTGGCGATTTCGATGTCGAAACCGGTGTAGCCATCGAACGACTGAAAACCCACCAGCGGGTACTGGCTCTGCGTGCCGACCTTCATGGTGCCCGCCTTGGACAGTTGCGCCATCTTGCTGCCTTCAGGGAAGGTTTCCGCATGCAGCGCAGTCGAAAATGAAGCGGCTGCCGCCATGAACACTGAACACAGGGCCAATGAAAAAGCCGATGACAGCGTGTTGTGCCTGTACATTGTCATACCTCCGAATACCAGAAAACGATGTGTTGAAGCCGGCGCCACCCACGGGCGTATCCGGCATCGATGAAGCGAAAATCCGTGCTGCGACCTGGCGCCCGGCCCGTATCAGAGGGTGGCGTGCCGGGACTGCAGTTCTTTGTTGCTGTTGACCAATGCCCTCCGGGTTGCGTTGATGTGGTCTTCGAGAATACCGACGGCAAGCCCCACATTGCCTGCAGCGCATGCGTCGAGTATCTGGTGATGGTCTCTTTGCGGCTCGGTCTTGCCCGAGACCAGGGACACGTATGTCCGCAGGAAGCGGCTGTTCGACAGGACGTTGTCTTCGATCAGTTTCAAAAGCCGGGGCCGGGCACAGGGGGTGTAGAGCCCCATGTGGAAGCGCAGGTTCAGATCGCGCCAGGCGTGCGGGCTGATGCTTTCATCGTATTCATCGAGGATGGCTTGCAGCTCGTTCAGGTCGTGCGCGGTGTATCTGGGCACGGCCAGGCGCAGCGCATGGGTTTCGAGCGCGATGCGGATGTCGAACGAGTCGTAGAGTTCATCGAGCGTGACACCGGCCACGAAGGCGCCGCGGTTTTTCTTGAGCGTGACGAGCCCTTCGGCCTTGAGCTGATTCAGGGCTTCGCGTACGGGTATGCGGCTGACCCCGTATTGATCGGCAATTTCGGACTGCAGCAATTGCAGATTGGGCGGCAACACGCCTTCGAGGATCTTGTTGCGGAGATCGTGCACGATCATCCGGGTACCGGATCCGGCATCGGCCGCTGCCGCGTCATTGCCCATCAGAGTTCACCCTGGCCATGGGCCTGTATCTCGGCCATCAGTGCCGGATCGTCATAACGACCCAGGGTGAGGCTGGATGCGAGCGCCGATGGCGTCTTGCGCGCGACCCACGCGGCACACAGCGACCCGGCCGCACAGGCGCCCATGGTGCCGTAGCCCGACAGGGCCACCGCCATGAAGGCGGCGTGGCCATCCAGTGGCCCGATCAGGGGCAGGTTTTCATCATTCATGGTGTAGTAGCCGCCATAATGGCTGATCGCCGCCGGAAGATGGCCAAGGTAAGCCTTCAGGCCAGGATGCAGGCGGCTGGCCCCGCGCAGGACGATCTCGGGAAACTGGCTGTCCAGTGGTTCGCCCTGCCGGATGTCGGACCGCGCCTTGTTGTAGGCCCAGCCCAGCTTGATGCGCTGGCCGGATCTCGGGCCATCCGGGCGACAATGAATATTGCCGGGCATGGCATCGAGCAGATGACGCATTTCGGGGTCGTCGTTTATGAGTGCCCGTTCTTCATCGGCCCAGGCCAGAGTCTGCCCATCGATGTCGATGGCGAACGGCATGTCGCGCAGGATGGCCTGCAGCACGTCGTCGAAGGCGATTTTCTGCTGGTATACGTTGTAGATGGGCAGATTCTGGCCGAGCATCCGGGCCACATCATTGGCATGCGGCCCGGCCGCATTGACAATGGCGTCAGCCACCAGCGTCTGCGAGCCGCCTGCGCCATCGAGCACGTCCAGGTGATACTGACCAGCATGGCTGATGCCCACCACCCGCCCCGGATGGACGTGGACGCCCCTGGCCCGCAGTGCATCGAGCATGACCCGGCCCAGATCATGTGCACTGATCGACCCGGCACGGCGGATGTGGATGACCGATTCGATGTCTGGTGCGAACTCGGGAAACGCCTGGTGCACCAGATCAGCCCCCAGGATGACATCGACCCCATCGGGGGCCTCTTGCCATGCGCAGGTTCTGTCGAACCTGTACTGACCCAGGCTGGCGTCGTGAGTGCGGATTTCACCCGCCCCGTTCGCATAGGTTCGGTGCAGGTTCTCGATGAGCTCTGCGGGCTGCCTGTTGCGCGTGGCCAGGGCATAGCCGCCACGCTTCATGGCCAGCGCCCCAGGGTGGGCCTTTTCGATCTGTTCCATGAGCGAGATGGAGTGACTGGTGAACTCGGTCATGATGGCGTGCGGCCACCAGTCGCGATAGTTTTCGCCCGATTGCGCCGAGGTCAGGCTCATGGGGGGCAGGGGATCGAGCAGCACGATATTGTCGATGCCCTGCTCGGTGGCCAGATAGTAGGCCACGGCAATGCCCACATTGCCTGCGCCGATGACCGCGACCTGCGCATTCTGCCTGAAAGTATTTGCCATGTTCGGATATTTGTCAGGTTCCACGGAAACGCCATGCCACCTGCAGATCATGTGTATCCGCGGGGCTGCCATCAGCCCACGGATCAAGTGTATACAATTTTGGATACGTTCAACACACTAGGACATACCCTTGGCCGCCAGCGAGTTCCTGCGCATCCGGAACCCGGCCACCCTGAAAATATGGCAAGATACGAGATTGAGCGGGTCGCGGTACGACCCGACAACTGCGAGCCCCCATGAGTCAAGATTGTCTGTTCTGCAAGATCGCCCGGCACGAGATCCCGGCCCGTATCGTCCACGAAGATGATGAATTCATCGCCTTTCACGATATCAGCCCCATGGCGCCGGTGCACATACTGCTCATCCCCAAGCACCACGTGGTCTCGCTGGCCGACCTGACCGAGGCCGATGCCGCCTGGACGGCCCGCATGCTGCAGCTGGTGCCGCGCCTGGCGCGTGAAAACGGCTGCAATCCCCTGCCCGAAGGCGGCTTTCGTCTGGTGGCCAACAATGGCACCGAAGGCGGGCAGGAAATCGATCATCTGCATTTCCATATCCTGGGTGGCGCCCGCCCCTGGTCCAAACGCGCGGCACCGGCTGCATAAGGAGTCTTCATGGGTAGTTTCAGCATCTGGCACTGGCTGATCGTTCTGGTCATCGTGGCCCTGATCTTCGGCACCAAGAAATTGCGCAACGTGGGCGAAGACCTGGGCGGGGCCGTGAAGGGTTTCAAGAAAGGCATGAAAGAGGCCGAGGCCGAAGACGGGGCCGCCAAGCCTGCCGTCACGCAACAGGTGCGCGACGACAACACCGTGGATGTCCAGGCGCGCGAAAAGTCCGACACCTGACACCTGAACCCACACGCTGCGCCTGGGTCCCCCATTGCGGGATCGCCAGGCGTGGCGACATAGCCCTGATGCCCAGCCGCCTGCCCCACCATGTTTGATATCAGTTTCAGCGAGCTGATGCTGATCGGCGTGATCGCGCTGATCGTGATCGGCCCCGAGCGCCTGCCCAAGGTGGCCCGAACGGTCGGCCACCTGCTGGGGCGCGCGCAGCGCTATGTCAATGAAGTCAAGTCCGACATCCAGAAAGAGGTGGACCTGAAAGAGATCAGCGACATCAAGAACCAGATGCAGGACGCGGCTCAATCGGTGAAGTCATCCATGACGTCGTCGGTCGAAGAGCTCAAGGCCAGCGTGACGCAACCCACCCAGGCGCTGAAAGACAGCCTCGAGCAGGCGCGCAAGGCACTGGATGTGAAATCAGCGCTGAACACGCCGCCCGACGAGGCAGCGACTGCGGTGGCGGGCGAGGTGGCGGGCGAGTCCACCACACTGGCGGGCGATGCGGCCGCACTGGCCCCGGCCCCGGCCCCGACGGGGGCCGCTGAAGAATCGGCCACACCGGCTCCCAGTCCCGGGGTACCGGCGGACGAGACGGCCGTATCCGCCATGACGCCGACGGCAGCGGGCGCGGAATCCGGCGCGGATGTGGCCGAACCCGCGCGGTCGAACCTGGAATCCGCAGGCCCCATCACACTGCCCCCCGGGCCAGCGCCTACGGAGACCAGGCCCTCAGAACCCGTGACCCGATCCGAATGACCGACGCCGCCGATTCCTCCTCGCAGGACACTTTCATCTCGCACCTGATCGAGCTGCGTTCGCGGCTCATGCGGGCGGTGGTGGCCGTGCTGGCCATCTTCGTGGTGCTGTTCCTGTATCCCGGGCCCTCGGCCATCTACGACGTGCTGGCCCAGCCCATGCTGTCCTCGCTGCCGCAGGGTACGCGCATGATTGCCACCGGGGTGATCACGCCCTTCATGGTGCCCATCAAGGTGACCCTGCTGGCCGCCTTCGTGCTGGCCCTGCCCTATGTGCTGTACCAGGCCTGGGCCTTCGTGGCGCCGGGCCTGTACCGCCACGAGCAGCGTCTGGCCCTGCCGCTCATCATCTCCAGCACGCTGCTGTTCCTGCTGGGCATGGCCTTCTGCTATTTCGTGGTGTTTCACACGGTCTTCAGCTTCATCGCCAATTTTGCGCCCGAATCCATCACCCCGGCGCCGGACATCGAAGCCTACGTGAATTTCGTGCTGACCCTGTTCATCGCGTTCGGGGTCACCTTCGAAGTGCCGATTGCGGTGATCCTGCTGGTCAAGACCGGTATGGTGTCGGTGAAGAAGCTGCGCGAGGTACGCGGCTACGTGATCGTGGGGGCCTTCGTGCTGGCCGCCGTCGTCACCCCGCCCGATGTGCTCAGCCAGATCCTGCTCGCCCTGCCGCTGTGCCTGCTGTATGAAATCGGCATCCTGGCGGGCCGCATGATCGAAAAGCAGAAAGCCGAGGCCGCCGAAGCCGAGGCAACCGAAGAAGCACGCGAGGTCAGCGAATGAGCTGGCTGCCAGGCGTGGATGCGCCCGGCACCCGAAACGTCAGATAAAAAGGAGGACGGCATGAATTACGGGTTGAGTATCTTGTTTCGCTTGATCCCTCTGGTCATGGGGTTGATCTGTTTTTTTCTGGGCCTCAACGTACTGGGCCTGCATGATGGGCCGGGTTCGTTCGTTTCGGGCCATGTGCTGATCTCACTGGCGGCCATCTGCTACGCGCTGTTTACCACGGCCTCGGTGATCATCCAGCAATTGATCGGCTCATTCAACCGGTTCCTGATGTTCCTGTGGCCCACGACGGGTTATCTCGCGGCACTCGTGACCATTGTGTGGGGCGCGTCTGTCCTGGGCAAGGGCGACGCCGACCATTTCGTGGCCGGGCACGTGATCATCGGCGTGGGCATGATTGCCGCCTGTGTGTCCACGGTCGCGGCAGCTTCGGGCAAGTTCACGCTGATCCCCGCAAATGCCGCGGGCCAGGCAGCGACGGGGGTCCCCGCGACCGCCTATTCGCGCGCCGTGGCACGGGCGTTCGTGCTCGTCCCGGGCGTGCTTTTTGTGATTGGTCTCTTGTGGGCGCTGGGCCTGCTGATCCGGCACGGGGCAGCCAGCGAAATCGTGGCAGGCAATGTCCTGCTGGGCCTGAGCCTCATCTGCGGCAGCCTGATCGCCCTGGTGGGCACCATTGTGCGCCAGGTCAGAAACGAGTTTGGCGAAAGAGAGCGCTGGCATTAGGGCTGGTGGGTCATGCTGATGGGCAGTGTTGCGATCCTGCTGGGCCTGTACGACCTGTATGCTGCCGACGCCAGTGTCACTACGGCACCCGGGCTGGTCCTGATCGGCCTGGGCATGGTCTGCTACAGCATTTCGTCCAAGGTCTGGCTGCTGGCGCTGGTCTGGCGGCGCACCTGTGGCCTGGCCAACCGCATCCCCTTGATCCCCGTGTTCACCTGCCTGTTCTGCCTGTTCACCGCCATGTTCCTGGTCGACATGGCGCAGGATCAATCAGTGTACTTCATCCCGTCGAGGGTGCTCGCCGGCCTGGGTGCGGTCTGCTTCACCCTGTTTTCGATTGTGTCCATTCTGGAGGCGGGTACGTCGAAAGCGTGAGGCGGCCTCAGCGTGCTTCTCGCAGCGCCCGCCGCAGAATCTTGCCGGTGGCCGTCTTGGGCAGTTCGTCGAGGATCGCGATGATGCGTGGGCATTTATAGGCGGCCAGATGCAACCTGCAGTATTCGACCAGTTCCGTGTCACTCAGGTGGCCGCCGGGTTTCAGGCTGATGAAGGCCTTGACCGTTTCGCCACGGTAGTCATCCGGTACGCCAATGACCGCCGCTTCAAGTACGGCCGGATGATCATAAAGCACGTCTTCCACTTCCCTGGGCCACACTTTATAGCCTGAGGCATTGATCATGTCTTTCTTGCGATCGACGATGAAAAACCAGCCATCCTCGTTCATGTAGCCCACATCGCCCGTTCTGAAGTACTGCCCCAGGAAGGCCTCACGGGTGGATTCCGGATTGTTCCAATAGCCCGGAACGATCTGGGGCCCTTTGAGCATGATTTCACCAATGGCCCCAGGAGGCAGTGCCATGCCATCGTCATCGGCAATGTAGGCATCTGTATCATAGACGGGCACGCCGACGGACAGCGCGTTGTTCGAATCCAGAGGTGTATCCAGATTGCGGGGCACGGACAGTGCAAGGGCTGTGCTTTCGGTCAGGCCATACGTACAGCGTATGGGGCGGCCGAATTTTTCTTCAAACTGCCTCGATACGGCCGGCGGGACAGGCGCACCGCCCGTGTAGATCTTGTCCAGGGTCTCAAAATGGGCCGCCTGGACACCTTCGTGGTTCATCAAGGCGATGAAAGCCGTGATTGCGCCAATGATGAACTCCCCTCTTTGCTCACGGATGGCTTCAGCCAAAACGGCCGGGTGAAATCGTGAGGTCAAAATGACCGGAGCCAGACAGGCAAATGCCACGGCGATGTTCACCACCAGGCCCGTGATATGGAACAAAGGAGCCAGCCCTACGATTGCACCACCATCCCGCAAGGCCATCCAGTCACGAAATAATTCTGCATCGATGGCAATATTGGCATGAGTGATGATGGCCCCCTTGGGCGCGCCCGTCGTGCCCGACGTGTATACCAGCATGGCGGGTGCTGCAGGGTCGGCCTGTGTGGCCAGGGCATCCGTTGCCTTCGCGTCCACCATGCCGTCACCGATAAAATCAGCCAGGCACTGCACGCCTTCGCATGGTGAATCATCATCCGTGGTGATCACCCGGCTGTCATTTCGAGTCTGAAATTCTCCGGCACTGGTGACGATGGGCACCACCTGCGGAAAGGCGCCCAGCACCTCTTGGGCAACGGCCCTGTAAAGGCCGTTCTGCATGACGATCACAGCGGCTGCGCTGTCGCGCAGCAACTGGGCCAATTCGCGTGCCCGATTCATGGGATTGATGGTCACGCCAATTGCACCGGCTTTCCAGATCCCCAGGGCACAGATGACGAATTGGGGAATATTCTGCATGTACAGGGCCACCCTATCCCCTGGCTGGACTCCCAATTCATGCAGACTCAAAGCAAATCGTGTCGAGCGCCGATCCAGTTCGTCATAAGTGATGGTGCGGTCGAAATAATGGATCGCTGGCTGGTGCCGAGCATGCTGCAGCGCATGCCGGTACAAGCCGAGCAGGTCTGCGTGGCGAGCCCGAAACGGCTTGTGGCCATGGGCAGGCTCAGGCGAGAATCGCAGCCACGGGCGATGTTGTGGCAGAGTGAACATGTTGCGGGATATGGACTGAAATGGTCATGCAATGCAAGCGTGTCCGGCGCGGGTCGCCCCGGACACGCTTGCGCCTGAAGTGCACCTAGCCCGGAAATTTCATTATTGTTGTAGAAACGGGTAGGCAATCTCGCGCCAAAGGCTTATGGTTACTGGTATTCGACACCACAACCAAAACGAGACTGCCTATGCCAAATCGTACCACTGA
>NZ_JBAYPG010000043.1:0-16574 GCF_041677825.1 Castellaniella sp.
CCTTGTTGAAGACGAAGCGGCACGACCCGGCGAAGCGGCGCATGTTGCGCTGCTGTTCGCCAGTTGGCACCAGTTCGTATTTGAAGGCTTGGAGGCGTTGCATGGTCGGAATTATAAGTCTGCGCCGACTTCGAGGCAGAACTGGTGGAGTTCGACGGCGAGGACGATCACGTCCACCTGCTGGTGAACTACCCGCCCAAGGTGGCCGTCTCGACGCTGGTGAACAGCCTCAAAGGCGTGTCCAGCCGCATGATCCGTAAGCAGAACCACCCGAGCATCCGCGAGAATCTGTGGAACGGCGCACTCTGGTCGCCGTCCTGCTTCGCCGGTAGCTGTGGCGGTGCGCCCATCGAAATCATCCGCCAGTACATCGAACAACAGCAGACACCACACTGACCGCCCAAAGAACGCCTACGGCGTTCGCGCTATCGTTCCCAGCCTGAAGGCTGAGGCTTGCCGCGCACCGGGTCAGGACCTTGAACCGACAAGACCGTCCATCATCGCACATCCGGGGCAGAATTGCCCCCCGCACACCCGAGCCGCAACAGCGATTGAGTACACTGGAACATTCGCCCGTCCTGGCACGGGCTTCTGTACGCTGTCTGGCGACAGCCTTCAACCCCCGGCGCGGGGGTGTACCGGAGAACCTCATGAGCACAAAAAAAGTCTCGCTGGCCTTTCACGATGGCCGCCGCATTCCCCAGCTCGGGTTTGGCACCTGGCAGCTGACTGGTGAGGTGGCCGTGCCGGCTTTGCTGACTGCACTCGAAACCGGTTATCGGCTCATAGACACGGCTGCCAGCTATGGCAACGAGGCCGACGTCGGCACGGCCGTGGCCCGCAGCGGCATTCCTCGTGAAGACCTGTTCATCACCACCAAGGTCTGGAACAACCAGCATGGCCACGACGCACCCAAGGCCGCTCTGGCCGAAAGCCTGGAACGCCTGCAGCTGGATTTCGTGGATCTCTACCTGATCCACTGGCCCGTCCCCAAAGAGAATCGCTATCTGGAAACCTGGCAGGCCCTGATCCAGCTGCGCGACGAAGGCCTGGCCAAATCCATTGGCGTCTGCAATTTCGAGCTCGACCATCTGCAGGAACTGCTCGACCAGACCGGCGTATTGCCCGTGGTCAACCAGATCGAACTGCATCCGCATTTTCAGCAGCATGCCCTGCGCGAATTTCACGCCAGCCATGACATCCTGACCCAGGCCTGGAGCCCGCTGGGGCGTGGCACCCTGTTCCAGGAACCCGTCATTCTGGATCTGGCCCACCAGTTGCAGGCCACACCAGCCCAGGTGATCCTGGCCTGGCACTTGCGGTCTGGCCACCTGGTGATCCCCAAATCGGCCAACGCCCAGCGCATCCGCGAAAACTTCAACATCTGGAATCTGCATCTGGACGATGCCGCGATGGCGCGCATCGCCAGCCTGGACAAGCCCGATGGCCGTACGGGCCCGGACCCGGTGCGCTTTCACCTGATGTAGGCCCGCACCCCGCCGGAAATGACTGGCGGGGCCAGCGGCCCCGCCAGTCTGCCATGGGCCCGCCGCAATCGCCGGGACCCGACCCACAACGCCCCGTTTCAGGCCAGCAGCTGGCGCAAGGCGTACTGCAGGATGCCGCCATGGCGGTAATAGGCCGCCTCGGTGGGGGTGTCGATGCGCACCAGGGCATCGAATTCGACCCCGCCCGCCTTGACATGCACGGTCTTGGGGCTGCCGCCGTCATTGAAGGCTTCGATGCCGGTGATCTCGAAGGTTTCTTCGCCAGCCAGGCCCAGGCTGGCGGCATTCTGCCCTGCAGGAAACTGCAGCGGCAGCACGCCCATGCCGATCAGGTTGGAGCGATGGATGCGCTCGAACGACTCGGCGATCACAGCTTTCACGCCCAGCAGGATCGTGCCCTTGGCCGCCCAGTCGCGCGAAGAACCCGAGCCGTATTCCTTGCCGGCCAGAATCACCAGCGGAACGCCGGCCTTCTGGTAGTTCTGCGAGGCATCGAAGATGGTGGCCACCGGTGCGCCGGCCTGGGTGAAGTCGCGCGTGTAGCCCCCTTCGGTACCCGGTGCGATCTGGTTGCGCAGGCGCACGTTGGCAAACGTGCCGCGGATCATGACTTCGTGGTTGCCGCGCCGCGAGCCGTACGAGTTGAAGTCTTTGGGCTCGACCCCGTGGGCCTGCAGATACTGGGCCGCCGGGGAGCCCTTGGCGATGGAGCCCGCCGGGCTGATGTGGTCGGTGGTGACCGAATCCCCCAGCAGCGCCAGCACCCGCGCACCCGTGATGTTGCCCACGGCTTCGGGTTCGCGCGGCATGCCCTCGAAATAAGGCGGGTTGCGCACGTAGGTCGATGAGTCATCCCAGTGGAATATGCTGCCCTGGGGCGTCTCGAGATCATTCCAGATGGCGCCGCCATCGAAGACGTTCGAGTAGCCGCGCTTGAACATGTCGGCCGAGATGCACGAGCGGATCACCGACTGGATTTCTTCGGCCGACGGCCAGATGTCGCGCATGTAGACATCCTGGCCGTTGTGATCCTGGCCCAGCGGCTCGGTGTAGAGATCGTGGTCCATGCTGCCGGCCAGGGCATAGGCCACCACCAGCGGCGGTGACATCAGGTAGTTGAGCTTGACCTCGGAGTGGATGCGCCCCTCGAAGTTGCGGTTGCCCGACAGTACCGAAGCCACCGCCAGGTTGTTGGCCGCCACCGCCGCCGAGACCTCGGGGATGAGGGGCCCGGAATTGCCGATGCAGGTGGTGCAGCCATAACCCACCAGATTGAAGCCGAGCTGGTCCATATAGGTGTTCAGGCCGGCCTTTTCATAGTAGTCGGTGACCACGCGCGAGCCCGGAGCCAGGCTGGTCTTGACCCAGGGCTTGGTGCTCAGGCCGCGCTTGACCGCGTTCCTGGCCAACAGGCCGGCGGCAATCATGACCGCCGGGTTGGACGTATTCGTGCAGGACGTGATCGCGGCAATCACCACGGCACCGTGATCGATCTGGAAGGTGTGCCCGTTGACCGTGGCCGTGGCCGGATTGGATGTGGGTGAACCCGGCAATGCCGCCAGCGAGGTGGCCAGCGCCGGTTTGGCGTTGGACAGGGCGATGCGATCCTGGGGGCGTTTCGGGCCGGCAATCGAGGGTTCGACGGTGCCCAGATCGAGTTCGAGGCGCTCGGAATAGTGCGGTTCGTGATCTGGATCGTGCCACAGGCCCTGGGCCTTGGCATAGGTTTCGACCAATGCGACCTGCTCATCGGAGCGGCCCGTGAAGCGCAGGTAATTGAGGGTTTCGTCGTCGATCGGGAAGATGGAGATGGTGGAGCCGTACTCGGGGCTCATGTTGCCGATGGTGGCCCGGTTGGCCAGCGGCACAGCGGCCACGCCCGGCCCGTAGAATTCGACGAACTTGCCCACCACCCCGTGCTTGCGCAGCTGCTCGGTGATGGTCAGCACCAGGTCGGTGGCGGTGGTGCCTTCGGGCAGCGAGCCGTGCAGCTTGAACCCCACCACGCGCGGGATCAGCATCGAAATCGGCTGGCCCAGCATGGCCGCCTCGGCCTCGATGCCGCCCACCCCCCAGGCCACCACGCCCAGGCCATTGACCATGGGGGTATGCGAGTCGGTACCGACGCAGGTATCGGGATAGGCTTCGGTCACGCCATCGACCTGACGCGTGAACACGCCACGCGCCAGATGCTCGAGGTTGACCTGGTGCACGATGCCGGTGTCTGGTGGCACCACCCGGAAGTTGTCGAACCCGGTCTGCCCCCAGCGCAGGAACTTGTAGCGTTCGAGGTTGCGCCGGTATTCGATTTCCTGGTTGCGCTTGAATGATGCGTTGTGGCCGAAGTCATCCACGATCACCGAGTGGTCGATGACCAGCTCGACGGGCACCAGCGGGTTGATGCGCGCGGCGTCGCCCCCCAGGGTCTGCATCGCATCGCGCATCGCGGCCAGGTCGACCAGCGCCGGAACACCGGTGAAGTCTTGCAGGATGACCCGTGCCGGCGTGAACGCGATTTCACGGTCGGGCTCTGCGGCGGGATCCCAGCTGGCCAGTGCACGGATGTCGTCGGCGCGCACCGAATGCCCATCTTCGGTGCGCAGCAGGTTTTCGAGCAGGATCTTGAGGCCGTATGGCAGGCGGGTTGGATCCAGCCCCTGGGCCTTGAGTGCGTCGAGCTTCCAGATGCGGTAGGGCGTGCCCCCCACATCGAGCGTTGCCTGAGCACCGAAACTGTTGGGATGAGCCATCGCGTGTCCTCCTGAAGATTTTTTGCCCTGCGGGGAATGAAGTCGGATGGGCCCATGTTACTACGCAATGCTTGCGTGAATCTGACAAGCCATACAATCTGGCAATCTGACGAACCCCCTGGCGCACCGTTCATCCGGAAGGCTGTCCACGCGGCCCCCCGTCGGGCGATTCAGATCTATTGCCACCTGATCTTGACATTGATCGTCCTGGCGGGTGATTGCCCCGGGTTCGACCCTCGATTTCGTGACGCTGGTGGTCCTACACTAGGGAAATCATTCTCATTTACTTCCATTTTCATTCACTTGGTTCGCAAGAGGCTCCCTCATGGCATTCCCTGCTTTCTTCGCCGAAGTGCCGCGCATCACCGTTCACGACGGCCTGGCGCGGTTGCTCGGGGCATCGGACGACGGCACCATTGAATATGGTTACGAAGACGTGGTGCGCCTGGCCGGTCACTCATGCCCCACCGTGGCCGGCGCCTGGCTGATGACCCTGCAGGCCCTGCAGGCCCTGTATCCCGACGGCACACCCGAACGCGGCGAGATCGACGTCCGTTTTGCCGATGAGGCCACCCGCGGCGTCACCGGCGTGATCGCCAACGTGGTGGGCCTGGTGACCGGCGCCACCACCGACACGGGCTTCAAGGGCCTGGCCGGGCGTCACGACCGGCGCCACCTGATGCATTTCAATGCCGACATCCCGGGCGAGATCACCTTCACCCGGCGTGATACGGGCGCAGCGGTGGCCGTGTCCTTCAGCGCGCAGGCCATCCCCGGTTCACCCGAGGCCATGCCGCTGCTGCAGAAAATGCTCTCGGGGCAAGCCACTGAAGAGGAAGGCCGGCAATTCGGGGCCCTGTGGCAGGATCGGGTACGCCGCATACTCACGGCGCCGGCACAGGCCGGCCTGGTCACGGTCAGCCCGCTGCAGGCCGCCTGAACCTTCTGCCGGGCTCCGGCGTCCACGAACGGCTAAAATCCGCTCATGGACGCCTTCAATCACACCCTGTTTCTATGGGTCAATGCCCAGCAACCGGGCCCGGGCCTGTTGCTGTTGGGCCGCATCCTGGCCAATGGCCTGGTCTGGCTGTTCCCCCTGTATGTGGTGATCAGCTGGCTGCGGGGCTCGGCGGCGGGGCGTGAAGCCCTGCTGCAGGGGGTCCTGGCCGCCTGTCTGGCCATGCTGCTGTCCTGGCTGATCGGTCAGGCCTGGTTTCACCCACGTCCATTCATGATCGGCCTGGGCGAACAGCATCTACCCCACAAGCCGACGGCGTCGTTTCCCAGCAACCACCTGAGCTTCATCTGGGCCCTGTGCGCGGGCATGGCGCTACACCCCGCGCGGCGCCGGGCGGCCGCCTGGCTGGCCGCGCTCGGTCTGTGCGTGGCCTGGGCACGCATCTGGATGGGGTTGCACTTCCCGTTCGACATGGCCGGGGCCGCGCTGCTGGGCCTGCTGTGCGCCGGGCTGACCTGGCCCCTGCACCAGCGCTTCATCCCCGGCCTGCGGCGCATGATGGAGCCCGTCTACCACCTGGTCTTCGCCTGGCCGATCCGGGCCGGCTGGGCACGCAAATAGCCATGCACGACATCCACCAGCAGCACATCATCGATCAGCATCTCGAACAATTGCTCGCACACGACCCGCGTCTGGTCGCCGTCAGCCAGGTCGCCGGGCCCCTGCAGCCACGCATGCATCCCCCGGGGTTCGAGGGGCTGGCCCGTGTCATCTGCGGGCAGCAGCTCTCGGTGGCCAGCGCGGATGCCATCTGGCAGCGCTTCAAGGCCCGCCAGGCCGCCAGCAGCCCGCAGGCGTTCCTGGACCTTGGCGAGGCCGGCCTGGCAGGGGTGGGGTTGTCGCGCAGCAAATTCGAAACGATCCAGACCGTGGCCCGGGCGCTGCAGGCCGGCGAACTGGATCTGGCGGCCATTGCCCGCCAGCCGGCCGATCAGGCCCTGCAGTCTCTGGTGCGCTACAAAGGCATCGGCCCATGGACGGCCGAGATCTATCTCATGTTCTGCGCCGGCCATCCGGATGTCTTTCCAGCTGGTGATCTGGCCCTGCGCAAGGGGGTGGCCGATGCGCTGGGCCTGGGCTCGGCGCCTGCCGTGGCTGAACTGGGCCGGATCGCTCTGGGCTGGGCACCCTGGCGCTCGGTGGCCGCATTGCTGTTCTGGCGCTATTATGGGGCGTTGCGCCACAAGGAAGCGCTGCCGGTCTGAGCACCGCCAGCGTGGTACCGATGGCCGGCAGCACGCCCCGCCAACCATCCCGGAACAGATCCATGTTCAATCTCGAAGGACACACCGCGCTCGTCACAGGGTCTTCCCGTGGCATCGGCCATGAAACAGTCCGGGCGCTGGCCCGGCAGGGTGCCCAGGTGATCATCAACGGCCGCAACCCCGATACCGTGGCGCAGGCCGTGGCCGCACTGCAGTCCGAAGGGTGCCGGGCCCTGCCGCTGGTCTTCGACATCGAAGACGTACCAGCCACCCTCGCGGCGGTCGACCAGATCCTGACGCAGGTGGGCACCATCGATATCCTGTTCGCCAATGCCGCACTGCAACATCGCGAACCGCTGCTCTCATTTCCGCAGCATGAATTCGAGCGCATCCTGTTCGCCAACCTGACCGCCCAATGGGCCCTGGGGCGGCACCTGGCAAGCCACATGATGGCCCGCGAATACGGCCGCATCATCTTCACGGGGTCCATCACGGGTCTGCGCGGCAAGCGCGAAATCACGGCCTATACCGCCGCCAAGTCGGCCCTGCATGGCCTGGTGCGGCAATGGACGGCAGAACTGGCCTGCCACGGCATCACCGTCAATGCCATCGCCCCGGGCTACATCAAGACCGAGTTCACCCAGGCCCTGGTCGATGATGCCGAATTCAATCAATGGCTGAACAGCCGTTCACCCTCTGTGGGCTGGGGCACGGCACAGGACGTGGCCTCCACGGCCGTCTATCTGGCGGCACGTGAATCGGGCTTCATCAGCGGCCAGGTGATCACGGTCGACGGCGGAATGACGGCCACCATGATGTAGCGGCCATCACCCGGCCGGCACCGTGGCGCCACGGCCCGGCCTATACAGGGCGCACCGCCATCGGGCCGGCGCCACGCCCGGTACCGCTTCAGGCCCGGCACCACCTCAAGCCCGGCACAGGATCTCGCCGTGCACGATGGACATCCAGCCATCTTCGGCGGCCATCCAGCGGCGCCAGGCATCCGAGATGCGCTGCAGGTCGGCCTGGGTGGCCCAGTTCTGCTCGAGCAGCTGGGCGCCGATCCTGGAATGCAGGATGCGGTCGGCCCACATGCCGCCCCACCAGCCGCGTGCTTCGGGGGTGGCCAGACACCACGTGCTGGAACTGCACTCGATCTGCCCGAAACCCGCCCGTTGCGCCCAGTGCAGCAGGAAACGGCCGGCGTTGGGCTCACCGCCATTGGCCCGCGCGGCGCGCTGGTACCAGCCCAGCCATTCGTCGAGTTCGCCCAGTAACGGGTACCAGATGAATCCCGCATAATCGGCATCGCGGGCCGCGACGAGGCCGCCAGGCCTGCACACGCGCTTCATTTCGCGCAGGGCCTGGACGGGGTCGCCGACGTGCTGCAGCACCTGATGGGCGTGGACGATGTCGAAGTGGCCATCGGGGAAATCGAGTGCATGCACGTCACCCACCACGCAGTGCACATTGCCCAGGCCGTGACGCGCGACTTCGGCCTGCGTGAGGGCGCAGGACTCTTCGGTGAGTTCGAGTGCAACCACCCGCCCTGGCGCCACGCGGGCTGCCATGTCGGCCGTGATGGTGCCCGCCCCCGAGCCCACATCCAGCAGCTTCACCCCGGGCTGCAGCGCCGCCGCCAGATAGGCGGCCGAGTTCTCGACCGTGCGATTGCTGTGCGAGCGCAGCACCGAACTGTGATAACCGTGTGTATAGCGGCCGCCCATGACGTTGCCGTTGCCCTGCTGCCCGCCCATGACGTGCCCCGTGTGTGAAATCCGTACTTCAGATGATGGACCCGGCCGAAGCCGCGCCGCCATCCACCGTGACGATGGTGCCGGCAGTATACGCCGAGCGATCCGAGGCCAGGAAGACGATCAGATCGGCCACCTCGGCCACCGAGGCCGCCCGGCCCAGCGGCATGCCGGCCGCCAGTTCTGCAGCCCGCTCGGCATCCCCCAGGTGCTTGGCGGCACGCCCGCGCAGAATGCGCTCGATGCGCTCGGTCGCGACCGGCCCCGGGTTGACCCCCAGCACGCGCACGCCGTCTTTCAGGCCGCGCCCGCCCACGGATCGGGTAAACGCCATCAGGGCCGCATTGCCCGTGCAGCCGGCGACGTAGTCGAAATCGAAATTCTCGCCACCACTGCCGATATTGTTGATGATGACTCCGCCCCCCCGCTCACGCATCAGTGCATAGAAGGCCCGCGTCATGTCGATATAGCCGAAGACTTTCAGTTCCCAGCCCGCGCGCCAGCGCCGCGCATCGACCTCGAACAGATCGCCGCCCGGGATGACACCGGCATTGTTGACCAGGATGTCCGTATCCGGTGCCTGCGCCACCACCCGCTCGATGGCGCCCGGTGTGGTCAGGTCTTCGGCCAGGTGCCTGACCGGTATGCCGAAACGCTGCTCGAGATCCTGCGCCAGCGCCTGCAGCTTGCCCTCGGAGCGAGCCACCAGCGTCAGGGAGGCCCCTTCACGCGCAAAGGCTTCGGCAATGCCCGCACCAATACCCTGTGATGCGCCGGTCACGAGCACCTGCCGGCCTGCAAGTTGCAAATCCATGATCTCCTCCTGATAAGCCCTGCCACAGGCTGGCAGGCGCCCCTGTGGAATCGCCTGCCAGCCTGTCCGAAAGCGTACCGCAAAACGTCTTCCAGCGGCTTATTTCCAGAGTTTGCAGCGGGATTCTTCCTTGGTCGTGAAGACTTCTTCACCGGGCATGACCGCCACGGTCGATACGTAGTCCCACGGCTCCTTGGACTCACTGGGCGACTTCACCTGCACCAGGTACATGTTGTGCACATAACGGCCATCATCGCGCACATACCCCTCGCCGTAGAAATCCTTGAGCGGGGTCTTGCGGAACCACTCGCGGATCTGATCGGCATCGGTCGTGCCCAGTTCCTGCGCGGCCTTCAGCCATTGCATCGTGGCCGAATAGTTGGCGGCCTGGATATCGGTCGGCATGCGCTGGGCCTTCTCGTAGAAACGACGGCCGAATTCGCGCGCCTCATCGCTCACGCTCCAGTCCCAGCTGGTCGTGAACAACAGGCCTTGCGCCTCTTCGAGCCCCATGCTGTGCACGTCGATCAGGAACAGCATCAGGCTGGCCACCTTCATGGACCGGTCGATGCCGAATTCACGCGCCATTTTCAGTGCATTGATCATGTCGGCACCGCCATTGGCGATCCCCAGGATCTCGGCGCCGGAACTCTGCGCCTGCAGCAGGAAGGACGAGAAGTCCAGCGCCCCCAGGGGATGCTTGACGGTACCGACCACCTTGCCGCCATTGGCCTCGATCACCTTTTTGGCATCATTGACCAGTGCCTCGCCAAATGCATAGTCGGCCGCAAGGAAATACCAGTCCTTGAAACCTTGCTTGATGAGTGCGTTGGCGGTGCCCTTGGCGAGCGCAACCGTGTCCCAGGCGTAGTGAATCGTGTAGGGCGAACACTGCTCGTTGGTGAGCGCCGAAGTGCCCGGCCCATTGGCGATCATCAGGCGCTTCTTGTCTTCGGCGATCTTGCCCATGGCCAGCCCGGCGGCCGAATTGGTGCCCGCAATCAGCAGGTCCAGGCCTTCGGTGTCCATCCATTGGCGTGCCCGGGTGGCGGCAATGTCAGCCTTGTTCTGATGATCCTCGCTGAGCAGCACGATGGGTTTGCCATTGAGGGTACCGCCGAAATCATCGATGGCCATCTGGATGGCCATTGCGCCATCCCGGCCGTCCAGGGCCGCATACGAACTGCTCATGTCGGTCAGATGGCCGATGACCACCTTGTCCTCTGCCGCCTGCCCCGGCAGTGCGGCAAACGAAAGCGCACCGGCCAGGCCCAGCACGGCGGATATTTTGCATGGATTGAATTTCATAATGTCTCCATCATGTTTGTCTGAATTCATCAATGGTGTAGGTTCATATCCGAACGCACGGCTGCCGCAGTCACGCGCGCCGCACCTCCGGATGAATGCGATATTGATACAAAACGTTTCTCCCTTGAGTACCTCCCATGTGCTTGCACTGACGTTTCAGGGGGTGTGAGCCCGCATGCCCGTGCCCTGCGCAGCGGTCGCGATCGCCTGCACGGCGCCGGGATTGACCAGCGTGCTGAGATCACCGGTGTCCTGGCCCAGCAAAGCGGCACGCACCACGCGCCGCATGACCTTCATGTTGCGCGTGCGCGGCAGGTCGTCGACGAAGACCACGCCAGCAGGCCGGAACGCCTTGCCCAGGCCCGCCGCCACGGCCTGCGACAGCGTGGCCACGGCAGCCGCCTGATCGATGCCCGGCCCGGGCACGCACACGCACATCACCGCCGTGCCCTTGATGGCATCCGGCACCCCCACCACTGCGGCATCCCCGACCAGCCCGGTGTCGATCAGAAGGGCCTCGATCTCGGATGGCCCCACCCGCTTGCCCGCGATTTTCAGCGTGTCGTCCGAGCGGCCATGCACATACCACATGCCATCGGCATCACGGCTGGCAAAATCACCATGCGCCCAGACATTCGGCCAGCGTGACCAGTAGCTCTGCAGGTAACGCTCGCGATCGTGCCACAGACCGCGCGTGAGCCCGATGCAGGGCGAACGCAGTACCAGTTCGCCGGTGAGCCCGGGGCCCACCGATATGCCATCCGCATCCACCACGTCGGCCCCCGTGCCCGGCACGGGTCCGGCGAACGCACAGGGCTTCAGGGGATGAATCACCGTGCCGGTAAGGATGCCGCCCATTTCGGTGCCACCCGAAAAATTCAGCAGCGGCACCCGCCGCCGGCCAATCTGTTCGAAAGCCCATGACCAGGCGTCGAGCGTCCAGGGTTCACCCGTGGAAACCATGACCCGCAGGCAGGACAGATCCCGTTGCGCGAGTTCATCCTGCGGCAGGGACATGGACAGGCGCGCAATCGTGGGTGCCAGCCCGAGGTAGCTGACCCGGTGCCGCTCGACCAGCCGCCACAGGCGATCAGGCTGCGGGTAATTGGGCGCCCCCTCGGCCAGCACCACCGTGGCGCCCACCAGCAAGCCGCCGAAGACCAGCATGGGCCCCACCAGCCAGCCCATGTCCGACATCCACAGGAACCGGTCTTCGGCTTTCAGGTCCATGCACAGGCCCAGATCGAGCGCCGTCTTGACCGGAAAGCCGCAATGCGTGTGCACCACGCCCTTGGGCTTGCCGCTGGTGCCCGACGTGAACACCAGCAGGAACGGGTCATCGGCCGGCATCGCCTCGGTCGGCACGGCGTCGACCCCGACCGGTGCCCCGGCGCAGAGCGCGTCCCACCAATGGTCACGGCCGGCCCGCCAGCCATGGGCGGTGCTCAAATGTCGCAACACGATGACGTGCCGCACACCGGCACAGTGCTCGAGGGCCTCATCGATCACTGCCTTGGCACCCACCGGCTGGCCACGACGCAACGAGCCATCTACCGTGATCACGGCCTTGGCCCGGCCATCATTCAGACGCTGGGCCACGGCATCGGCCCCGAACCCGGAAAACATGGGCAACACGATGGCACCGATCTTCGCCGCGGCCAGCATGGCCACGGCCGCCTGTGGCAGATTGGGCAGGTACATGCCGATCACGTCGCCACGCCCCAGACCCAGGCCACGCAGGCCCCAGGCCAGACGGCAGGTCTCGCGGTCGAGATCGGCAAACCGCCACTCGGCCGTGGCGCCCTCTTCGCTTTCCCAGATCAGTGCAGGCTGGTGCCAGCGATCCGTGCCGCGCCACCGGTCAAGACAATTGAGCACCACATTGGTACGTCCGCCTGTGCACCAGCGTGCGAAGGGCAGGCCATCGCTCACGTCGAGCACCTGCTCATATGGACGCTCGAAACGGTAGTCGAGAAAACGGATCAGGCCGTTGTTGAACCAGGCCGGATCCGCATCGGCGCGCTGATTGAGTGACTCGAAACTCTCCACCCCCAGCGCACGCATGAAGCGCGTCAGATTTGCAGCCTCGAGCGTGGCCGCATCGGGGCGCCAGACAACCCCGGGATGATGATCCACATGTGCATGCATGATGTTCCTTCTGCCTCCTGCCGGAAAAACGATGGCGGTGGCGCCGTGCCTGCGCCCGCGCCGTGGACGCCGCTGTGCCTCATGCTTCTTCGGCCTGCATGGGCGCCAGCGCGACCAGTGCCGCGCCCGCGATCTTGCACTCACCCTCCTGGTCCAGCGCCCGCACTTCGAGCCGTACGCAAGGCCTGCCATTCTGTTCGAATTTGTCGATGACGCTCGCGGCACACGCAATGGCGTCACCGACGTGGTTGACCGCCAGGAACCGCACCCTGAATTCCAGCAATTGCGACTGCGGTACCCAATCGGTCAGCAGCCGCGCCAGCCACGCCATGCCCAGCATGCCCTGGGCAAACACATCGGGCAGCCCGGCACGGCGAGCAAAGTCGATATCGAGATGAATCGGGTTGTGATCGCCTGATGCACCGGCAAAGAGCGCCAATGTGGTGCGATCCGTGGGTGGCAGTCGCAGCACTGGCAACGCATCCCCCACCTGCACGGTATCGTATGTCGGCGTTCTACCCATGATGTCGTCCTTGTTCACTGCCGGCGATCCGCGTCTTCAATGCCGCCATACCAGCACGGTGTGCAGTTCGGCAACGAGCTGGTCGTCATGCGGGCCGGTCACCCGCGAAGCCAGGCAGATGAATTCCAGCGCCCCGCCCTTCTTGCTGTAGATGTCCGCAACGCGCGTGCGCACCGTGACGGTATCCCCCACGTATACCAACCGATGATAGGTGAACCCCTGTTCGGCATGCAGAAGATTGGCCAGGGGTACCCCCATGTCGCTGAACAGCCGATAGAAGGCGCCCGAGTCGTAATCAGCCGCAAACAGGAACGTGGGCGGGGCGGGTATATCGGCGTGGCCGGCTGCGCGTGCCGCGGCCCGCTCGAGGTAGATCGGATCCGTCTGCCCGGTCGCCTTGGCAAAGAACCGCAAGCGGGTCCGCTCGATCGGCAGCACCGAGGGCGCAAGCTCATGGCCAATCCATCGCGTGTCTATCATGCTGGCGTCCGCCCCTTCAATGCCCGTCGATGCGCAGCGCCAGCTTGCCGAACTGGGCCCCCGATTCAAGCTGATCGAGTGCGGCGTGCAATGCATCCAGCGGGTATTCACGATCGATGACCGGGCGCAGGCCCGAGCGTGTCACAAAACCGAGCAAATCGTTGAATTCGGCGAGCGTGCCCAGACTGGAGCCGAAAATCTGCAGCTGGCGCACGAAGATGCGGCGCAGATCGGCCCCGGGCTGATCGCCCGAGGTGGCGCCGCAGGTGACCAGCCGCCCGCCACGCGCCAGGGACTTCATGGCCAGCGGCCAGACGGCTTCACCCACATTCTCGAACACCACGTCTGCGCCGCGCCCGCCCGTAAAGGCCATGACCTCGCGCACCACGTGGCCACTGCGGCTGTTGACGACATGGTCGGCCCCCAGCGACCCGGCCCGTTCGAGCTTGGCGTCATCGCGTGACGTGACGATGACACGCGCGCCGATCGCCTTGGCCAGTTGCAGGGCCGCCAGCGACACACCACCGCCGATGCCGAAAACGAGCACGGTTTCCCAGGGCTGCAGGCGCGCCTTCGAGAACAGCATGCGCCAGGCCGTCAGGTGATTGACCCCCAGGGCAGCCGCCTCGGCCCAGCCCAGATGGGCCGGCTTGGGGAAGACCTGCGTGGCCGGTACATGAATCCACTGGGCAAAGGTACCATCGCGATGCTCGCCAAGGAACTGGATGCGGGTGCACAGCACGGTCTGGCCACGCTGGCAGTATTCGCAGCGCCCGCAGGATATCCCCGGATGAATCACGACCTCCTGGCCGGGCTGGAGGATGGGGTCGCAGGCATCGACCTCGTCGATGATCCCCGCGGCGTCCAGACCCATGATCTGCGGCAGCTGGTGCGTGATGCCGGCACCGCTGTTGCGCATGTACAGATCCACCTGATTGAGCGTGGCGGCATGCACCCGCACGAGAACCTCGCCGGGCGCCCTGGGGGGCAAAGTACAGTCCTGGATCCTGACGACTTCATTACCGCCATGGCCCGTAATGAATGCGGCTTTCATGTCTGTACCTCTGGAAAATCGTGCAATGCTTCACGCAACCTGAATTTCTGGATCTTCCCCGAGGGCGTAGTGGGCATGGCGTCGCGGATGACGAGGTGCTCGGGAATATATTGCATGGCGACTTTCTGCGCCTTCAGAAAGTCGACGATCATCGGCAGATCGATGTGCGCGCCTGGCTTCGGCACGACAACCGCACACCCGCGTTCGCCCAGGCGCTCGTCGGGTACGGCGACGATGGCCACCAACGCGATGGCCGGATGCCGATACAGCAGCGATTCGATCTCGACCACCGGAACGTTTTCGCCGCCACGGATGATCACATCCTTGCTGCGGCCCGTGATGCGGATATAGCCATGCTCGTCGATGCGCGCCGTATCGCCCGTATCGAACCAGTCTTCGGCATCCGTCGCATTCAGCTGGGGCCGCTTCAGGTAGCCGCAGAAATTCGAGCACGCGCGCAGGAACAGCTTGCCCGACTCACCCACCGCCATTTCGCGGCCGTCATCATCGAGAATGCGGACCTCGACCCCCGGCAGCGGCAGGCCATCCGTGTTCACCGAGCGCTCATCATCGTCTTCCGGCCGCGTGGTTGTCACCGCTCCATTCTCGGTCATCCCCCATGCCGATATGACCTTGGATCCCAGTGCCGTGCGGGCCTGCTCGACCAGCGGCCCCGGAATGGGCGCCCCGGCGCATACGAAAGTGCGCAGTGTGGGCACGCCCGCCGCACCGGCCTGGATATCCTCGGCCACGGCGCGGGACAGATCGGTGAGGAACGGCGTCGAGGCCATGGTGAATGTCACCCGCTCGGCACGAATCAGCTCGAGTGCCTTCGCGGGCTGCCAGATGTCCTGCAGCACCGCGCTCGCTCGCAGCATGACCGGCATCATCAGACCGAACATGAAGCCGGTCTGGTGGGCCATGGGCGAGGCCATCAGGATGACATCGTGTTGGTTCAGGTGCAGGCGCTGCTGATAGGGAATGACGTTCGCCATCAGCGTATTGGCCGTATGCATCACCCCCTTGGGCTCGCCCGTGGTACCCGACGTATAGATCAACTGCGTGATGTCATCGGGCGTGGGGCGGCTGCGCGTGAGGATGGCCGCAGCATCGGGCGCAGTCTCCCATTCGGGTTCGCTCAGCAAGGCCTCGAAGCTGTTGGCCCCCTGCCCCTCGATGACCACCACGTGTTCGAGATGCGGCAGGGTGGGTTGCAGGCCGGCTGCCATCTGCTCGAAGTCGAAGCCGCGGAAGACCTTGGGCACGATGAGGACCTTCGCCTCGCCATGATGCAGCATGAAGGACAGTTCGCGTTCCCGGAAGATGTGCATGAGCGGATTCATGACGGCGCCGATCCGCGAGCAGGCAAGGTAGGCCAGGGTGAACTGCCACCAGTTCGGCAACTGGCATGCCACCACGTCATTCTTGCCCACTCCCAGGCGCGCCAGCCCCACCGCCATGCGATCGGCCATGCGCGCAAGTTCGGCATAGGTGAAGCGCGTGATTTCACCCGTTTCGACGCGTAACGCGCTCAGGGCAAGTTTTTCGGGATCGCGGGCCGCGCAGGCATCCAGATCGTCATTGATGGTGCGTTCGTGCCATAGGGCCAGCCCGTACATGCGCTCACGCCGTGGGGGTAATAGTACGGGATCGAATTCCATGCCGCCCTCCTGGGTGAGTAAGGCCAAATACAGCAAGTTATTGTCATATATAAAAAGAACAAGTGCAAGTATCCAAACTACATAAGTCCTGCAGATTCATGGTTTTCCCTAGGGTTTACGGATCAGGGCTCTGGCTCGAATGAGGGCAGTTTTTCTGAATTCACATTGGTTTGTGTCAATATGCTGCATAACCAAGCCAAGCGTTACTGTGCAGGATCGCCGCTTCGGAATCGGCATAGGGGGCAGTTCTTATGAACTGCACCCCTGCCACACCACCCGGCATGCGGGTCCGCACCGGGCGGTTCGAGAAGTTGAGGTTATGAGAGTCTGGGAAGGCCTAGCTTGTCGAAG
>NZ_JBAYPG010000044.1:0-16365 GCF_041677825.1 Castellaniella sp.
AGCAAGTGGTGTGAGTGCGGCAGCCTCGGGTACCGACAGCATTGCCACCGGGCGTGACTCGAAAGCTACGGGCGAGCAGAGCATTGCCACTGGCCTCAACGCCGAAGCCTCGGGCGAGAACAGCGTAGCCACGGGTGTGGGTGCGGCTGCAACTGCGGACAATGCTTATGCTGGGGGTACCGGCGCTAGTGCTTCGGGAGTAAATTCCACTGCCGTCGGTGTGCAGGCCAGTGCCGCGGGTGCCAATAGTGCGGCCGTAGGTGACGGGGCCAGTGCAGGCGGCGTACACGGTGTAGCAGTTGGCATGGATGCGAATGCGTCGGCTACCAACAGCATTGCCGTGGGGATCAATTCTGCTGCCAGTGGCACGGATTCTGCAGCTGTGGGGAATGAAGCCATAGCCAGCGGCGAGCGTAGCAGCGCGTTTGGTCGTTATGCCCGGGCAACTGGTACAGACAGCATTGCAACGGGTACCTTCTCCGAAGCGACTGCAGAGAACAGCATTGCCACGGGTAATCATGCCGTTGCCTCGGCAGTTGGCAGCCAGGCTTCAGGGGCTGGTGCCCAAGCCTCCGGTGTCGACAGCATCGCTATCGGTACCGACTCGGTTGCTTCGGGCATCAGTTCGATCAGCGTAGGCACCGGTAACGACGTATCAGGCAACTACTCCGGTGCATTTGGTGATCCCAATAGCGTGTCTGGCGATGGCTCGTACGCCTTGGGCAACGACAACGACGTTAGTGGTGATGGTTCTCAGGCTCTGGGTAACGACAACGACGTCAGTGGCGACGGCTCGCGCGCGATCGGTAACGACAATACGGTCAGCGGTGCCGGTTCCGTAGCCCTGGGCAACGACAGCACGGTCAGCGGCGACGGCGCGCGCGCCATCGGCAACGAAGCCAGTGCCTCGGGCGAGGGTGCCACGGCCATCGGCAACCTGGCCGATGCCAGCGGGGCTCGCAGCAACGCGATTGGTGAGGGGGCTTCGGCACAAGGTGCCGACAGCAATGCCATGGGTACGGGCGCCAGCGCGACTGGCGCCAACACCACGGCCATTGGTACCGATGCGTCGGCTACCGGGTCGGGCAGCATGGCACTGGGTAACGACGCCAGTGCGCTGGGCATCGACAGTATGGCCGCGGGTAGTGGTGCCACAGCCACAGGCCTCAACGCCTCGGCCAGCGGCACAAACGCCAACGCAGCAGGCTTGAATGCCATGGCCAGCGGTACCGATTCGAATGCAGTCGGCATCAACACCCAGGCATCCGGGGTACGCGCCAATGCCACAGGTCTCAACGCCATGGCCAGTGGCACGGATTCGAACGCCACGGGTATCAATGCCCAGGCCTCCGGGGTGCGTGCCAGTGCCACAGGCATGAACACCATTGCCACGGGTACGGATGCCAACGCCACGGGCCTGAACAGCCAGGCCTCTGGCGTACGCGCCGAAGCGACGGGCATCAATGCCATCGCTACCGGCACGGACGCCAGCGCCACCGGTCGGGATTCGTCCGCCACGGGTACAGGGGCCACTGCTTCCGCACGCAACGCCTTTGCGGGCGGTACGAACTCAGCCGCCTCCGGCGTCGACAGCATCGCCATCGGCACCGACTCGGTTGCCTCGGGCATCAGCTCGATCAGCGTAGGCACCGGCAACGAGGTGTCGGGTAACTACTCCGGTGCGTTTGGTGATCCCAACATCGTGACGGGTTCGGGCTCGTATGCCCTGGGCAATGACAACATCATCGACAGCAACGAATCCCAGGCGCTGGGCAATCGCAACGAACTCGCTGCCACGGCAGAAGGCTCGCGTGCGATCGGTAACGACAATACGGTCAGCGGTGCCGGTTCCGTAGCCCTGGGCAACAACAGCGAAGTCACCGGCGACGGCGCACGCGCCATCGGCAACGACGCCAGTGCCTCGGGTGATGGCGCCACGGCCATCGGCAATTTCGCCGATGCCAGCGGTGAGCGCAGCAATGCGATTGGCGACAGTGCCTCGGCACAAGGCACCGACAGCAATGCCTTCGGTACGGATTCCAGCGCCATTGGCCCGAATTCCACGGCCATGGGTACCAATGCACTGGCCGCCGGGCCGGGCAGCATGGCACTGGGCAACGAAGCCAACGCAATAGGGGCCGACAGCATGGCCGCAGGTACCGGCGCCACGGCCACGGGCGTCAACGCCTCGGCCAGCGGCACGAACGCCAATGCGGCCGGCCTGAATGCGATGGCCAGCGGTACGGACGCCAATTCGGTGGGCGTCAACACCATGGCCATCGGCACCAACTCGACTGCAGTTGGCGTCAATAGCCAGGCCTTCGGGGTAGGCGCCAACGCGGCCGGCCTGAATGCCATGGCAGCAGGCACGGATTCGAACGCCACGGGCCTCAACGCCCAGGCGTCCGGCTTGCGCGCCAATGCCACGGGCATGAACACCATTGCCACGGGTACGGATGCCAACGCGACGGGCCTCAACAGCCAGGCCTCCGGCGTACGCGCTGAAGCGACGGGCCGCAATGCCATCGCCACCGGTACGGACGCCAGCGCCACGGGTCGGGATTCGTCCGCCAGCGGTACGGGTGCCGTTGCGAGTGCTCGGGATTCCTCGGCGAGCGGCACCGGGGCCAGCGCCACGGCGCGCAATGCCCTGGCCAGCGGCACGGGCGCAACCGCCAGCGGCGAGAACAGCACGGCGATCGGCAACACCGCGCTGGCCACCGGTACGTCCAGCACCGCGATGGGTGACGGTGCCCGGGCTGACGGCAACAGCAGCAACGCCATTGGTGACGGCGCAGTCACCGAGGGCGGCGACGCCAACAACGCGATGGGTCTGAACGCCTATGCCTATGGCAACAACAGCATCGGCGTCGGTACACTGTCCTATGCCACCGGTGAATCGGCGACGGCGGTAGGCACGGCAGCCCAGGCTTCTGCCGACAGCGCCACGGCCATCGGCAACGAGGCCAAGGCGTCCGGCGAACGCAGCAACGCCATCGGTAACCTGGCCGCGGCAAGTGGCACCGACAGCAATGCCATGGGCACCAGCGCGCAGGCCTCTGGCGCACGCAGCAACGCCATGGGCAATGACGCTCGGGCTACGGGTGCCGACAGCAATGCCATGGGTACCAGCGCACGGGCCTCTGGCGCACGCAGCAATGCCATGGGCAACGACGCCCGGGCAGGGGGCGCCGACAGCATCGCGACCGGCACCGGGGCCAGGGCGAACAGCACCAACAGCATCGCCACCGGCAACGGGGCGTCAGCTACCTTCGCCAACTCCATGGCCATTGGTACCGATGCCACCGCGTTCGGCTTCGACACCACCGCCATCGGTCGTGATTCCAGCGCAACTGGGGTCGACACCACGGCGATTGGTCGTGACTCCAGCGCGACCGGGGTCGACACCACCGCCATCGGCCGCGATTCCAGTGCCAGTGGCCTGCGTTCCATGGCCTTCGGTCAAGGGGCCAGCACCAGCCTGCTCAGTGTGGATGCCATCGCCATCGGTACCGACGCCTCGTCGACCGGCGCGCGTTCCACGTCCATCGGTCAAGGCTCCAGCACGACCGCCATGGATGGCATCGCCATGGGTACCGACGCCTCGTCCACTGGCGTGGGCTCCACGGCCATTGGCCAGAATGCCAGCACCACCGGCATCGACAGCATCGCGCTGGGCACAGACGCTTCGTCTACAGGCCTGCGTTCCACGTCGATCGGTCAGGGCGCCAGCACCGCGGGTGTCGACAGCATCGCGCTGGGTACCGACGCCTCGTCTACAGGCCTGCGCTCCACGGCCATCGGCGAGGGGGCCAGCACCCTGGGCATCGACAGCGTCGCGCTGGGCACCGGGGCTTCGGCCACGATGCTCGACTCGGTCGCCATTGGCACCAACGCCAGCGCCACGGGGGTAGGTTCCATGGCATCCGGCCTCAATGCCAACGCCGTGGGCGTGTCCGCACTGGCCATGGGTTCCGGCGCCAACGCCATCGGTGTAGCCAGCCAGGCGGTTGGGGCCGGTGCGCAAGCGCTGGGCGTCAACTCCCAGGCCTCCGGCACACTGGCAGTTGCAGCAGGCGTCAACAGCCAGGCCTCGGGCTTTGGTGCAAACGCTGCGGGCCTGAACGCCATTGCAACGGGTACCGGGGCTTCGGCAGCCGGCATCAACAGCCAGGCTTCGGGCTTCGGCGCCACGGCCAGCGGTGTCAACGCCATTGCCATAGGCACGGGCGGCAGCGCCACGGGCTATAACGCCATCAGCGTGGGTACCGGCAACCAGGTCTCGGGCAACAACTCGGGCGCCTTTGGTGACCCCAACATCGTCACGGGCTCGGGCTCGTACGCGGTGGGTAACGACAACACGATCCAGGCCAACAACGCCTTCGTGCTGGGTAACAATGTCACCATCGCGCCGGGCCTGGATGGCTCGGTGGCCCTGGGCAACGGCACCATGGTATCGGCGCCCAACCCGACGGCCTCCACCGTCATCGCCGGCCAGACCTATTACTTCGCCGGCAGCACGCCGGACAGTGTGGTCAGTGTCGGGGCACCGGGTGAAGAGCGGCAGATCACCAACGTGGCCGCGGGCCGGGTTGCACCGGACAGCACCGATGCCATCAACGGCTCGCAGTTGTACGCCACCAACCAGGCGGTCGACCATCTTGCTGGCCGGATCGGTGACATGGAAGACGACATCCGCAGCAACGACCGGCGCGCGAGCGGCGGTATTGCAGCCGCTCTGGCCACGGCCGGCCTGCCTCAGGCCAGCCAGCCCGGCAAGAGCATGGTCAGTATCGCGGGTGGTGTCTGGCGCGGTGAAGGCGGCTACGCCCTGGGTCTGTCGCACATGACCAAGAGCGGCAAGTGGATCCTCAAGGCCACTGGCGCTGGCTCAGGCCGGGGTGACTTCGGTGGCTCCGTGGGCGCCGGTTATCAGTGGTAATCCGGTTGTCATAGGCAGTTGAAGTATCGGCAGATCCTGAATACCGTAAAATCGGTGCTCAGGGTTTGCCGAACCGATTAAGCTCCGGCGCCCGGTCGGGGCTTAATCGGTTCTGGTCCACATGAATCGGCCATGGTCTGGCTAACGGGAAATAGCAATGCGATCCATCACGCGCTTCAGCAAAGTATCCTCCATCGTGCTCGCACTGGCCTTTCTGGCTGGCTGCCAGCAGCTTGCACTCAAAAGGCAGCAGAATGCCGCTGCCAAAGATGCCGGCACACCGCCGGCCGTGCAGCAGGCAGCCCAGGGTCAGGCAGCCAACAATCAGCAGCAGCTGCTGCCGGTCGATTTCCGCCTTGCGCAAGAACAACAAGACAAGGGTCTGCAGGAACTCAAGTTCCAGGATGGCACCAAGGTCTGGTACCTGCCCGATCCCGTGCTGTCGCGCGCCGATCTGGCCACGGCCGAACCGCGCCGCACCAAAGACGGGCGCCCCTTCGTGCGCTTTACCTTCAATCAGGTCGGGGCCCAGAAACTGGCTTCGATCAGCGACCGTTTCCCCGGCAAGTATCTGGTGCTGACTCTGGGCAACTCGCTGGTCTCT
Organism: Castellaniella sp.; assembly: GCF_041677825.1. Taxonomy (GTDB): domain Bacteria; phylum Pseudomonadota; class Gammaproteobacteria; order Burkholderiales; family Burkholderiaceae_B; genus Castellaniella. The sequence continues at coordinate 5,547 of NZ_JBAYPG010000044.1, forward strand.
GTCTACCAGATGCAGAAGCCCATCACCAACGGTATCCTCGACATCGGCTTTGCCAACGACCAGGAAGCCATCTCCATCGTCAACCGAATCGCCGGGCAATCCTGACGTCTGGTGTTGTAGCGGTCTCTGTGGCGCTGTCGTAGTTTCTGCGGCAGCGTCGCTGCATTTCTGGCGCCGCCGTATTTCTGGCGACGCTGTATTTCTTCCGGGCGCTGATATAGCGCCGATCGCACGTTGAATGCACCGAACATTGGGTGCATCGAACGCTGAGCGCATCGAATGCTGCGTGTACCAAACATTGAATACATCTTGAACGGGTGCAGCGGGTGCATGAACAGGTGCAGTGGGCGCGCCTCGATGGCGCAGGCCAATGGCGCATAACGGCAAATTGCGCCATAATCGCGCCATCTGTCTTATTGATCGCGCCAGGTCCATGCATGCCGTCGCCGGAAGATCTGCTTGAAACCATCCAGGGCAGCCCCGAAGGGCTGTCCGTTGCCGAGCTGCTGGCCCGGCATCCCGGGCTGGCCCGCCGCACTGCCCAGCGGTGGCTCAATGGGCTGGTGGCCCATGGCCGCATCTGGCCCGTGGGTGCCGGGCGCGCAAGGCGCTACCTGGCTTTGTCAGCATCCCCCACAGTATTGGCTGATGAAGGCGATTCTTTTCCGCGCCATATCCCTCTGTCTGCCGACAGCCTCGACATCCTCGCCTATGTCGACCGGCCCCTGGCGGCCCGCAAACCGGTCGGCTACCAGCGCGAGTTCCTGGACAGCTACCAGCCCAACCACACCTGGTACCTCCCGCAACCGCTGCGGCGCCAACTGCGCCGTATGGGCGATACCGGGCAGATCCGGCGCCCGGCGGGGACGTACGGCCGCGCGATCCTCAACCGCCTGCTGATCGATCTGTCGTGGGCCTCCAGCCACCTGGAAGGCAACACCTACACCCGGCTCGACACGCGGGCCCTGATCGAGCACGGCCGCATCGCCCAGGGTGTCGCCGTGTTTGAAACGCAGATGATCCTCAATCACAAGGCCGGTATCGAGTTTCTGGTCGAACATGCAGACACGGCCGGGTTTGACTGGCCCACGTTGTCCAGCCTGCACAGCGCGCTTGCCGAAAATCTGCTGCACAATCCCGCCGACGAAGGCCGTCTGCGCCAGCACGCGGTCGAGATCGGCAAGAGCGTCTATCGTCCGCTGGCTTTCGCGGCCCAGATTCAGGGCATGCTGGCCTTGCTTTTGCACAAGGCGAACCGTATCGAAGATCCCTTCGAGCAGTCGTTCTTCGTCATGGTGCATTTACCGTACCTGCAGCCATTCGTCGACATGAACAAGCGGGCTTCGCGCCTGGCCGCCAACCTGCCCCTGCTGCATGCCAACCTGTGTCCGCTCACCTTTCTGGATGTGCCCGAACAGGCCTATAGCCGCGCGATACTCGGGGTCTATGAACTGGGCCGGGTCGAGCTGTTGCGCGACATTTACGTCTGGGCCTACGAACGCTCCACGCAAGAATACCTCGCGGTCAGGCAGAATCAGGCCGAGCCCGATCCCCTGCGCCTGGCGTGGCGCGACGCGATCAGGCACACCGTGCGTGCCGTCGTGCAGCAGCCCCACCGGGCGGCGCTGGACGTGATCGCAGAATGCCTCTCCAGGCAGGACACCGGTGCCGACAGGCAAAATGTCGAGGCGCTGGTGATCGAGGCCCTGCGGCACCTGCACGAGGGCGTGCTGGCGCGCTACGACTTGCGCCTGCCCGAGTTCACCGAATGGCAGGCGCGCCAGAGGGCCAGGCAGCGGCCGGATCGTGCAGCAGCACCCCCCGCAGCACCAATTCCACGTACTCGGCCACGAACGCCTCGGTGATGAATAGGGCCGCGCAACTGTGTGGCCATGGCCTGCAGGCAGCGTCCCACCAGTAGGCTGCATCCGGGACAGCCGTTTCGGCTGCGCGACTGCGGGGTCGCCCGCAGCTTTCTCGCGCTATGATCGTCTGACCCGCAGCGTGGCCTTCATGGCGGCGGTGCTCGGCTGCTTTCTCATTTGTGGCATCCTTGTGGTCATGATCTGATCGGCAGCTTCGTGCTGCAGGCAGCCATCTACGGCATTATCGAATACTCCGAGGTCTTTCTGGTGGGTGGCATCGTCCTGGGCCTGGTCATCTGGGTCCTGCTGCTCGTGCGCCAGATGCTGTCGAAAAACACATCAAAAAATACATCATGAAGGAGAACACCGCGTCATGAACTCACAATGGGCGATCATCACCGGCGGGGCCAGCGGCATTGGCCTGGCCATCGCACAAGACCTTGCCGGGCAGGGCGTGAACCTGGTCCTCATCGACGTGCATGCGCACGCCTTCGAGGCCATACAGGCTGAATTCCAGGCCCTGGGTGTGCAGTGCCTGTGCCATCAGGCCGATGTCACGCAGATCGCCGCCCTGCAGGCCGTGCAGGATGACCTGGCGCAGCGCGGCATCACCGCCCGTCTTCTGGTCACGGCGGCCGGCATTCTGCAGCCGGTCGAAGACATTGCCGACTTCGACCTGGCCGTACACGAGCGCGTCTGGCGCGTCAATTACGATGGCACCTACCACGCCTGCAAGGTCTGGCTCGAACCCATGCGCGCGGCCGGGCAGGGCGCCATCCTCGTGGTGTCGTCCATCATGGCTTATCGCAGTTCGCCCCTGCTGGCCTATGCGCCGGCCAAGGCCGCGCTCAACAGCCTGGTTGCCGGACTGGCCGTGTCGGCCGCCGCCGATGGCGTGCGCATCAACGCCATCGCCCCCGGTTTCACCCTCACCAAGGGGCTGCAGCAGCAGATCGACAGCGGCCAGCGCGACAGCAGCCGCGTCCTGAGCTTCATCCCCATGAAACGTTTCGTAACCACAGACGAAGTGGCGCGCACGGCGCGCTTCCTGCTGTCGGACGACGCGAGCGCCATCACCGGTATTACCCTGCCGGTAGACTGCGGCTGGCTGGCCGGTACCGGCTGGGTCACGTTCAAGGAACTGCCCTGAGGGCTTCCGTGCCGATCCGAACACATTCTGAAAGATATCCCATGCAAGTGACCACCCCCCTCAAAACCAGCCCGCTGAGCTTGCCCGAAGCGTTTGTCGCGGCCTTGCAGGCCCGCTTTGGCACCCAGTATTCCGACAACCCCAGCGTGCTCGAGCAGCATGGACGCGATGAATCCCCGTTTGCCACCACGCCGCCCAATGCCGTGGTCTTTGCCCGCGCCACGCAAGATGTGCAGGACGCCATACGCCTGTGCGCGCAGCATCGCGTGCCGCTCATCCCCTATGGCGTGGGTTCCTCGGTCGAAGGCCAGATCCTGGCCATCCACGGCGGCCTGACGCTGGATCTGTCGCAAATGAACCGCATCCTCGAGATCCACACCGAGGACATGACCGTCACTGTACAGCCCGGTGTCACACGAGAGCAGCTGAACCACGAACTGCGCGACCAGGGCTTCTTCTTCCCCATCGACCCGGGGGCGAACGCCACCCTGGGGGGCATGGCATCCACCAGCGCCAGCGGCACCACCGCGGTGCGCTATGGCACCATGCGCGAGAACGTGCTCGCCCTGCAGGCGGTGGACGCCAGCGGCGAACTGGTGCACACCGGCACGCGCGCCAACAAGACCAGCGCAGGCTACGACCTGACCCATCTGCTCGTGGGCAGCGAGGGCACCCTGGCGGTGTTCACCGAAATCACCTTGCGCATCCACCCGCTGCCCGAAGCCATCATGGCGGCCATCTGCTCGTTTCCGGACATCGAGCACGCCGTGCGCAGCGTGATCGAAATCATCCAGGCCGGCATCCCTATTGCGCGCTCCGAACTCATCGACGCCTACACCGTGCAGATGGTCAACCAGTACAGCAAGATCGGCCTGGCCGAGAAGCCCCTGCTGTTGCTCGAATTCCATGGCAGCCCCACAGGCGTGCAGGAACAGGTCGAACTGGTGCAAGAAATCGCCGGGCAGCACGGCGGCGCCGACTTCGAGTGGGCCAGCACCCCCGAGGCGCGCACCCGGCTGTGGACCGCGCGCCACCACGCGCATTTCGCCGGCCTGGCGAAGCACCCCGGCACGCGCAGCGTGACCACCGACATTTGCGTGCCCATCTCGCGGCTGGCCGAGGCCGTGACCATCACCGTCAAGAAAGCCGATCACAGCGGCATCCCCTACTACCTGGTTGGCCATGTCGGTGACGGCAATTTTCACATGGGCTACCTGGTCAATCCGGATGATCCCAAGCAGCTTGCGCGCGCCGAGGCCCTGAACCACGACCTGGTGCACATGGCGCTGGACATGCAGGGCACCTGCACCGGCGAGCACGGCATCGGCCTGCACAAGATCGATTTCCTGGAGCACGAAGCCGGCCCTGGCAGCATCGCCATGATGCGCGCCATCAAGCAAGCGCTGGATCCGCTGAACATCATGAACCCCGGCAAAGTGCTGGCCGGGGCCTGACCAGGAGGACACACCATGCCACTGCCTGGCGCCGGAATGCTCATCACCCTGATCGATATCGCCCCTGCCGATGAACCCGGCTTCAACCACTGGTTCGACAAGGAGCACTTGCCCGAGCGCGTGCATATCGACGGCTTCATCGATGGCCGCCGCTATCGCGCATTGCGCGGCGAACCCAGATACCTGACCCTGTGCGCGACCCGCAGCGTCGACGTGCTCGACGGCCCTGCATACCAGCACGCCATCGCGCACCCCACCGAACAGACGCGTCTGTACATCAGCCGCTTCCAGCGCGGTACCCGCTCTATCGTGTCGGTGAAGCACAGCGCCGGGGAAGGCCACGGCGCCAGCCTGGCCTTCATCACCATTGCCCGCGACCCCAGCGGCCAGCTACCCGATGCGCACATCCCCGCGCTGCTGGAGCACATCGTCGCCCAGCACGACGTCACCGCCGCCCACTGGGTCCACTGCGATCCCGAGCGCTCGCGATCGTTCACCGACCCCGACGCCCGGGCCCCCATGAATGCCGGCTACTGCCTGATCGAAGGCACCCACCCCGATGCTGTGGACGCCCAGGCCCAGGCGTTCATCTGCGCTCTCCAGCACCAGGCCCCCAATCCCATCGCGCTGACCGGCCTCTATGCCTTCATGATGGGCCTGGACAAGGCGGACTGAAGGCATCGGGCTGGACGGCCGTGTGCGTTCGTGCCCGGGCCGTCAGCCCATCGCGACGCATCCTTGCTTCAAGCCTCGTGCCGAGTCGCAACGTTCGGCACGAGGCGCGGGGTGTAGCCCCCGGACCCGACGGTGGAACCCTGGTACGCGCCTCATGTCTCCACAGCAACGATGTCGGCCACAGGGAGCTTCTGAGCCACGGCAGCATAGATGTCCACGTCTGTCTGTGGCGTTCGGATCGAGACCACGAGACTGTATCGTGCTGGCAAGGTATAGCGTTCCAGCGCAGGCCGTGTCCGCCACCAGCCGGCAGATGGGTAGATTGCGATAAATCCACGGCTGGCCAGTTCAGCGGCCGTGCCTTTCCACACATCCTGATGTAACGAGCCACGATGCCGCCTCTGGCCGCCCAGCAGCCAGTTCGGATCAGAAGGATTGACCGGATCGCCGCCACCCTCGTCTTCACGCTGTGTGGCGGCGTTCAGCCGTGCAATGAAGTGATCCGTAGACGCGTCCAGCGGGCGCTGCACATCGAAGCGCAACCGGTGCGAAGGATAGTGATACTTCGACGCGACGCCTCGTGCCGAAGGATTGGGCTCGATGAAATACGACAGCGTGACACGCATCTCCACCGGCGTGTCCTGCAATGCTTCCAATTCGTCCTTCGGCCACGGCAAGGAATGCAGGTTCATATCGCGGGTGACGACCCCTTTGCCCTGAACCTTCGCATATGGATGCACCAGATCTTCAACCACCAGCGTCAAGGAATCACCCGCGCTCCACAGTGCGCGGTTCAGATCCGGCGTACCCCAGCCGCAGTGACGGATCAGGTTGACGAAGTGATCCTTGTTCGGAGCAGCCGGCAAAAACATCGCGCGCATGGCATCGCTCCATTGCGCCGAATGAACGAGCAATGCGCGCACCGTCTCCACGCGAAGATGCGGATAGGCCGCCATGATCCGGGCCGCCATGCCGGCACACAGTGCAGAGGCAGCGCTGGTGGCATTGCTGGTGGTGAACAAGCGCGCCTGCGGCTGATTGTGGGCGGTCAGCAGGCTCAAGCTGGTCATCCACGATGCGCCAAGATCGTCCTTGGCCGCGTTGCCGCCTTCCAGCACCACATCAGGCTTGAGCGGCCACGAGCGATCCCAGGTTTGTGTCGTGGTGGTGAACGGGCTGAGCCCACACGCTTCGGCAATGGGGTTCAGGGATGGGTGTCCCTGCGTGTCGGTTTTGTTGGTGCAAGCGCCCACGGTGATGGCATTCCATGCCTGCCCTGGATCGTGCACAAGGTTGGTGGCCAGGCAGTCGGGGTACGTGGCCCACGCATTGGGATCACGATTGTTGCCAGCGGAGAGCACGAACAGACGCAGGTTCTGGCCGGCGCCATCCGAATCTGCCGCGAGGCCATCAACGGCGGCCGACCATGACGAAGGCCGGCCCCGATCCCGATAGTCTGAAGCCGTCACGGCAGAAGTGAACACGCGGGCGCGAGCTGGCGCATGGATTTCGGGGCGAGCGACGCCTTCCGCGAACAAGTAGGCGTGGTGTCGCGCATCGCCTTCGTTGGCGCCTTTCGCAGGCACCAGCTTGACCGATTCCAGCCGATGCGGGACGCTGATCGCGTCCGCAGAAGACAGCGCATCGGTGAAGTCACCGTAAGCTGCCAGACCGGCCAGCCCTGTGCCGTGATCCGCTTGGTCATCCACGCCCCACACCGGCTCCACGGTGTGCAGGTCCGCCGCATCCATCAAGGGCTCCAGCAGTGGATGCGCGCGAGTCACGCCCGAATCCAGCAGGCAGACTCGGGGGGCATCGTCTGCGGGCTGCAATTGCGCACGCCGTAGCAGATCGTCCACCCATTGGCGCTGTTCTTCCACCTCCATGCTGTCGAAGAACTCTGCGGTCTCCTTGGCATAACGAAGCTCGGCCACGCAGTTGAAGGTCATCACCGAGCGTGAGAATTGCCGTTGCGAGCCATACATCAACAGCACCGTGCGCTCAGGAAAGCTGACCTGCTGGTCGCTGACCACACAATCTGCCAGGCGAGCGAGTTTCTTGAAATCCTCCACCACGGCTTGCCGCTGCCCGGCACCTCGAACTGGAAGCCACACTTCCCACCAGAACGTCGTGGCGGTATCAGTCGGTAGCAGTTCAGGTGCATCGGTCCACAACGCCTTGATCTCTGCCGCCCGGATGAATTCGATGGTATCGAGCAGCTTCCGATGATCGAGCGCCTGATTCTTGCTACCTTTCTTCTCCGTCAGGTAGTCCATGACATATTGCTCGAAGTGCGCGAGTCCTCCATCCGGGACGAAGACGTTGGCGAGCGTGCGGTTGCCTTCTTCGCGGACGCTCAGGAGTTCGATCTTCTTGCTCGCGTTCGCCAGGCTCTCAAATGCCAGCACCATATCTGGCTGGCTGGTGAATTGAATTTGCAGGCCCAGCCCGCTTTCCAGTTGCAGCTCCTGCTGGATGCGCACGGCCGCGGCCGCTACGGGCTTCAAGTCCTCGATCTGCCCTTGAAGAGAGGCTGCATGCTGCTGCCTGGGCTGAGCTGGAATGCTCTTGTGCGTTACGGGCGAAGACTTCGCCGTGAACTCAACTGCTCGTGATGTGTCTCGAAGAATGAGGTGTGGACGCTTAGCTTGCGGTAGATCCGTCATGGTTCTGCACAGCCTTCTTATCATTCATTCTGATGCTGAATTTTCGGCGTTCCTCGAAGGCCCGCATGAGCGCCTCAGACGTTACACGGTCTTCGTCGTGCATTACCGCCTCCTTGATGGATTCGTCCACGGCACGCCTGATTTCCGCGTAGCTCAACCCCTCCGCCTTCGCTATCAGAGCTTTCAGGGGGAAGGGCTTGGGCGCAAATTTCCCGAGTCGCGCCTGCAGCAGCTTGCCGGCTTGAGGCCCACTCGGCAGCCGGTACTCGATCACGTCGTCGAATCTACGGAAAAGCGCGTAGTCGAGTATCTCGGCATGGTTGGTCGCAGCAAGGATCAGGCTGTGAGACTGGTCGCTCTCGATCATTTGCAGAAAGCTATTGAGCACTCGCCGAATCTCGCCCACGTCATTGGCGAGTCCTCGTTGCGAGCCAATGGCATCGAATTCGTCGAAGAAGTAAACGCCGCGAACCTCACTGATGGCGTCGAATATCTGGCGCAGCTTGGCGGCCGTCTCGCCCATGAACTTGGTGATGAGCGCATCGAGCCTCACGGAGAACAAGGGAATGCCAAGCTCGCCCGCCAGCACGGAGGCCGTCATCGTCTTGCCCGTGCCGGGCGGCCCAACCAGCAGCAGTTTGCGTCGGGGCGACAGGCCATGCTCGCGGATGCGAGAATGATGCTTTTGCTCTTTCAGGATACGGTCGAGTTGCTCGGCCACATCCGTATCGAGCACCATGTCCACCAGCCGATTCTTCGGATAGGCCACCGTCAGCAGGTTTGCCAGTTCGCCGCGGGGGCGCGCCAGGGGCACTGGATTGCCCGTTGCATCAGCGGGCAAAACACGAGCCTTGGCTGCATCGATCATGTCGCGCAGTTCCTGAGCGAGCTTGCCGTGGCCTGCCTTGGCTTCACGGGCGGCAACCTGCATGGCAACGGAATAAAAATGCCGGTCGTCCCGCTCGATGTGGGATTTCACCAACGCCTTGAGTTGTTCGGCATTAGCCATAACGGCCTCCCGCTTGCGCTGCCATGTTGTCCGACGCTCTCAGCGATGCCAGCGCAGACTGCATCAACTGATCGGCGGCCTGCCCGTCAATGCCCCTCAGCTCATCCTGATCGGCCGCCAAAACGAAAAATAGGCCGACAGGCACATGCAATGCCTCGGCAATCTTGGCAGCTGTCGAAAGAGTCGGATCGCGCTTGTTGTTCTCAAGCATGGATAGATACGACATTGAGCAATTTGCCCAGGCCGCAATCGTACTCTGCGAAACGCCACGCTGCGTCCGGCACAATCGAATAGCTTGGTCTACATTCATGACGTTCGCTTTCTCAAGGGTTGCGACAAGCGTGGAGATGAGCCAACTTTACCATCAGTGAACCTTATTCCGACTATCGCTGACGCCACTTTTGCGCTGATTGTTGAAAGTGTGTTGTGCGCATCATCCGGCCTGACGGCATCCTCCAGCCACCGCGTAGCGCCTCGGTCTTGTCGAATCGACGGGCATGATTAACCTTGACCGACAGCTCATTTCCTAATTTCCCAGACAGTGTCTGGGAAATCTCAGGCTGGGGGTATGAAAGGAAGACACGTCGCATGCTCTCCAGGTTGTTGACGTCAAAGCTGCGCCCGACTGGTTCGGCCGCATCCCGCACCGGGTTGTCCTCAGTATGAACATAGTGCATAAACATTGCCACTGTCTTGTGGCCTGTGAGCTTAATGCCCACCTTGGACAGCATCTTGCCCCTGTACTCGGCAGGGACCCGATAGACCAGCCGGCCGAACAGATGCTCCAGAGCAAACCCCTGGCACATTTCCGCTAAACAATCCCGCAATTTGACCGTAATAGTAATAAAGAGCAACAAGTTCTTTCCACAGGAGACATCCATGTCACGGTTCAACTGGCTGCTTGCCACTGCGGTTATTCTGTTCACCACCATCGCCCGGGCCAACCCCTGGGATCCGTCCCCAGACCCCTACCTGCTCGAAGGCGAGCTCATCGAAGTCACCCAGGATCACACCATCACCCGCGTCCAGCACCTGCAGCAGGACAGCGGTTTCAACGTGCATCCCGGCGTACGCCTGGACACCGACGCGCCCATTCTGGGCCACACGCTCGACCCCTCCATGGACCTGAGTCTATGGAAACTGGGTGCCGGGCACCTGCAGCTGAATGCCGCCAACGGCTTGCGCACCACCGTTTACCTGCGCCAGGGCAGCCTGGGCGTGGGGCCGCAGGGCGATCTGGGCCCGGCCGGCAACGAACTGCACATGGCTGCCGGCACCCGCCTGGATCTGGCCGATGGCCTGATACTGCCCTCCCGGCTGCGCCTCTGGGCGCCGGGGCTGGCGCCCGAGCCCTGGGCCTGGGCGCTGCCGGCCGAGTCAGTCGCCCCGGGCGCAATGGCCGATGGCGCCACCCTGCACGTGGCCCACGGTACGGCCCAGTGGCTGGGCGACATCGACGCCCAGGCGCCGCTCTACAAGACCGGCGCGGGCACCCTGCGCCTGGCCGGCCCGGGGCTGGGCAGCACGCTGTCCGGCCTGAGCGTGCAGGAAGGTGGCCTGCAGATGGATTCCACTTGGTGGGGCCGCGTCAGCACCGCGCCCGGCACCGTGCTCTCGGGCACCGGCGCCATGGGGAGCGCGCTGGTGCATGGCGTGGTGCAGCCCGGCACGCCCGGGCAGGTCGGTACCCTGGGCGTGGTCGAGCACCTGGGCCTGCAGCCTGGGTCACTCACGCGCATCCGGGTGGATGCCCAGGGGCAGAACGACCAGCTCTGGTCACTGGGCACCGCCCGCCTGGCCGGCGCGCTCGAAGTTGACCTGACCCGCGGCGACTGGACCCCGCGCGATCACTGGGAAATCGTGCGCGCCGACGGCGGTCTGATCTATGGCTCGGATCCCGTGCCGGGCGGCTCCGGCCCCGCCGGTGCTGCTGGCCCTGGCGCGCCTGGCGACCCCGCCGGCTCCGGCAATCCCGGCAATCCCGGCAATCCCGGCAATCC
>NZ_JBAYPG010000045.1:0-16157 GCF_041677825.1 Castellaniella sp.
CTGCAGGAGATGCTCACCGTCAAGTCCGATGACATCACCGGCCGCACCAAGGTGTACGAAAACATCGTCAAGGGGGATCACGTGATCGATGCCGGCATGCCCGAATCGTTCAACGTGCTGGTCAAGGAAATTCGATCCCTGTCGCTCGACATGGATCTGGAGCGCAAATGATGAAAGCCCTGCTCGATCTCTTCAAGCAAGTCTCGCAAGACGAACAGTTCGATGCCATCCGCATCGGCATCGCCTCGCCCGAGAAAATCCGGTCCTGGTCCTTTGGCGAGGTCCGCAAGCCCGAGACCATCAATTACCGGACGTTCAAGCCGGAACGGGATGGCCTGTTCTGCGCCAAGATCTTTGGTCCGGTCAAGGACTATGAGTGTCTGTGCGGCAAGTACAAGCGCCTCAAGCACCGCGGCGTGATCTGCGAGAAATGCAACGTCGAAGTGACCGTGGCCAAGGTGCGCCGCGAGCGCATGGGCCACATCGAACTGGCCAGCCCGGTCGCGCACATCTGGTTCCTCAAGTCCCTGCCCTCGCGTCTGGGCATGGTCCTCGACATGACCCTGCGCGACATCGAGCGCGTGCTGTATTTCGAGGCCTGGTGCGTGATCGAACCCGGCATGACGCCGCTCAAGCGTGGCCAGATCATGTCCGATGACGACTACCTCGCCAAGACCGAGGAATACGGCGACGATTTCCACGCCCTCATGGGTGCCGAGGCAGTGCGCGAACTGCTGCGCAACATCGACGTCGATGCCGAGGTCGAGCGCTTGCGCGGCGAACTCAAGGCCACGGGTTCGGATGCCAAGATCAAGAAGATCTCCAAGCGTCTGAAGGTGCTCGAAGGCTTCCAGAAATCCGGCATCAAGCCCGACTGGATGATCCTCGACGTGCTGCCCGTGCTGCCGCCCGACCTGCGCCCCCTGGTGCCGCTCGATGGCGGGCGGTTTGCCACCTCCGACCTGAACGACCTCTATCGCCGGGTCATCAACCGCAACAACCGCCTCAAGCGCCTGCTCGAGCTCAAGGCGCCCGACATCATCCTGCGCAACGAGAAGCGCATGCTCCAGGAAGCGGTCGATTCGCTGCTCGACAATGGCCGCCGCGGCAAGGCCATGACGGGCGCCAACAAGCGCCAGCTCAAGTCCCTGGCCGACATGATCAAGGGCAAGAGTGGCCGTTTCCGCCAGAACCTGCTGGGCAAGCGGGTAGACTACTCCGGGCGCTCGGTGATCGTGGTGGGCCCGCAGTTGCGTCTGCATCAGTGCGGCCTGCCCAAGCTGATGGCGCTCGAACTCTTCAAGCCCTTCATTTTCAATCGTCTCGAGATGATGGGGCTGGCGACCACCATCAAGACGGCCAAGAAGCTGGTCGAGAGCCAGGAACCAGTCGTCTGGGACATCCTCGAAGAAGTCATCCGCGAGCACCCGGTGATGCTCAACCGGGCGCCCACGCTGCACCGCCTGGGCATCCAGGCCTTCGAGCCACAGCTCATCGAGGGCAAGGCCATCCAGCTGCACCCGCTGGTCTGTGCGGCCTTCAACGCCGACTTCGACGGCGACCAGATGGCCGTGCACGTGCCGCTGTCGCTCGAAGCCCAGCTCGAGGCCCGCACCCTGATGCTGGCCTCGAACAACGTGCTCTTTCCGGCCAACGGCGAGCCGGCCATCGTGCCGTCGCAGGATATCGTGCTGGGGCTGTATTACGCCACTCGCGAGCGCGTCAACGGCAAGGGCGAGGGCATGTTCCTGGCCGACCTGGCCGAGGTGCGGCGCGCCTGGGACAACCAGTACGTCGACCTGCAGACGCGCATCACGACCCGTCTGCCCGAATTCGTCAAGGGTGAAGACGGTGAATGGGTCGAGGAAATCCATCGTTTCGAGACCACGGTCGGCCGGGCCCTGCTGTCCGAGATCCTGCCCCATGGGCTGCCCTTCAGCGTACTCAACAAGTCGCTCAAGAAAAAGGAAATTTCGCGCCTCATCAACATGTCGTACCGGCGTTGCGGGCTGCGGGCGACCGTGATCTTCGCCGACAAGCTCATGCAGGCCGGCTTCCGGCTGGCCACCCGCGCGGGGATCTCGATTGCCATGGGTGATATGGTCGTGCCCACCAGCAAGGCGGACATCCTCAACGAGGCCTCGCGCGAGGTCAAGGAAATCGACAAGCAGTATTCTTCGGGGCTGGTCACGGCCCAGGAGCGTTACAACAACGTGGTCGACATCTGGGGCAAGGCCGGCGATCGGGTCGGCAAGGCCATGATGGAACAACTCTCGACCGAGCCGGTGATCGATCGGCACGGCAAGCAAGCGCACCAGGAGTCTTTCAACTCCATCTACATGATGGCAGACTCCGGGGCGCGGGGCTCTGCGGCGCAGATTCGCCAGCTGGCGGGCATGCGCGGCCTGATGGCCAAGCCGGACGGCTCCATCATCGAGACCCCCATCACGGCCAACTTCCGCGAAGGCCTGAATGTCCTGCAGTACTTCATCTCCACGCACGGGGCGCGCAAGGGCCTGGCCGATACGGCGCTGAAGACCGCGAACTCGGGCTACCTCACGCGTCGACTGGTCGACGTGACACAGGATCTGGTCATCACCGAAAATGACTGTGGCACCAGCAATGGCTACGTCATGAAGGCGCTGCTCGAGGGCGGCGAGGTGGTCGAAGCCCTGCGCGAGCGTGTGCTCGGCCGTGTGGCGGCGGTGGACATCGTCAATCCGGATACACAGGAAACCCTGATCCCGGCCGGCACCCTGCTCGATGAAAACCTGGTCGAGCTCATCGACGAGGTGGGGGTCGACGAGGTCAAGATCCGTACCCCGCTCACCTGCGAGACCCGCCATGGCCTGTGTGCGCACTGCTACGGGCGCGATCTGGGCCGCGGCAGCCTGGTCAATCGAGGCGAGGCCGTGGGTGTGATCGCCGCCCAGTCGATCGGCGAGCCCGGCACGCAGCTGACCATGCGCACCTTTCACATCGGCGGCGCCGCGTCGCGTTCGGCGATGGCCAGTTCGGTCGAGACCAAGTCTGCCGGTACGGTCGGCTTCGTACCGGGCCTGCGCTACCTGACCAACGCCAAGGGCGTGCGCATCGCCGTGTCCCGCTCGGGCGAGATCGTCGTCTACGACGACAACCGCCGCGAACGCGAGCGCCACAAGGTGCCGTACGGCGCCGCCATTTCGGTGGGCGACGGCGACAGGGTCAAGGCGGGTACGCAGATTGCCAGTTGGGATCCGCTCACGCGGCCCATCGTCTCCGAGTACGCCGGCAAGATCCGCTTTGCCAACGTCGAGGAAGGCGTCACCGTGGTGCGCCAGGTCGATGAAATCACCGGCCTGTCCACCCTGGTGGTGATCACGCCCAAGGCGCGCGCCACCAAGGGGGCCGGCAAGCCCCAGATCCTGCTGCTCGATGACCTCGGCCAGGAAATCAAGGTGGCCGGCACCGACCATGCCGTGGCCATCACGCTGCCCGTGGGGGCCCTGATCATCGTGCGCGATGGCCAGGCGGTGGGCGTGGGCGATTTTCTCGCGCGGATCCCGCAGGAATCGCAGAAGACCCGCGACATCACCGGGGGCCTGCCGCGCGTGGCCGAACTCTTCGAGGCCCGCGCGCCCAAGGATGCCGGTGTGCTGGCAGAAGTCACGGGCACCGTATCCTTCGGCAAGGACACCAAGGGCAAGCAGCGCCTGGTGATCACCGACATGGACGGCGTGAGCCACGAATTCCTGATCTCCAAAGAGAAGCAGGTGCTGGTCCACGACGGCCAGGTGGTCAACAAGGGCGAGCTCATCGTCGACGGGCCCGCGGATCCGCACGACATCCTGCGCCTGCAGGGCATCGAGTCGCTGGCCAGCTATATCGTCAACGAAGTCCAGGACGTCTACCGCCTGCAGGGTGTGAAGATCAACGACAAGCACATCGAGGTGATCGTGCGCCAGATGCTGCGTCGGGTGAACATCACCGACTCGGGCGACACGGGCTTCATCACGGGCGAGCAGGTCGAGCGCTCCGAGATGCTCAACGAGAACGATCGCGTGCGCGCCGAGGGCAAGATCGCGGCGACGTACGACAACGTACTGCTGGGCATCACCAAGGCTTCGCTGTCCACCGACTCGTTCATCTCGGCGGCGTCCTTCCAGGAAACCACCCGCGTGCTCACCGAGGCCGCCATCATGGGCAAGCGCGATGAACTGCGCGGGCTCAAGGAGAACGTCATCGTGGGTCGCCTGATTCCAGCCGGCACCGGCATGTCCTACCACGAGGCCCGCCACAAGAAGGAAATCTTCGAAGCGGCGGAACGGGCGGCCGCGCGCGAGCAGGCCAACCCCTTCGTCGAGCCCGGTGAAATGGCCCATGTGGGCGACCATGCGATCGAGCCGCCGCTCGATGGCGAGGCGCCCGCGGCAGATTGAGCCAGCGCACGGCACCCGGTATATACTCACTCAAGCCCCGCACTGGCGGGGCTTGACGTGTTTTCGGAGGCGGCATGGCCGACTTGTACGCGGTGATCGGCAACCCTATCGCCCAATCGAGATCCCCGCAACTGCATACCGCATTTGCACGCCAGCTGGGTCACGACATCGACTACACCGCCCTGTTGTCCACGCCCGACCTGTTCGAGCGCGATGTACGGGCGTTTGCAGCACGTGGGGGCAAGGGGATGAATGTCACCGCGCCCTTCAAGCAGCAGGCCGCGCAAGTCTGTGACACGCTGTCCGAGGGTGCGCGGGCGGCCGCCGCCGTGAACACGCTGGTCTTTGCCGATGGCCGGATCCACGGCGAGAACACCGATGGCGCCGGTCTGGTCAGCGACATCCAGGATCGCCTCGGCTACCCCCTGCGCGGGCGTCGCATTCTGCTGATCGGCGCAGGCGGTGCGGCGCGGGGCATTCTCCTGCCCCTGATGCAGGCCCGGCCCGACAGCCTGTTGCTGGTCAACCGCTCGCTCGAGCGCGCGCAGGCGCTGCTGGCCGACCTGCCGCTGCCCGGTGTCCGGGTGGGGCCGTTTGCCGCGGCGGCGCAGGGTGAATTCGACCTCATCCTGCATGCCACCTCGGCCGGTCTGAACGCGGGTCAGGCACCCGCGGTACCCTGGCAGCCAGCGCCGCAGGCACTGGCCTACGATCTGTCCTATGCGGCCGAACCCACCCCGTTTCTGCTGCAGGCCCGGGCGCGCGGGGTGGCCCGGCGGGCCGATGGCCTGGGCATGCTGGTGGGCCAGGCGGCCGAATCCTATTGGCTGTGGCGTGGGGTTCGCCCAGACGTGCAGCCCGTGCTGGACGCGTTGCTGCGGCATCCATGAGGCTGCCGTTTCCGCGCCTGCAGGATGGGGCGCAAACCTGGCTGGGCCCCCTGCTGATGTGCGTGGCCAGCATGATGTTTTCGATCATGGATGCGGGCACGAAATACCTGTCGACCGAGTATCCGCCGGCACAGGTCGTCTGGGTGCGCTACCTGGCCCAGGCGCTGGCCATCTGGGTGATCTTCTGGCCCCGCATGCGCATCTCGCTGTTTCGGACCCAGCACATCGTCATCCAGATCGTGCGCGGCCTGATCCTGTGCACCAGCAGCATGCTGGTGATCCATGGCCTGGCCCGCCTGCCTCTGGCCGAGACCACGGCCTTCGTCTTTCTGGCGCCGGTCTTCATCACGGTCCTCTCCGGCCTGCTGCTCAAGGAAAAGGCCACGCGCGCCGACTGGATCGCCATCGGCTGCGGGTTTGCCGGGGTGCTCATCATTGCCCGCCCTGGCGGGGGGCTGCTCACGTGGGCCATCCTGCTGCCGCTGGGCGCGGCGGTGTGCAACGCCGGCTATCAGCTGGTTACCCGCATCGTGCGCAGCACCGAGCTGCCGGCCACCAGCAATCTGTATACCGGCCTGGTGGGCGCGGCCGTGCTCATGCCGGTGGGGCTGGCCGAATGGGAACCCATGGCGTGGGGCGATTTGCTGCTGCTGGTCGCCGTGGGGCTGCTGGCCGCCACGGCGCACCTGGCGATCACCCATGCACTGGTGCGCAGCAGTGCGGCCACCCTGGGCCCTTACAGTTATGCCCAGATCCTGACCGCCACCCTGATGGGCTGGCTGGTGTTCTCATCGGTACCGGATGCCATCAGCTGGCTTGGCATCCTGGTGATTGCCTGCGGTGGCCTGGTGCTGTCGTTCGACAAGCTCAGGCGCTATCGGGCCGCTCAGGCCGAGGCCAGGGCGCGCAGCGCCAGCAGGTAGCTGTCGACCCCCAGGCCGCAGATCTGGCCACGCACCAGCTCGGCCAGCACCGAATGGTGCCGGAAGGGCTCGCGCGCGTGGATGTTGGACATGTGCACCTCGATGACGGGCACTTCGAGAATGGCCAGGGCATCGCGCAGGCCGTAGCTGTAGTGGGTCCAGGCGCCGGCGTTGATGATCACGCCCTGGTTGCCATCGGAGTGGGCGGCGTGGATGCGCTCGACCATGGCGCCTTCGTGATTGGTCTGGAAGCATTCGACCCGTACGCCCAGTTCATGCGCCAGGGCCTGCAGGCGGGCGTCGATCTGTTCGAGCGTGATCGCGCCGTAGTGGGCGGGATCGCGTTTGCCGAACATGTTCAGGTTGATGCCGTGCAGGACGAGGAGGTTCATGATGTCGAGGCCAGGGTTCAATGCGCCAGCAGATCGAGGTCGAGCTTGACGAACTTGGTGGGAAATTCGAGCCGCGCATAGTAGATGATCATACCTTGCGCGCAGGCAAAGCGGGTGACCTCGGCGACGCTCTCGCCAGGCTGCAGATGGAGCGCGTTGGCAGACTGAAAGGCTGCGCCGATGATGGTCAGGCGCTGGCGCGCCTCGTCGATCTCGATATCCGGTATGCGCGCAATCGCGGAGGCCGCTGCCTGGCGCGTGAATGCGTCACGGTGTTTCTGGAACAGGCGCTCTTCGACATAGACCTCGCTGTAGCAATACGGGACACCGTCGCTGCTGTGCAGCCTGCACAGGTACTGGTATGCAGGGGCGGGGGCGCCCCGGCAGACCATGTCGAACTTCGGCAACTGCCGGACGATGCGTTCGGAGTCGATCATGCGTTGCGTGGCGAGCAGATCGCTCAGGTCGACGACCTCTTGCCAATTGCCGGGCAGTGCGAGCGAATAGACCGTGCTGCTGCTTTTGCGTACGAAGGTGCCGCGCCCACGTTCGCGGCTGATCAAGCCCTCGGATTCGAGTTCCGTCAGCGCGTTGCGGATCGTCATGCGCGATACGCCGTAAGTCCGCACCAGTTCGTCCAGCGGCGGGATACGGCTGCCCACCGGCCAGGTGCCGGATTGAAGGTAACGCCGGAATTCTGCCGCCAGCTGCAAGTAGAACGGTAACCGGCTGCGGCTCATCGCGGCCTGGTTCAGATTGGGTTCAGGCATGGTGCTGTGGCGCCTGTGGCTTGCTGTTCAGAAGCTCGAGCGCCCATCGTTGAAGTTCGTTGCGCTGGATTTTACTGGAATTGGGGCCCTCCACGACCGGGAACGCCGCCACCGTGAAGATCCGTCGGGGTACCTTGTAGCCCGCCATGGTTTTGCGGCAGCTTGCGATCAGCGTGTTCTCATCGGGTGCATGGCCCGGCTCGGCAATGATGAACGCAATCAGTGCTGTCTTGCCAGCCAGTGCAACCCCGACGGCCTGGCATTGTGCGACGCCGCTCTGGCTTTCCATGAAGCGCTCGATCTCGAGCGGGTTGACCAGGAACCCGCCCAGGCGCAGGAAATCGCCCCGTCGGGCCAGGAAAACGAAGCTGCGCCCGTCCTGCGTGTGGCCGAGGTCGCCCGTACGAAAGAAACCTTCGTTGTCGATGGCCTGTTGCGTGGCATCCGGATCGTCCAGATAGCAGCGCATCAGACTGGGCGCCTTGATTTCGAGTTCGCCGGGTTCACCGGCAGGCAGCAGTTGCCCGGTCGTCGCATCGCGTACGCGCACCACGGCCTCTGGGGCCACCAGGCGGCCGCCGTCCTGGTGGCGCCCGGGTGCGGGTTCGTCGGGCGAATGGCCGGCGCAGAGCGCCTGCAGCTCGCTCGATCCATACAACCCGACGGTCGTGATGCCGGCTTGCTCCAGACGATCGGGCAGTTGCTCTTGCGCGGGTGCAAAGCGGCTGTAGCCCACCAGCTTCAGGGACGGGAAGGGGGGCTTGCGAGCCGTACGGCAGTCCATGATGCGGGCCAGAAACTCATTGTTGGCAAAGGTGACCGTGACGTTTTCTGATTCGATCAGGCGGGCACAGGTTTCTGCTTCGAGAACGGGCGTGCTGATCAGCCTGGCACCGGCCGAAAGAGCGCCCAGGGCGGTCGAAAAGCCGAAGGTGCCGCAAAGCGGCGTGCTGAGCAGCACCACGTCATTGGCCTGGATGTCGAAAAATGTGGCCACATCGTGCCCGTGGCGCAGCAGCGTCTGCGCGTCGTGGACGACCATTTTGGGTGCCGAGGTGGTGCCCGATGTGGTGAATACCAGCGCGGACGCCCCTGGCGCGGCAGGTTCAGGGGCCTTCTCGGGGTCATGCGACTGGGCATCGGCCAGCAGTACAGTGTGCGCACCGGGCAGCAGCGCGGCCTTGGTGCGCGTGCCCGCCAGCAGAACATGCTGGATGGAAGCGGTGTGCCGCCGATCGATGTCGGCCAGGATTTGCGCAAACGGCAGATCCTTGAAAGAAGGCCACAAGGCGAGCCAGTTGCACTGGCTGCGGGCCAGAAGCGCGCCCACTTCATGGCTGCGAAACCGCGTGTTCATGGCCACCACCAGCACACCCAGATGGGCGCAGGCCAGAAAGACCTGCAGCCAGACCCGCCCGCTTGGCAGCCAGAGCGCCAGCCGATCGCCCGCGCGCATGCCGTTGGCGTGCAGCAAGGCGGCCAGGCGCCGGGTGTCGTCATGCAGCTCGTGCCAGCTGGCGGGCCGGTCTGTTGTATCGACGAGGGCGATGGCCTGGGGCGTCTGGTTCGCGTGGCGCGCCAGCAGCGCCGAAAAAGTCGGGGAAGACGGCTTCATTCGGGGATACCATGATATTGGTCTATAAGACTAGATGTTAAGCTATCATACCGATTGCAGTCAGTAAAGCGAGTATTTGGTTCCCCAAAAACACAAGAGGTGGAGACATGAAGAAACTGGTGCATGGCACCCTGGCGCTTGGCACGGCGGCTTTTCTTGCCTGTGCCGCCATCACGGTGCAGGCCGCTGACGCCGCTGCCACAAATGCAGCCGACGATACATTCACGATCGGTGCCCTGTTTGCCATGACAGGCAAGGCCGACTGGTACGGCAAGGTCATGGGGCAGGGTGCCCGCCTGGCGGTCGACGAGATCAATGCCAAAGGTGGTGTGGCTGGCACGCGCCTTGCGCTCGCCATCGAAGATCACAAGGGCGGCGTCGCCAAGGATGCGGTATCCGGCATGAACCGCCTGATCAACATGCACGATGTCAAGGCCGTCCTGACATCGTTCACGCCTTCGACGCTGGCGATCGCCCCGATCGCGGACCAGAAGAACATCATCCTCTTCAATGGCGGTGGCGTGGGCCAGTCAATGATCGGCGCGGCGCGTGATATTTTCCATAATCGCTCGCTGTCCAGCGATCTGGGCGTGTCTGCAGTGGCCTGGGCCATCGACAACGGCCATGACCGTGTCGCACAACTGGTCTGGAAGACCGACGCGGGTGATGACGTCGTCAAGGTGGTCAATCCGTACGTAGAGAAGCATGGGGGTGAACTGGCTGCAATCGAGACCATGGACCCCGGGGCCGCCAGCATAGACACCCAGGTCGCGAAGATTCGCGCCAGCAAGCCCGATGTGATTGGCCTGTGGATGTTCAGCCCGGATCCCGGCACGGCCATGAAGCGGATTCGCGAATTCGGCATGGATACGCCCGTCATCGGCATCGAATACACCCCCGACGTCCAGAATATCGGCGGCAAGTACATGGAGGGCTACCACTTCATGGCCGATTATTTCCAGGCGACCGATGACAACCCCTGGGGCCAGGCTTTTGCCAAGGCCTATCAGGCGGCCTATGGCGAGGCCCCTGAGTTCTACGCGGCCAATTACTACGACGCCGTCTACCTGATCGCCGATCTCCTGCGTCAGGCAAAAGAGGCGGGCGAGCCGGTCATCGATGGTGACGTACTGGCCGGGTATCTGCGCGCCAACCCCGCGGTTGACACCGTCTATGGCGGCAAGATGGTATTCCAGGACAACGGTGTGGCCAGCAAGCCGGTGGCTTTGTTCGAGGTCAAGGACGGCAAGCCGGTCTTCCAGAAATATGTGACGGCACAATGACCCACTGGCGCCGGATGGGGCCTGCGGCCCGGTCCGGCCCCGTTTCCGGAGCCCTGGCGTGGACCTGTTTGCGCAACTCCTGTTGTCCGGCATTGCCAACGGCAGTCATTATGCGATGCTGGCCATCGGGTTCGGCCTGATATTCTCGACCACACGGGTGACCCATTTCGCATATGGTCCCCTGTACGCACTGTCGGCCTATCTGTTCTGGTTTTTTGCCACTGCGCTGCACTGGCCGCTGGCCGGTGCGATCGTCGTGGGCATCCTGCTGTCCGCGTTCATCGGCACACTCACCTATCGCTTCATCTACCAGCCTTTCCAGGCCAGCAACAGCAGCGATCTGGTCATTCTGATTGCCTCGCTGGGGCTGTTCATCATCATCGAGAACCTGGTGGGCATCGTGTTCGGCACAGGCAGCCGGGTGCTGGATGACGTCGCTGCCGATATCTATCTGCTCGGGCCGGTCGTTCTCACGAGCACCCAGGTCTGGCAAGTGCTCATGCTGGTACTGACCAGCCTGCTGCTGGCCCTGTTTCTGCATGCCTCCCGGTTCGGCAAGGCCATACGGGCCATGGCTGACAATCCCGAGATGGCCCGCATCGTCGGCATCGACACCCGGCGCGTGTCGCTGGTCGTATTTGCCCTGGGCACGGCCATCGCCGCGGCGCCCGCGCTGCTCATCCTGGTCAAGGACGGTGCGTCCCCCTACATGGGTTTTCATGCCGTGTTCATGGCCTTCATCGCTGTCGTGGTGGGTGGGGTGGGTTCGCTGCGCGGGGCCGTACTGGGCGGCCTGATCCTGGGGCTTGCCGAAGGCATCGGCTTGATCCGCATCCCCACCGAATGGCAAAGCTCCATTGCCTTCGTCGTATTGTTCATCGTCATGCTCGTGCGCCCCCAGGGGCTGTTCGGGCGCATCCTGCGCTAGCCGGAGGTCGGGTTGGATTACCTGCTGTACATCGGTGTGATGATTGCCATTTACGTGATCCTCAGCACGTCGTTCAATCTTCTCATCGGCATCGGCGGCCTGTTCGCACTCTCACACGCGGCGTTCTACTCGTTCGGTGCGTACAGCACGGCCATTCTGGCGACCCGCTATGGCCTGGCCTTCCCGCTACCCATGCTGGTGGGGATCCTGGTGGCGGCCTCGATCGGTGCCCTGGTTGCCTTGCCCGCCTTGCGCATATCGGGCGTGTATCTGGTCATTGTGACGCTTGCGTTGCAGTTCATCGTGGTCAATGCCTACGACAACGGGGGCAGCCTGACCGGGGGTACGGACGGCCTGCCGGGGATCGCCCCGATCGAGATCGCCGGCATCCAGCTCTCGACACCCGGGAAATTCCTGCCGCTGGCCGTCCTGATGGCCGTATTCTGTCTCTGGTTCGGCTGGCGCCTGGTGCATTCGCCCTATGGCCGCGCGCTGCGGGCGATGCGTGAAAACGAAATTGCCGTGCAGGCCGCCGGCAAGAACGTGGTGGCGATGAAGCTGACGATCTTTGCCGTCTCATCGGGGCTGGCCGCCATTGCGGGCAGTCTTTTTGCGCGCTATTTCCAGTATGTGGGCCCGCAAAGCTTCGGGGTCGAAGAAACAATCTACATATTGGCCATGGTCATCATCGGCGGTACCGGCAATCTGTGGGGTTCCGCGCTGGGGGCCGCCTTGCTGGTGGCCTTGCCCGAAGGGCTCAAATATCTCGATATGCCGGTGGACGTGGCCGACAAGACCCGCTTGCTGCTGTATGGTGTGCTGCTCATCGTCATCTTGCGTTTTCGCCCCGAGGGCCTGATCGCAGAGCGCGGCAGCGATCGCCGCAGCCTTGCGGGTGTCACGGCCATTCCGCTGACACAGGCGGCGCCGGTCCGTCAGCCCGACTCTGCGGCCACCGTCGAAGGGCGCGATCTGTACAAGGCATTTGGTGGCGTCGTGGCCGTCTCGGGGTGCAATATTGCCCTGCGCGCAGGCACGGTGACGGGTCTGATCGGGCCCAATGGCGCCGGCAAGACAACGGCATTCAATCTGCTCACGGGCTTCCTGAAACCCGACCGGGGTACGGTGCTGTTCAACGGCCGCAGCGTCGTTGGCCTGAAGCCGTACCAGATCGTCCGTAACGGTATGGCCAGATCATTCCAGGATCTCAGGCTCTATCGACGCATGACGGTGCTCGACAACGTCGTGGTTTCGCTGCCCGATCAGTCGGGTGACAGCCTCTGGGCCGTGTTCATGCGCCCTGCGCACGTGCGGCGGCAAGACCATGAAAACACGGCCCGGGCGCTTGGGGTGCTCGAATTCGTCGGGCTCGCCCACAAGGCGCTCGAGCGCGCCGAAGACCTGTCCTATGCCGAAGAAAAATTGCTCGTCATCGCACGCCTGCTGGCCACGCAGGCCGACGTGCTGCTGTTTGACGAACCGCTCTCCGGCCTCGACCCGCTGACACTTGACGGTTTGCTGCCGGTCTTCAGGAAGATTGCCGCGCATGGCAAGACGGTGTGCATCATCGAACACAATCTGGACGTCATCAAGAGCCTGTGCGACGTGGTGTATTTTCTCGACGAGGGCAAGACACTGGCCGTCGGTACGCCAGCCGAACTGATGGGCGACCCCGAACTGGCGGCGAGGTATTTCAAATGACGCAGCCCATCCTCGAACTGCAGCAGTTGCGGGCCGGGTATGGCCGCAAGCAGGTGGTGCACGGTGTCGACCTGGCCCTGCACGAAGGCGACATTCTGCTGATGCTGGGCCATAACGGTGCCGGCAAGACCACGCTGGTGCGGGCCGTGTTCGGCCTGCTCGAACGCATCGCCCACGGCAGTGTGCTGTATCGCGGCAAACCGATCACCGGCCGCCCGCCGCACCAGAACGTGCGCGATGGCATTGCATTCGTGCCGCAGGGGCATGGCATCTTTCCCACCCTGACCGTCCGTGACAACCTCGTTCTGGGCGCCTACACCGAGGGCGACGCAGCCCGCGTGCGGCGCCAACTGGCGGTCGTGCACGAACTGTTTCCGATTCTTGCCGAGCGCTCGGGGCAGCTCGCGGGTACCTTTTCGGGTGGTCAGCAGCAAATGCTGGCGATCGGCATGGCGCTCATGCATGATCCGCGGGTCCTCATCCTCGACGAGCCCTCGATTGGTCTTGCGCCTGCCATCGTGGAACAGGTGATGCTCAGCGTGCAGTCGGTCAACCGGCAGTTCGGGACCTCCATCCTGATGGTTGAGCAGAATGTCTCCTGCAGTCTGCCGGTCGCCCGGCGTTGCGTGATTCTGAAAACGGGGACCAAGGTCTACGATGGTCCGCCGGATCCTTTGCAGGATCGGGTCGAATTGATGAAATATTTTTGATTGACGGCTGCGCAGGTGCCTGACATGAGCGAGATCCAGACTGATTCCATGTGGCAACAGACCCTTGTCTGGCCCTTTTTCGAAGCCCGGCATCGTGCGCTGGCCGCCCTGGCCGATGCCATCGATGGGCAACTGGGCGAACTGATCGCCGAAGAGCATCAGGGGGGCGATGTCAATGCACTGGCCCCGAGGATGGTGGCGGCGCTGGGCCGGCATGGCTGGCTCAGCCACGCGGCCTCTTTGGATGGACAGCTCGATGCACGCTCGCTGTGTCTGATCCGCGACATGCTCTGCCGGCGCTCGGGGCTGGCCGAATTCTGCTTTGCCCTGCAGGGCCTGGGCAGCGCGCCCGTGTCCCTGCACGGCTCGGTGCAACAGCGCGAACGGTGGTTGCCGGGGGTGATCGCCGGCGAGATCCGCCCGGCGTTTGCACTCTCCGAAACCGGTGCGGGTTCCAATCCGGCCGAAATTTCGACACAGGCCCGGCGCTGCGCCGGGGGCTGGGTCATCGACGGCGCCAAGACCTGGATCTCCAACGCCGGCATTGCAGACTTGTACCTGGTCTTTGCACGCACCTCGCCGCCCGAGGCCCCGTGCCGCCTGTCGTGCTTCATTGTCGAGGCGTCCAATCCAGGCCTGCAAGTGACCGAAAGGCTGGCAACCATGGCGCCGCACCCATTGGGCAGTCTGGCGCTGCGGGGCTGCCAGGTCACGGATGATGCCCTGATCGGTGACGAAGGTGCAGGCTTCAAGGTGGCCTTGAGCGTACTGGACGTGTTTCGATCCAGTGTGGGCGCATCGGCGGTAGGCATGGCGCGGCGTGCGCTGGACCACACCCTGAAGCGGGTTGCCGAGCGCCAGATCGGGGGCCTTGCGCTGTCTTCCTACCAGATGACCCGCGATCGTCTGGCCGATATGGCCACGCTGACCGATGCCGCGGCGCTTCTGGTGTATCGCGCGGCATGGCTCAAGGACACCCACGGCGTACGCACATCGCGCGAGGCGGCCATGGCCAAGTTCTTTGCCACCGAACAGGCACAGAAGGTGATCGACATGGGCCTGCAGCTCTTTGGCGGGCTGGGCGTACTGGTCGGCATGCCGCTCGAACTGCTCTATCGCGAAATCCGCGCCCTGCGAATCTACGAGGGCACGACCGAGATCCAGAAATTGATCATTGCCGGCCAGCTTCTCGATCATTGAACATTGCATGGCGGAGAACCAGAATGACGCGCTGGACACGACGCCCGGAAGGCTCCAACTGGGGCGACTTCGGGCCTGATGACCAACTTGGCAGACTCAACCTGCTAGGGCCGGAGCAAGTACTGAAGGGGGTTCGAGAAGTTCTGGCAGGGCGCTCGTTCTGTCTTTCACTGCCGCTGGACCTTCCGGGGGGCAACGTCCTGAACGTCAGGCGCCGGCCGCCGCAACTGAGCCCAACGACCCTGGAAGGCGTCCCGTACATGAACTTCGCCCTGGCCCATGTCGATGCCACGGCCATCGATGTGCTCTGCGACGATCAGGTCCTGCTGTCCCTGCAGTACTCGACCCAGTGGGACAGCCTGGCTCACGTCGGCGCCCAGTTCGATGTCGATGGCAACGGCCAGCCCAGCCACGTCTATTACAATGGCTATCGCGCCGGTGCCGACGACATCGGGCCACCGCGCGGTGCCGACGGGGCCCCGCGCCTGGGTATCGAAAATCTTGCCGCACATGGCATGCAGGGGCGTGCGGTGCTGGTGGACCTCGCCCGGTATTTCGGCCCGGGCCGTACCCTGGTCGGCTACGGCGAACTGGCCGAGGTGATGCGCGCCGGTGCCATTGCCGTCGAGGCGGGCGACATGCTGCTGCTGCGCACCGGGTTTGCCGAAGCCGTCGTCGACATGGCGGGGCAACCGGATGCGCAGGTGCTGGATCGGACCGGCGCGGTACTGGATGGCCGCGACCCCGATCTGCTGCAGTGGATCACCGACAGCGGCATCGTGGCCATCTGTACCGACAATTATGCGGTCGAAGCCTATCCGGCACGGGCCTGTCCGGGCAGGAAAGCCCTGCTGCCCCTGCATCATCACTGCCTGTTTCGCCTGGGCTTGCCATTGGCCGAGCTCTGGTACCTGAAGGATCTGGCCGACTGGCTGGACCGGGCGGGGCGCCATCGCTGCCTGCTGACGGCACCGCCCTTGCGCTTGCCCGGTGCCGTCGGTTCGCCAGTGACGCCAGTTGCCACCGTATGAATAACTTGTGTTAAACTAGCGAGCTTTCCCGGCAAAGGCATGCGTGCCCTTGCCAGAAACATGCGGTCATGGCACAGCCATGGCCTGTCGCAAGGCCCGCTCTTTTACGTCATCCAGCGTCTTGGGCGAAGTTTTGCGAAACCGCCTGAGCCCGGTGCTTCAGGCCCCGAACACTGACGTCAACGTACGCAAGTACAAAGGATGCGTAAAGGTCATGCCTACCATTGCCCAATTGCTGCGCAAGCCGCGCGAGGTCAGCCGCGAAAGCAGCAAGAGCCCCGCGCTGGAAAACTGCC
>NZ_JBAYPG010000046.1:0-13566 GCF_041677825.1 Castellaniella sp.
AGGCCGCCGCCGAGAAAGCCGCCGCCGAGAAAGCCGCCGCCGAGAAAGCCGCTGCCGAGAAAGCCGCTGCCGAGAAAAAGGCGGCTGCCGAGAAGGCTGCGGCCGAGAAGGCTGCGGCCGAGAAAGCCGCTGCCGAGAAAAAGGCGGCTGCCGAGAAAGCGGCCAGAGAGAAGGTTGCCCGCGAGAAAGCGGCCGCAGAAAAAGCCGCAGCAGCCCGGCGTGCGGCCCTGGACGCCTTGCGCAGCGACGCACTTCAGGCCGCCGGCATCCCCAGCGGCAACGCGGACCGCAACCAGCGTGGTGGAGGCGGCAACGACGGTTATGCTGCGAAAATCAGGGCATGCGTGCAGCCAGGCGTCATCTATAACGTACCGCCACAAGCCGGTGGCCATAATCCGACCAGCGTGTTCAGGGTCGACCTGGAACAGAATGGACAGGTGCGACAGGCTGAACTGACCCAATCTTCGGGGGATTCGCGTTTCGACGCGGCAGTGCAGAAGGGCATCCAGGCATGCTCGCCGTTTCCCAGACCCCCCACTGGCAAATATCCAAAGTATATTGACGTAAATTACCGGATGTATGATTAAGGAGGTCGCTGACCATGTACGGGATCACAAGACGCTTCTGGCGGCATTCTGCAAGGCTGGCCATCGGCTTGTTGCTGATGGCGGGGCTGCCGGGGCTTGCCGCAGCCCAGTTGCGCGTCGACATTTCGGGTGTGGGCGCAACTCAATACCCAATTGCAATTGCAGACTTTTCCGGCTCCGCAAATGCGGCCCTGGTACCCGAAGTCATCCGTGCAGACCTGACACGGTCCGGGCAGTTTCGCCTGATCGGCACATCGGGGGCGTCGCTGGATGCGGGCAGCACCATCGACTATGCCGCCTGGCAAGCGCGCGGTGCAGACTATCTGGCCTATGGCTCGGTATCGCAAAGCGGCGATCATTATACGTTCGACTACCGGCTGGTCGACAATGTGCGCAAGGCGGAAATCGATCAGGCCTCGATTGACGGCACAGAATCGGACATGCGCCGTATCGCCCATCAGATCGCAGACCGCATCTACGAGAAAATCACCGGCATCCGGGGTGTTTTTTCAACACGAATCGCCTACGTGTTGCAAACAGGCAACAATTATGAGTTACAAATTGCGGATGCCGATGGTCAGAACCCGCAAGTCATGCTGCGCTCCAAGCATGCCATCATTTCTCCAGCCTGGTCCCCGGACGGCAAACAATTGGCCTATGTCAGCTTCGAGTCCGGCAAATCGGTCATTTATGTTCAGACACTGGCGACGGGTCAGCGCCAGCCCATTTCGAACTTCAAGGGCAACAACAGCGCACCGGCCTGGTCGCCCAGCGGCCAGAAACTGGCCATCGTGCTCTCGAAAGATGGCATTTCGCAAATCTACACCATCAACACCGACGGCACGGATCTGCGTCGCCTGATGCGCTCGCCCCTGATCGACACCGAACCCGGCTATGCACCGGATGGCCAGTACCTCGTGTTCACCAGTGACCGGGGGGGCAGTCCACAGATATACAAAGTGGCTGCCGACGGCGGCGAGGCGCAGCGCCTGACCTTCTCGGGCAGTTACAATGTCTCACCCAAGGTCTCGCCAGATGGGCAGCAACTGTTGTACGTTACCCGTAGAGATGGCGCGTTCAGGATCGCAACGCTTGGCCTGTTCTCGGGCAACGAGCAAATTCTGACAAACGGGCCAGACGATCAATCCCCGAGCTATGCGCCCAACGGCATGCAGGCACTGTACAGCGCCGTACAGAATGGGCGTAGTGTATTGGCTGTCACGTCGATCGATGGACGCATCCATCAGACACTTTCGGTGCTCAATGGCAAGGTCAGCGAACCTGCCTGGGGCCCCTTCACCCACTGATTTTTTCGTGTGACTCTTTCAAAAGGACTTCAAATGAGCTCGCGCATCATCCGGACCCTGACCATCGCCGCTATTGCAGGGGCACTGGCCGCCTGCAGTTCGGTGCCGCTGGACGAAAACGGTGCCGGCAGCGGCATGGATTCGTCAGCGTCCACCGGGCAGGTCATGGATCCGTTCAACCCCCAGAGCCCGCTCGCGCAGCAACGATCGGTGTATTTCGATTTCGACAGCTACACCGTGCCCGAGCAGTACAGGGGCGTGGTTGAAATGCATTCGGGCTATCTGTCCAGCCACCCCGGGCAGAACGTACGCGTTGAAGGCAATACAGACGCTCGCGGCAGTACAGAATATAATCTGGCCTTGGGCCAGCGTCGCTCGGATGCCGTGGCACGCATGATGACACTGCTGGGCGTCAATGCGAACCAGATTGAAGCCATCAGCTTCGGCAAAGAGCGCCCCAAGGCGCTGGGCAACACTGAAGCCGATTATGCCGAAAACCGTCGTGCCGACTTCAACTACCTCCGTTGATCGCATTCGGGCAATACTGGCGCCGCGGCAGTCGTGCTGCGGCGTTTTTCTTTGGAGTGGCCATGCGTACAGTTCATTCACCCCTCTGCGTGCGAGCCGGCATGCTTGCACTGGTCCTGTCCCTGCTCAGCCCGGCAGCCCAGGCATTTTCCGACGACGAAGCACGCCGCGCCATCATCGAGCTCAGGGCGCAGATCAAGCAGATGAACGAGCAAAGCCAGCAGGCGCGCATCCAGCTATCGAGCCAGATGGACCAGCTGCACCAGGAAATCGCATCATTGCGCGGCCGCATCGAAGAAATCAGCGGACGCCCGGCCCCGGCACAGCAGGCTTCCGGCCCCAGGGCACCAGCCACTGCGGACCCCCAGCAACGCGCCGTCTATGAGGCAGCGGCAGATCTCTACCGAAACGGCCGCTACGCCGAGGCCGCCTCCGGCTTTGCCAGCTTTGTGGGCTCGTATCCCGACAGCCCCATGGTGGGCGATGCATTGTTCTACCTTGGAAGCAGTCAGTATGCCTCGAAGCGCTTTGCAGATTCGGTCAAGTCCATGACGACGCTGGTCCAGCAGCATCCAAATGATCCACGCGCGCCCGATGCACTTCTGGTGGCTGCGATCAGCCAGATCGAGCTCAACGACATGAAAGGCGCCAGGGCCAGCCTGCAGCGCATCCTGGATGATTACCCCGGCAGTTCCGCCGCCGAAACAGCCCGCAATCGCATCAAGCTGCTCTGATGGCACCCGTCGCGAACTCGAAGCACGAGCCCGGCATGGATGACGGTACCGGGGCTCTGACCTGCACCCTGCCGGCAGGGCCCCTGCACTATCTCCAGGCGGGCTCGGGGGATCCAGTGCTGCTGATCCACGGTTCACTGTGCGATTATCGCTACTGGCGCTGGCAGATCCCCGCCCTGCAGCCATGCCATACTGTCATTGCCCCGAGCTTGCGAGGCTGCTGGCCCGCGGCGGGGCTGCACCCGCAAACGGGCTATGGGGTCATGGCGCATGCCGACGACCTGCAGGCGCTCCTGCACACCCTGGGCTGTGGGCCGGCCCATGTCGTAGGTCATTCCCGCGGGGCAGAGGTCGCCTGGGCCCTGGTACGCCAGGCGCCAGAACTGTGCCGCAGCCTCACGCTGGCCGACCCTGGTTTCAGGTTCGCCGACGAGCCCGAGGTCCCGCCCTTCTACACCCAGACTGCTGCGGCCCTGCAACGCGGCGACACCGCGGCGGCGCTGGCCGACTTCGTGGACACCGTGAACGGCGCGGACACGTGGCGCAAAATGGTCCCGTGGTTCAAGCAAATGGCAGAAGACAATGCGTTGACACTGCTTTCTCAGGTGCAGGAACAGCGCCTGGCCATCACGGATGCAGAAATGGCCGGGCTGAACGTGCCGGTCCTGCTGATCGGCGGCGCACTGAGCCCCAGAAAATACCCGCAACGCCTGGACCGCCTGCAACGGCTGATACCGGGGGCGGCACGCGTGCGCATTGCCATGGCCGCGCACGGCATGAATCTGGCCAACCCGCGTGCCTTCAACCGTGCACTGCTCGGCTTCTTCGGCAACCTCTCGGGTACGATGCCTGCACAGGGCCAGCAGGCCGCACTGCAAAGCGCAACCAGCGTCTGACCCCGATGCTGGCCCTTTCAGTGGGCGTGGCCAGCCATCGGCGGTGCCGATTTCGGTGATTTCAGTTCACATACGGCCCGTACGGTGGTGCCATCCTTGAGGATGAGATCAAGATCGGCATGATCACCAATGTGCAGGCCCGCACGGGGCTCTTCGAGCATGACGTGATAGCTGCCCGGCTTGAAATCCAGTTGACCGCCCGCAGTAACCGCCACCTGCTCGACCATGGACATCTTGCTGATGCCGTCTTCCTGGGTGGTCTGGTGCAGCATGACCATACCGTAGTCGGGCGAATGAGCGGCTGTCAGAACAGCGTCTTGCGTGCCACCGTTGTGCAGCACGAAGAACCCGCCCGATGCAGTGGGGGGCGGCATCTGCCGGATCCAGCAATCGCTGGCCGTGACCGTGCTGGAGCGTGGGCCGGCAGCCTGCTGCGCTGCGGCGCCGGACGCATGATGCTGGGCGACGGCTGCACCTGACAGGGCCAGGCCGACAAAAAGCGCACAGACAGACGTGAATGCATTGTTCATTTCACCCTCGAGACAAATGAAGAAAGGTCACCGGCAAACGACGTTGCAACCGGCTCATTCAACCGAACGGACGCGTTCTGTCGAATGCTGGTGCAGTGTACTATGGGGCCCCTGAGCATGATTTGATCTATATCCATCAAAGACCCTTCTGTCATGTCAAACAAAGAATCCCGCGCCATGGCTGCACCTCAAGCCGATCCCCTTGTCACACCCGAGGCCTTCCAGGAACTGCTCGACCGCCTGCATCCATTTGCGCGGATATTGCGCCCGGAGATCCTGGAAATCGGCCATGGATGGGCTCGTCTTCGGCTGCCGCCCAACCCGGACAACCAGCGGCTGGGCGGGATCGTGGCCGGCCCCATGTTGATGGGGCTGGCGGACCTGGCCCTGTATGCGGCCATAATGGGCGCTACGGGTGCCGTCGAGGCCGTCACGGCCAGCCTGACGATCAACTTCTTGCGGGGCGCACCGTCCGGCGGCATCGTGGCCGAAGCCCGGATATTGAAAACCGGCCGCATGACGGCCGGTGAGGTTCTGCTGGTACCTGATGGCGGCGGAGAACCGGTGGCCCAGGTCATCAGCACCTGGTCGATCCGGCGCCCCCAGGCCCAGGCAGGCTAGCCCTTGTTCAGCTTGCCCACCACCCCTTCCACGTAGTAGTCCATCGAGTTCAGCCCGTCGTCATCCAGGGCTCCCTCGGCAAGAATCACCCGGCCATCGTTGGTCTTGATGGGCGCGGAAAAGACTTTCAGCTGGCCGCTGGCGATGGCTTCTTCCATGGCCTTGAGCTTGGCCCTGAGACCGTCATCCACGTCGGCACCAAAGCCTTCCAGATCGACCATGCCCTCTTTGAAGCCGCCCCACACCTGGTCTGGCTGCCAGGCGCCATCGAGCACGGCCTGGGCGGTGCGGGTGAAATACGGCCCCCAGTGATGGGTCACTGCACCCAGCTGCGCGTTGGGGCCGAATTTCTGCATGTCGGAATGATAGGCAATGGCACGCTTGCCGCGCTCTTCGGCCGCCTGGACCGTGGCCGTGGAGTCTGTGTGGTGGGTCACGATGTCCGCACCCTGATCCAGCAAGGCCAGGGCCGCATCGCGCTCTTTGCCCGGATCGAACCAGCTGTTGACCATGATCACACGCACTTCGGCGTCTGGCTTGACGCTGCGCAGCCCCTGGGTGAACGCGTTGATCCCCTGCAGAACCTCCGGGATCGGGTAGGCACCCACGTAGCCGACCACATTCGTATCCGTCTTGTGCCCTGCCAGCACACCGGCCATGTAGCGCGACTGATAGAAACGGGCATTCGTCGTCGCCACATTGGGTGCCGTCTTGTAGCCGGTCGAGTGCACGAATTTGACATCCGGGAACTGGCGGGCCACCTTGATGGTCGGATTCATGTAGCCAAACGAGGTGGTGAAAATGAGCTGGTTGCCCTGCTGAGCCAGATCGCGAATCACGCGCTCGGCGTCGGCCCCTTCGGGAACATCTTCGACGATCTGGGTGACCACCTGATCGCCCAGCTGTTCGAGCATGTATTTGCGGCCCAGATCCTGTTGCCAGGTCCAGCCGGCCTCGCCGATCGGGCTCACATAGACAAAGCCGATCTTGAGGGGTTCCTTGGCCATGACGGGGCCAGCGGCCCACAGGCAGGCAGTTGCCGTGGCAACGGCCGCGAAAGCAAGACGCAATCGTGAGGATTTCATGAGTTTGATCTCCGTGGTGAAATGATCAGCGGTTGGGAATGAACACGCGCCCGAGGGACGCGGGCATGTTGATGCGGATCCAGTCGACATTGCGCGAAATGAGGACCAGCACGAGAATCGTGGCCAGGTACGGCAGCATGGACAACAACTGCGAGGCAATGGGCACCCCCAGCGCCTGCATGTGGAACGTCAGTATGGTGATGCCGCCAAACAGATAGGCACCCACCAGAACGCGCATGGGTCGCCAGGTGGCGAACGGGGTCAGTGCCAATGCGATCCAGCCGCGCCCCGCCACCATGTTCTCGACCCACATGGGGGTATAGACGAGCGACATGAACGCCCCGGCCAGGCCGCAGCACGCCCCGCCAAACAACAGGGCGGCCAGGCGGATGCGCCGCACAGGATAGCCCAGGGCATGGGCCGACTCGGGCGACTCACCCACCGCGCGCAGGATCAGGCCTGCCCGCGTCCGATACAGAAACCAGCTGAGCGCCAGGGCCAGGACGATGGCTGTGTAGACCAGGGGGTGCTGCTGGAACAGTGCCCGGCCCAGAAACGGGATTTCCGACAGCCCAGGGATGGCCCATGAGGCCGCCTTGAGCGTAGCGCCCACATAAGGCAGACCGATGGACGCCGAGACGCCGACACCGAAAATCGACAGCGCCAGGCCACAGGCAATCTGGTTGGCGCTCAGCCAGACCACCAGCCAGGCAAACCCTGCGGCCATGATTGCACCGGCCAGCGCGCCCGCGGCGAAGCCCACCCACGTGCTGCCGCTTTCCACGGCAACGGCAAAGCCCAGCGCTGCAGCCACCAGCATCATGCCTTCGGAACCCAGATTGATGACGCCCGACTTTTCATTGACCAGCAAGCCCAGGGCCGCCAGCATCAGCGGCGTGCCCGCCATCAGTGCGGCTGCAATCAGTGGAGCCAGTGCATCCATGGTCTCAGGGTCTCCAGCGCAAGCGTTGATGGATCAGCACATCACAGGCCAGTAGGGAAAACAGGAGAATCCCCTGGAAGATGCCGGTGATCGCACTGGGCATGCCCAGGCGGGTCTGCGAGAGTTCGCCGCCGATATAGAACAGCGCCATGATGAAACTGGCAAAAATGACCCCCACCGGATGCAACCGGCCCACGAACGCCACAATGATGGCGGCAAAGCCGTAACCTGGCGAGACGGAGGGTGTCAGTTGGCCGATCGGGCCCATGACCTCACAGGCACCCGCCACCCCTGCCAGGGCACCTGAGCCGAGCAGGCAGCCCCACAGCGCGCGACGCGAAGAAAACCCGGCATAACGGGCCGCCAGCGGAGCAAGGCCACCCACTGTAAGACGAAAGCCGGCCAGCAGCCGTGCCAGAAACAACCAGGCCCACAAGGCCACCAGCAGGGCAAGAATGATCCCCGCGTGAACGCGTGTACCGGGCAGTATGGGCAAAAGAAAACCATCATCGAACATGCGCGACTGCGGAAAACCGAAGCCATCCGGGTCACGCATCACCCCGTGCACCAGGTAGCTGAGCAGAAGTTCGGCCACATACACCAGCATCAGCGAAACGAGGATTTCGTTGGCATGGAAGCGATCCCGCAACCACGCCACGATGCTGGCCCAAAAGGCCCCGCCCAAGGCCCCGGCGAGGATGGCCAGGGCGATCATGTACCAGCCGCCCTGACCGCCCAGTCCGTCATCGAAGGCCAGAACGAAGGCCGATGCCGCGATCGAGCCCACCACCAGCTGGCCTTCGGCACCGATATTGAACACGTTGGCACGAAAACACAATGCCAGACCGATCGCGCACAACAGCAGCGGCGCCATCTTGACACCGATTTCGGCCCAGCCCTGCAGACTCGACAATGGTGCGACAAACAATACGTACAGCCCCTGCACCGGCGCCTTGCCCACCCCGATGAACATCAGGGCACCACACAGGGCCGTCAGAGCCAGCGCCAACACCGGCGACAACCACATCATGCGCCGCGAGGGCTCGGCGCGCGGAACCAGTTCAAGCATGCCGGATCTCGGACAAGTCCGTATCTGCTGCATCGGCCGGGTCGTCCGGGCCGGGCCACAGGCCGCTCATCCACTGGCCGACCCGTTCGCGCGTGGCCTCGCTGCGCGCCAGAGCGGGTGACATGCGTCCTTTGGCCATGACCACCAGGCGGTCGGAGAGTTCGAGGAGTTCGTCCAATTCTTCGGAAATGAGCAGCAAGGCACAACCGGCATCACGCAAGGCCAGCAATTCATTGCGGATGCGTGCTGCGGCACCGACATCCACCCCCCAGGTCGGCTGGGCGATGATCAGGATGCGCGGCGCGGCGATGACTTCGCGGCCCACGATGTATTTTTGCAGATTGCCGCCCGACAGGCTGCCGGCCTGTGCGTGCGGGCCCGGTGCCTTGACACCGAAGCGCCGGATGATCTCGGCCGTGAGACGATGCACGGCGGCCTCGCGTATCCAGCCACGGCGTACGGTGGCCGCCCCCTGATGCGTGAGGAGCAGATTGCGCGCCAGGCTGAGTTCGGGCACCGCACCGCGCCCGAGGCGTTCTTCAGGCACGAATGCCATGCCATGGGCACGCCGCCAGGCGACCGGCTGCTGCCCCATGGCCTGTCCGTCGAGTTGGACGCTCTCGGCCCGGGCCCGCCTGTCTTCGCCCGACAGCACCCCCATGAGTTCTTGCTGGCCATTGCCCGACACCCCCGCAACCCCCAGGATCTCGCCCTCATGCAGACTGAAGCTGACGCCATCGAGACGGGTTGCAAACGGATGCGCACGCTCGAGATCGAGCCCCTGCACCTGCAGACGCAACGACCCGGCGGTGCGGCCCTGGCGTACCTGCACGGGAAGATCTTCGCCGATCATCAGACGCGACAGGCTGGCTGCGGTTTCTTCGCGTGGGTCGCAGACCCCGGTCACCCGGCCTGCCCGCAATACGGTACAGCGATGGCACAAGGCCCGGATTTCGTCGAGTTTGTGGCTGATGTACAGGATGCTGCAACCCTCGGTGGCCAATTGCCGCAGGACGTCGAACAGGCGCTGTACCGCCTGGGGCGTCAGCACCGAGGTGGGCTCGTCGAGGATCAGCAGGCGCGGCCGGCCCAGCAGGGCACGCACGATCTCCACGCGCTGCCGTTCACCCACCGACAGGGTGTGCACGTGCCGCAAGGGCTCGACCTCGAGCCCGTACTGGTGCGCCGTTGCGGTGATCTGCGCGGCCAGCACGGACAACGGGGTCCCCCCTGGCAGACCCAGGGCGATATTCTCGACCACCGTGAGCGTATCGAACAAGGAAAAATGCTGAAAGACCATCCCCAGACCCAGCGCCCGTGCTGCAGCGGGGTTATCGATCTGCACCGACTGGCCATCCCAGAAGATTTCGCCAGAGTCCGGCCGCACCACGCCATAGATGATCTTCATCAGCGTGGACTTGCCGGCACCATTTTCGCCCAGAACGGCATGAATTTCGCCGGGCTCGACGGACAGATCCACCGCATCGTTGGCCAGAACGGCGGGGTAGCGCTTGCTGATGTGGCTCAGGGCCAGACGAGGCGGCATGGGCAATCCGGGGGCGTCAGGGCAAAGGGTCGAGTCGGGGGATGGCCAATTCTACTGAGTGACAGCCAGTACGCCAAAAGGGTTAACCCTTGATCAAGGCTCCAGCGCCATGCGCCCTGCAAACCAGATGAACAGCGTACCCACCAATGCGCTGCCCATGCGGGCCATGCCGGGTCGCCGACGGAACGCACCGGCGAGGCGGGCACCGCCAAAAATCAGGACAGACAGGTAAATGAGGCTGCAGGCCTGCAGAATGGCGGCCAATATCAGAAAAGACAGCACCGGATGGGGATAGGACGGATCCACGAACTGCACGAAGAACGACAGCAGGAACAGGATGGCCTTGGGATTGAGAAGGCTCAGCAGCAGCGCCCGCCTGAAGGGGCTGGCTGACGGGCTGGTGAGCACCTGCTTCTGCGTGCTGCCCGGCCGCACGGCGGATACCCAGAGGTTCAGGCCCAGCCACAGCAAATACACGGCGCCGGCCGCCTTCAGCCCCAGAAACAGCATGGGCAGCAGCTTCAGCACCGATGCCGCACCCGCAGCGGTGAGCGTCATGAGGACACAATCGCCCAAGAACACGCCAAGTACCGCCTGATAGCCTGCGCGCACACCGCGACCGGCGCCCACGGCCAGCACAAACAATGAATTGGGCCCTGGCAGCAAGATGATGAATATCGTACCCAGAACGTAGGTCCAGATATTCAGTACACCCAATGACTCGAACATGAAGGCCCTGAAACGCCGCAATCGATGACGACAGAATTTTAGCCCAGGTCCGGTCTGGCCGGACAGCGCCCGCCCCCGTCGCCGGACGGGGGTGCTCATGCTCAGGCCGCCTCGCTGGCCTCGACCGAACTGCGGATCAGGTGATCGAAGGCCGCCAATGCCGCCTTGGCGCCTTCGCCCGCCGCGATGATGATCTGCTTGTAGGGCACCGTCGTGGCATCACCTGCCGCAAAGACGCCCGGTACGGACGTCTGCCCACGCGCATCGACCAGAATCTCGCCGTGCGGAGACAGATCCACCACGCCCTTGAGCCACTCGGTGTTGGGCACCAGGCCAATCTGGATGAAGACCCCTTCGAGATCGATCTGGTGCACGGTGCCGGTGAGGCGGTCCTTGTAGCTCAAGTGCGTGACGCGCTTGCCATCGCCGTGAATTTCCGTCGTCTGTGCGGAGGTCAGGATGGTGACGTTGGGCAGGCTGCGCAGTTTGCGCTGCAATACATCGTCGGCCCGCAACCGGTCATCGAACTCGATCACGGTGACATGCCCGACCAGGCCAGCCAGATCGATGGCCGCCTCGACACCCGAGTTGCCACCGCCAATCACTGCGGTACGCTTGCCCTTGAAGAGCGGACCATCACAGTGCGGGCAATAGGCCACACCCCGGTTGCGGTACTCGGCCTCGCCGGGCACGTTGATCTGGCGCCAGCGGGCACCCGTCGAGAGGATCACACTGCGCGACCTGAGCACGGCGCCATTGGCCAGTTCGACCTGGATCAGCCGGCCCGGTATCAGCCGGCTGGCCCGCTGCAGGTTCATGATGTCGACCTCGTAGGCCTTGACGTGCTGCTCGAGCGCAACGCCGAACCTGGGGCCTTCGGTCTCGAGGACGGAAATGTAATTTTCGATGGCCATGGTGTCCAGGACCTGACCGCCGAAGCGCTCGGCCACGACCCCCGTACGTATGCCCTTGCGCGCGGCATACACTGCTGCCGCCGCGCCCGCCGGGCCGCCACCGACCACCAGTACGTCGAAGGGTTCACGGGCGCTCAGCGCCTCGACCCGGGCCTCATCGTCGCCCGCATCGAGCAGCGCCAACAGCTCTTCAACCCCGGCGCGACCCTGGTGAAACAATTTGCCGTTCAGGAAAACGGCCGGCACGGACAGGATTTCTCGCGCCTGTACTTCGTCCTGGAAGTGGGCCCCATCGATGGCCACATGGCGGATGCGCGGATTGATGACCGACATGGCATTGAGCGCCTGCACGACGTCCGGGCAATTCTGGCATGACAGGGAAAAGAAGGTTTCGAAGTGATAGTCGCCCGACAGGCTGCGGACCTGGTCGACCACGGCCTCATCCAGCCGCGGCGGGTGACCGCCGACCTGCAGCAGGGCCAGCACCAGTGAAGTGAACTCATGGCCCAGGGGAATGCCGGCAAAACGCACGCCGACGTTTGTGCCTGCGCGGGCAATCTCGAACGATGGCGTACGACCATCGGGCGCCTCGGCATGCACCAGCGTGATGCGCTCCGACAACCCGGCAATCTCGCCGAGAAAGGTTTCGAGCTCGCGCGAAGCGGCGTCATCCCCCAGTGCGGCACGCAGTTCGAGGTCCTGCGTGACACGCTCGAGATAGGTGCCCAATTGTCCTTTGAGACTGGCATCCAGCATGGTCATCCCCTATATGAAATGAATCAGAAAATCGTTACCCGACCGCAACGGCTACCCGACCGATGCGGGTGCCTGAGTCAGGCAATGGCCGACGGGCTCGCTCGTGACGCAGCCCGCCGGCATCCGGCGCCCCGGGCCAATACGCCCGGAGGCGGCCGCTCAGATCTTGCCGACCAGGTCCAGCGAAGGCGTCAGCGTCTTGGCGCCCTCTTCCCACTTGGCCGGACAGACCTCGCCCGGGTGCGCGGCGATGTACTGCGCTGCCTTGACCTTGCGCAGCAGTTCGGAGGCATCGCGGCCGATGCCGTTGTCGTGGATCTCGAGCACCTTGATTTCACCCGCGGGGTTCACCACGAAGGTACCGCGCAAGGCCACGCCTTCGTCCTCGATGAGCACATCGAAGTTGCGCGACAGTACGTGCGTGGGATCACCGATCATGGGGTAGTTGACCTTCTTGATCGCCTCGGAGGTGTCGTGCCAGGCCTTGTGGGCAAAATGCGTATCGGTGGATACCGAGTACACTTCAACCCCCATTTTCTGGAACTCGGCGTAATGATCAGCAAGATCTTCGAGTTCGGTCGGGCAGACGAAGGTGAAGTCCGCAGGGTAAAAGACAAAGACGGACCACTTGCCAGCCACCGTTTCATTGCTGACTTCGACAAACTTGCCGTTGTGGTAGGCCGTCGCCTTGAAGGGCTTGATGGTGGTATTGATCAGAGACATGCAGTGCTCCTTTGAAAATTGAAGAAAGCCTTTGAAAGGCGTCGGGCACCAGTGTAGGAAAGGATGGGTAATAAGTAAAATTGATTGTTTCAATATCATTGATTGAAAATAACTATTTTGCATCATCCCTGCTGGAATTCCACGGGTATACCCCTTGAAATTGGCAGAATCATCCTTATAATTAGCACTCGTTGGGGTTGAGTGCTAACAAGACCCCCGGATTTCTCACAATGTTCACAAGGAGTTCCTCCATGGCACTGCGTCCTTTGCACGATCGCGTGATCGTCAAGCGTCTGGACAACGAGCGCACCACCGCTTCGGGTATCGTCATTCCTGAAAGTGCGGCTGAAAAGCCCGATCAGGGCGAAGTCCTGGCCGTTGGCCCAGGCAAGAAGACTGAAGACGGCAAAGTGATCCCGGTCGACCTGAAGGTCGGCGACAAGGTCCTGTTCGGCAAGTATGCCGGCCAGTCCGTCAAGGTCGATGGCGAAGAAGTCCTCGTCATCCGCGAGGAAGAAGTCCTCGCCGTGATCCAGTAATCTCAGATCCGTTTTACTCCAGGGAATTTCAACATGGCTGCAAAGCAAGTTTATTTTGG
>NZ_JBAYPG010000047.1:0-12552 GCF_041677825.1 Castellaniella sp.
CGTTCTTCCTGCATATCGATCACCATGCCTCATGATCGACGACTTCTACCTTCCCCGCTTCAGACTCATCTCATGTTGGAAACACAAGACCCCGCTCAGACTCATGTCATGTTGGAAAAGACTGTAGCTGGCAACTGCCATCCGATCGTGCGAACCTGCCACCATGATGATGCCTGTTCAGTCCGATGACCTTCATCTGCGGCTGCCGCCCTTTGGCCACGAGCTGCAGGAGCTGCCTGCGCCGTTTTTCTTCCGGGTCGAAGACATGCCTTCGCACGCCACCTATCCGGCACTGCGCCATCCCTGGGGCGAGTTCATTTATTCCTTCAGTGGCATCACCGAGGTCAGGATCCGCACCACCCGGCTTCTTGCGCCGCCGCATTCGGGGCTATGGATTCCGCCCGAGACCGAACATACGTGTTTCAACCACCGCGAAGCCGCACATTGTTCGCTGTATATCCGCAGCGACCTGTGTACGGCGCTTCCGGGTGCAGCGTGCGCACTCCTGATATCACCCCTGGTGCGTGCCATCCTGGGCCATTTGTATGCGCATCGTTCAGACGGGCGCCCGCAGCCGGGGTTCGAGCGGCTGTTGTGGGTACTGGTGGAACAGTTGTCCAGCTGTGAGGCGGCGGCAAGTTTCATCCCCGATTCCGATGATCCCCGGCTCGGGCCGCTGCTGCAGGCCCTGCGCGACGACCCGGCCGACAACCGCAGCATTGCACAGCTGGCCGGTGCGTTCCACATGAGCGAACGGACCCTCATGCGTCGCTGCCGAACGGATCTTGGCATGTCCCTGACCGAGTGGCGCCAGCGGCTGCGGCTGG
Organism: Castellaniella sp.; assembly: GCF_041677825.1. Lineage (GTDB taxonomy): Bacteria > Pseudomonadota > Gammaproteobacteria > Burkholderiales > Burkholderiaceae_B > Castellaniella. The sequence continues at coordinate 828 of NZ_JBAYPG010000047.1, forward strand.
CCCGGGCGTTGGCCTTGATCAGCAGCGGCCGGAGTGTCGAATCTGTGGCGCTGGACCTGGGGTATGCAACGTCATCGGCGTTCATCGCGATGTTCAGGCGGCGGATGGGGGCAAGCCCCAAGGGATATATCACTGGCCAGCAGTGATGGAATTCGCCAGCTCGCTCCTGCCCGCAGTCGTGAGGGCCGCTAGCGCACTCCCGATTACAGCCCTGTGGCCCCTTCAGACTGTTTTTCACACTGTTTTTCCAGGTCGCGCGCGGTTCCGTTCGCGAACATTTTTGCAGTGCTATCATTCGGGTTCACCCGGAGACACGTGCGATTGGGCAGATGCGACTGATGAGCAGGAACCTGGCTGGAAAGGTGCGTCCAGCATGAATCAGGCCCCAACGGCTGGCATTTCGCGCAATGTCATCTTCGCCATTGTCGCGCTGGCCCTGCTGATGATGGCGGTCGATTCGACTATAGTGGCCACGGCCCTGCATGCGATCCAGCAGGGTCTCGATACTTCCATCAATCTGGCCAGCTGGACCATCACGGCCTACTCATTCGGCTTTGTGCTGATGCTGCCCGTCAGCGGCAAGCTGGCCGAGCGCTTCGGCAAGCGCCGCGTATTCCTGGTCTCCACGCTGGTGTTCACCCTGGCCTCGCTGGGTTGTGGGCTGGCCAACGACATCTACGTGCTGATTGCGCTGCGGGCGCTGCAGGCCGCGGGTGGCGCCGGTTTCACGCCAACGGCCACCGGCATCATCGTGGATCACTTCGGGGCGGCCCGGGATCGGTATGTCAGCCTGTTCGGCAGCATTTTTCCGATTGGCGCCATGATCGGCCCCATTTTCGGCGGTTACTTCGTTGCCTATACGTCCTGGCGCGATGTCTTTCACGTCAATATTCCCATCGGCCTGGCGATCCTTCTGCTGGCCTGGCACTATATACCGCGGGATGCAGGGCGCGCGCCCACCGTGGCGCGCAGCATGGATGCGCCGGGCATCCTGCTGCTGGGGGCCAGCCTGCTGTCCGGCATGCTGGCGGCCACCATACTCGGAGAGTCGCACGAGTCGGTCTGGCTGATCGTGCTGTTCTGTGGCCTGGCGCTGGCGTGCCTGCTGCTGTTCCTGCGTCACATCCATCGGGTGTCAGCGCCCTTCATACAGCCGCGTTTCATCTACGGCACGAATTTCGGGGTGGTGAACCTGGTGAACATGGTGTTCACCGGCTTCATCATCGGGGCCATGGCGCTGGTGCCGCTGTATGCGGCGAACCGGTACGGCATCAGCGCGCTTGGTTCAGGCACTTTGCTGACCGCGCAGGGCGTGGCGGCCATGGTGTGTTCCATTGCTGCGGTCATCCTGCTGCGCCGCACGGGCTATCGCCTGCCGCTGTATGCGGGCAGCGTGGTGACCATCGTGGGTCTCGTACTGCTGGCACTGCCCGCTGCAGGGCACATCGATCCGTACACCTGGCTGGCATTTGCAGCCTTTCTGGTCGGGGCGGGCAACGGCGCCATCAACCCCGCCATGCGCAATGCCGGCCTGCAGCTGGCACCCGAGTCGTCATCCATGCTGGCCGCCCTGCGTTCGCTGTCGCTGCAGGTGGGCGCCATCATGACGATTTCGATCCTGGCCGCATTGATGGCGCGCGAGGGCGATGTGGGCCTGGTGCTCGCCTGGGCCTATGCGGCCTTTGCGCTGATTCGCCTGCTGGCCCTGTGGCTGGTACGCTTCGTGCCCGAGCAGCGCGGCGCCTGGTGACGATCGGTTCGGTCTGTTCGGGGGCCTGCCAGGCCTGTTGAGGCTAGGCTCAGCCTGTTCAGGGAGGATCTGCCAGGCCTGTTGAGATCAGGTTTCTACTGACCCAGCCTGGTCGGCCAGAACCTGCCCCGCCAGCGTTCTGGCCAGGGCCAGGCGGCGTTCGTGGTGTTCGAGCCCCTGGATGAAGCGTTCGGGCATGGCCTGCAGACCGCCGATTGCACCGCACAGGGCACCGGCCAGCATGGCTCGGGCCTGGTTCTGCCCGCCACCGTTGACGGCGTGCAGCAGGGCGGACTCGACATCACCCTGGAACCGCGCAGCCAGATAGTAGACCGCGGGAAACTGATGATAGACCGCACAGGGCATGCCGTAGACCAGAGAGACTTTCCAGGCCGGTTCGATCTGGCAGCCGGGGTCTGCCGCGGCCCGGGCAATGCAGGACACCGTGAGCAGTGCATCCGGAGACGGGAAGTGCCCCGCATGATGGATGGCTTCGGGGCCCGGCGGCGGGGTGCCTTCGCCGGCGGACGTGACGCTGTGAAACGGCAGGCTGCCATCACGCACCAGCGCCATCAGGCGCCCGGACGTTTCTGCGTCGAGGGGCTCGCCCCGGACCAGACCGCCAAGCACCGAGGCATACGCCGTGGTCATGGCCATGACCGTCGTGTCGCACTGCGTCAGGGCGGTGTTGGATGACACATGCCGTGCCAGCGAGGCGGGCTGCAAGGCATAGCGCACGGCCAGCGCCAGAATGCGTTCGGCCGCTTCGGTCGTGTCGGCCAGGCCTGCGACCTGGCCCCATGGCCTGTGTTCGAGCGTGCGCTTGCGCCAGGTTTCGCGTATCGACTGGCTCGTGTAGCCGCCCGGGCCCTGCATGGGCGTGCCATCGAGCTGCGGGAAGAGGGTGTCATCGAGCCGTTGGCAGAAATCGGCTTCGTCATAGCCTTTGTGCTCGGTCAGGGATTGCAGCAACAGATCGAGGATGAAGCCCGCCTGCCCCGATTGCCCGGCCTTGAGGCCGGCGTGATAACGGCCTGGCTGCGGCTCGGTGTAATCTGTGATCCAGGGCCCGTAGGTGGCCCGCAGTTCGTCGAGCTGGTAGTACCAGTGCGGGCCCAGAGCCAGCGCATCGCCGATGTAGGCCCCCAGAATGGCGCCGCAGATGCGGTCTTCGAGTTCAGTCATGTGCGTGTTCATGAACCCATTCTACTGCTGTATTCGGGGGCTGCAAGCATACTGCACATCGTGTTTGCAATCGGTGGGTGGCCTGATTTATGCTTTTTCGACCAGGTGGCCCTGTCGATAAATATCTCTGGTCGTGTCAAAATGTTGCCTGGTGGCGAGGTCGTGCCGGTATTTTGGCCTGCCTGCGCCCGGGCGACTTTCCATCCGAAGGCCGCTGTATTCAATCCTGGAGGAAACATGTCTTATCAGATCAAGATCGTCTCGGCCGCCGTGGCCACTGCATTGCTTGCCTTGGGCGGCACGGCCCAGGCCGACGAAAAACCCGTCAAGGTGGGTATCGTCACATTCATGTCGGGGGCGGCTGCCGGCCCGTTCGGGGTGCCTGCACGCCATGGGGCCGAAGTGCTTCTCGAAGAACTGAACGCCGGCAAGGTGCCGGCACCATACGATTCGGTGGGTTTTGGCGGCACACCCCTTGAATTCGTGTACATCGATGAAAGCGGCGGCACGTCGCAGCAGGTCACCGAATTTCGCAACATGGTCGATCGGGCCGGTGTCGACATGGTCATTGGCTATACCTCCTCGGGCAACTGCCTGGCCATTGCACCGGTGGCCGAAGAGCTCAAGACACTCACCATGTTCTATGACTGCGGCACGCCGCGCATTTTCGAGGATGACGAGCACCACTATGTGTTCCGCCCGGTGGCCCATGGCACCATGGACAATGTCGGTGCCGCCATGTATGCGGTCGACCAGAAGCCGGACATGAAAACCTATGCCGGCATCAACCAGAACTACGCCTGGGGCCAGGATTCCTGGCGCGATTTCGAAGGCGCGCTCAAGCAGCTCAAGCCGGATGTCAAGCTCACCACCTCGCAAATGCCGAAGCTCGGCGCCGGCCAGTACAATGCCGAAATTTCGGCCATCATGGCGTCCAACCCCGACATCCTGCATTCCAGCTTCTACGGCGGTGACCTCGAAGGCCTGATCGTGCAGGCGCAGCCGCGCGGCATGATGGAGCACGTCCCGACCATCCTCACCACAGGCGAAACCATCACGCACGACAACAAGATCAAGATCCCCGATGGCACCATCATCGGCGCCCGGGGGCCGCACGGGGTGTTTGCGCCCGATTCCGAACTCAACACCTGGTTCCGCAACGCCTACCAGGACCAGATCAAGGGTGACCCCTGGTATCCATCGTACAAAATGGCGCAGACCATTCTCGGCACCAAGGCGGCATATGAAAAGGCCAAGGCCGACAACGGTGGCCAGGCGCCCAACACCGAGCAGATCATCGCCGCATTCGAGGGCCTGACCTTCGTGGCGCCGTCCGGCGAAGTGAAGATGGCCCTGGGCAACGGTCACCAGGCCGTACAGGAAGTGGTCTACGGCACGGCCAGGAACGTCGATGGCAAACTCACCTTTGAAAACGTCAAGCGCTATCCGTCCGAAGTCGTCACGCCGCCCGAAGGCGTGAAGTCCGAAGACTGGATCAAGAACGGCATGAAGCACTGAGGGGGTCTGTATGTTGATGTTGCCTGCCGCCATCATCGACGGCATCATGTACGCTGCGTGGCTTTTCCTGGTGGCTGTGGGTCTCACCCTGATCTATGGCGTCATGAAAATCCTCAATCTCGCGCACGGGGCGTTCTATACACTCGGTGCGTATGTGGCAGCGACGTTCGTCGGTTTCTGGCTGGCAGGTGACTACAACCCCTATTACAGCTATCTGCTGTTGCTGCTGGCCGGCGTCATCGGGGGGCTGGTCCTGGGCGTACTGGTCGAGCGCGGTATCCTGAGGCGGTTCTACAAGGAAGACCAGGTCGTGCTGCTGCTGGTCACGTACGCCATCTTCCTGATCCTCGAAGACGTGGTCAAGATGATCTGGGGGGTCGAGCCCTACGTCATTTCACAGCCTTATGGCCTGTTGGGCAGCTTCAATATCGGTCTGCTCTATTACCCGAACTACAATTTCGTCATTCTGGGGGCAGCCATCCTGTCAGGCGTGGGCCTGGCGCTCTTTCTCAAGCTCACGCGCCCGGGCAAGCTGTTGCGCGTGGTGATACACGACCGCGAAATCAGCATGGCGCTGGGCATCAACGTGCAACGGTATTTTCTTGTCACGTTCGTGGCCGGCTCCATTCTGGCGGCGCTGGGGGGCGCGCTGACAGCGCCGACCATATCGGTGGCCCCGGAAATCGGGGTCGAGGTCATCGTGCTGGCGTTTGCGGTCATCGTGATCGGCGGGCTGGGTTCCTTGCCGGGGGCGGCATTGGGGGCACTCATCGTCGGGCTGGTGCGTTCATTTGCCGTGCACTATTTTCCCGAGGTTGAATTGTTCTCCATTTATGCGGTCATGGCGGTGGTTCTGATCGTGCGGCCCATGGGTCTGTTTGCTGCTGCGGAGCCGCGCAAGATATGAAATCATCCTCAACCATGCATGCGCGGCAGCGCGCACGCCGGCCGCAGCATGCCCTGATTGCACTGGTCGTCACGCTGATTCTGATCGCGCTGGGCATCGGCCTGTCGACGTGGCAGTTCGTCGTCGTGGTGGCCCTGTCCAAGGGGCTTGCAGCCCTGGGGCTGGTGCTGCTGTTGCGCTGCGGGCTGGTGTCCTTTGGCCAGGGGCTGTATTACTGTGCGGGCGCCTATGCCGTGGGCATGGCCATGAGCCATCTGGGCATTCGCGATCTGGTGCCTCTGCTGCTGCTTGCCACGGTATCGGCCGCCGTGATCGCCGCCCTGCTCGGGGTGCTGCTGTCGCGCTATCGCGACATCTTCTTCGCCATCCTCACGCTGGCCTTCACCATGATCCTGTACGGCCTGCTCATCCGCAATCCGGTGCTGGGCGGCAGCGATGGCTTCAATGTGCAATCCCCCACCTTTTTCCTGCTGGCCGATGGCGCGCTGTCGCGGCGCACGATGTTCATCATTACGGCGGTGGTGGTTGGCGTGAGCATCTGGGCCGTGCAGCGGTTTCTGGCCACGCCCATGGGGCGCCTCGGGCCGGCAATGAAAGACAACGAGATCCGTGTCGAATATCTCGGGGCCTCGGCGCGCCGCAATATTTTCTGGAACTACACCCTGGCAGGGGCCCTGGCGGGCCTGGGGGGTGGGCTGACGTCGTTCAGCATCGGGCACATCGATCCTGATCTTGCCTTCTGGACCACGTCGGGCGAGTTCCTCTTCATCGCCATTCTCGGCGGCACGCGCAATGCATATGCCCCCTTTCTGGGGGCCATTGCGCTCGAACTGATCCGCTCGCTGGCCTTCCAGTATGTGCCCAACTCGTGGCAGATCGTCATCGGCGTCAGCATGCTGGTCATCATCATTTTCCTGCCGGGGGGGCTGATCAGCATCGCCAGGCTGTGGCTGCGTTCTGCGGCCAGGGGGGCTTGAACATGTCTGAACCCGTCGTACTCGTCTCTGCCCGCAACCTGCGCAAACAGTTCGGCGCCGTGTTTGCCGCCAGAGACATCACAGTGGATATCCATGCACACAGCGTATCCGGCCTGATCGGTACCAATGGCGCCGGCAAGACCACGTTCGTGAACATGCTGACGGGCTATCTCAAGCCCGACCAGGGCCAGATCTTCTTCGATGGTCATGAAATCACTGGCCGGCCACCACGCGAAATCACCCGCATGGGGATCACGCGCTCATTCCAGATTCCGCAACTCTTCGATTCACTGACGGCCCTCGAGAATGTCGAAACGGCGCTGGGCATCGTGGGCAAGCCGCTCGAGCAGGCCGAAGAGATCCTGGCGCGTTTCGAACTCACACCCTTTGCCGATGCTCTGGCAGGCATTCTGCCCGAGGGGGTACGCAAGCTGCTGGACATTGCCCTGGCCATGGTGGCGGATCCGCGTGTGCTGCTGCTCGACGAGCCCACCAGCGGGGTCGACAGCTCGGAAAAATTCGAGATCATGGACCGCATCATGAAGATCGTGCGCGAGGCCGAAGTCACCGCCATGTTCGTCGAGCACGACATGGAGGTCGTGCGGCGTTACAGTGACCGTGTGCTGGCTTTTTATGATGGTTCCATCCTCGCGGCCGGGGCGCCCGAAGAGGTCATGCGCGACGAGAAGGTGCTCGAATACATCATAGGCCGGCCCCTGCAGGCTGGCCGTCCTGCCCAGGCCCAGGTCGTACAAGAGGGTGCCCATGCTTGAAGTGCGCGACCTCAACGTGAAAATCGGCACCACCACCATATTGCGCAAGGTGGCGCTCAGCGTGGCGCGCGGGGCCATCGTGGGGATCACGGGGCGCAATGGCGCCGGCAAGACCACGCTCATGCGCTCCATCATGGGGCTCTTGCCGATCGAATCGGGCAGCATGCAGATGGCCGGCAAGGATCTGGTGGCAATGCCGGCCTATAAACGCACCTCGCTGGGCATAGGCTATGCGCCCGAAGACCGGCGCCTCATCCCCGACCTCAGTGTCGAAGAGAACCTGTGCGCCCCGGTCTGGGCGCTGGGCCAGGCGGATGCCGGGCCCAATCTGAAAAGAGCCTACCAGATCATCCCCGAACTGCAGGAGTTCGCCCCCAGAAAGGCCATGGAACTCTCTGGCGGGCAGCAGAAGCTGGTTGCCATTGGCAGGGCGCTCATGACCGGGCAGCAGCTGGTGCTTCTGGATGAACCCTTCGAGGGGGTGGCACCTGCATTGTCCTTGCGCATTGCCGAAGTGGTGGGGGCGCTCAGGGCCGAAGGCTTCAGCGCCCTGCTCTCGGGGGCCGACCTGCAACACGCGGCCAGTGTCCTGGACCACAATTATGAAATCGATCGTGGCTCGATCATCGGGTCGCATGCAGTTGTGCATGGCGATCCATCTGTACAGAACGCCAAGGAGTAAGTGCATTGTCAAGGATCGTTGTCGCCAGCCGGCCCTGGCTGGCGCAGTATGGGGCGCAGCAGCCGGCTGACATACAGCCGGGTTTTTCCAGCGTCCCGGCGGCATTTGCCGCGCTGGTGAAGCAGTCGCCCGATGAGGTCATCGCGCGCTACTTCGATGCCGCCCTGACCCGGGGCGAACTGGATGCGGCCTCGTCGGCACTGGCATGCCATTTGCAGCAGCAGGGCTTCGCGGCAGGCGACCGGCTGGCGCTGTTCATGCAGAACAACCCTGCGTTCCTGATGGGCCTGCTGGCGGCCTGGAAACTGGGCGGGGTCGTGGTGCCGGTCAACCCCATGAACAAGTCGGCCGAACTGGGCCACATCCTGCGCGATTCCGGCGCCAGGGCAATGCTGTGCCTCGATACCCTGTATGCCGAAATCGTATTGCCTGCGCTCGAATCCGAAGCCATCGACCTGCCCATACGGATCACATTTTCGGCGTTTGACGGCCAGGACAGTAACGACATCCGGGTGCTGGGTGCAGGCCCGCGCCTGCCCACAGCGGCGGGTGCTGTGGATCTTCAGCAGATTCTGGCGCGGGCGGCGGGTTCATCCGAGGGCCCTGCAGGCGCGCCTGCAGATGCCGAACTGCCGCAGATCAGCCTGCAGCTCGATGATGTGGCCTTGCTGACCTATACGTCGGGCACCACGGGCAAACCCAAGGGGGCCATGAACACCCATGGCAACATTCTGTTCAATGCCTGCGTGTTTCGTGACTGGGCGCGGCTTGAAAGCCAGGATGGCAATCTGTGCATCGCACCGCTTTTTCACATCACGGGCATGGTGGCCCACGCGGCGCTGACCCTGGTCGCAGGCTGCCCGCTGCTGCTGACGCACCGCTTTCACCCCGAGGTGATCCTGGAGACCATCCGCGCCCACCGGCCGGTATTCACCATTGGTGCCATCACCGCGTTCATCAGCCTGATGAATACCGGGCACATCCGCCCTGGCGATTTCGACAGCTTCCGCGGGCTGTATTCCGGCGGCGCACCCATCCCGCCGGCCACGGCCGATGCCTTCGAGGCGCTGACGGGCCACTACATACGCAATGCCTACGGGATGACCGAAACCTGTTCGGTGACCCTCATGGTGCCGCAGGATGCCAGGGCACCGGTTGATGAGGCCTCGGGGGCCCTGTCCATCGGTGTGCCGGTGTTCAATACGCAAGTGCGCGTTCTGCGTGAAGATGGCACGCAGGCAGAGCCCGGCGAAATCGGCGAGCTTGCCAAACAGGGCCCGCAAGTCATGAGGGGCTACTGGAATCGTCCTGAAGACACCGCCCGCATCATGCACGAGGGCTTCATGCTCTCGGGTGACGTCGGCTTCATGGACGCCGACGGCTGGTTCTTTCTGGTCGATCGCAAGAAGGACATGATCAACGCAGGGGGCTACAAGGTCTGGCCGCGCGAGGTCGAAGATGCGCTGTACGCACACCCTGCGGTGCGTGAGGTCGCGGTGGTGGGGGTTGCAGATACCTATCGCGGCGAGACGGTCAAGGCCGTGGTCTCGCTCAAGCCGGGGGCCGAACTGACTGAATCCGAGCTCATTGCCTGGAGCAAGGCGCGCATGGCGTCATACAAATATCCGCGGATCGTCGAATTTCTGGATGATCTGCCCAAGACCAACACCGGCAAGATCCTGCGTCGCAACTTGCGCTGAACCGTGCATGTCTCGACATATGTGTCCTGGCCGCGCATGGCCGATGAAACCGGCCCCTTGAAGGGGCCGGTTGCGTTGCCGCATGGCGCACGAACACGCCCGATTGCGGCCTGGCGAAAAATCGCGCCTATTTCTTGTTGGGGTCGGCCACGAACCGCAGATAAGGCAGGCGAATGTCCAGCTTGCCGTATTTCTGCTCTGCCTGCTCGTCGGTCAGGCTGAGCCCCACGATCACGTCCTGACCCGGTACCCAGTCTGCCGGGGTGGCCAGGGGGACGCCATCGGTGGCCTGAATGGCATCGAGTGCACGCAGGATTTCGGCGAAGTTGCGGCCTACCGACATGGGGTAGCACATGGTCAGGCGGATTTTCTTGTCTGGCCCGATGATGAATACGGTGCGTACCGTGGCGCTGTCGGCAGGGGTGCGGCCATCGGGCAGTACGGCCTCGGCGGGCAGCATGCTGTAGAGCTTGGACACCTGCAGCGAGCGGTCGTCGATGATCGGAAAATCGGCCGGTGCCTGGGCGAATTGTGCGATGTCGTCTTTCCAGCGATGGTGTTCTTCGACGCTGTCGACCGAAACCCCCATGACCTTGGTGTTGCGCTTGGCGAATTCGGGCGCCAGGCGTGCAACGGCACCGAATTCGGTGGTGCAGACCGGGGTGAAGTCCTTGGGGTGCGAAAACAGGATGGCGTAGCTGTCGCCTATCCAGTCGTGCAGGGTCAGGCTGCCTGCCGTGGAGTCGGTGGTGAAGTTGGGGGCGACATCATTGATGCGAAGGGACATGATGGGGCTGCTCCTGTGAGTGGTCTGGAAAAGCAGGAAAAACCTGCTGGATGGAAAACATTATGTATAAATATATAATGTCTGTCAAATAGATATTGGCTATGAGGGCGATAGGCATCACCAGAGGGCCTGGCCAGTGGCCCGGCACTGCCGTGAGGTCGTTGGCCGCCAGCACGCCGGGCCACGCCGGGCCCGTGATGGCCAGCAGGGCATGGTGCGTTGCGCTACCTGGACGGAGGGTGCGCCCAGGCGGGAACGATTTCCCAGGCGCTGCGCATCTGCTGGCGCAGCGCCTGGACGTTCGGTTCCAGGCGCTGCACCTGTTCCCAGAACCGTCTGGAATGGTTCAGCTCGATCAGGTGACAGAGTTCATGCCAGAGCACATACTGCACCAGTTCCTGGCGCAGGAACAGCAATGTGCTGTTCAGGCTGATGCGCCCGGCCGCAGAGCAGCTGCCCCAGCGGGTGCGCTGGTTGCGCACCGTCACGCCGGTATACTGCAGATTCGCCTCGGCCGCGAGCCTCGACAGCCATTCCGGCAGGGTGGCCCTGGCGCGACGCGCCAGCCAATCGCGCAGTGCTGCGTGGCAGGCCGCGGTGTCATCAACGGCCCCTGCCATGATGATTTGGCCCGTCTGGCGGGTGCGCGCCCGGACCGCAGGCGATGAGGTCGCCTGATAGTCGACCCGCCAGGATTCTGCCAGTGCCGGCAGCTCGAACATCACCGGTCGTGTCGCAAGCTCTGCGGCGATCTGCGTTCGCAGGGCGTCGAAGTGCTTCATGCGCCTGGCGATCCATCCGGCGTGTTCGGTCACCAGTGCCGCGATGCGCTGGTGGCCGATTCGAGGTGGCGTGACCACGGTCAGCCCATCGGCCGCATTCAGCGTCAGGCGTATCGTGCGGGCTCGTGTCGACACCCGGATGCCGTATTCGATCGAAGTGCCATCGGGCAGGGTCAGCTGGTTGGTTTTGTCCATCGAAATTCGCTGCGCCTGGGCAGTCACCCGCTTTGCAGCTGCGGTTGTCTGGTCATGAAAAAGACGGTGCCGAGGTTGCGCCTGCTCATGCATCTGTGTGTATCACGATTTCCATGCTGCGAGCATGAGGACATCAGCCCCCTGAAAATCTGGCCGAGTACAATCCTACGGCTGTTGCTGACCCGGTGCGCGGCAAGCCTCGGTCTTCAGGCCGGGGAAGGATAGCGCGGACGCCGTAGGCGTTCTTTGGGCGGTCAGTGTGGCGTCTGCTGTTGTTCGATGTACTGGCGGATCATTTCGATGGGCGCACTGCCACAGCTACCGGCGAAGCAGGACGGCGACCAGAGCGCGCCGCCCCGCAGATTCTCGCGGATGCTCGGGTGGTTCTGCTTGCGGATCATGCGGCTGGACACGCCTTTGAGGCTGTTCACCAGCGTCGAGACGGCCACCTTGGGCGGGTAGTTCACCA
>NZ_JBAYPG010000048.1:0-11266 GCF_041677825.1 Castellaniella sp.
GTCTCGCGGCCCGGCCTGCGCATCTACAAGGGCAGCACCCATTTGCCGCAGGTCATGAACGGGCTGGGCGTGGCCATCATTTCCACCCCGCGTGGCGTGATGACCGATCGCAAGGCGCGCGCCAGCGGCGTGGGCGGCGAAGTCCTGTGCTACGTGGCGTAAGGGGGTCATCGCATGTCACGCATTGCCAAATATCCCGTCGTCCTGCCCAAGGGCGTCGAACCCGTCATCAGCGCCGGCCAGATCGTCGTCAAGGGCCCGCTGGGCACGCTTTCGCAGGCCTTGCCCGATTCCGTGCAGGTCGACCTGGCCGACAACCAGCTGTCCTTTGCCGCAGCCAATGAAACCCGCGAAGCCAATGCGCTCTCGGGCACCATGCGCTCGCTGGTGAACAACATGGTGGTCGGCGTCAGCACCGGTTTCGAACGGCGCCTCAATCTGGTGGGCGTGGGGTTCCGTGCCCAGATCCAGGGCAACGACCTCAAGCTGCAACTGGGTTTCTCGCACGACATCCTGCATCCCATCCCCGAGGGCATCAAGATCGAATGCCCGACCCAGACCGAAATCGTGGTCAAGGGGGCCGACAAGCAGGTCGTCGGTCAGGTGGCCGCCAACATCCGTGCCTATCGCAGGCCCGAGCCCTACAAGGGCAAGGGTGTGCGCTACGCCGATGAGCGCGTCATCATCAAGGAAACCAAGAAGAAATAAGCTCGGCAAGGACACATCATGGACAAGAAACAATCCCGTTTGCGTCGTGCCACGGCCACCCGCCGCAAGATTCACGAATTGCGCGTGCACCGGCTCTCGGTACATCGCACGAATCTGCACATCTACGCCAACATCATTTCGCCCGAGGGCGACCGCGTGCTCATCAGCGCCTCCACGCTCGAACCCGAAGTGCGCCAGCAGCTGGCGGGCCAGCAGGCCAACGGCGGCAATGTGTCCGCAGCGGGTCTGGTGGGCCGGCGGGTCGCCGAAAAGGCCCGTGCCGCCGGCATCGAGCTGGTCGCCTTCGACCGCTCGGGCTTCCGTTACCATGGCCGCGTGAAGGCGCTGGCCGAAGCCGCGCGTGAAGCCGGCTTGCAGTTCTGAGAGGGATCACATGGCCAAATCACAAGCCCGGCACGCCGACGACCGCGATGACGGCATGCGCGAAAAAATGATCGCAGTCAATCGCGTCAGCAAGGTCGTCAAGGGCGGCCGCACCATGAGCTTTGCCGCACTCACCGTAGTGGGCGATGGCGACGGCCGCATCGGCATGGGCAAGGGCAAGGCCCGCGAAGTGCCCGTCGCCGTGCAGAAAGCCATGGAACAGGCCCGACGTGGCCTGATCAAGGTGGCACTGAAGGATGGCACCCTGCACCACAGCGTGGTCGGCAAGCACGGCGCTGCCACCGTGCTCATTTCGCCCGCCATCGAAGGCACCGGCGTGATTGCCGGTGGCCCGATGCGCGCCATCTTCGAGGTCATGGGCGTGCGCAACGTCGTGGCCAAGAGCCTGGGCTCGAGCAACCCGTACAACATGGTGCGCGCCACGCTCAATGGCCTGCGCGCCTGTTCCACCCCGGCCGAGATCGCCGCCAAGCGCGGCAAGACGGTCGAAGAGATCCTGGGGTAAGCACAATGTCCGACAAGCACATCAAGGTCACGCTCGTGCGTTCCGTGATCGGCACCCACAAAAGCCACCGCGCCACCGTGCGCGGCCTGGGCCTGGGCAAGCTCAACAGCAGCCGGGTACTGGTCGATACGCCCGAAGTCCGCGGGATGATCAACAAGGTCAGCTATCTGGTCAGCGTCTCCGACGCCTGAAAGGAATCACCATGTCGCAGTACACACAACTGAACACGCTTGCACCCGCCGAAGGCGCCCGCCGCGAACGGCGCCGTCTGGGCCGTGGTATCGGCAGCGGTTTGGGCAAGACCGGCGGCCGTGGCCACAAGGGCCTCAAGTCGCGCTCCGGCGGCACCGTCAAGCCGGGCTTCGAAGGGGGCCAGATGCCCCTGCAGCGGCGCCTGCCCAAGCGGGGCTTCACCTCCATGGGGCGCCACCTGGTCGGCGAAGTCCGCCTGTCCCAGCTGCAACGGTTGCCGGTCGACGAAATCGACCTCAACGTCCTCAAGCAGGCGGGCCTGGTGGGCCAGCTGGTGCGTGCCGTAAAAGTCATTCGTACCGGTGAGATCACCCGTGCGGTGCACCTCAAGGGGCTGCAGGCCTCGGCCGGGGCGCGCGCCGCCATCGAAGCGGCCGGCGGCTCGCTGGCCTGAGGCGCAAAGGGGCAACCGTGGCGAAAGCGCAGGCTCAAAAATCCGGCTCCAGTGCAGGATACGGCGATCTCAAGCGCCGTGTCCTGTTTCTCGTGCTGGCCCTGATCGTCTACCGTCTGGGTACGCACATCCCCGTGCCGGGCATCAATCCGAATGCCCTGTCCGACCTGTTCCAGCAGAACCAGGGGGGTATCCTGGGCCTGTTCAACATGTTCTCGGGCGGCGCGCTCGAGCGCTTCTCGGTGCTGGCGCTGGGCATCATGCCGTACATTTCGGCCGCCATCATCATGCAGTTGCTGGCCGTGGTGGTGCCCACCCTCGAGGCCATCAAGAAAGAAGGCCAGGCGGGCCAGCGCAAGATCACGCAATACACGCGCTACGGCACGGTGTTTCTTGCGGCGTTCCAGGCCATCGGCATCTCGGTGGCGCTCGAGTCGCAGCCCGGCCTGGTGATCGATCCCGGCCTCATGTTCCGCTTCACGACCATCGTCACCCTGGTGACGGGCAGCATGTTCATCATGTGGCTGGGCGAGCAGATCACCGAACGCGGCCTGGGCAACGGTATTTCACTGATCATCTTCGCCGGCATCGTGGCCGGCCTGCCCGGCGCGCTGGGCGGCATGCTCGATCTGGTGCGCACCGATTCCATGTCCATCCTGTCGGCCCTGTTCATTCTGGTGCTGGTGGTGGCGGTCACGTACTTCTGCGTGTTCGTCGAACGCGGCCAGCGCCGCATCACCGTCAACTACGCCAAGCGTCAGGTCGGCAACAAGCTCTATGGCGGCCAGTCTTCGCATCTGCCGCTCAAGCTGAACATGTCCGGCGTCATCCCGCCCATCTTCGCCTCGTCCATCATCCTGCTGCCGGCCACCGTCACCAGCTGGTTCTCGAGCAACCCGGACATGCGCTGGCTGGGTGATCTGGCCGCTGCCCTGTCGCCGCAACAACCCTTGTACATCACGCTGTACTCGGGCCTGATCATCTTTTTCTGTTTCTTCTATACCGCGCTGGTGTTCAACAGCCGTGAAACAGCCGACAATCTCAAGAAAAGCGGCGCGTTCGTGCCGGGCATCCGTCCGGGCGAACAGACGGCACGCTATATCGACAAGATTCTGATGCGCCTGACGCTGTCCGGGGCGATCTACGTCACCCTGGTCTGCCTGCTGCCCGAACTCATGCAGATGCGCTGGAACGTACCGTTTTATTTTGGCGGCACATCGCTGCTGATCATCGTCGTGGTGGCCATGGATTTCATGGCCCAGGCGCAGGCTTATGTCATGTCCCAACAGTATGACTCATTGCTCCGGAAGTCCCACTTCAAGAGCCCGGGTCTTCCCATGCGCTGAACCAACATGTCCAAGGACGACGTCATCCAGATGCAGGGCGAGGTGATCGAAAACCTCCCCAATGCAACGTTTCGTGTCAAGCTCGAGAACGGTCATATGGTGCTGGGCCATATTTCGGGCAAGATGCGCATGCACTATATCCGGATCCTTCCGGGCGACAAGGTCACGGTGGAGCTCACGCCCTATGATCTGTCGCGCGCCAGGATAGTCTTCCGCTCCAAGTAGCGGCCGGTCCACACAGGAGAACACCATGAAGGTAATGGCATCAGTCAAGCGGATCTGCCGCCACTGCAAAATCATCAAGCGGCACGGGGTCGTGCGTGTCATCTGCACCGACCCGCGTCACAAGCAACGCCAAGGCTAAGGCCGGGCATCACGGATTCAAGGAAAGAACATGGCCCGTATTGCTGGCATCAACATCCCACCGCATCAACATGCCGAAATTGGCCTGACGGCGATTTTCGGTATCGGCCGCACGCGCGCACGCCAGATCTGCGACGCAAGCGGCATTGCCTACAGCACGAAGATCAAGGATCTCACCGATGCCGAGCTCGAAAGGCTGCGTGAACAGATCAACAGCTACACGATCGAGGGCGACCTGCGCCGCGAAGTGCAACTGTCGATCAAGCGCCTGGTCGACCTCGGCACATACCGCGGCCTGCGCCACAAGCGGGGCCTGCCGGTGCGCGGCCAGCGTACCCGCACCAACGCCCGCACCCGCAAGGGCCCGCGTCGCGCTGCCGCGTCCCTGAAAAAGTAAGGAACCACCATGGCCAAAGCACAATCGGGCGCCAGCCGCGTCCGCAGGAAAGTCAAGAAGAACGTGGCCGACGGCATTGCACACGTGCATGCGTCGTTCAACAATACCATCATCACCATCACCGACCGCCAGGGCAACACCCTGGCCTGGGCCACGTCCGGTGGTGCCGGGTTCAAGGGCTCGCGCAAGTCCACGCCTTTTGCCGCCCAGGTGGCGGGCGAGCAGGTCGGCCGTCAAGCCCAGGAATACGGCATCAAGACGCTCGAGGTCCTCATCAAGGGCCCGGGCCCGGGGCGTGAATCCTCGGTGCGTGCCCTGAATGCGCTGGGCATCCGCATCACCAGCATTTCCGACATCACGCCGGTGCCGCACAATGGCTGCCGCCCGCCCAAGCGCCGTCGTATCTAAGGGGAACTATCTTGGCTCGTTATACTGGTCCCAAATGCAAGCTTTCGCGTCGCGAAGGCACTGATCTCTTCCTCAAGAGCGCCCGTCGCTCGCTCGACACGAAGTGCAAGCTCGAGTCCCGCCCGGGGCAGCATGGCCGCACCTCGGGCGCGCGCACATCCGACTTCGGCCTGCAGCTGCGCGAGAAGCAGAAGCTCAAGCGCATGTACGGCGTGCTCGAAAAGCAGTTTCGCAAGTACTTCGAAGAAGCCGAACGGCGCCGCGCCCCCACGGGCGAGACCCTCATCCAGCTGCTCGAGTCGCGTCTCGACAACGTCGTGTATCGCATGGGTTTCGGGTCCACGCGGGCCGAAGCCCGTCAGCTGGTCAATCACCGGGCCATCGAGATCAACGGCCGTACCGCCGATATCGCCTCGATGCTGGTCGGCGCGGGCGACGTCGTGTCCGTGCGCGAAAAGGCCAGGAACCAGATCCGCATCAAAGAGTCGCTCGAACTGGCCACCGGCAACGGTCTGCCCCAGTGGGTCGAGGTCGATGCCACCAAGCTGTCGGGGGTGTTCAAGCAGGCGCCCGATCGCGCCGATGTGGCCCACGACGTGAACGAATCACTGGTGGTCGAACTCTACTCGCGCTGAGCAACCGCTCACCCGTTTCTGCCCCGCCCGGGCCGGCTGGCCTCGGGCGGGGTTCGAATCATCCATCAGCCTTATCGGTGTAACGAGCCGAGGGTATTGAAAAGGATATTTCATGTCTGTACAAGGTTTTCTCAAGCCGCGCACGATCTCGGTCGAATCCGTGGGCGCGCACCACGCCAAGGTCACCATGGAGCCCTTCGAGCGCGGCTATGGCCACACGCTGGGCAACGCGCTGCGCCGCATCCTGCTGTCGTCCATGACCGGTTTTGCGCCCACCGAAGTCCAGATCAGCGGGGTGGTGCACGAATATTCCACCATCGATGGCGTGCGCGAAGACGTGGTCGACATCCTGCTCAATCTCAAGGGCGTCGTGTTCAAGCTGCACAACCGCGAAGAGGTCACCCTGCAGATCAACAGGCAGGGCCCATGCGAGGTGCGCGCACGCGACATCGAACTGCCGCATGATGTCGAAGTGGTCAATCCGGATCATCTCATCGCCACGCTGACCGAAGGGGGCCGGCTCGAGATGCAGATCCAGGTCGAGCAGGGGCGCGGCTACGTGCCCGGCAATGTGCGCGCCCTGGTGGACGACCGTTCGGCCACCATCGGCCAGATCGTGCTCGATGCCTCGTTCAGCCCGGTGCGACGCGTCAGCTATGCCGTCGAGAACGCGCGTGTGGAACAGCGTACCGACCTCGACAAGCTGGTGCTCGATATCGAAACCAATGGCGTGATCAGCCCCGAAGAGGCGGTACGCCAGTCGGCCCGCATCCTCATGGACCAGATCGCAGTCTTTGTGTCGCTGGCCGACAAGGACGGCAGCCCGGCCACCAGCGGCGGCAGCCTGGCCGACAGCGCGCTGGCACCCATCGATCCGGTGCTGCTGCGCCCGGTCGATGACCTCGAACTCACCGTGCGTTCAGCCAACTGCCTGAAGGCCGAAAACATCTACTACATTGGCGACCTCATCCAGCGCACCGAAAACGAGTTGCTCAAGACCCCCAACCTGGGGCGCAAGTCACTCAATGAAATCAAGGAAGTCCTGGCCACCCGGGGTCTGACCCTGGGCATGAAGCTCGAGAACTGGCCCCCGGTGGGCCTCGAGCGTCCCTGACCTGTCCACAGCCAAACCGGCCGCGACCTGGCATTTCCGGATGCCGGGTCGATAGAAGATTCCGGTCATCGAGATTCAACCTGAAGGAACCATCATGCGTCATCGTCACGGACCACGCAAACTCAACCGCACCAGCAGCCATCGCCTGGCCATGTTTCGCAACATGGCAGTATCGCTCATCCATCACGAAGCCATCAAGACCACCCTGCCCAAGGCCAAGGAACTGCGCCGCGTGGTCGAGCCCCTGATCACCCTGGGCAAGAATCCCACGCTGGCCAACCGCCGGCTGGCCTTCGCGCGCCTGCGCGATCGCGAAGCCGTCACCAAGCTGTTCAATGATCTGGGCCCGCGCTTTGCCACCCGCAATGGCGGCTATACGCGGGTGCTCAAGATGGGCTTTCGCCAGGGTGACAACGCCCCCATGGCCTTCATGGAGCTCGTCGATCGGCCCGAAATGGAGACCGCCGAAGAATAGCCCCGGTCCGCAGCGGCGCGCTTCGCCTCGCGCATCCGGGCGTCGCACCCAAGGCAGCGTCCGACAGCGTAACGCCGCGTGGGATGGCCATGCTCAACCCCGGCCCCTGGCCGGGGTTTTGTGCTTCTGGCGCCAGCGGTTACGTGCGCGCGCGCCGCGGCCGCACGTGGTGCGCCGTCTGGCAGGGGTTACAATGTGCCGTTGGATGGCAGCCCGGTATCAACATGTCCACCGCACCCGTTTCCCACCCCGTTGCGCCTGCGGCCGTGCGCCGCCAGGAAGGCGATCCCGCCGACACGGTCATCGTGCAGACCACCGCGCCCGATCTGATGCTGGCCAAGCGTATCGCGCATCATCTGGTCGAAGAACGGCGCGTGGCCTGCGCCCATATTGGCGGGCCCGTCACCAGCATGTACATGTGGCAGGGCAAGCTCGAAGGCGGTGACGAGATCCCGCTCACTTTCAAGACCGCCGCCGACGCCTTGCCTGCGCTGTACCAGCGCCTGTGCGAGCTGCATCCCTACGATGTCCCCGAATTTCTCGTCCAGGGTGTCGTGGCCGGCAGCGCGCCCTATCTAGCCTGGGTCACTGAAAACACGCGCGCCGGGGTCGACCCCGACTCGAGCGCCCATTGTCTGTGCAAGGATGACTGAGCGTCTCCTGGGGCCCCGCGCGTGGCGGCTCATTCTGCGCGGGTTGCTGGCCGTGCTCGTGCTGGTCGGGTTTTGCACACCGGCCCAGGCGGCGGATGACTTCCTGCCGCCCGAGCAGGCTTTTGTGGCGTCGGCGGCCATGGTCGACCCGCTCACGCTCGACATCCATTACGCCATCGCACCGGATTACTACATGTATCAAGAGCGCTTCGAGGTGACCCTCGAAGATGCTCAGGGGCAGTTGCTGCTGTTTCATCGTTCGGCGCTCACGCCGCCGGAGATGGAGACCCGTACGCCGCAGTGGGCCGACGCCCTGCAATTGCCGGGGGGCCAGGTCACCTGGGATCCGACCTTCGAGCAGGACATGGTCGTGTATCACGATGGGGCGACTCTGCGCATACCCCTGCAGCCCGGGGCCGACGCACCGCTGCAGGTCACCGTGACGGGTCAGGGCTGTTCCGACCAGGGCCTGTGCTACCCGCCCATGACGCAGACATTTTCGCTGGTGGCGGCAGGCGACGGCTACGTGGCCCAGGGCAGTCTGGTGCGCGATCAGGTGCCGGCACCCCGGGCGACTGCCAGCGTGCCTGACCCGACGGCCGCGGGCGATACGGCAGGGGCCACGGACGCCGCACCCGGCAGTGCTGCCCCCATGGCCGCCGGGCCGCCCGAACGCCTCGGCGACTGGGGCGACATGGGCATGGCGGCCTGGCTGCATCAGGCGCCACTGTGGCAGATTTTGCTGCTCAGCCTGGCCTTTGGCGCCTTGCTGTCTTTCACGCCCTGCGTCCTGCCCATGGTGCCCATCCTGCTGGCCCTGCTGTCGGGCAGCCAGGCCACGGCCCGCTGCGGCGCGGCGGCTGGCGGGGCCGGCCGGGGTACCGCCGAATCCGGGTCTGCACGGGGTCCGGGGCGGGCGCGCGGTCTGTGGCTGGCCGCCGTTTACGTATTCGGCATGTCGCTGGTATACACCGCGCTGGGCGTGGCCGCCGGCCTGCTGGGCGCCGGGCTGGCCGCCTGGCTGCAGAATCCCTGGGTACTGGGCAGTTTCGCAGTTCTGCTGGCGCTGTTTGCGCTGGCCATGCTGGATGTCTTCACGCTGCAGGCGCCGACCGGCCTGCAGACGGCGCTGCAGACGCGCCTGCAGCGCCTGCCCGGTGGCCAGACCGGTGCCGTGCTCATCATGGGCGCCGTCTCGGCGCTGATCGTCGGGCCGTGCGTGGCCGCGCCACTGGCGGGCGTGCTGCTGTTCATCTCGCAGACGGGCGACTGGCTCGTGGGGGGAGCGGCGCTGTTTGCCATGGCCTGGGGCCAGGGCCTGCTGCTGTTGGTGGTGGGCGCCGGTGCGGGTGTGCTGCTGCCGCGCGCCGGGGCCTGGATGGATCCGCTCAAACACGCCTTCGGCATTCTGTTGCTGGCGACGGCCTGGTGGATGGCTCGGCCGCTGCTGGGCGCCAGCCTGTATGTGGGCGGCTGGGTCGTGCTGGCCGTGTGGGCGGGTCTGCTGCTGTGGGCGGCCTCGAGCCCGGCGGCCACGGGTGAGGCGGCCAGCAGGCCCGCGGCTGGGGCGGCAGTGTCGCCCTGGCGGCACTTCTGGCGCGGGCTGGCCCTGCTGGTGATGCTTTGGGGGCTTGCCCAGGGCGCCGGTCTGCTGGCTGGCGGGCGCGACATGCTGCGCCCGCTGGCCCCATTTGCCGCGGCTGGCGCGGGTGCCTCGGGTATCGGGGGTGGGGGCCTGGCCAGCGGCACGGTCGATGTCGCCACCATCCGTGCGCGCTTCACGCCTGTGGCCTCCGTGGCAGATCTGGACGAGCAACTCGCGACCACCGACAGGCCAGTGATGCTGGACTTCTACGCCGATTGGTGTGTGTCGTGCCTGGAGATGGAGAAGTTCACCTTCAGTGATGCGCGCGTGGCGGCGCGCATGGGGGATTTCCTGCTGCTGCAGGCCGACGTGACCCGCATGACGGCCGACGACAAGGCCCTGCTGGCCCGTTTCGATCTGTTCGGGCCGCCCGGCATCCTGTTCTTCGATGGCCGTGGCCAATACCGGCCCGATGCACGGGTGATCGGCTTCAAGAATGCCGATGAATTCCTGTGGGTGCTCGACGGCGTGCGCTGAAACCGCCACGCTGAAATCACTGCAGCCTGCGCCGACCCCCGTTGGCATACGCTGACGACTCCCCGGCCTGAAAACCGGCAAAGGCCGACGCGGCCACGGCGCGCGCCGTCAGCGGCACGCTTGCAGGCAGGCGCGCAGCTCTTTCAGCGAGACGACCCGCAGTTGCGGGTTGAACGGCGAGGGACCAATACCCAGACGGTCGTAGAACCCCTGGGCCTCGTCGGTCACCGCATGGGCAATCATGCCCTTGATGCCGATGAGATCGGCCGCCTGCAGCACCCGCAGACCTGCATCCCGAAACAGCGCGCGCCCGATGCCATGGCCCGTCAGCGTGTGGTCGACCGCCAGCCGCGCCATGGCCACCACGGGAATGGGCGCCGGCACATTGCTGCCCGATTTCGTGGGTTTTACATCAGCCACGATCACATTGGACGCCAGTGCATAATAGGCCAGCACTCGCGGACCCTGGCACGCCACGAACGTGCTCAGGGCCCGTGTCTGCTGGTGGCGCAGGGCCCGGTTCTTGAGCCAGAAATCCAGGCCTGGAAGCTGGCAGCAGAAGGCGCTGAAGTCATGGTTTTCTGTCAGGGGTACGGGCGCTGCGAGCCATGGCCGGGTGCCCGCTTCAGGGGGCGTCTTGCGTGTACGGCTTCGGCGCGTGGACAGAGTGCTGCCCGCTGGTGTCATGTGTCCCATGGCGCACAGGTCTGCATGGACTTCTTCAGATGCGTGCCGGGCGCCGGCGGATCGTCCAGACGGTTCAGGAAGGCCTGGTATGACTCGAAGTCCAGCCGTATGGTTTGTTCGAGTATGGCTTCTTCAGCGGCCAGGCGGGCGGCGTCGAGGATGAACTCGGTCCGGTTCTTGCCCACGGCCAGGGCCCCCTGATCGATGAGCCGGCGGTCTTCAGGCTTGATGCGGATATTGAGTGCTTCACGCTTGCTGGGGTGGGGATCCTTGATATTGTGATCCATAAGAGTGTCCTCGTAGTGGGGGCATTATAGTTCGATCGCCCGTGCAACCGCATGTCACGCCGCTGCAGCCCGCCGGCAAAGCGCCCGCTGTGCCCATCCGTGCAGGCGCCCGAGCGCCGGACCCGGATCGCGGTCCGCGCTGCCGGACGGCCCGGGGGCATTGCGGCGGCCACCACCCTCATATGGGCCCATGAGTACGGGAAAACACCTATGAAAACTCATCGAATTTGGCTCAACGTAACGACAATGTAATGTCATTTGATCCTATAATTCCGTTCACACGCAGTGGATTCTTTCGCATCCATCGTTCGCAGGAATCTGCTTGACAGGCAAGTCGCTTTCATGAATGGCGCGGCCATGAAACTCAAAGGAAGACCATATGAACAGTGCCGATTTTCGCCCGCGGGTTCTGGTGACCAAGATAGGGCTCGATGGCCATGATCGTGGCAGCCGCATCGTGGCGGCGATCTGCCGCGATGCGGGCATGGAGGTGATCTACACGCCGCCATGGCAGA
>NZ_JBAYPG010000049.1:0-7914 GCF_041677825.1 Castellaniella sp.
CGACAACATCTCGATCAACGTGAGCCTGATTGCGCCGATTGCGATGGAAGAAGGCCTGCGCTTTGCCATCCGTGAAGGCGGCCGCACCGTGGGCGCTGGCGTCGTGGCCAAGATCATCAAGTAGTTTTGCTGTACAATGGTGGGCTTTTCTGGCCCACCATGCATTTTTCACGGGGTATGGCAACATGCCTCGCAGGGTTTACAGGGGTATAGCTCAATTGGCAGAGCGTCGGTCTCCAAAACCGAAGGTTGAGGGTTCGATTCCTTCTGCCCCTGCCACCGTTCTTTTCATCGCCTGTGCGATGCCCAACCGAGATCATGTCGCAGCAAAACATAGAAACCGTCAGCCATGCCGCCGATCGCGTGAAGCTCGGCCTGGCCGTGCTTGTCTTGCTGGCAGGCATCGTCGCCTACTCCGTGCTGGTCGAAGAGCCCACCTGGGTCCGCATCGGGGCCTTTGTCACCGGCCTGATACTGGCGGCCCTCATTGCGGCGTTCAGTGATACCGGGCGGCGTACCCTGGCCTTCGGGCGCGAAGCCTACAACGAAACGCGCCGCGTCATCTGGCCTTCGCGCAATGAAGCCACGCGCATGACCGCCATCGTCTTCGCCTTCGTGGTCGCCATGGGCCTGCTGCTGTGGCTGGCCGACAAGCTTCTGGGCTGGGTCATCTATGGCCTGCTGCTGGGCTGGAACTGAAGGACAACGCATGAGCAAGCGCTGGTATGTCGTCCATGTCTATTCGGGCATGGAAAAAAGCGTACACAAGGCCCTGGTCGAGCGCATCGATCGGGCCGGCCTGCAAGAGGCCTTCGGCCGCATTCTGGTGCCATCCGAAGAAGTGGTCGAAATCAAGGATGGCCGCAAATCCATTTCCGAACGGCGCATCTTTCCGGGCTATGTGCTCATCGAAATGGATCTCACCGATGAAACCTGGCACCTGGTCAAGAGCACCAACCGCGTGACGGGCTTTCTCGGCGGCTCGGGCAATCGGCCGGCGCCCATCTCCGACCGCGAGGTCGACAAGATCCTGTCGCAAATGGAAGAGGGCGTCGAAAAGCCACGCCCCAAGGTGCTCTTCGAAGTGGGCGAAGCCGTGCGTGTCAAGGAAGGCCCATTTGCCGATTTCAACGGCATGGTCGAAGACGTCAACTACGAGAAAAGCAAGGTTCGCGTGTCGGTGACCATTTTCGGTCGTGCCACACCCGTCGAACTCGATTTCAGTCAGGTCGAGAAGGCCTGACGCAACCAACCGGGGAGCCCCTGCACTGGCAGGGGCGCTTGGACCCGACAGGAGCTTTGAATGGCGAAGAAAATCGTCGGCTTCATCAAGCTGCAAGTGCCAGCTGGCAAAGCCAATCCATCCCCCCCGATCGGGCCGGCGCTCGGTCAGCGTGGGCTGAACATCATGGAATTCTGCAAGGCCTTCAATGCCCGGACACAGGGCATGGAGCCGGGTCTGCCGATCCCGGTGGTGATCACGGCGTTTGCCGACAAGAGCTTCACCTTCATCATGAAGACGCCGCCGGCCACCATCCTGAGCAAGAAGGCAGCCAGCATCCAGAAGGGCTCGGCCACGCCGAACTCGGCCAAGGTCGGTTCGCTCACGCGCGCCCAGGCCGAAGAAATTGCCCGTGCGAAAGAGCCTGACCTCACCGCAGCCGATCTGGATGCCGCCGTGCGTACGGTGGCCGGTACCGCCCGCAGCATGGGCATCGACGTCGAAGGGGTGATCTGACATGGCCCGACTCAGCAAACGTGCAGCTGCCGTTGCAGCCAGGATCGATCGCAACCGGCTCTATCCGGTGGCCGAGGCGCTGGCCCTGGTCAAGGAAACCGCGACGGCCAAATTCAATGAATCCATCGATGTCGCCGTGCAACTGGGCATCGATCCGCGCAAGTCCGACCAGCTCGTGCGCGGCTCGGTCGTCTTGCCGGCCGGTACCGGCAAGTCCGTGCGGGTTGCCGTGTTCGCCCAGGGCGAAAAGGCCGATGCAGCCCGCGCGGCGGGGGCCGACATCGTGGGCCTCGATGATCTCGCGGCCAGCATCAAGGCGGGCAATATCGATTTCGATGTGGTCATTGCATCGCCCGATACCATGCGGGTGGTGGGTGCCCTGGGTCAGGTCCTGGGCCCTCGCGGCCTGATGCCCAACCCCAAGGTGGGTACGGTCACCCCCGATGTCGCCACGGCCGTCAAGAACGCCAAGGCCGGGCAGATCCAGTATCGCACCGACAAGGCCGGCATCATTCATGCCACCATAGGCCGCGCCTCCTTCGAGGGCGAGCAGCTGCAGACCAATCTGGCTGCGCTGATCGATGCGCTCAACAAGGCGCGCCCGACGGCGGCCAAAGGGGTGTATCTGCGCAAGGTCGCCGTCTCCTCCACCATGGGGGGCGGGGTCCGTGTCGAGGTGGCCAGTCTGACAGCCTGATGCTGTCCAAGGAACTTTGGGCCATGCCCGGGCGCAATCCCGGGCATCGCTGTCAAAGACCGCTGGAGCCCGAGCCTGTCTCGGCAGGTCAGGGCTTAATCCCGTGAAGCATGCGGATCCAGCGCAGACGGCGCCCAGGAAGAATTCATTCGTGAACTCGACCAGGTGCGCCGCATTCGGTCGATGTCCGGCAATCAGGCCGGGCATCACTAGATGGAGTGTTCAACCATGAGTCTCAATCGCCAGGAAAAGGCGGTCGTCATCGAGGAAATCTCGGCCGAACTCGGTCGGGCCCATTCGGTGGTGGTCGCCGAGTATCGTGGTCTGGATGTCGCCTCCGTCACCGTATTGCGCAAAACTGCGCGAGAGTCGGGTGTGTATCTGCGTGTTCTCAAGAACACGCTGGTACGCCGCGCGCTGTCCGGCACGCCCTTCGAGGGTCTGTCCGGGCAGCTCGCCGGTCCGCTGATGTATGCCATCAGCCCGGATCCGGTGGCGGCGGCCAAGGTGCTTGCCGAATTCGCCAAGACCAATGAAAAACTGGTCATCACAGGCGGGGCCCTGCCCAACAGCCTGCTGACGTCCGATGGTGTGAAGGCTTTGGCCACCATGCCGTCGCGCGACGAATTGCTCTCCAGGCTGCTGGGCACCATGCAGGCGCCCATCGCCCAGTTCGTGCGTACGCTCAACGAAGTGCCCACCAAGTTCGTGCGCGGCCTGGCCGCCGTGCGCGATCAGAAACAGGCTGCCTAGGCAGCCTGGGGTTCACGTGACCAGCGACCATCCAACCTGGTTCAATCAATTTTCCGGAGTTCATCCAAATGGCTACCAAAGCTGAAATCCTCGATGCAATCGCCGCCATGAGCGTGCTCGAGCTGTCCGAACTGATCACTGAAATGGAAGAAAAGTTCGGCGTATCCGCGGCTGCTGCCGCTGTTGCCGTGGCCGCTGCGCCTGCTGCCGGTGCAGCAGCCGCGGCCGCCGAAGAGCAGACCGAATTCACCGTGTTCCTTGCTGAAATCGGTGCCAACAAGGTCAGCGTCATCAAGGCCGTGCGTGAAATCACGGGCCTGGGCCTGAAAGAGGCCAAGGACCTGGTCGATGGCGCGCCCAAGGCCGTCAAGGAAGGGGTCGACAAGGCCGCTGCCGAAGAAGCCCAGAAGAAGCTCGAAGACGCTGGCGCCAAGGTCGAGCTCAAGTAAGACCGCAAGCCCGCGCCCGGAGAGCCCGAAAAGCCTCTCCGGGCTTTTGCGTTTCTCGAAAACCTGTTGTTGGCGGCGCTGCCAGCCGGGTTTTCAAGAGTCGCAAGCCGTACCGCAGGCGTTGTGCACCGGTTCATGGATGCACCCTTCGCGAGCGGCGATTCTGTCCCTGGCCGTGGATGACGGCCAAGCAACCTCGAATCGGAGTGCTCATGCCCTATTCGTACACCGAAAAGAAGCGCATTCGCAAAACCTTCGCCAAGCGTGAAGACGTACAAGACGTCCCCTATCTGCTGGCGACCCAACTGGAATCTTACCGGACTTTCCTGCAATCGGACGTCAGCCCGTCCAGACGGGCGGAAGAAGGTCTGCAGGCGGCCTTCAATTCGATATTTCCCATCGTCAGCCATAACCAGATGGCGCGCCTGGAGTTTGTCAGCTACATGCTCGGCACCCCGGTGTTCGATGTAAAAGAGTGCCAGCAACGCGGCCTGACCTACGCATCGCCGCTGCGCGCCAAGGTGCGCCTGGTGCTCATGGACCGCGAGGTCAGCAAGCCCACCATCAAAGAGGTCAAGGAACAGGAAGTATACATGGGCGAGATGCCGCTCATGACCGACAATGGCTCTTTCGTCATCAACGGGACCGAGCGCGTCATCGTTTCGCAGTTGCACCGCTCGCCGGGCGTGTTCTTCGAGCATGACCGCGGCAAGACCCACAGTTCGGGCAAGCTGCTGTTCTCGGCACGGGTGATCCCGTATCGCGGCTCCTGGCTCGATTTCGAGTTCGATCCCAAGGACATCCTGTTCTTTCGCATCGACCGGCGCCGCAAGATGCCCGTCACCATTCTGCTCAAAGCCATCGGCATGAGCGTCGAGGCCATCCTGGCCTTTTTCTCGCAATTCGATCACATCGAGCTGCTGCCCGAAGGCGGGCGCCTCGAGTTCGTGCCCGAGCGCTGGAAGGGCGAGGTCGCCCGGTTCGATATTGCCGACCACAAGGGGGCGGTCATCGTCGAGAAGGACAAGCGCATCAATGCGCGTCATTTGCGCGATCTGGACCAGGCCGGCGTGCACCATATCTCCGTGCCCGAAGACTACCTCATCGGCCGGGTGCTGGCGCGCAACATCGTGCACCCGGAAACCGGCGAGGTTCTGGCGCTGGCCAACGACGAGATCACCGAGACCCTGCTGGCCGAAATGCGCGAAGCCGGCATTCGCGACATCGAAACCCTGTATGTCAACGAACTCAGTGAAGGGGCGTACATTTCGCAGACCCTGCGCACCGACGAGACCGCGGACCAGATGGCCGCGCGCGTGGCCATCTACCGCATGATGCGCCCGGGCGAGCCGCCCACCGAAGAAGCCGTCGAAGCGCTGTTCCAGCGTCTGTTCTATTCCGAAGATTCTTACGACCTGTCGCGCGTCGGGCGCATGAAGGTCAACAGCCGGCTGGGCCGTGACGAGGGCAACGCCGGCCCGCTCACGCTGACCGACGATGACATTCTGGCGACCATCAAGGTGCTGGTCGAACTGCGCAACGGCCGCGGCCAGATCGATGATATCGACCACCTGGGCAATCGCCGGGTGCGTTGCGTGGGCGAGCTTGCCGAAAACCAGTTCCGTGCCGGTCTGGTGCGCGTCGAACGCGCCGTCAAGGAACGCCTCAGCCAGGCCGAGTCCGAGAACCTGATGCCGCACGACCTGATCAACTCGAAACCGATCTCGGCGGCCATCAAGGAATTCTTCGGCTCCAGCCAGTTGTCGCAGTTCATGGATCAGACCAACCCGCTGTCCGAAATCACCCACAAGCGGCGCGTCTCGGCCCTGGGGCCGGGCGGCCTGACGCGCGAGCGCGCAGGCTTCGAGGTGCGCGACGTGCATCCTACCCACTACGGCCGGGTCTGCCCCATCGAGACGCCTGAAGGGCCCAACATCGGCCTCATCAACTCATTGGCCCTGTATGCGCGCCTGAACGAATACGGCTTTCTCGAAACGCCGTATCGCCGCATCATCGATGGCCGGGTGTCCGACCAGATCGAATACCTGTCGGCCATCGAAGAAAGCAAGTACGTGATTGCCCAGGCCAACGCCCATCTGGATGAGGAAGGGCGCTTTACCGACGACCTGGTCGCCTGTCGCGAGGCGGGTGAAACCCTGCTCACGGCGCCCGAGAACATCCAGTACATGGACGTGGCGCCTTCGCAGATCGTCTCGGTGGCGGCTTCGTTGATCCCGTTTCTCGAGCACGATGACGCCAACCGCGCCCTGATGGGGGCCAACATGCAGCGCCAGGCCGTGCCCTGTCTGCGCCCCGAGAAGCCCCTGGTGGGCACCGGCATCGAGCGCACGGTGGCGGTCGACTCGGGCACGACCGTACAGGCACGGCGCGGTGGCGTGGTCGATTTCGTGGATGCCGACCGGGTGGTGATCCGCGTCAATGACGACGAAAATGTGGCAGGCGAAGTCGGGGTGGACATCTACAACCTGAAAAAATACACCCGCTCGAACCAGAATACCAACATCAACCAGCGGCCCATCGTCTCGCGCGGCGACCGCGTCGCCCGCGGCGATGTGCTGGCCGATGGCGCATCCAGCGACCTGGGCGAACTCGCCCTGGGTCAGAACATGCTGATCGCCTTCATGCCCTGGAACGGTTACAATTTTGAGGATTCGGTTCTCATTTCCGAGCGCATCGTGGCCGATGACCGCTACACCTCGATCCACATCGAGGAACTCACCGTGGTGGCCCGCGACACCAAGCTGGGTGCCGAGGAAATCACGCGCGACATCTCCAACCTGGCCGAAACCCAGCTCAACCGGCTGGATGACTCCGGCATCGTGCACATCGGCGCTGAAGTGCGCGCCGATGACGTGCTGGTGGGCAAGGTGACGCCCAAGGGCGAAACCCAGCTGACCCCCGAAGAAAAGCTGTTGCGCGCCATCTTTGGCGAGAAGGCGTCCGACGTCAAGGACACCTCCCTGCGCGTGCCCTCGGGCATGACGGGCACGGTGATCGACGTCCAGGTCTTCACGCGCGAAGGCATCGAACGCGACAAGCGCGCCCAGTCCATCATCGACGACGAACTGCGGCGCTTTCGCCAGGATCTCGATGACCAGCTGCGCATCGTCGAGAACGATGCCTTCGACCGGCTGCGCAAGACGCTGGCCGGCAAGGTCGTCAATGGCGGGCCGCGCAAGCTGGCCAAGGGCACCGAGCTCACGGCCGAGTATCTCGACAGCCTGGACCGGTGGCAGTGGTTCGACATTCGTCTGGCCGACGAAGACGCGGCCATCGCGCTCGAGCAGGTCAAGGACGCGCTCGAGCAGAAACGCCACCAGTTCGATCTGGCTTTCGAAGAAAAGCGCAAGAAGCTCACCCAGGGCGACGAGTTGCCGCCCGGCGTGCTCAAGATGATCAAGGTCTACCTGGCGGTCAAGCGGCGCCTGCAGCCGGGCGACAAGATGGCTGGCCGGCATGGCAACAAAGGCGTGGTCTCGCGCATCATTCCGGTCGAGGACATGCCGCACATGGCCGATGGCACCCCTGTGGACATCGTACTCAACCCCTTGGGCGTGCCTTCGCGCATGAACATCGGCCAGGTGCTCGAAGTGCACCTGGGCTGGGCGGCCAAGGGCCTGGGTCGCCGGGTCGCGCAGATGCTCGATGACGAGCGCGGGGTGCAGGTCAAGCAGGTCCGGGCCATGCTGCAGGGGCTGTACGGGGCCTGTGGCGGCTCGGTGCGGCTCGACAGCCTGACCGACGACGAGGTCACCGCCCTGGCGCAGAACCTGCGCGACGGGGTGCCGCTGGCCACGCCGGTGTTCGACGGCGCCACCGAAGAAGACATCACGCACATGCTCGAACTCGCCTATCCCGACGCGAACGCCGACGAACTGCGCCTCACCAGCGGCCGCACCCAGGCCTGGCTGACCGACGGGCGTACGGGCGATCTGTTCGAGCGGCCCGTCACCGTGGGCTACATGCACTTCCTCAAGCTGCATCACCTGGTCGATGACAAGATGCACGCCCGTTCGACCGGCCCGTACTCCCTGGTGACCCAGCAGCCGCTGGGCGGCAAGGCGCAGTTTGGCGGCCAGCGCTTCGGCGAGATGGAAGTCTGGGCGCTCGAGGCCTATGGCGCGGCCTACACCCTGCAGGAGATGCTCACCGTCAAGTCCGATGACATCACCGGCCGCACCAAGGTGTACGAAAACATCGTCAAGGGGGATCACGTGATCGATGCCGGCATGCCCGAATCGTTCAACGTGCTGGTC
>NZ_JBAYPG010000050.1:0-5713 GCF_041677825.1 Castellaniella sp.
GGCTTCTTGCTTGAACCCCGGCGGATGAGCGCCAGGAAACCAAAAATGCCCCGCCTGTGCCGTCAAGGCCGGCATCCCGGAACCGGAGGTTCACGGTGGTCGCCATCAGCCAGGTATTGGGCCATCCAGATGAAGGAAGCTCACCCACCTGTCAATCCGGCAACCGATGCCTTTGGCATTGGTTCAAGGAATGATAGGCCTGGTCACGAACACGGCAGGGACTTGATCAAACCCCCGGCGGCAACGCCGGGCGCAAAAACCTGTCAAACGGAGAGCCCTGGAACCTGATCGAGCACACCGTTGATGTCTTCGATTTTACTCTTGAAATCGCCCAGGGCAAGTTGCCCCAGGGGCCCATCCGGGGCTCGCATGGCCAGCAGTTCGATGGCGGTCTGTATGGCCGCCATGACGGCAATGCGTTCGGCACTGCCAATCTTGCCGGCCGCCTTGATGGACTGCATGCGTTGATCGACCAGCCGCACCGCCGCAAGCAGGGCCGGTTTTTCATCAGCGGGGCAGGCCAGGGAATACTCGCGCCCCAGAATGGAGACATCCACACGTTCCATGATCAGTTCTCCGCGCCGGGAAGGCGCTCGAGGATGAGCTCGATCTGCTGCTGGGCCCCGGTGGCAGCCGCGCGCAGGCGGTCGCGCTCGCTGACCGCGCGTTCGAGCTGGTGCGCAAGCGCCTGTGCGCGACCCTGGCTGTCCTGCAGGTGGTCTTCGAGCTCTTTGCGCAGCCGTTCGGACTCGAGGTGTGCCACCTGCAGGCCTTTTTCGTGCTCCGCCAACTGCTCGTTGGCCTGCACAAGCGCCTTCTGGTCCTGGGCGGCCTGCTCGCGCAACCGTCGATGCTGCTCTTCGAGCCCCTGGATGCGCACGGCCTGTGCCTCGGATTCGGCACGCGCCTGCTGCAACAGGGCCACGACCTGCCGTATCCGGGTTGCCAGCTTGTCTAGATCCTGTAGCATGCCTTCAGACCTTGGGTTGAGCTGCCGAAGCAGGTGCCAGAACAGCCGCCTCGGAGCGGCGGTGGTGCCGCAAATAACGATTTTCATGCCCGCGCGCAAACAGCAGGTCCGAGAGCTCATTCAGGGCCCGCGAATACACGTCTCGCTTGAATTCTATAACGGCATCGAGCGGCACCCAGTAGGCGTTCCAGCGCCAGGCGTCGAATTCGGGGGTGGCCGTGGCCCGCAGGCTCACGTCGCAATCACGACCTACCATGCGCAACAGGAACCAGATCTGCTTCTGCCCGCGATAATGGCCGCGCAGTTCGCGCCGGACATAGTGATCGGGTACATCGTAACGCAGCCAGTCTCGTGTCCGCCCCAGAATGCGCACATGTTCTGCCTGCAGACCAGTTTCTTCGTGCAGTTCGCGGTACATCGCCTGCACAGGCGATTCACCATGTTTGATACCCCCTTGGGGGAACTGCCACGCATGCTCCTTGATGCGTTTGCCCCAGAACACCTGGTTTTTGCGATTGACCAGAACAATGCCTACGTTGGGACGGTAGCCTTCGCGATCCAGCATGGGCCACCTCTGCCATGAATTCAATACAATTACCGTCGATTATACGTACCTACCGGGATCTCGACCATGCGCGCCAGCCAGTACCACCTGAACACCCTGAAAGAAGCTCCTGCAGAGGCCGAAGTGATCAGCCATCAGCTCATGACCCGGGCGGGCATGATCCGCAAGGTTGCCGGCGGGATCTACAGCTATATGCCAATGGGCCTGAAGGTCCTGCGCAAGATTGAAGCCATCGTACGCGAAGAGATGAATCGCGCGGGCGCCATCGAGTTGCTCATGCCCATCGTGCAACCCGCCGAACTCTGGCAGGAGTCGGGGCGCTGGGATGCCTATGGCCCCGAACTGTTGCGCCTGCACGACCGGCATGACCGGGACTTCGTGCTCCAGCCCACCTCCGAAGAAGTGATCACCGACATTGCACGCAACGAGATCCACAGCTGGCGTCAGCTGCCGCTGAATTTCTACCATATCCAGACCAAGTTTCGCGACGAGCGGCGCCCGCGCTTCGGTCTGATGCGTGGCAGGGAATTCATCATGAAGGATGCCTATTCATTCGACCGCAATGAGGAAGAAGCCCGGATCAGCTACGATCGAATGTACGATGCCTATCAGCGGATCTTTACCCGCCTGGGCCTGAATTTCCGCGCTGTCGCGGCGGATACGGGTTCAATCGGCGGCTCACGCAGCCACGAGTTCCAGGTCATTGCCGATACGAGTGAAGACCTCATCGTATACAACCCCGATACGGACTACGCCGCCAATATCGAACTGGCAGATGCGCCTTGTCTGCTGCCTGCCCGCGAAGCCGCGGGCGCGCCCCTGGAGAAGCGCTCGACACCCGATGCGCACAAGTGCGAAATCGTGGCGACCCAACTGGGCGTGCCTCTGGCACGCACCGTCAAGGCTATCGTGCTGGCCGGCGAAGACACAGGCCAGGGCACAGACCAGGCCACCCACCTGTGGCTGCTCCTGATCCGTGGCGACCATGAGGCCAACGAGACCAAGATCAGCAAGCTGCCTGGCCTCGAGGGCGGCTGGCGCATGGCCACTGAAGAGGAAATCCAGGCGACCTTTGGCTGTGTCCCGGGTTATCTGGGGCCTGTTGGCCTGTCCCGTGACCGCATCACGGTGATTGCCGACACGACGGTAGCCCGGATGGGCGACTTCGTCTGCGGCGCCAATGAGGCCGGCTACCATCTCAGTGGGGTCAACTGGGGGCGCGACCTGCCCGAGCCTGATCAGGTGGCCGACCTGCGCAACGTGATGGCCGGCGATCCGGCACCGGGGGGCGGCACGCTGGCAATTCAGCGGGGTATCGAAGTGGGCCATGTGTTTTTCCTGGGCGACAAATACTCCAATGCCCTGAATGCCACGTTCCTGGACTCGGATGGCAAACCGACCGTCATGCAGATGGGTTGCTACGGGATCGGTGTCAGCCGCATCGCCGCGGCCGCCATCGAACAGAATCACGATGTGCGCGGCATGATCTGGCCACTGTCGATCGCGCCCTTTGAAGTGGTGATCTGTCCCATCGGGCTGGGCAAGAGCGAGGCCGTGCGTACCGCAGCCCATCAGCTGTATCAGGAATTGCTCGCAGCGGGCGTGGATGTCGTGCTGGATGACCGCGATACGCGACCTGGCGTCATGTTTGCCGATTGGGAACTCATTGGTGTCCCCCTGCGGGTCACCCTGGGGGACCGCAGCCTGAAGGCCGGGGCAGCCGAGATCCAGGCACGCCGGGATACCCGGCCCGATACGGTGCCCATCCGCCAGGCCCTGGAGCACGTCCTGCAGAGGCTGAAGGCCGGCCGTCTGCAGGATACCGCTTGACTCGGTTGCGACGCACGCCCCAACCTGTCACAAGGCCTCACCAAAATCATGACTGCCGATACACCCGCCCGTTACACCGAATGGCCTGTTCGCGTATATTACGAGGATACCGACACCGGGGGTGTCGTGTACTATGCCAACTATCTCAAGTTCTTCGAGCGCGCACGTACCGAATGGTTGCGTGGCCTCGGGCTTGACCAACGCATGCTTGCGATACAAGAACACATCCTGTTTGTCGTCCGACGTGCAGACGTGGCCTGGCGCCAACCGGCACGACTCGACGACAGTCTCATGATCCGCACACGCATGTGCGAACTGGGGGCGTCTTCGATGCTGTTCGACCAGCAGGCGTGCCGCGGCAGCACCGTGCTGGCAGATGGGCGGATTCAGGTCTGCGCCGTCAATGCCACCAGTTTCAAACCCGTGCGTATTCCTCCCACCCTCCGCATACTTCTGCACAAGGCACAGTAACCAAATGCAAGCCAATAGCGATCTTTCGCTGCTTTCTCTCATAGGCAATGCCAGCCTGCCCGTCCAACTGGTCATGCTGCTTTTGCTGATCGCTTCGGTGGTGTCGTGGGCCTTCATCTTCAGCAAGTGGTCGGCGCTGAAACGGGCCGATGCACAGACCAGCCGTTTCGAGGAAGACTTCTGGGCGGGTGGCGATCTCACGGTGCTGCAGCAGGCCATCGCCAGCCGACGCAGCGAATACGGTGCCCTGGCACGGATATTCGATTCGGGCATGACCGAATACCTCAAGTCACGCCGCGCGCAGAACCGTGGCGATGCCTTGCTGGATACGCCACGCCGGGCCATGAAGGCGGCTTTTCAGCGCGAAGTGGACACGCTCGAGACCCACTTGAACTTTCTTGCTTCCACGGGCTCGGTCAGCCCCTATGTGGGCCTGCTTGGCACGGTCTGGGGCATCATGCACGCGTTCATGGGCCTGTCCACGATGCAGCAGGCCACGTTGGCTGCGGTAGCCCCAGGTATTGCCGAAGCCCTGATTGCCACTGCGATCGGCCTGTTTGCTGCCATACCCGCCGTGCTGGCCTATAACCGCTATACCAGCAAGATCGACAGGCTGGCCATGCGCTTCGAGAGTTTCATCGACGAATTCCTGAATATCCTGCAACGGCAGGTGCACTGATGAACACATTGAACACCCGCCGTCGCCGGCGCCTGAACAATGACATCAATGTGGTACCTTACATCGATGTTATGCTCGTGTTGCTGGTCATCTTCATGGTAACTGCGCCCATGATCACGCCCGGCCAGATCGAACTGCCCACGGTCGGCACGGCCTCCGAAGTACCGCTCACCCCCGTGGAAGTGCAGATCGATGCCCAGGGCCATCTGGCCCTAAGGCTGCGCGAAGGTTCGACGTCATTTCGGCCAGTCGACAAGGCCAACCTGCCTGCCGAGATCCAGGCGCTGGCCACCCCCGATACCCCCGTCGTGATTTCGGCCGATGGCCAGGTTCCCTACGAAACAGTCATGCAGATCATGGATCAGTTGCGTGACGCAGGTGTCGCTCGTCTGGGCCTGCTCGTCAACCAGACTGCTCAGCCGCGCCCCTGAAGCACCCCGACGGCGACAATTGCTTCATGACCCATCCCGATCCAGATCTGTCCCGACGCAAGCGCAGCCAGCGCCCTCCCCGCGATGACCAACGCGGCGTATTGCTCTCGGTACTGGCGCATGGCCTGCTGATCCTCCTCATGGTGTTCGGGTTTTCCAGCGCCCCCGACAACCCGGGTCCGGTTCAGGTCGAGTTATGGGCCCGCGGCACCGACATGGCAAGCCCAGCTGAAACACCGGAAGTGAACGCCGCCGAACCCGAGCAGGAACCAGAACCGGCACCTGAGCCTGAGCCTGAGCCAGAACCCGAGCCCGAGCCGCAGCCGGAAGCCGAACCCGTACCCGACCGAAGCGCCGAACTGGCCGCCGAACTGGCACAACAACAAGAACTTGCGCAGCAGGCTGCCGCGCGTGCCGCCCAACAGGCGCTCGAGCGCCAGGCTGAAATCGAAAAAATGCAAGCCGAAGCCAAGGCGGCCGCCCAGGCGCGTGAAGAGGCGGAGATAGCACTGGCCAAAGAGCGCAAGGCGCGCGAAGAAATGGAACGCAAACTGGCCGAACAGGCTGCCCGCGAGGCTGAGGAGAAGGCCGCCGCCGAAAAAGCTGCTGCCGAGAAGGCCGCTGCCGAGAAGGCCGCTGCCGAGAAGGCCGCCGCCGAGAAGGCCGCCGCCGAGAAGGCCGCCGCCGAGAAAGCCGCCGCCGAGAAAGCCGCCGCCGAGAAAGCCGCCGCCGAGAAAGCCGCCGCCGAGAAAGCCGCCGCCGAGAAA
>NZ_JBAYPG010000051.1:0-4685 GCF_041677825.1 Castellaniella sp.
CGACAACATCTCGATCAACGTGAGCCTGATTGCGCCGATTGCGATGGAAGAAGGCCTGCGCTTTGCCATCCGTGAAGGCGGCCGCACCGTGGGCGCTGGCGTCGTGGCCAAGATCATCAAGTAATTGGTGCTGCGGCGGGGCCTGCCCCGCCGACTTTGTTCTTTAGGGATTCCCATGAAAAGCCAGAAAATCCGCATCCGCCTCAAGGCCTACGACTACAAGCTCATCGATCAGTCGGCTGCCGAAATCGTCGACACGGCCAAGCGCACGGGCGCCGTGGTCCGGGGCCCCGTGCCCCTGCCCACACGCATCCGCCGCTATGACGTGCTGCGTTCGCCGCACGTCAACAAGACCTCGCGCGACCAGTTCGAGATGCGCACGCACCAGCGCTTGATGGACATCGTCGACCCCACCGACAAGACGGTCGATGCGCTGATGCGCCTCGACCTGCCTGCGGGTGTCGATGTCGAGATCGCTTTGCAGTAAATCGTGCGACGGCCCGTGCCAGCTTGGCACCGGGCTCGTTCGGTACCAAGAACGCCATGCCGAGTGCATGGCGTTTTTAGTTTGGGGCAGTGCCGATCGGTTTGGTTGACTCATTCATGAGGACATTGATGAATGCTTGAGCCGCGGGCGACGGCCGGATGCGTCGATTGGTGATCAGGCCCAGGCGACGTTTAAGCTGCGGATGATGGACCAACGTGTGCGACAGACCGTCGCATGACGCTGCATCCAAGGTGGACAACGGCAATATGGCGATGCCCAGCCCCGCTCTGACCATGCTGATGGCGGTTGATACATAGGTCACTTCACACGCCACTTCAATGTCCAGTTCGGCTTCTTCCAGGGATCGATGCAGCGCCTGGCGCACGCTGCTGCCCTGTGCGGTCAGTACATGCGGATAGTGGGTGAGTTGTGGCAGGGTCGGCCTAGGAACGGCGAGGCTATGACAAATCATTGGCCATCGGCTCCATATTGGGTTCAGGAACTCTGGGTATCCTGATACCGCCCAGCATCATGCTTATCGTGTTTGGCGAGATCATGCAGATCCCTATCGGACAGATCTTTGCTGCCGCCTTGTTTCCAGGGTTGTTGTTGGGCGTGTTGTACATGGTCTACATCGCCGTACGTGCCACACTGAATCCGACTGCGGCACCTGCCAATCCTGTCCCTGACCAGCGTCCCTTGGGACAGCGCCTGCGTGAGGTTCTTATCAACCTCATCGGGCCCGCAGTGCTCATCATGAGCGTACTCATCTCCATCATCGTCGGTGTGGCCACACCGACCGAAGGCGCTGCCATTGGCGCTTTTGGCGCCATGGTGATTGCCTGGCTATCCGGGAACCTGCGTTGGCCGGCACTGTGGGAGGCACTCAGGGAAACCAGTCTCATGACGGGCATGATCCTGATCTTGGCAGTATGCGCGACGGCTTTCAGCTTGATCTTCAAGCGCATAGGTGGTCAAGCCATGATTGAGCAGGCCATTGGCTTGCTGGGCAGCAATCCCTATATGGTGATTCTGGCCATCATGATCCTGCTGTTCATATTGGGATTTTTTCTGGAATGGATCGAGATTTCCTTTCTGGTATTGCCCATGTTTGCGCCTGTGGTTGCGGGCCTGGACTTCGGGACTACGTTTGCAGACCGCGATCAGCTCATGGTGTGGTTCGCGATTTTGGTGGCCGTCAACCTGCAGACCTCGTTTTTGACGCCACCGTTTGGTTACGCATTGTTCTATCTGAAGGGTGCCAACATCGAAGGCGTCAGCATGGGAGACATCTATCGCAGCGTGATCCCGATAGTATTGCTGCAGCTGTTGGGCTTGGTCTTGATCGTGGCGTTTCCATCGATTTCACTGTGGCTCGCCAGCTTGGTGTGACACTGTCCTCCCGCGGCCTTTGATGCCCTACCGCCCCTCCAGCGCCGCCAGACGCAGGTGCGGCGCATTGCCCACCAGCAGACGGTTCAACAGCCGCGCAAGCACGTCCTGCTCCTCGGCAGACAGCATGGCGATCAGCTGCTGCTCCACGCGGGCGTGATCGGGCATGGCCCGGTCAGCCAGCGCCCGACCATCCGGGGTCAGGCTGACCAGCACACCGCGGCCATCATCCGGGTCCGCGCGGCGTGCGATCAGGCCTCGTGTTTCCAGGCGCTTGAGCAGGTTCGACAGGCCGCCTGAGCTGCACAGCAGGCGCGACAGCAGATAACGGGGCGCCAGGCCTTGTGGTTCGGGCGCCACACGCAAGGTGGCGAGGACGGCGTACTCGAAATAGGTCAGTCCGTGCTCGCTCAGGGCGGCATTGATCGGCTGCAGGACGATTTCCTCCAGCCGGATCAACCGCCCTACGATTCGTTTGCCTGAGCTGTCCAGGTCTGGACGAGCCTTGCGCCATTCGGCGATGCCGCGGTCGATCAGGTCGTCGTCCGGGTCGGCCGAGCCGGTCTGGGAGATGGCGGTCACCAGCGACAGCGGGGCGTGGGGGGCGGCCAGAGGGGCATCGGAGCGCTTGAATGACATGAGGTATCGCGAGAGGCAAGAAACAGGAAGCGCTTTGAGTATGGGCCACGCAGAGGATAGGCGGCACTTCGCGTAAACCCTAGTGGCATTTATCTTTCCAAAAAGATAAATTGCGGGAGATTCGCCAATTGCCTGGCGGTGGCTTTTCCATCGCCCGTTTCGCCTGCGGAGGGCCCATGAAAAAAACCAGTCTTTCCCTGCTTTGTTCCGCGTTGTTCGGTCTGTCGGCGCTGGTGCCCGCTCAAGCGCAAGAGCTGGTGGTCGGCCTGTTTGGCGGTTCCTTTGCAGACGATTCCCAAGCCTGTCATATCCAGCCGTTTGAGCAAAGCACCGGTGCCAAGGTGCTCACCAAGCTGGGCAATTCGGCCCAGTTTGCCGCGGGGGTGCGCGCCACCCGCGGGCAGTCCGACTTCGATGTGCTGTACATGGACAACTCCCTGGTCACCCAGCTCAAGAACGAAGGCCTGCTCGAGACCATTGACCGCGCGCAGCTCAAGAACGCAGCGGACGTGGCTGACATGGCGTTCGACAAAGACAATCAGTATGTCGCCTTCATGACGGGCGCCACGGTGATGGTGTACGACACCACGCGCATGAAGGAGCCGCCCAAGGCCTGGGCGGATCTGTTGAAACCCGAATACCAGAAGAAGCTGGCGATCGGCGACATCAGCGGCACCTCCGGCATGCAGTTCCTGCTGGCGCTCAATCGCCTGAAGGGCGGCACCCTCGACAACATGGATCCCGGCTTCGAAGCCATCAAGCCGCTGGCCAAGGCCTCCGCGCAGCTGTATACCCAGGCCGATCAGATCGTGCCCATGTTCGAGCGTCAGGAAATCGATCTGGCCGTCTGGTACCCGGACCGCGCCGGCTCGGCCATCGACGCGGGTCTGCCGCTGGCCGTGGTCTACCCCGAAGAGGGCGCAGTGGGCATCCTGCCCGTGGTCGTCATTCCCAAGGGCAGCAAGAATCCCGAATTGGCACTGCGGTACATCGATCAGCTGCTCTCCAAGGACGGCCAGACCTGTTTTGCCGAGAAAAAGTACGCGGGCCCGGTCAACACCCAGGTGGCGCTGTCCGAGAAGGCTGCCCGCATCGTGCCGGTCGGTGAAAACTTCGAGCGCCTGTGGCTGCCCGACCCCACAGAGGTCGCCCAGAATCTGCCGGTGTGGATGAAACGCTGGCAGCGCGAGGTGGCCCGCTGAGGGTGCTGCGTATGACGGGGTCTTTCTGCAGGGTGTTTCATGCCTGAGCTGACGCTGGAAAACCTGCGCAAGGATTATGGCAGCCATCTGGCGGCGGCGGACATCTCGCTCACGGTCCGAGATGGGGAGTTCGTGTCTCTGCTGGGGCCATCCGGCTGCGGCAAGACCACGGTCCTGCGCATGGTGGCGGGGCTCATTGCGCCCACCTCGGGCCGGATTCGGGTGGATGGGCGCGACATCACGGCGCTGCCCACGCATCGGCGCAACATCG
The DNA here is from genome assembly GCF_041677825.1 of Castellaniella sp. GTDB lineage: Bacteria > Pseudomonadota > Gammaproteobacteria > Burkholderiales > Burkholderiaceae_B > Castellaniella. Next base: position 3,992 of record NZ_JBAYPG010000051.1, read on the forward strand.
GGCTGGTGTTCCAGTCCTATGCGCTGTTTCCGCACATGACCGTGTTCGACAACGTGGCCTTTGGCCTGCGTCGTCAAGGCGTGCGTGGAACGGAGCTCACACGGCGCGTGCAGCAGGCGCTCGATAGCGTGCGCTTGCCGGAACACGGCGCGCGCTATCCGCGCCAATTGTCGGGCGGGCAGCAGCAGCGCGTGGCGCTGGCGCGTTCCATCGCCCCGCAGCCTCAGCTGTTGCTGTTTGACGAGCCCCTGTCCAATCTGGATGCGGCCTTGCGCGATGAGATGCAGTTCGAGCTCAAGCGCCTGCAGCGGGAATTGGGCATCACCACGCTGTTTGTCACGCACGATCAGGCCGAGGCCATGAGCCTGTCGGACCGCGTCTGCGTGCTGGCGCACGGCGTGGTGCAGCAGTACGACCGACCCGAAGTCATCTATGATCAGCCGGCCACGGCGTTCGTGGCGCGCTTCATTGGGCGATCCAACCGTCTGGACGGGTGCTGGGGCGAGTCCGAGGGCGCGCTGCAGTCCCTGCAGCTGTCCGGTGGCCTGCGCCTGTGGGCCCAAACGCGCGCGCAGTCGATTCCAATCCGTAGATGAGTCTGAACTTGGTAGCTGGCAGCCTGTGTTGATGTGTGCAGCCGCCAACCTGTGGGTAGACGGTGGGTAACGCCGTAGGCGTTGTCCGCGGGCTATCC
>NZ_JBAYPG010000052.1:0-4410 GCF_041677825.1 Castellaniella sp.
AAAGGATGCGTAAAGGTCATGCCTACCATTGCCCAATTGCTGCGCAAGCCGCGCGAGGTCAGCCGCGAAAGCAGCAAGAGCCCCGCGCTGGAAAACTGCCCGCAGCGCCGTGGCGTGTGCACCCGCGTGTACACCACCACCCCCAAGAAGCCCAACTCGGCCCTGCGCAAGGTCGCCAAGGTCCGCCTCACCAATGGCTACGAGGTCATCTCGTACATTGGCGGTGAAGGCCACAATCTGCAAGAGCACTCGGTGGTGCTGGTGCGCGGCGGCCGGGTCAAGGATCTCCCTGGCGTGCGCTATCACATCGTGCGCGGCGCGCTCGATCTGCAGGGCGTCAAGGATCGCAAGCAGGCGCGCTCCAAGTACGGCGCCAAGCGCCCCAAGAAGTAAACCCCAGCCGTTTCAACAGCGGGTACATCGGCCTGGCGCCGGGTGCCCGGGTGCAGCCGCAACCCCGGTTGCGGCAGGTAAGTGGCTCTCCTGATGGAAGCCGTGGCCGCCATGGGCGGCTCAACTGAATCGTCACAAGGAAATCATCATGCCCCGTCGTCGCGAAGTCCCCAAACGCGAAATCCTGCCGGATCCCAAGTATGGCAGTGTCGAACTCGCCAAATTCATGAACGTCGTCATGCTCTCCGGCAAGAAGGCCGTTGCAGAGCGCATCGTCTATGGCGCCCTGGCGCAGATCGAAAACAAGACCGGCAAGGAGTCCATCGAGGTCTTCAACGCCGCGATCAACAACATCAAGCCCGTGGTCGAAGTCAAGAGCCGGCGGGTCGGCGGGGCCAACTACCAGGTCCCGGTCGAGGTGCGCCCCGTGCGCCGCCTGGCCCTGGCCATGCGCTGGCTGCGCGAGGCCGCCAAGAAGCGCGGCGAAAAATCGATGGATCAGCGTCTGGCCGGCGAGCTCATGGATGCCGCCGAAGGCCGTGGCGGTGCCATGAAGAAACGCGAAGACACACACAAGATGGCCGAGGCCAACAAGGCCTTCAGTCACTTCCGCTGGTAAGCCCGCCGGCAAGCCAGTTGGTCATCATCCAGGAACCCCATTACCATGGCCCGCAAAACCCCCATTCAGCGCTACCGCAACATCGGTATCTCGGCACACATCGATGCCGGCAAGACCACCACGACCGAGCGCATCCTGTTCTATACCGGCGTCAACCACAAGATTGGCGAAACCCACGAAGGCTCGGCCACGATGGACTGGATGGAGCAGGAACAAGAACGCGGCATCACCATCACCTCGGCTGCCACCACCGCCTTCTGGCGCGGCATGGAGCACCAGTACGATGAGCACCGCATCAACATCATCGACACCCCGGGGCACGTCGACTTCACCATCGAGGTCGAGCGTTCCATGCGCGTGCTCGATGGCGCCTGCATGGTCTATTGCGCCGTGGGTGGCGTGCAGCCGCAGTCCGAGACCGTGTGGCGCCAGGCCAACAAATATGGCGTGCCGCGCCTGGCATTCGTGAACAAGATGGACCGCACCGGCGCCAATTTCTTCAAGGTGCTCGAACAGATGAAGCTGCGCCTGAAGGCGCATCCGGTACCCATCGTGATCCCCATCGGGGCCGAAGATGGCTTCAAGGGCGTGGTCGATCTCACCAAGATGAAAGGCATCATCTGGGATGACGCCTCCATGGGCACCAAGTTCGAGTACATCGAGATCCCCGCCGAGCTGGCCGACGAAGCCGCCCAGTGGCGCGAGAATCTGGTCGAGGCCGCCGCCGAGGCCAACGAGGAACTGATGGACAAGTACCTCGAGACGGGTGAACTCACCGAGCAGGAAATCGACCGCGGCATCCGCATCCGCACCATCGCCGGCGAAATCCAGCCCGTGCTGTGCGGCACCGCCTTCAAGAACAAGGGCGTGCAGCGCATGCTCGATGCCGTCATCGACTACCTGCCCTCGCCCATCGATATCCCGCCGGTTCAGGGCACGGATGACGAAGGCAATGCCATCAGCCGCAAGGCCGACGACAGCGAGAAGCTCTCGGCCCTGGCGTTCAAGCTGATGACCGACCCGTTCGTGGGCCAGCTGACCTTCATCCGCGTGTACTCGGGCGTGCTGCGCTCGGGCGATACCGTCTTCAACCCCATCAAGGGCAAGAAAGAACGCATCGGCCGCATTCTGCAGATGCACGCCAACAACCGTGCCGAACTCAAGGAAGTGGTGGCCGGGGACATCGCGTCGGTCGTCGGCCTGAAAGACGTGACTACCGGCGAAACGCTGTGCGACGTGGGCGATCACGTGCTGCTCGAGCGCATGGAGTTCCCCGAGCCCGTGATCTCGCAGGCCGTCGAGCCCAAGTCCAAGGCCGACCAGGAAAAGATGGGCATTGCCCTGTCGCGCCTGGCCGCCGAAGACCCGTCGTTCCGTGTGCACAGCGACGAAGAATCCGGCCAGACCATCATCTCCGGCATGGGTGAACTGCACCTCGAAGTGCTGGTCGACCGCATGCGCCGCGAGTTCGGTGTCGAGGCCAACGTGGGCAAGCCCCAGGTCGCCTACCGCGAAACCATCCGCAAGACCTGCGAGGAAGTCGAGGGCAAGTTCGTCAAGCAGTCCGGCGGCCGCGGCCAGTATGGCCATGTGGTGCTCAAGCTCGAGCCCCTGCCGGCCGGCAGCGGCTACGAGTTCGTCGACGCCATCAAGGGGGGCGTGGTGCCGCGCGAATACATTCCCGCGGTCGACAAGGGCATCCAGGATACGCTGCCGGCCGGTGTGGTGGCGGGCTATCCGGTGGTGGACGTCAAGGTGACGCTGTTCTTCGGTTCGTACCACGATGTGGACTCGAACGAGAACGCCTTCAAGATGGCCGGCTCCATGGCGTTCAAGGACGGCATGCGCAAGGCGAGCCCGGTGCTGCTCGAACCCATGATGCACGTCGAAGTCGAAACCCCCGAAGACTACGCCGGCACCGTCATGGGCGATCTGTCTTCGCGGCGTGGCATGGTGCAGGGCATGGAAGACATCCCCGGCGGGGGCAAGACCATCAAGGCCGAAGTGCCCCTGGCCGAGATGTTCGGCTATGCCACCAGCCTGCGGTCACAGACCCAGGGCCGGGCGACCTACACAATGGAATTCAAGCAGTACGCAGAAGCGCCTCGCAACGTTGCTGACGAAGTCATCGCGGCGCGCGGCAAATAACCCAATGCCCGGTCCATGCGGCAGGGGCAGGCAACCAACAACATTCAGACAGGATTCATCATGGCAAAAGGCAAGTTTGAACGGACCAAACCACACGTGAACGTGGGTACGATCGGCCACGTTGACCACGGCAAGACGACACTCACGGCGGCCATCACCACGGTGCTGGCCAAGGCCATGGGTGGCGAGGCCAAAGGGTACGACCAGATCGACAATGCGCCCGAAGAGAAGGCGCGCGGGATCACGATCAGCACCTCGCACGTGGAGTACGAGACGGCCAACCGTCACTATGCGCACGTTGACTGCCCGGGCCACGCCGACTATGTGAAGAACATGATCACGGGCGCGGCGCAGATGGACGGCGCGATTCTGGTGGTGTCTGCCGCCGATGGCCCGATGCCGCAGACGCGCGAGCACATTCTGCTGGCGCGCCAGGTCGGGGTGCCGTACATCGTGGTGTTCCTGAACAAGTGCGACATGGTCGATGACGAAGAGCTGCTCGAGCTGGTCGAGATGGAGGTGCGCGAGCTGCTCTCGAAGTACGATTTTCCGGGCGATGACACGCCGATCATCAAGGGTTCGGCCAAGCTGGCGCTCGAGGGCGACGAAGGTCCGCTGGGTTCGCAGGCGATCCTGCAGCTGGCCGAGGCGCTCGATACGTACATTCCGACGCCCGAGCGGGCGGTCGATGGTACGTTCCTGATGCCCGTGGAAGACGTGTTTTCGATATCGGGCCGTGGCACGGTGGTGACCGGGCGCATCGAGCGCGGGATCATCAAGGTGGGTGAAGAGATCGAGATCGTGGGCATACACGATACGGTCAAGACGACGTGCACGGGTGTGGAGATGTTCCGCAAGCTGCTCGATCAGGGCCAGGCGGGTGACAACGTGGGCATTTTGCTGCGTGGCACCAAGCGCGAGGACGTCGAGCGTGGCCAGGTGCTGGCCAAGCCCGGTTCGATCAAGCCGCACACGGACTTTGCCGCCGAGGTGTACATTCTGTCCAAGGAAGAGGGTGGCCGTCACACGCCGTTCTTCAAGGGCTATCGTCCGCAGTTCTATTTCCGCACGACCGACGTCACGGGCACGATCGAGCTGCCGGCCGACAAGGAGATGGTGCTGCCGGGCGACAACATCTCGATCAACGTGAGCCTGATTGCGCCGATTGCGATGGAAGAAGGCCTGCGCTTTGCCATCCGTGAAGGCGGCCGCACCGTGGGCGCTGGCGTCGTGGCCAAGATCATCAAGTA
>NZ_JBAYPG010000053.1:0-3613 GCF_041677825.1 Castellaniella sp.
GACCACCGTGAACCTCCGGTTCCGGGATGCCGGCCTTGACGGCACAGGCGGGGCATTTTTCAGCGTGTCGTGCGGTGCCGTGCGCGGCACGGCACTGTGAATCGGCCCGCCGCAGTGGGTGCGGCGGGTCAGAGCCTTTCAGGATGGTCCGATGAAACCCGTTGTTCTCAGAGCGGCCCGCACTGGCCTGTTTCTGGTGCTGTTTGCCTTGTGGCTGCCGCTGTCCGCCCATGCACGAGACCTGTACGCCCACGTACATGATCGCGGTGGCCAGGTGCCCATCGCCAACCTGTCAGCCGAGGCCAGTTCCGAAGTCGAACAGGACACCGTCCAGATCACGCTGGTGGCAGAACTTGCAGGCCCGGCCCAGAACGCGGTGGCCGAACAGCTCAACCAGCGGCTCGACGTGGTCATGAAAGCCCTTCAGGGGCATGCAGGAGTGCTTGTGCACAACGGCAGTTACCGCCTCTGGCCTTCCACTGATCGGGATGGGCATGTGGCCGAATGGCGCGGCAGGGCAGAAATCATCCTCAAGTCCCAGGATTTTCCGGTCGTGTCCAGGCTGGCAGCCGAGCAGGCCGAATACATGGGTATCGACGGGCTGTACTTCTCGGTTTCCGAGGCCCGTCAGGCTGCAACCGAACAGGCTTTGCTCGCGCAGGCCGTGAAGGCCTTCCAGGACCGGGCCAGCGCGTTGGCAGAGGCCCTGGGTTTCCCCGGGTATCGCCTGCGCACCATCGATCTGTCAGGGGCCGGGCGCTTCCAGCCCATGCCGGGGCCAGCGCGCATGATGAGTATGGCTGCTGACTCAACCGCCGCGCCCATAGAGGGCGGCAAGGAACGCGTGACGGTCTCGGTCAGCGGGTCGATCGCTTTGCTGACCAGAAAAACAGAATCACCCCAATGACGATCATGGGCACAGACAGGATCTGTCCCATCGAAAAACCGGCGAACAGGCCCAGGAAGTCGTCGGGCTCGCGGGTGAATTCCACCGCAAACCTGAATACGCCGTAGCCCATCAGGAATACGGCACTGACCTGCCCGGCAGGCCGTGGCTTGCGGGCAAACCACCATACCAGGGCAAACAGCCCGACGCCTTCGAGCCCCATTTCATACAATTGCGAGGGATGGCGCGGCAGGCCGTCGCGCGCCCCTGGAAACACCATGGCCCAGGGCAGTTCAGTGGGCCGCCCCCAGAGTTCGCCATTGATGAAGTTGCCCAGCCGGCCGGCAGCCAGACCGGGCGGAATCAGGGGGACAATGAAATCGCCCAGCGCCAGCAGCGTCAGGCCACGGCGGCGTGCGAAGAGCAGCATGGCAATGACCACGCCGAGCAGGCCACCATGAAATGACATCCCGCCCTGCCAGACCTCGAGGATGGCCAGCGGGTTGGCCAGGTATTCGCCTGGCTTGTAGAACAGGGCATAGCCCAGCCGCCCGCCGATGACGACCCCCAACACGCCATAGAAGATGATGTCTTCAAGGTCGCGCAAAGTGAGCTGACCTGGGTAATGATGGATGCGCCAGCGCCCCAGGAGCCAGGCGATGCCGAAGCCCGCCAGATACATCAGGCCATACCAGTGGATGGCCAGTGGGCCGATCTGCAGGGCGATGGGGTCTATGTGGGGGGCAAGCATGATATGGGCCTGAATCGGAGCAAGAAGGATGATACCCTGATCAAGAAGCGGTCTGGATCAGAGCGGGGTTTGACGATGGAACAGATTATTTTAGGTGGCGGTTGCTTCTGGTGTCTGGAACCGGTCTTCCAGGCGCTCGTGGGTGTCACTGAGGTCGTGCCGGGCTATTGTGGCGGCCACCTCGCGCAGCCCAGCTATGAGCAGGTCTGCCGGGGCGACACCGGGCACGTGGAAGTGGTGCGCGTGACATATGATCCGGCGCTGATTTCCTGCAAGAACGTGCTCGAGATTTTTTTCGCCTGCCATGATCCCACCACGCTGGATCGCCAGGGTAACGATGTGGGCCCCCAGTATGCCTCGGTGATCTTTGCCTCCACGCCCGCCCAGATGGCCATTGCCGTGGCGCTGCGCGACGAGATGTCCGCCCTGTTCGATGCGCCCATCTGCACCCGCATCGAGATGGCAGGCCCGTTCTGGCCTGCCGAGGCCGTGCATCATGGGTATTATGAAAAATACCCCGATCAGGGTTACTGCCGTTATGTGATCGCCCCCAAGCTCGCCGGGTTTCGCCGCCGCCATGCCCAATGGCTCAAGCCGCCCGTACCCTGACAGCGCGAAGTGGCGGCCCGACTCACCCCGAAATGGCGGCCCGACCCACCCCGAAGTGGCGGCCCGGCTCACGCCGAAGGGGCGCTGGCCTGCAGACGCTTGCCCCAGGGTGTGCCCGGGCGTGTCAGGCGGGCCATCAGTGCCAGTATTCCCAGGGTGAACAGGGTGCGGAATACGAGTACGACCCAGATATCGGCGCCAATTGCGAGGATCAGCACCGTGTCTTCGATCAGGGCGTGGCACAGCGACAGCCACGACAAGGCCAGCAGGCGTGTACGCGGGCTGAAATTTTCGCGTTCCGCCGCTTCGATGATCAGCGCGCCCCCGTAGGCCAGCCCGAGCAGCACCCCAACGGTTGTCAGCGGTGCCGCACGCTCTTCCAGGCCGGACAGCCGCAGCACCGGGGTCAGCAGGCGTGTGATCTGGCGCGTGATCCCAAAGCGCTCGAGGACATCCAGCATGAGCACGAGCGCCACGATGACCACGAAGACCAGCACCATGGATTCCGCAGTGCCCCAGAGCCATGTCAGAACGTCTGGCGGGCCCTGCTGCAATCCTTCGTCGTGGCGCATCCAGGCGAGCGACACGGGGGCCTGCAGTAGGCCGAACGTATGGCAGACCCAGCCGGTGAGGCCGCCATACAACACCCCTGCTCCCATGCGCAGGCCCCCGGTGACGAGTGCACTGGCCCCCGCCTTGCGCACGATCGACTGCTCGGTGGGTATGTTGTGCGCAAACAGCATCATGGCACCCAGTGCGCTCATCTGCGCTACGTTCAGGTGCAGACTGTCGGAGAGCACCGCCATGGTCGCCATGCCCGCATAGATGTTGGTCAGGATGGTGGTGGCCCAGATGATGCCCGCTTCCGGTGGCAATCCGAGAAGACCCATGGCCGGTGCCAGCATTTCGCCGGCGAGCCGCACCAGCCCGAGTCGGTCGGCGATGTAGACGATAAACATCACCGGCAGCATGATGCGTGCCACCGTAATGAACATGCGCACGCTGCGCGTACCGATCGTGATCAGATATGAAACCATGGGAACGCTGCAGATCGCCGGATACAAACGAGTGGTTGGTGGATGAAGATCCTGCATTGTAGGCGGTTTGCAGCCGTCATTCTGTCGTGCTATATTCTCGTTTCTTTGCAGCACGTCACAAGGGTTAACCCTTGGTGCAACGGGCTTTGGGCGGTGTCGGACACGGCCCGGGTTCTGGCGCGGCGGGTTGTAAAGGTGATGCACAGTGGTCATGTTTGACGCTGGATCGCGCAAGTGGTTCAATGTCGGGCCTGGCAGCGGGTTTTGGGCTTCATGGGTTGTGCGGTCGGCGGGTGGTTTTACAGCTGCTTGACACGCCCCAGAAAAAGC
>NZ_JBAYPG010000054.1:0-3166 GCF_041677825.1 Castellaniella sp.
CAACGTTTACTACCAAGGAGTTGTCATGACCAACGTTGCGTTCGTAGCCCTGGCTTGCGGTCTGATCATCGGTCTGGGGGCCATAGGCGCCTGTATCGGCATTGGCCTCATGGGCGGCAAATATCTCGAGGCCTCGGCGCGCCAGCCCGAACTCATGAACACCCTGCAGACCAAGATGTTCCTGCTGGTGGGTCTGATCGACGCCGCCTTCCTGATCGGCGTGGGTCTGGCCATGCTGTTCGCGTTCGCCAACCCCTTCGTAGGCTGATGGCAGCGCGGGCCGAGTCGCCGCTGGCGGCCAGCGGCCCGGGGGCTGTCGGGCCAACTCAGGCACAGACAGCTGCATTGGTGCTCTGCAGGGGTGCTGCAGGGCACGAACGGCAAGAATAGGATACGACCGTGAATTTAAACGCGACTCTCTTTTTCCAGATGATCGTGTTTTTCGTTCTGGGCTGGTTCACGATGAAATTCATCTGGCCACCCCTGACGAAGGCAATGGATGATCGTCGCCAGAAAATCGCCGACGGTCTGGCTGCCGCCGAAAAAGGCAAGGCCGACCTGGCGCAGGCCCAGGCGCGCATCAGCCTGATGGAAGCGGCCTCCAAGACCGATAACCACGCCCGTCTGGCCGAAGCCGAAAAGCAGGCTGCCGCCGTCATCGATGCAGCGCGCCGCGAAGCCGAGGCTGAAAAGGCGCGCATCGTGGCACTGGCGCGGCAGGACGCCGAACAGGAAGCCCAGCGCGTGCGCGAGGCCCTGCGGGCCGAAGTGGCCGTGCTGGCCGTGCAGGGGGCCGAGCAGATCCTGCGGCGCGAGGTCGACGCAAAGGCGCATGCCGAACTGCTCGACCAGCTGCAGGCTCAACTCTGATACAGGGCGCATCATGGCTGAACTGTCCACAATTGCACGACCCTACGCTGAAGCCCTGTTCGAGTCCGTACGCAGCGATGCGCGCGGGCTTGGCTGGTGGTCCGATCAGGTGGCGCAGCTCGCCGAAGTGTGCAGCCTGCCTGATGTCCTCGAGGCCATGGGCGACCCGCGCCTGTCCGATGAGCAGCGCGCCAACCTGTTGCTGGGGCTGTTGCCCGAGGCATTGCCGCCCGAACTCGTCAATCTGGTGGGGCTGGTGGTCGAAAACGACCGCATCCCGGCCGTGCCGCTCGTGGCGCAGCAATTCGAGCAATTGCGCAACCAGCTCGAAGGGACGGCGTTGGCGCACATCACCAGTGCTTTCCCCATCGACGATGACCATCTGGCCCGCTTGCTGGCCGGGCTCGAACGCAAGTTCGGCCTCAAGCTCAAGCCCGAGGTCAATGTGGACCCGGATCTCATTGGCGGCGTGCGCGTCGCGGTGGGTGACCATGTTCTAGACACTTCCGTACAGGCCCGTCTGGCGAGCCTGCGCGATACGCTGGCCGCATGACGGCGGGCCAGTTCACAGGATTCCAGGAGTCTTACCATGCAACTTAACCCGTCCGAGATCAGCGAACTGCTGAAAAGCCGCATCGAAGGCCTGGGTGCGTCCACCGACATCCGTACCGAAGGCACGGTCGTCTCGGTCACCGACGGCATTACCCGCATCCATGGCCTGTCCGACGTGATGCAGGGCGAAATGCTCGAGTTCCCCAACAACCGCTTTGGTCTGGCGCTCAATCTCGAGCGGGATTCGGTGGGTGCCGTGATCCTCGGTGACTACATCGGCGTCTCCGAAGGGGATGCGGTCAAGACCACCGGGCGCATTCTGGCGGTACCGGTCGGCCCCGAACTGAAAGGACGCGTGGTCGATGCGCTGGGCAGCCCCATCGATGGCAAGGGCCCCATCAACGCAAAGCAGACCGACGTCATCGAGAAGGTGGCCCCCGGGGTGATTGCCCGCCAGTCCGTGTCCCAGCCGCTGCAGACCGGCCAGAAGGCCATCGACTCCATGGTGCCCATCGGGCGCGGCCAGCGCGAGCTGATCATCGGCGACCGCCAGACCGGCAAGACCGCTGTGGCCGTCGACACCATCATCAACCAGAAGGGCAAGGGCGTTACCTGCGTCTATGTGGCCATTGGCCAGAAGGCTTCCACCATCAACAACGTGGTGCGCAAGCTCGAAGAGCATGGTGCCCTCGAATTCACCATCGTCGTCGCCGCAGCGGCCTCCGAATCAGCCGCCATGCAGTATCTGGCGGCCTATTCCGGCTGCACCATGGGTGAATACTTCCGTGATCGCGGCGAAGACGCCCTGATCATCTACGACGACCTCACCAAGCAGGCATGGGCCTATCGCCAGGTGTCCCTGCTGCTGCGCCGCCCGCCAGGGCGCGAAGCCTACCCCGGCGACGTCTTCTACCTGCACTCGCGCCTGCTCGAACGCGCTGCACGCGTGAACGCGCACTATGTCGAACAGTTCACCAATGGCGAAGTCAAGGGCAGGACGGGTTCGCTCACGGCTTTGCCCATCATCGAGACCCAGGCGGGCGACGTCTCGGCTTTCGTGCCCACCAACGTGATCTCGATCACCGATGGCCAGATTTTCCTCGAGACCGATCTCTTCAATGCCGGCATTCGCCCGGCCATCAACGCCGGCATCTCGGTGTCGCGTGTGGGGGGCTCGGCGCAGACCAAGGTCATCAAGAAACTGTCCGGCGGCATTCGCACCGACCTGGCCCAGTATCGTGAACTCGCCGCATTCGCACAGTTTGCCTCGGATCTCGATGACGCCACCCGGCGCCAGCTCGAGCGGGGCAAGCGCGTGGTCGAACTCCTCAAGCAGCCGCAGTACCAGCCCCAGCAGGTCTGGGAACTCGCCGTGGCCCTGTACTCGGTCAACAACGGCTATCTCGATGACCTCGAGGTCAGTCAGGTGCTGTCTTTCGAAAAGGCGCTCAAGGATTTCCTCAGGTCCAAGCACGCCGAGCTGATCAACCGCATCGAAGAGCTCAAAGAGCTCTCCAAGGAAGATGACGCCGCACTGGCTGCCGCCATTGTCGAGTTCAAGAAACACGGCACGTTTTGAGATGCCAGCCGCGGGGGCGGTGCGCCGCCGCGGTCTGACCTGAAGGATTGAGCCCATGGCTGGAATCAAGGAAATTCGAACCAAGATCAAGAGCGTGCAAAACACGAGCAAGATCACCAAGGCGATGGAGATGGTCGCGGCGGCGAAAATGCGCAAGGCGCAGGA